>CALUJE010000008.1 GCA_944320885.1 uncultured Phocaeicola sp.
TTTCTCCTCCCTTTCCGCTACGCTCCAAGGACGGAGGAAGAGGGGGATGGTGTTGCACTTCTATCTTGACGGTAGCGGATGATTTGATAAGTGTCTGTAGGACAAGCATGTTGTAGAACATATTTTTTTGGCCTTTTTGCAGGAGTATGACGGATTTGGAACGGTTTTTGGTAAATCTGTGAGAATTTAAGGGAGGAGATTTTCTGATTTCGGAGTGAAAAAAAGGTAACCTAATACATGAATAAGCAATATTCAAGACAACCTTTTTTATGAATATGCCTTTCGAATGTGTCAACCTTTTCTGCTAATAATGTTCTACCAAGGACGAAAAAAACATCCCTTAAGAGTTGCATCAGTTCCACCGAAGAGAAACTTTTGTTCCAACGGCTTGAAACTTTTGTTTCTCTTCGACGAAACTTTTGTTTCTTCCCAATGAAACTAAAGTTTCTACGCGTGGAACTTTTGTGAAACTTCTAACTAAAGAAATTTCTCTCCAAAAAAAGGTATATTCACAGTCTAAGAACCTATAAACAATAAATAAGAAACACACAAAACATTCTACAAGGCAACACATTACACAAAGAAGCTTTTTAGAAAAAATTTCTCATATAAAACTAGTTTATCCATTTATTTACTTACTTTTGTCTTGCTAATCTCTCCTATAATTATTCCAAGTAAATAGATGCTGTTTATTTCCTATCGTTATTCGAGAAATCAATTCTAAAACATATAACAATAAAAACAATAAGCGTATGAAAACAAACAAAGAACAATACGAAGCTCCCATGTGCAACGTAGTTGAAATGGAAGCGCAACAGATTATCTGTACTAGTGCCACACATGAAGGTTATGAAGAAGAAGACTATCATTGGTAAATACCATAAATCATTATGAAAAACAATATTACAACATTCTTGTTAACAGGAAGTTTATTCCTGGTTACGGTAGCATGTTCTGAAGATGACCAGATGAACATGCCACAATCTGAAAAAGTATGGATGGAATTCTCTGCCGGTACGGAAGCGACAACACGTACGATACTGACAGAGGGGAATAAAGTAAATTGGGAAACAAACGATGCCATTTCACTGTTTGACCCTCAATCGAATAACAATCGGTTCACTACAAGCGAAAGCGGAAGTTCGGTCACCTTTACAGGAACGGCTATATCCGATGAAGGAAACTATTATGCCCTTTATCCGTATGACGAAAGCGCAACAATCAGCGGCAGTATTATTACCACCACTCTCCCAGCCCAGCAAACAGCACACGCCGGAAGCTTTGCATCCATGCTGAATCCTTCGGTAGCCGTTGCCGACGAAAATAAGAATCTGCATTTCAAAAACACATGTGCCCTTATAAAGTTCACGCTCGATTCGGGAAATAACAGCATCAGCAGAATTACTTTCAGAGGCAATAACGGCGAACTTCTGGCAGGAACAGTGAGCATAGATGCAACACAACCTGTTCCATCGGCTAACATACAGACCGAAGGTTCCATCACAACGCTGGAGATGACCGGTACTTTCGAATCGGGAAAAACCTATTATTTTGTAACTGCACCAGGAACTCTCAGCAACGGCATTACCATCCGTATATATAATAAGGATGGAAATGTATGGACGCGTTCTGGAAGCACATCCATGACTCTGACCGCCGGACACATTATGGATTTAGGACACATCACTCCCGACAATTTCTTACCTGAAAGCGGCTATGAAGTTATAAACGGAATTTATCATATCTACAACGCCAAAGGATTAATAAATTGGGCCCAACAAACAGACAAGCTAACCAGCAAAGTTATTCTGGAAGCAGATATTGATATGACCGACCAATCATGGACTCCCGTAGGAACTGATATAAATACTGGCACCGGCTTTTCCGGAGAATTCAACGGCAATGGAAAATACATCAATAATCTGACTATAGAAAATGAAAATTCAAATATTGGATTCTTCGGTGGGATGGCTACAGGAGCAAAAGTACATAATGTAAACTTCTCAAAAGCAACGATTATAGGAATTCCTACTTCATATGCCGGAGTTATAGCCGGTGCAAGCTTGGGGATCATAGAGAACTGCAAAGTTACCGATTCAAATATATCCGGTAACTATGCCGGAGCCATTACCGGTAACAACAGTGTACAAGTGAATAATTGCAACGCCATAAATGTAAACGTCAATGCCAATCATTCAGCAGGAGGCATAGCCGGAGTGAGTTTCGGGAAAATAGAATATTGTACAGTGTCGGGCAATTCTACGATTTCTGCAACTGGTTCAAGCACATGTGCCGGAGGAATTGTAGGACAAAATTCAGAAGAAAATAGAGTAGAAACAAGCGGCAGGTTATTGAAATGCGCTGTAAATGGAATCACTATATCCGGCTATTGGGCTGGAGGAATAGCAGGTGAAAACGGTTTTGGAACCGTAGCACAATGTATAGCAAATAACATAACGGTCATTCATGAGTCAATGGATGCAAGCACACGATTGGGGGGTATAGTAGGATACAATACACGCGGTGAAATTGTAGCCTGTTATTCGGCTTATTCAGAAATCGGAGCTGAAGCATTGACATCTGAGACTTTGGGCGGCATTGCAGGATATAATTATAACCAATCAGCCAATATTTACGGCTGCTACTCTACTCATGTATCCCTTCTTGGCGAAGTCAGCGGTAATGAAGCCGGAAAAGGTGCAATTGCCGGATATAGTAATGGAAATATTACTTCATGCTATGCCATTCTCCCAGATGGAATTAGTGGAATAACACTACTAGGAAAAGGCTCAACAACGCTAAACCATTGTGTAGAAGTTGGCAAAAATAATTATTCTACGCTCGTAGAAGAAGTAAATAACCTTACAGTTACAGACGGCACAATCTGGAAAGCCAATGAAATATGGGATCTCACAGCATCTGGATATCCCAGTATCCAATCCGACTATACCGGTGAAACAAATACTGCCGAATAAAATCACAGCAAATAATCTTCAAAGATTGACATAACAAAGCCCCTGCTTATATTTCCATCCATGTATGAAATATTTGCAGGGGCTAAAATTTTATAGTGACATCAGTATCTATTTTTCTGTATACAAACAGCTATAAAAAAGAACGGAGTCATCGGTAACGCCTTACCACTCCGTTCTTCTGGTGAGAGAGAAAACTATTATAACGTGAGTTCGAAATAAAATCATCAAATATTAAAACTTGCTTTTCTTGGGAAGAAACAATTGCAAACAACACCAAGCCAACAAATATGCAAAGCCGGCTATCATAAACACAATAAAATAGCTTCCGGTTATTTCCAATACATTTCCAACGAATGAAGCAGCCAAAACACCACCAATAGAACCGGTAAAACTGGATATTGATGTCATCGTAGCCACATTCTGTTTGGGATAATAATCAGAAACAACAGTATATATATTTGAAGCCCAACCCTGATGAGCAAAACAAGCCAAACTGATAATTGCAATAGATACCCACAAAGAATCAATCTCCGGAATAAGTAACACCGGTACAACCAAAAGAGCACAAATCAATAATCCAGCCTTACGAGAGAAACTTACACTCTTTCCCATACTTATTAACTTTGAAGATATGTATCCTCCCGTGATTCCACCAAACGAAGAAAATGTATATATAACAATCAATGGCAATACCATCTCCTGAATATGCACTCCATATGTTTTTTCCATAAAATCCGGAGTCCAGAACAAAAAGAACCACCAAACCCAGTCACAGACGAAACGTGCCAAACAGATGCCTATGGAAGCCCGCTGTCTGATTAATTGCATCCAACTCATACCTTTTTCTCCTTCCACAGTTTCCGTTGAAGCTTTCTTTTCATCCTGATTGATATAATCAAATTCTTCTTTCGTCAGCTTTTTTGCATCTTTGGGCAGCTTGTAGAATGCCAACCAAAAGAACATCCATACAATTCCCAATGCGCCGGTTATAATAAATGCCATCTGCCATCCATAAGCCACGGTAACATAAGTAACAATAATAGGTGAAACGACAGCTCCTATATTACTGCCCGCATTAAAGATACCGGTAGCCAATGCCCGTTCTTTCACCGGGAACCATTCGGCTGTAGCCTTAATTGCCGCCGGAAAATTGGCGCTCTCGCCCAGTCCCAGAAAAAAACGAGCCATACCAAAACCTAAAGCTCCACGCGCTGCCGCATGAAAGCAACCGGCAAGACTCCATACAACAATAGCCACCGCGTAAGAAATACGTGTTCCAAATTTATCAATGATACGGCCTATAAAAAGAAGTCCCAACGCATATGCTGCCTGAAACGCTGAAACTATATAACCATAATCGGCCTCAGAAATATGAATATCATCAGTTATTACGGGTTTTAACATCCCCAACACCTGGCGATCAATGTAGTTTATCGTTGTTGCAAAAAACAACAAGGCTATTACCCGCCAGCGGTAATGCCCAATTTTAGAATTTTCAATAGACATACTTGTACGTGTTTTTTAGTTATTAGATTTTATGGAAACAAAAATAGTAAACTTCTATAAAAGCATCGACAACAGAATAAAAAAAGATATATAAAAAATGTCCGCCATACAAATGTATAACGGACATCGTCTATAATTGAGTTTGATAGTTTACAAACCAATCAAATTATGCTTATTCAGCCTTATTCTCAGGCTGAGCTGCATTTTCTGTAGCGTTTTCTTGAGAAGCGGCCGGTTGCTCTTGCTCTGTTGTGTTAACTCTTGAAGCATCAAATCCCGGAATTCCCTGCGGATTAGTCTGACTTTCTTTCTGAGCCTCTTTCAACATTACAGAATCATTTCCTGATGCAGTAGGCAATGCATATGCTGACGCAATGCTCAATACAACCATAAAAATAGCCAATCCCCATGTTGCTTTCTCCAAGACATCGGTAGTTTTACGAACTCCCATGATTTGGTTTGAAGAAGCAAAGCCAGCAGCCAAACCTCCACCTTTGGAATTTTGAATCAACACAATGAAACACATCAATACGGCTGCTAATACAATCAAACAAACTAATATTACAAATACAATCATTTTTTATTTTTTTGATTTAGCGTTAATAATCTGATTCTCTAGAAATTTAATTTGGTCTGCAAAGTAAGCATTTTTTTTTGGATATTTCAAACTTAATTTTTTAATAATTTCAAGAGCTTTAGAATATCGTTGCTGTTTTATATAGATTTTAGCCAAAGTCTCCGTAAAATAGCTATCATCTTCCAACTCATCATCCTGATCTTCAACCCGGTCTTGTTCTGTATCCCAGTCTTTTTCATTCTGATGCACAAAGAAGTTCTTCCTGTCTGCCTCTTCGATAAACTTATCAATAAGATTCTGTCCACGCAAAGGAGTTTTCAGTTCTGTATCTTCTCCGTCTTTTTCCTCCAACAAATATGAAGCATAGTCCGTAGCCACACTGTTCCCGATAGCTGCATAATTCGATTCCTCCGGCATCGAAGCCAGAAAAGCATCAATCAAGCTCAGTGTGCGATCTTCTTCTTCCGTATTCTGTTCATCTGCAATACTGGCTTTTCTCACAGAACGATGCCTGAATTCTCCCTCAATGTAATGATACAGGAAAGAACGGTCAGTAATATAAGCAACAGACTTGTTCAATTCTTCTCCGAAAGAAGGGTCATGCAAAATATATAGGTTCTTCAGATACAACAAACGCACGGTTTCAAAATATGGATAATGCGCCAATAAATTTCGCAATTCATATAATGAATCTTTGTCCAACGACTCCGGATGTTCTAAAAATTCCTGTATATCAACCATTTCTTTTCAAATTACCAATTAGCAACAGTAGCATTGAAGATTTGATCGACAATTTCTTTCGTCATTTCTTCTATCAAACCATCCTGTACGGAAGTCAATTGCAAAGTTGAGTCATAAGTTTGCGAAGCCGTAAACCGCTGCTCAAAATCTTCTGCATGATTGGTGTTGTTTACGAAACGGACGTTAATGGTCAAACGCAATTCAACTTGAGCAGAAAAGCCGTCTGCCGCAACAGATTTATTATAGACGTCATAACCTACAATTTCTCCCGAAAGTTCCAAATCTCCTCCCTGTTTTACAAAACGCAGTTTAGTCTGCTGCGCATATGCGTCCTGCAACTTATTATTAAAGGTAGAGGCCAACGGACCATACTGATAAAGTGCACGGTTTTCAAATGTATTGATTGTGATAGTCTTTACTTTATCATAATTGATAGAAGCCCCATTAAATTTATATGAAATAGTGCATGAAAGCATTGTCATTACTATAAAGAGCCATGCAACTCCTTGTTTTATCAAACTATTCCAAACCATATTCCTTAATTTTTCGATACAATGTACGTTCTGATATATTCAAATCTTTAGCTGCATTTTTACGTTTGCCATGATTCCTTTCCAATGCCTTCTTTACCATCTCCTTTTCTACATCGTCCAATGACAATGATTCTTCTACATACTCATCCGTATCGGATATGTCGGCATGTGGACTCTTTTTCTGAGATGAGGATATATCAATGGTCGGCATATTATTATTCAACTGTGCCGGCACCAGATGAAGATCTGACTGAGGATAATAAGGAACGGAAGAAGAAGGCTGCTGCACATTGCCATTCGCACGTTCTGACATGATTTCATGAACCAGCTTCTTCAATTCATTCACATCATTACGCATATCAAACAGTACTTTATATAATATCTCACGCTCGCTGTCAAAGCTTTTTCCCTGTGAACCGTTTCCAACAACTGTCGGAAAACGCGCATCCTGATGCAGTGGAATATATGTCTGCAATATATCTGCATCAATCTCACGTTTCTTTTCTATAATGGATATCTGTTCCGTTATATTTTTCAACTCACGGATATTACCGGGCCACGGATAAGAAATCAGTACCTTACGGGCATCTTCTGTAAGCTGAATAGGAGGCATATGATAATTCTCTGCAAAATCAGAAGCAAACTTCCGGAAGAGCAGAAATATATCTTCCGAACGTTCACGCAATGGAGGAATCTTGATAGGAACCGTATTCAAACGGTAATACAAGTCTTCACGGAAACGTCCGTCTACAATAGCCTGAGCCAGATTAACATTGGTCGCAGCAACTATTCTTACATTTGTCTTTTCCACTTTGGATGAACCGACCTTGATAAATTCACCGGTTTCAAGCACACGCAACAAACGAGCTTGAGTAGACAGAGGCAACTCTCCCACCTCATCCAGGAATATAGTACCACCGTTAGCCTCACCAAAATATCCTTTGCGCTCACCTATGGCTCCCGTAAAAGCTCCTTTTTCATGACCAAACAGTTCTGAATCAATGGTACCTTCCGGTATGGCTCCACAGTTTACAGCGATATATTGTCCATGTTTCCGGCTGCTGTTCTGATGAATAATCTTAGGGAAATGCTCTTTACCTACACCACTTTCTCCGGTTATCAAAACAGACAAATCCGTAGGCGCCACTTGAATGGCTATATCAATTGCCCGATTCAATCCTTCAGAATTGCCAATAATACCAAACTTCAGTTTTACCTGTTGAATTTCAGACGTTACCATAGACATATAATATATTATGAGACAAAAGTACGAATTACTTTATAAATATAACTGCAATTTTGGCAGTTTTTAGCAATTCGGCTTTCCTCCGGATAAAAAATATTCAGGCACAGAACATCGAATAAGACAAGTTATTACCCTGTTTTTCACATCGGGAAACATGTTCTGTACCTGAATTTATCAATCAACGAACAACTTCTTACAGTTCTTCGTCATCTATTGTGTCAAGTTTCAGTTTATCGCTGTCATCACGCTTTTCATAATATTGCTTGCGCAAAGGATTAGCATGAATCTCTTCATCAAACAGACGATTGCGATATACATCCAAAGCCACATATACGGCATGACGGAAAGAAGATTCTGATGCAATACCTTTACCTGCAATATCATAAGCCGTTCCATGGTCGGGTGAGGTACGCACAATAGGCAATCCTGCCGTATAGTTTACGCCTTCATCCATAGCCAGCGCCTTGAAAGGAGCCAATCCCTGATCATGATACATTGCCAGAACACCGTCAAAATGGGTTATCTGGTCAGAGCCCATAAAACCATCGGCAGCAAAAGGTCCGAAACAACGGATTCCCTGTGCGTTCATTTCTTCCATTGCCGGTATAATGATTTCCTTTTCTTCCGTTCCCAGCAAACCATTATCACCCGCATGCGGATTCAATGCCAATACAGCAATACGCGGACAATCAATATTAAAGTCTACCTTCAACGCATTATTGAATATACGCAGTTTTTCTTCTATCAGTTCTTTTGTCAGAGTTGAAGCAATATCCTTTACCGGAACATGTCCCGTAACAAGAGCAACCCGGAAATCGTCTTTCATCAATATCATCAAAGCCTTATTGCCTTCACCCACACGTTCCTGAATATACTCGGTATGACCCGGGAATTGGAAATTCTCCGACTGGATGGTTGCCTTATTGATAGGAGCTGTAACCAATACGTCTATCAGACCCTGACGATATTCCTCCAAAGCCTTTTCCAAAGAATCGAATGCAGCCTTTCCTGCCTCCGCAGAAGGCTTTGAGAACTCCACCTTCGTCTCATCGTCTGAACAGTTTACTATGTTCAGCTTATTGTGCATTGCTTCTGAAGCACTGTTTACAATGCTGAAATTGGCTTGCAGATCCATCGCTTTACGATGATAGGTTGCCACCTTGGGCGAACCATATATAACAGGCACACACATATCGAGCATCGTAGGATCTGAAAACGTTTTGAATATAACTTCATATCCTACTCCATTGATATCTCCCTGTGTAATACCTACCTTTATTTTATCTTTATCCATAATATATGTCGAATTATTATTGTTTTTTCATTTGTTGTTCCTTTGCTGTAGAAAGCATTCCGCATGCAGCGAAGATATCTTCACCACGCGATGCGCGAATGGTTGTAAAGATACCGTTTTTGGTCAGATAATCCCTGAAATCAATCATCACATTCATACTGCTTCCTTCCAAATCAACATTCGGAATAGCATGAAAGCGAATCAGATTGATACGACAGTCCAATCCACGAAGCAAACGCACCAGTTCCTTTGCATGAAGCATGGAATCGTTTACCCCCTTAAACATGATATATTCAAATGACAGACGACGTTGTTTGCTGAAATCATAATTATGAAGCAAATCAACAATGTCCGTTATCGAATAGGCCCGCTCTGCCGGCATCAGACTGGCACGCTGTTCCGGTATGGGTGAATGCAGGCTGATAGCCAGATGGCAGTCACTTTCCTCTATAAATCTGCGCAAACCTTTTTTCAGTCCTACAGACGAAACCGTAATGCGCTTCGGACTCCACTTATATCCGTAATCGGCCGTAAGAATAGTCAAGGCTTTCAACACCTCATCCAGATTATCAAAAGGCTCTCCCATACCCATAAAGACCACATTGGTCAATGTGTCCCGTTCAGGAATAGAATATATCTGATTCAAGATTTGATTAGCGGTAAGACTTGCGGTATATCCCTGTTTCCCTGTCATGCAGAAAAGGCAATTCATCTTGCATCCCACCTGCGAAGAAACGCATAAGGTTGCCCGTTCTTCCTCAGGAATATATACAGCCTCAACATAATTTCCTGTCTGAGTACGGAACAGATATTTCACGGTTCCATCTATTGAGCGCATGGCTTCAACCGGAGCAGAAGCTCCCACTTCATAATGCTCTTTCATCAGCTCACGATGTTTCAGAGAAAGGTTTGTCATCTCATCAATTGACGATACCTTCTTGTCATAAATCCATGAAGCGATTTGTTTTGCTGCAAATTTGGGCATACCCAGAGTAGAGGTTACTGTCTGCAGTTCTGCCAATGTCATTCCCAATAAAGCTTGTTTTGCTGTTTCCATATATTCCTTTATCAAACCTGTTTACCAGGCAAAGGTAACAGAAAAATAACAAAACTATACAGCTTTCACCCACTTAATGTCTATATTTGCATTACTTTATAAAAATAAGTCTAAAGATATACTGTAATGAAACAAGTAATCAGTTGTTTTATTCCCTATGTAAATGAGGAATGGACAAAACTCACCATTAAAGAATTACAACAAAGCAAACTTACAGGAGACATATTCCTGCTGGTCAGCTCTGCTCCGGCACATGAAGCTCCGTATGGATGCCAATATATAGAAACCGATTCATTATTCTCCACCAGCGGAATTCAAAAAATCGCTCATGCTTCCGGCGGAAGCAGGCATATACTGTTATATACCAAACATACACCGCTACGTTTGGGATTCCGTTCTTTGGAACGTTTTGCCCAAGTGGCCGAAATGACCGGTGCGTTACTGGTTTATGCTGACCATTATCTGCAAAAGCCCGACAACAGTTGTGAACGCTGTCCGGTAATAGACTACCAGAAGGGAAGTCTGAGAGACGACTTTAATTTCGGTTCCGTATGGTTCATGAATGGCGAAGCTTTCAGAAAATACGCCAAAGAGATTCCACAACTCAGTTATGCTGCACTTTACGATATCAGACTGCGCATGGCAGCATGCTCTCCTGAGAAGATTGTCCATGTCAATGAATTCCTATATACAGAAACAGAACTCGACAGCCGTCTGTCCGGTGAAAAACAGTTTGATTATGTCAATCCCCGAAACAGAGAAGTGCAGATTGAAATGGAACAGGTATGCACCCGTCATCTGAAAAGTATCAATGCCTATCTCTATCCTGACGACTTCGAACCACTCAACCTAAATGCCGAGTCTTTCAATACGGAGGCAACTGTCGTTATTCCGATAAGAAACCGTGTGCGTACCATAAAAGATGCCATTGATTCCGTACTGAAACAGCAAACCGACTTCAGTTTCAATCTGATAGTCGTTGACAATCATTCCACAGACGGCACATCGGAAGCTATCGTTTCCTATAAGAACGATCCGAGAGTCATACACGTCATTCCCGAACGCACGGATTTAGGTATCGGTGGTTGCTGGAATACGGCAATCCTTCATCCTGAATGTGGAAAATTTGCCGTCCAGCTTGACAGTGATGACATTTACAGTGACGAACATACCTTGCAGACTATTGTCAATGCCTTCTACGAACAACAGTGCGGTATGGTAGTAGGGACCTACCGGATGACAGATTTCAAGCTTAATACCCTGCCTCCCGGCATCATCGACCATAAGGAATGGACACCGGACAATGGCCGGAACAACGCGCTTCGCATTAACGGACTGGGTGCACCCCGCGCTTTCTATACTCCTGTTTTGCGGGAAATGCTGTTGCCCAATACCAGTTATGGAGAAGACTATGCAGCAGGCATCACCCTTTCCAGACGTTATCGTATCGGAAGAGTTTATGACGTGGTCTATCTGTGCCGCCGCTGGGAAGGGAACTCCGATGCGGCGCTAAGCATTGAAAAGGTAAATGCCAACAATCTGTATAAAGACAAGATACGTACCATCGAGCTGGAAGCACGTATTCTGCACAACCGCCAACTGTATAAAAGGAAACCGGATGGCTTGTTGCTTCAGAATTATTTCAAGCACCAGCTGGACAAATGGCCCGAAACCGCTCTGCGTTATCAGGCTCTACGGCAAGTACAACAAAAAGCGCTGTCCAACGGAATTATTCTGCAGCACAACCCGGCACGCATTGTGTCGACCAAAGCCAATATCAGCAATGCCGGAATCAGCGAAAGGCCCTGTTTCTTATGTGCAGCCAATCGTCCTGCCGAACAGTTCGGCTATCCTTGCTTCGGGCAATATGAATTATTGGTCAACCCATACCCTATTCTGAACGAACACTTCACGTTACCATCTAACGGACACCGACCGCAACGCATCAAAGACGGGTTTGGCGATTTTCTGGAAATGGCACACCGTTTCTCTCCATATGTAGTGTTCTACAACGGACCACGTTGCGGAGCGTCGGCACCCGACCATCTTCATTTCCAGGCAGGAAGCAAAGAGGAAATTCCTCTTATAAAGCATTTCTATCAAAACATGAATGTATCTGCCTTACGCACTGCATATAACAAGGATGTAAAAGTCAGCATATTTGAGATAAAGGATTATTTCTGCCCGGCACTGGCACTTATTCTGGAAGGATGGAATGACGAAGCAGCCTGCATTGGCAGACAGATGTTTCTTGAGATATACAACCGGTTGCCTGTAAAAGCCGATGAACCGGAACCCGGAATGAATATTCTGGCGTGGAATGATACGGATACCGGACGCACCATTGCGGTCATTATCCCACGCAGCAAACATCGTCCGCAATGTTATTATGAAGAAGGTAATGCACATCATCTGGCCAGTCCGGGAGCACTCGACATGGCCGGCCTCATCATTACTCCACGCGAAGAAGACTTCCATCTGCTTTCTTCCGAAAATGCAGCCAACATACTGGCCGAAGTAGGCATCAGCCATGAGGCTATGGATAAACTCCTGAAAAAACTGAAAGAAGATGAATGAAAAGGATTTTTGCGTCAGCGTAGGAATTGTACATGCCAAAGAAATTGAGTTTATCCTCAACAACTCATATCTGGCCGGACAGCAAACGGTAAAAGGTCTGCAAAGGGCATACTGCTCGGAACAAGGCATATGCTGGGACGGACGCATCTATCATGAAATCGTATTCCGTCCGCAAACAGATGAAGACTCATTCAGCATTACTAATGTAACTATCGGTATCAATTTTCATTGGGAACGGAAAGAAACTCAGACCTTTCCGGGAATACTCCGCCTCATTTCAAACGGAGATGAACTGATAGCCATCAATATACTTCCCGTAGAGACATATCTCACCAGTGTTATCTCGTCGGAAATGAGCGCCACGTCTTCACCCGAGCTGCTCAAGGCCCATGCCGTTATCTCACGAAGCTGGCTGCTGGCACAAATAAAGAAACGAGATACCATGCATCAGGGAAACGAAGAAAAACAACAGCCTTCGTTCACCCGTACAGATGATACGCTGATACGCTGGTATGACCGTGAAGACCATACCCTTTATGATGTATGTGCCGATGACCACTGTCAGCGTTATCAGGGTATTACACGTGCCACGAATCCGGCAGTATACGAGGCTGTACATGCCACCGGCGGACAAGTACTCACATCCGAAGGACAAATCTGCGATGCACGGTTCTCCAAATGCTGTGGAGGCATCAGTGAAGAATTCGCCACGTGTTGGGAAGACAAACAGTTTTCATATCTGAAAGCCGTACGCGACAACAGCGATTCTGCTCCCCTTCCCGACCTTACACGCGAAGAAGAAGCCGACCGGTGGATACGGTCTGCACCACCGGCTTTCTGTAATACTGCCGACCACGAGGTATTGCGCCAGATACTAAACAGCTACGATCAGGAAACAACTGATTTCTACCGTTGGAAAGTAGACTACACTCAGGAAGAACTGGCTGCACTTATCCGTCAGTGCTCGGGGATTGACTTCGGACACATTATCAGTCTGAAGCCCGTCCGCAGAGGGCCTTCGGGACGTATCGAACTACTGAAGATTACAGGAACCAGACAAACGCTCACTGTCGGGAAGGAATTAGAAATCAGACGTATTTTATCGCATACACACCTGTTCAGCTCGGCGTTTGTAGTTGATGCTGAAAACTGTAAGGACGGAATTCCGCAAAAGTTCATCCTTACCGGAGCCGGCTGGGGACATGGTGTGGGCCTGTGCCAGATTGGAGCTGCCATGATGGCCCGGCAGGGATACAACTATACCGACATACTGCTCCATTATTACCGTGGAGCACAAATAGAAAAACTATACGAACCATGAAAAAGCATATCAGTCCGTGGGCATGGATTCCCACTCTATATTTTGCCGAAGCGCTTCCATACGTTGCCGTAATGACGATATCGGTAGTCATGTACAAACGGCTCGGCATATCCAACACAGACATTGCCCTTTATACCAGCTGGCTTTATCTGCCATGGGTTATCAAACCGTTCTGGAGCCCGTTTGTAGATTTGCTGAAGACCAAGCGATGGTGGGTCACTGCCATGCAACTGCTTATTGGTGCCGGACTGGCCGGCGTAGCACTCACCATTCCCGGTCCGCATTTCTTTCAGGCCACACTGGCACTGTTCTGGCTGATGGCTTTCAGTTCGGCCACCCACGATATTGCAGCCGACGGATTTTACATGCTGGCACTTACTCCTCACGAACAGTCGATGTACGTGGGTATACGCAGCACCTTTTACCGCATTGCCACCATTGCCGGACAAGGACTGCTCATCATGCTGGCCGGATATATGGAGACCAGTACCGGACGTATACCGTATGCCTGGACACTCACATTCATGATTCTGGCCGGTCTCTTCATCGCAGCCTTCCTTTATCACCTGTACCGGTTACCTCATCCGGCTACCGACCGTGCGGCCAAAGAGGTAAACCGTTCAAACCTGATGAAGGAATTTCTGGCAACATTCGTTTCCTTTTTCCGTAAAGAAGGAGCATGGGCTGCCATCCTGTTCATGCTGCTCTACCGCCTGCCCGAAGCCCAACTGGCCAAGATGGCCAATCTGTTTCTGATTGACCCCATAAGTGAAGGCGGACTTGGACTGAGTACTCAGGAAGTGGGATTCGTACAAGGTACAGTGGGTGTTATCGGACTGACCTTAGGCGGTATCATTGGTGGACTTGCAGCTGCTCAGGGCGGACTGAAACGATGGCTTTGGCCTATGGTATGGGCTATTTCACTACCCGACCTGGTATATGTTTACCTTAGCTATGCACAACCCGAAAGCATGTGGATTATCAGCACATGTATTTTCACGGAACAGTTTGGTTACGGATTCGGATTCACGGCTTATATGCTATACCTTATATATTATTCGCAAGGAAGCCACCAGACCGCTCACTATGCCATCTGCACAGCCTTTATGGCACTGGGCATGATGCTTCCCGGAATGGTTGCAGGAGCATTGCAGGAGCTTGTGGGTTACCGTCATTTCTTCATCTGGGTAATGATATGCTGCGCTGCTACCTTCGGTGCTACGGCATTACTGAAAATCGACCCCGAATTCGGAAAGAAAGCGCGCGAAGGGAAATAAGCAAGGAAAAACATCCGTAAAGACGCCTGCCCGGTTTTGTGCACCGGGCAATGCAACGTTGTGCACCGGGCGGTGCAGTGTAGTGCATGCCGCGATGCAGTGTTGTGCATCGGGCGGTGCAGTGTAGTGCATGCCGCGATGCAGTGTTGTGCATCGGGCGGTGCACAAAATAAAGTGCGGGCTTTCATTTATAATGATAAAGCCTCCCAGAAATAAAATGCACGAAAAGCAGGTATTTATTACTAAATCCGTATCTTTGCCAAAAATGCAAGCTTATGATACTGATAGCAGATAGTGGTTCGACCAAGACTGACTGGTGTGGAATAAACGAAGGGAGCATTTTCTGCGTACAGACACAAGGCATAAATCCCTTCCATCAGTCACAGGAAACAATCCTTGCCATTTTATACAGGGAATTGCTTCCACAATTACCTGTAGAACCCATCGAATATATATATTTTTACGGTTCCGGATGCACTCCACAAAAAGGGAAATTGCTTAACTCTTGCCTGAAGAAAGTCTTCGGAGAACAAACTCATACAGAAGTATATAATGACTTACTCGGAGCTGCACGTGCTCTTTGCGGACACGACAGCGGTATTGCATGCATATTAGGAACAGGTTCCAATTCATGCTACTACGATGGAGAAAAGATTGTGGACAATATTCCTCCCCTGGGATATATCATCGGCGACGAAGGCAGCGGTGCCTATATGGGAAAACGCCTGATAGCCGACTGCCTGAAAAAACAGCTTCCTGAAAACATTCGTCTTGCATTCAATAACGAATATCAGTTTACGCAAGAAGAGATTATACAGCGCATTTACCGTGAGCCGATGCCCAACCGTTTCCTGGCAGGAATGGTTCCCTTTATCGTAAAGTTCCGCCAAGAACCGGCCATACACAAACTGATAATGGACAGTTTCGAAAGTTTCATCACCCGTAATCTGAGCCAATACCCGTCTCATGTACCGGTATATGCTACCGGTTCGGTAGCATACTATCTGCAAGAAGAACTCCGCGAAGCCATGAATCTGCACGGATTTACACTCAAGCACATAGAAAAAGCTCCACTCAAAGGACTGGTAAACTTTCATAAAAACACATTCTAAACAGATACAATTCATGAGTTTCCTGAAAATAACCGAACAACCTTCACTCTACGACAATCTGGAACAGATGCCGGTGCGTGAATTACTGGAAGATATCAACCGAGAAGACCATAAAGTGGCTGATGCCGTACAACGATGCATCCCACAAATAGAAAAACTTGTCACTGCCATTGTAGAACGCATGCAGCGCGGAGGCCGTATATTTTATATGGGTGCCGGTACCAGCGGTCGGCTCGGCGTACTCGACGCATCCGAAATTCCGCCAACTTTCGGCATGCCGCCCGAAAGAGTCATCGGCCTCATTGCCGGTGGAGACCGTGCCTTGCGCAATCCGGTAGAAAATGCTGAAGACAATGCAATGAAAGGATGGGAAGAATTACAGGCACACAACATAAATACAAACGATACCGTCATAGGCATTGCTGCTTCAGGTACCACTCCCTACGTAATCAACGCCCTGCATATGGCACGCCAAAACGGAATTCTCACGGCTTCAATATGCAGCAATCCCGATGCACCCATTTCCGATGAAGCCGACATTGCCATCGAAATGATAGTGGGACCGGAATTCGTAACCGGCAGCTCACGCATGAAAAGCGGAACCGGACAGAAAATGATTCTCAACATGATAACTACCACTACCATGATAAAGCTGGGACGGGTAAAAGGAAACCGAATGGTAAACATGCAGTTAAGCAATCAAAAACTGGTAGACCGCGGTACACGCATGCTTACAGAAGAATTGCATCTACCATATGAAGAAGCCAAAGAACTGCTGCTCAAATATGGTTCAGTAAAGAAAGCCATCGACGCATATACCTTATAATATATACGCTGAGTGAAGAGAATGTAATATTTTAATTTAAAAGAAAGGATTATGAAGAATTTGAGAATTGAGTCAGTTATCCTGGCTATCGGTCTGGTGCTGACAGGGTATTTCGTTAAGGCCGGCTTGAACTCCGTGGCAAGCCGCGACCGCGTGGTAAACGTAAAAGGATTGGCCGAAATGGAAGTACCGGCCGACAAGGTTACCTGGCCACTCATGTACAAGAATCTGGGTAACGACCTGCCTTCTCTTTATGAACAGATAAAGACTACAAGCCAGAAAATTGTAAGCTTTCTCACCGCACAAGGTATCAGCCAGGAAGAAATCAGCGTCAATGCTCCCGAAATAATAGACTTGCAGGCCGAACGGTACAGCAACAATGAACGTATTCCCTATCGGTACAATGTAACTACCGTTATCACCGTAACTTCAAACAAAGTAGACCTGGTACGCAAACTCATCTCCGAACAGGGCGAACTGCTCAAACAAGGCATTGCCATCAGTGCAGGCGACTATCGTTATAACGTATCATATGATTATACAAGCCTGAACAAAATCAAGCCTCAGATGATTGAAGAAGCAACCAAAAACGCACGTGCCGCTGCAGAAAAGTTTGCTAAAGACTCAGACAGCAAACTAGGCAAGATAAAAACCGCCTATCAGGGACAGTTCAGTATCAGTGACCGCGATGCCAACACGCCTTACATTAAAAAAGTACGCGTAGTAACTACAATAGATTATTCTCTCGAAGACTGATCACAAACAAAAAAACATAAAAAATTGGCGCAACTATCAGAAAACACGATAAATAGTTGCGCCAATTCATTTTTTTGTAGTATCTTCGCGGCCGATTATTATAGCAATATAATGTCTAACCCAATTTATTAAAAAAACAACTTATTATTTAATGGAAAACTTAAAGAATGTTGCTCCCATTGAAGACTTCAACTGGGATGCTTATGAGAATGGCGAAACCGCTACTGGCTTGAGCCACGAAGAGCTTGAAAAAGCTTATGACAACACTTTGAACAAAGTTAACGACCGTGAGGTAGTTGACGGAACTGTAATCGCTATGAACAAACGTGAAGTTGTAGTTAATATCGGTTACAAATCAGACGGTATCATTCCTTTGAATGAATTCCGCTACAATCCAGACCTGAAAGTAGGTGATACAGTAGAAGTATACATCGAAAATCAGGAAGACAAGAAAGGTCAATTGATTCTTTCACACAAGAAAGCTCGCGCTGCTCGCTCTTGGGATCGTGTTAACGCAGCTCTTGACAATGATGAAATCATTAAGGGTTACATCAAGTGCCGCACTAAGGGTGGTATGATTGTTGACGTATTCGGTATCGAAGCATTCTTGCCGGGTTCTCAAATCGATGTTAAACCTATCCGTGACTACGATGTATTCGTAGGCAAGACTATGGAATTCAAGGTTGTTAAAATCAATCAGGAATTCAAGAACGTTGTTGTTTCACACAAAGCTCTTATCGAAGCTGAACTTGAACAACAGAAGAAAGAAATCATCGGTAAACTTGAAAAAGGTCAGGTTCTTGAAGGAACCGTTAAAAATATTACCTCTTACGGTGTATTCATCGACTTGGGTGGCGTAGACGGTTTGATCCACATCACCGACTTGTCTTGGGGCCGCGTAAGCGATCCGAAGGAAGTTGTTCAATTAGACCAGAAGTTGAACGTTGTTATCCTTGACTTTGATGACGAAAAGAAACGTATCGCTCTTGGTTTGAAACAACTTACTCCGCACCCATGGGATGCTCTTGATCCTAACTTGAAGGTAGGTGACCACGTTAAAGGTAAAGTTGTCGTTATGGCTGACTACGGAGCATTCATCGAAATCGCTCCGGGCGTAGAAGGATTGATCCACGTATCTGAAATGTCTTGGTCACAACACTTGCGTTCTGCTCAAGACTTCATGAAAGTTGGCGACGAAGTAGAAGCTGTTATCCTTACTCTTGACCGCGAAGAGCGCAAGATGTCTTTGGGTATCAAACAACTGAAAGCTGACCCATGGGAAACTATCGAAGAGAAATATCCTGTAGGTTCTAAACACGTTGCTAAAGTACGTAACTTCACTAACTTCGGTGTATTCGTAGAAATCGAAGAAGGTGTTGACGGACTGATCCACATCTCAGACCTTTCTTGGACTAAGAAGATTAAACACCCGTCAGAATTCACTCAGATTGGTGCAGACATCGACGTTGTAGTTCTTGAAATAGACAAGGAAAACCGTCGTTTGAGCCTTGGTCACAAACAACTCGAAGAGAATCCTTGGGATGTATTCGAAACAGTATTTACTGTAGGTTCAGTACACGAAGGAACTATCATCGAAATGTTGGATAAAGGTGCCGTTATCTCATTGCCTTACGGTGTAGAAGGTTTCGCAACTCCGAAACACCTTGTAAAAGAAGACGGTTCTCAAGCTCAATTGGATGAGAAACTTCCGTTCAAGGTAATCGAATTCAACAAAGACGCTAAGAGAATCATCCTTTCTCACAGCCGCATTTTCGAAGATGCTGCTAAAGAAGTAAAGGCAGAAAAGAAAGCTACTGCAAAGAAGGCAGCTAAGAAAGAAGAAGCTCCTATGATTCAGAATCAGGCAGCATCTACTACTCTTGGTGACATCGATGCTTTGGCAGCTTTGAAAGAGCAGATGGAAGCAAACAAGAAATAAAAAATAAATCTCTCTTTTTATAATTGCGAGAGACTGTAAGGCTCAGACTTTACAGTCTCTCTTTTATTATGTTCAAAAAGACGGCCGTAAATAAAAAAATCATAAGAAGTAATTTGAAAAATCATAGCCTTCTTCTCAAAAATCATAAGATATAAAAAATAAATCAATATCCTTCATTTTTTTTCATTACATTTGTGCGATATGGAGAAATTCGAAGTCAATATATTAGGATGCGGCTCAGCCTTGCCCACAACAAGACACAACGCCAGTTCACAGGTGCTAAACATCCGTGAAAAACTTTTTATGATTGACTGTGGAGAAGGGACACAAACACAGCTCCGCCGTTCGAAACTTAAATTTTCACGGCTCAACCACATATTCATATCACACCTGCATGGCGACCACTGTTTTGGTCTTATTGGTCTGCTGTCTACCTTCGGACTGTTAGGACGCACAGCGACCATGCACATTTATTCTCCCAAAGAACTGGAAAGTCTGATGCTTCCGCAAATTGACTTCTTCTGCAAAGGGATGGATTATAAAATAGAATTTCATCCGTTTGAGACCCAACAACCCACTCTGATATACGATGACCGCTCGGTATGTGTAGAAACCATCCCGCTGAAACATCGAATTCCATGCTGCGGATTTCTGTTCAAGGAAAAAGCTACCGCCAATCATATAAAGCGGGACATGATTGATTTTTATCACATCCCTACATATGCCATCAACCGGATAAAGAATGGAGAAGACTACGTATTGGAAGACGGTACCATAGTGCCCAACAGCAGGCTTACAACTCCATCGGCTCAACCGAGAAGTTATGCCTATTGCTCTGATACCATCTACAATCCGCAAATACTGGAACAAATAAGAAATGTAGACATGCTTTATCACGAAGCAACGTTTGCGGAGAGTGAAGCCGGAAGAGCCAAAGAAACGTTCCATACAACGGCTGCACAAGCGGCACAACTGGCAAAAGATGCGAATGTGAAGCGTCTCCTTATCGGACACTATTCCGCCAGATATGACGACGAATCGGTTCTGTTGAAAGAAGCACAGGCAATTTTCCCAAACACGACAGCTTCGAAAGAAAACCTGTGCATCGCATTATGATATAAGAGACATCCAATAAAAACTAAGCGCCTATTCAAAAAGCTTCATGAAGATATACGACGAAAATACAATTATAGAACAACTGCACAACCCACAAACCCAACGGGCCGCATTTGAAACTGTAGTAAACCAATACAGTGAGCAACTATACTGGCAAATTCGCCGCATGGTCTTGTCACATGATGACGCCAATGACTTGCTTCAAAATACATTCATCAAGGCATGGACACACATTGACTATTTTCGTGGAGACGCAAAAATCGCTACCTGGCTGTACAGAATTGCACTGAATGAATGCCTTACATTCTTAAGCAAGCAGCAGAACAGTCAGGCCGTCCCACTAGATGACCCACAAGCATCTGCCATAAGCAAACTGGAAAGTGATCCGTACTTTAATGGAGATGAAACACAGCTTCTTTTGCAAAAAGCTATTCAGGCCTTACCCG
Organism: uncultured Phocaeicola sp.; assembly: GCA_944320885.1. Taxonomy (GTDB): domain Bacteria; phylum Bacteroidota; class Bacteroidia; order Bacteroidales; family Bacteroidaceae; genus Phocaeicola_A. Next base: position 21,300 of record CALUJE010000008.1, read on the forward strand.
AAAAACAAAGAATGGTATTCAATCTGAAGTATTATCAGGATATGAAATATGAAGAAATATCAGAAATCCTGGGTACAACCGTAGGAGCATTGAAAGCATCTTACCACTATGCCGTGAAAAAGATAGAAGCTTTTTTAAAAGAATCACTTTAAACCTTGTAATTATACAATGGTCTAATCAATAAAAAGAACTCATAAAAAAGTATGGCAAACATAAACAACATGAACAACAGAAAACTAGATGATATTATTAGCAAAGACAAAAATCCGTTCACTGTGCCTGAAGGATATTTTGAACAACTGACTGAAAACATAATGAACCGCATTCCGGAAAAAGAGCCTGCAGTACCTCAGACGATTCACATAACGACGTGGCAACGCATTAAACCATGGTTTTATATGGCTGCAATGTTCTGCATCATCATGATAACTGCTCGCTACATGCTTATACCATCATCTAACGAACAAATGGCCTCAAAAAACCCGACCAAGCCCTCTTCTGCCACCGAATATTCATATACCGATGAATATATAGAAGAAACCATAATGAACATGCAGGCCGATGATTACACTGTATATTGCTATCTGACAGACAATGATAGTGAAAGCTAATAAACAAAAATACAATATGAAGACAATTATCATATCTATCCTATTCATACTGATTGGAAATTTCAATGCATTCGCCTGCGGTAATCCGTTGGAAAACATCTCAAAGGAAGAGTTCCGCAAAAAGCAGAAAGAATTTTTCATTCGCGAAGCGAAGCTCACTCCCAAAGAAGCCAACTACTTCTTTCCCCTGTATTTTGAATTGCAGGACAAAAAGAAAGTACTGACCGACGACGCCAACTCAAAAAGGAACAAAGCTTTGAAACAGGAGCTTAATGAACTGCAATACAAGTCAGTGATAGATCAAATCATGAATATTCAGGTAAAACTGGAAAAGCTGGAACAAGAATATATTGACAAGTATAGAAAAGTTCTCAGCAATAAAAAGATATTCAAAATCATGACTACTGAAGTAAAATTCAGAAAAGAAATGCTTAAGAGCATGCGAAAAAGCAAGTAACCATCCTATTGGGTAAAAATTATAATAATTCTTTTGGCACATCAAAAATGAATTATTACCTTTGCCACCCGAATTGAGACCATTACACAATATTTTTGTTACCAGCAAAATATTAACTAATTTATAAAAACAATAAATACTGACATGAAAAAAGGTATTCATCCAGAAAACTATCGTCCGGTAGTATTTAAAGATATGTCAAACGGTGACATGTTCCTTTCTCGCTCAACTTGTGCTACTAAAGATACCGTTGAATTTGAAGGTGAAACTTATCCTTGTGTTAAGCTTGAAATCTCTAGCTCTTCACATCCGTTCTACACTGGTAAATCTAAATTGGTAGATACAGCAGGACGTGTTGATAAGTTCATGAGCCGTTATGGTAATGCCAGAAAGAAATAATCAAAGCTACAAAATAACAAATAAAGGTTTGCCCAAGAAAAACGGCAAACCTTTTTTGTTTATACATACCCTACCCTGCGGCCATACCCAAAGGAATCCATTTTCAACTCTTCCAAAAAAGAAAGAATATTAATATACAACAATACCGACTCCGAATAACTTAAAATCAATGAAAACTTATATATGTTTATGCGTTTTCTAAAAGAATTCATTTACTTTTGCACATTATAACACAAATCATGAACAAACAAATAAAAAGATACACACTATTACTTTGTTTGAGCAGCATACTATCATGCTTCTGCATGACCGGTTATGCAAAAGACTTTATAGTTGTGCTTGATGCAGGGCATGGAGGTCATGATGCAGGAGCCGTCGGACGCATATCCAAGGAAAAAAACATAAATCTTAAGGTCGCACTAGCCGTAGGACAACTGTTATCACAAAAGCATAATGACATTAAAGTTGTATACACCCGCAAAAGTGACAAGTTTATTCCATTACATGAACGTGCCGATATCGCCAACAATGCCAAGGCTGATATCTTCGTATCAATACATACCAATTCACTTCCTAAAGGAAAAATAGCAAGAGGTACAGAAACTTATACATTAGGACTTCATCGAAGCAAAGAAAATCTGGCTGTAGCACAAAAGGAAAATGCGGTCATCCTCATAGAGAGTGATTACAAGCAACGCTATGCAGGCTTTAACCCGAACTCAGCCGAAAGTTATATCATGTTTGAGTTTATACAGGACAAGAACATGCAGCAGAGTATCAATCTGGCACAATTCGTACAAAACCAATTCCGCATAACAGCACAACGCAATGACAGAGGTGTCCGGCAAGCAGGATTCCTGGTGCTCCACGCTACTTCCATGCCCAGTATTCTCGTTGAGCTTGGATACATTTCTACTCCAGATGAGGAAAAATACCTGAATTCGTCAAAAGGTATACAAGATTTAAGCAAAAGCATTTATCAGGCCATTTTGAACTATAAACAAAAAAGCAGGCATGGTAACACAACAGTAATAACAGAAGATGCATCGGATACTCTAACTGAAATCTCAGAAGAAAGCCGAAAGGAAGAAAGCCGACAGACAGAAAAACCAGCTACCAAACAAACTTCCGTTAAACAAAGAAAAGAGATATCCGACCAAGTTGATACCAATACAGACACAGACAAACCTGTTTTCAAAATTCAGATACTCACGGCATCCAGTCCGCTAAAAGCAACCGACAGACGCCTGAAAGGCCTGAAGCCTGTGGAATATTATAAAGAAAACGGAATTTACAAATATACATATGGCGCATCGACCGACTATAATAAGATATACAGAATGCGAAAAGAAATCCTCCACAAGTTCAAAGATGCCTTCATCATAGCTTTTAAAGGAGACAGCAAAATGAACGTACAGGAAGCAATTCAGGAATTTAAGCGAAACAGAAAAAAATAACTTTAAAAAGAACCATAACTATGAAATATATAACAAAAGAAATAAAGATTGCAGTTACCGGCATTATAGCTGTAGTAATACTCTTTTTCGGAATAAAATTCCTTAAAGGAATAAATATGTTCAAGGCAAGCAATTACTATTACGTAACCTATGACAACATTGGCGGACTAACCGTATCCAGCCCTGTTTACGCAGACGGATACAATATCGGTAGCGTACGCTCCATCAACTATAATTATAACCTTCCAGGCCATGTCACCGTAGAGATTGAGGTCGACAAAGATATGCGCATCCCTAAAGGAAGTGAAGCAGAACTCGTAACAGAAATGCTGGGAACAGTAAAACTGAACCTGTTATTGGCAAACAATCCCCGCGAACGGCTTAACGTAGGCGACACGATAAAAGGACACGGAAATAACGGACTGATGGGTGAAGCACAAAAGATGATACCGGTCATACAAGACATGTTGCCAAAACTGGATTCCATATTAAACTCATTAAACAATCTGTTGTCCGATCCGGCTTTGTCTGCTACATTACACAATACAGAACAGATTACGGCCAATCTGACCACAACAACCCGACAAATCAACAACCTGCTCCAAAATGACATTCCTGAAATTACAGGCAAACTGAATCATATCGGAGATAATTTTGTAACCATAAGCGACAATTTAAGCCAAACAGATTATAACGCACTATTACAAAAGATAGATTTAACCTTAGGCAACATTGCCCTTATGACTGATAAATTCAACAGAACTGACAATACACTTGGCCTGTTATTAAATGACAGTACATTATATAATAACCTGAACAGAACGACATACAATGCAGCATCTCTGCTTGAAGATTTGAAATCTCATCCTAAACGTTATGTACATTTTTCTCTTTTCGGCAGAAAAGACAAATAATACAAAAAACAGCGTTATATAGATTTAGTCTAAATTACGAACAGAGAAAAACGGAGATTAAAAATGTCTATAACTCCCTATTTATCAAGTATGGAAAATATCAGGATAAAAACAAGTATTTATGAAAGAAACGAACATAACAACTATAAATTACTAAGATACAAGCACTTCAATATATACAAAACACATAAAGCACAATGCTCTTAAGCATAATTTCATAATGAATTGAAAGAAAGATATTTAGTACTAATATCAAATATGCAAGAAAATAGTGATTTGTTTTTTTAGAATTATATTCCCTATTTTGCACCGTAGAAGTTTGACAAGTAAATAAATGTTTTTTTAAGTCCTATGATGAAAAACAATCATGTGGAGCTTTGGAACCGTTGTCTGCAGATTATCAAAGACAACGTAGATGAGCCTGCATTTAATACATGGTTTAAGCCTATCATACCTTTAAAGTATGAAGACAATACGCTGACCGTAGAAGTCCCAAGCCAGTTCTTTTATGAATTCATAGAAGAAAAGTATTTGGGATTGTTACGTTCTGTGTTATATAAGGAAATAGGAACAGGTACACGTTTGATGTATAGCGTTCTTACAGATAAGACAAACCATCTTACCACCAATATACCTTCAACCAATCAGCCGGAAACAGTTAAGCCTCAACAAAGAGTTGCCATTAATCAAGCTCCAGTACAGGCCCAACCTGTTGCCACATTAGATCCGCGTCTTAATCCGAAGTACAGATTCGATAATTTCATTGAAGGAGAAAGCAATAAACTGCCTCGTACCGTAGCAGAAGAAGTTGCGTTGAAGCCGGCAAAAACAGCTTTCAACCCGCTTTTCATCTATGGTGCTTCAGGTGTTGGTAAGACCCATCTGGTCAATGCTATCGGAACACGTATCAAGGAACTGTATCCTCAAAAAAGAGTTCTCTATATATCAGCCAATCTTTTTCAGGTACAGTTTGTTGAAGCAACCCTGCGTAACAAGGTGACCGATTTTATCAATTTCTATCAGACTATTGATGTTCTGATTATTGATGATATTCAGGAATTTGCTGCAATGACCAAGACTCAGAATACATTCTTCCATATATTCAATCATTTGCACCAGAACGGCAAACAGCTGATATTAACATCCGACCGTCCACCGGTAATGTTACAGGGTATGGAAGACAGATTGCTTACACGTTTCAAATGGGGATTATTGGCAGAACTGGAAAAGCCCAATACCGAACTGCGTAAAGATATCTTAAAAGACAAGATACATCGTGACGGATTGGAGTTCCCGGAAACAGTTATAAACTTCATTGCAGAAAACGTTGATGAAAGCGTACGTGACCTTGAAGGTATCGTCAATTCACTGATGGCGTACTCAACTGTTTACAATGCAGATATTGATATGAATCTGGCTGAAAAAGTTGTCAAGAAAGTTGCCAAGATTGAAAAGAAAGAAATAACAATCGAAAGCATTATTGACTCTGTATGTAAACACTATGAAATAGAAAAAGAAAGCCTGCATGCCCGCTCAAGAAAACATAATGTTGTGATGGCGCGTCAGGTAGCCATGTATCTGGCAAAAAAATACACGGACGCTTCATGCAGCAAGATTGGAACACTGATCGGAAAGAAAAATCATGCAACTGTAATACATTCTTGCAAGATTGTAAAGAACCAATTGGACATTGACAAGAGCTTCCGTCACGAAATGGAAGAAATAGAAAATGCAATCCGCAGCTAAATACAGAAAAACAATAAACAGGAACGAGGGCAAAAAATGAATATATTCATATCTCTTTTGTCCTCGTTTCTGCTATTATTTCAGGAAACCCTGTTTCTTCATCGAAGCAAGATAAGTTTCTGACATAAATTCATTATCTTTCTTGGTATAACGAATATCCGTAAATATCTGAGCCAACGTTTCCTTCTTGTTTATTTCCACAAAATGCTTGTTTTCCGGCAAGGCCTCCTTATAAGCGTACAGACGGTCTATATCCATGGCTGTATAATCATGATACGCCTCTTCATGTACAAAAGCTTCCACAGGCAAGCGGTCTGTCTGAGGAGGATTCTCTGCCGGATATCCCAAAGTCACGGTAGTCACCGGCATTACAAGTTTAGGAAGCTTCAGTGTATCAATAATCAAGTCCGGATTATAGATTGTAGTTCCCAGATAGCACAATCCCAACCCCTTCTCTTCTGCCAACGTACAGAAAGTCTGCGCAAACAGCAGGGTATCAATTGAAGCATTTAAAAATGACAGGAAATTATCATATCCGGGCACAGCCTTACGATTCTCACACCAAACAGATGTACGATGAAAATCCGCACAGAAGGTCAGCAATACCGGAGCATCAAAGACCATAGGCTGATTGAAATGAGCAGGAGCCAATGCCTTCTTGATTTCCGCATCACGAGTCACCACTACACTGTATAATTGCAAGTTTCCCATAGTAGAAGCTCTTGAAGCTGTTTCCAAAAGCTCATTCAGCAAATTCTGGTCAATATCTCTTTCCTGATATTTCCGAATAGATCGTCTTTGTTTTACATATTCCATAATAAACATATTCTTTTTAAACAGAGCAAATATAGCGAAAGGTGAGTGCAATGGCAAATGAAAACACTGTTTTCATATTTGATTTTGCCGAACCACATCCTATATTATCTAAATATAGTGAAAGACGAGCACAGAGGCAAACAAAAACACAGTTTTCATGTTTGTCTCTACCAAGCCGCTGCTTATAGACGAAAAGCAAAAGGTAATACAGGGACAAATAAAATTCATAAATTTCTATATAACCATACCGAACAGCACCAGTACTATCAAATATGCACCATACAGTCAGCAACCCTATATAAAAGATTGAAAAATTCATGAGAAAAGGCATAAAGTTATAAACAATTCAAGATAACTTATCAACACTTACAGGAAAGTGAGTTTTCCAAAACGGAAAACTTTCTATCTCCTCATTTTTTATATATATCTGATTATCAATATAGCAAAAACTTGTTTTGGAAAACTTTTCCATCACATTCAATTTAAATGTTATTTTTTTTGCTTATATAAAAAAACATATCTAGCTTTGCTCTCGCATTTATTTAATACTTCTCAATCTTCTACAACCTATCGTTATTAAATAAAAGCACAATATTCCAGTACATACCTATTTATTATGGAACAAAAAACTTACACTTACGATGAAGCATACAATGCATCATTAGAATATTTCAAAGGTGATGAATTGGCAGCACGTGTATGGGTTAACAAATATGCGGTCAAAGATTCATTCGGTAATATCTATGAAAAGTCACCTGTTGACATGCATTGGCGCATAGCAAATGAAATTGCACGAATTGAAGCCAAGTATCCTAATCCGATGAGCGCCCAACAGCTCTTCGATTTAATGAATCACTTCAAATACATTGTTCCACAAGGAAGCCCGATGACCGGTATAGGAAACAACTTCCAGATAGCTTCCTTATCAAATTGCTTTGTAATTGGTATGGACGGTTCTGCCGATTCATATGGAGCAATCATACGTATTGACGAAGAGCAGGTTCAATTAATGAAACGTCGCGGAGGTGTAGGTCATGATCTTTCACACATCCGTCCCAAAGGTTCACCGGTAAAGAATTCAGCCCTGACATCTACCGGTCTGGTTCCCTTTATGGAACGTTACTCCAACTCTACCCGTGAAGTGGCACAAGACGGACGCCGAGGAGCATTAATGTTAAGTGTATCCATCAAGCACCCCGATTCTGAAGCATTTATCGATGCCAAGATGACTGAAGGAAAAGTTACAGGAGCCAATGTATCTGTGAAAATCGATGACGAGTTTATGAAAGCCGCTATCGAAGGAGTACCTTATACACAACAATTCCCCGTAGACTCTCCCAACCCAAGAGTAAAGAAAGAAATCGATGCCACTGCATTATGGAAGAAGATTGTACACAATGCATGGAAATCTGCCGAACCCGGAGTTCTGTTCTGGGATACTATCATACGTGAATCCGTACCCGATTGCTATGCAGACTTAGGTTACAGAACCGTTTCAACAAACCCATGCGGAGAAATTCCATTGTGTCCGTACGATTCATGCCGTCTGTTGGCAATTAACCTGTATTCCTATGTTGTCAATCCGTTCACTCCCGAAGCCTACTTTGACTTTGAGACCTTCAAAAAACACGTAGGATATGCACAACGCATTATGGATGATATCATCGACCTTGAACTGGAAAAGATTGATGCTATCATGGAAAAAGTCAAATCAGACCCTGAAAGCGAGGAAGTAAAAGGTTCTGAAGAACACTTGTGGGAAAAGATTTATAAAAAGACCGGACAGGGAAGACGTACCGGAGTAGGTATCACGGCCGAAGGCGACATGCTTGCTGCCATGGGATTGAGATACGGAACTGAAGAAGCTACAGAATTCTCTGAAAAGATACATAAGACCATTGCCTTGAACGCATACCGTTCATCTGTAACAATGGCTAAAGAGCGCGGCGCCTTTGAAATCTATGATACTGAACGCGAAAAGAACAATCCGTTTATAAACAGACTCAAAGAAGCCGATCCTGAACTATATGAAGACATGGTTAAATACGGCCGACGCAACATAGCCTGCCTTACCATTGCTCCTACAGGAACAACCAGTCTGATGACACAAACTACATCCGGAATCGAACCGGTATTCATGCCGGTATACAAACGCCGCCGCAAGGTAAATCCTAACGATCCGGAAGTAAGAATTGACTATACTGACGAAACCGGTGACAGCTTTGAAGAATACATCGTATACCACCACAAATTCCTTACCTGGATGCAAGTTAACGGATACGATACCAACAAACGCTACACTCAGGAAGAAATTGACGAACTTGTAGCCAAGTCTCCATATTACAAAGCTACCTCCAACGATGTAGACTGGCTGATGAAAGTCAAGATGCAGGGAAGAATCCAAAAATGGGTAGACCATTCTATCAGCGTAACCATCAATTTGCCAAACAACGTTGATGAGGAGCTGGTAAACAAGCTATATGTAGAAGCCTGGAAATCCGGATGTAAAGGATGTACCGTATACCGTGACGGCTCACGCTCAGGCGTATTGCTGTCTACCAAGAAGGACAAAAAAGCAGAAGAGCCTCCATGTAAGCCGCCTACAGTAGTTGAGGTTCGTCCAAAAGTTCTTGAATGTGACGTACAGCGCTTCCAGAACAATAAGGACAAATGGGTAGCTTTCGTTGGATTGCTGAACGGACATCCTTATGAAATCTTCACAGGTTTGCAGGATGACGATGACGGTATCGTTCTGCCGAAATCTGTAACACACGGCCGTATCATCAAGAATGTCGATGAATTCGGAAACAAACGTTACGATTTCCAATTCGAGAACCGCCGCGGATACAAGATGACCATAGAAGGATTGTCTGAACGTTTCAACAAAGAATATTGGAACTACGCAAAACTTATCTCGGGAGTGTTGCGCTGGAGAATGCCGATTGAGCAAGTCATCAAGCTGGTAGACTCTTTACAACTCGACAGCGAAAACATCAACACCTGGAAAAACGGAGTATCACGAGCATTGAAAAAATATGTAACTGACGGAACCGAAGCCAAAGGACAGAAATGTCCGAACTGCGGCCACGAGACACTTGTATATCAAGAAGGCTGTCTTATCTGTAAGACTTGCGGAACGTCAAGATGCGGATAATCAAGAACATACTGAAATAATAAAAAGAACAGTGCATGTCTAATCATTGTCATATGATTAAGAATGCACTGTTTTTCATTTTCAACCCATAAAAAACCAACCAATGAACATGTACATATTGCTTAAAGACCTGAAATTCTATGCACATCACGGAGTAGACCCTCAAGAGACTACCGTAGGAGCCTATTTTACCGTTAACCTGAAGATAAAAACCGATTTTACCAATGCCATGCAGACCGACGCGTTGGAAGGAACCATCAGTTATGCCGATATCTACAATGCGGTAAAAGAAGAAATGCAGCAGCCATCCCAACTGCTGGAACATGCCAGTGGCCGGATACTTCAAAGACTCTTCAGAGACTTTCCCTCCATCACAGGCATTCATCTGGAATTGATAAAAGACAATCCTCCCATGGGGGCAGAATGCTCGGGAGCCGGTGTAGAAATCTATCAGGAACGAGGAGATATTCAGTAAAATACGCTTTCCGCCATTTTTCGCAGTTTTTCCATCAATTTTACAAATTGTTCATATCGTGCAAATTCGTATTTTTACCTTGCAAATGAAAACACTGAAAATCTCATGGAAAAACAAATAAGGAAAAGAATTCAAAATCTCCTGTTTGCAGGAATTTTTTCGTCAATTACTGTTTCTGCAACCTCCCTACACAACAACCCTCCATCCACTTTCCCCGATTACGGAAAAGCCATTGCGTTTCCCGGAGCTGAAGGTTACGGAAAGAACGCAACCGGCGGCCGTTTTGGTGAAATCTATCACGTCACCAATCTGAATGACTCCGGCAAGGGTTCATTCAGAGATGCCGTGTCTCAACCCAACCGCATCGTTTTGTTCGATGTAGCCGGAATCATCAACCTGAAATCGGCCGTATCCGTTGCCAGAGACATTACTATCGCCGGACAATCGGCTCCTGGCGACGGAATTGTCTTGTACGGAGCCAACGTTTCATTCTCCGGTTCAGACAACATTATCTGCCGATACCTGCGCATCCGAATGGGAATAAACGGTCCGAAAGGAAAAGATGCCGCCGGAGTAGCTTACGGACAAAATATGATTTTCGACCATCTGTCCGTTACATGGGGACGTGATGAAAACTTCTCCATCAACCATTACCGCAAGGGTCATGAAGACGATGCACCCCGAAACATTACCATTCAGAACTCCATTATGGGACAAGGATTGCATCCTCATTCATGTGGCGGACTGATACAGACCAAAGCCGATAACGGAATAACCCTTTACCGTAACCTCTATATTGACAACAAGACACGCAACCCTAAAGTAAAAGGCCTGAACCAGTTTGTCAACAATGTGGTTTACAACTGGGGAGCCGGAGCAGCCTATAACATGGGCGGCAGTTCACAAAGCATCTCCAACAGCGTATTGCTCAACAATTATTTCATTGAAGGTGCATGCATCAACTTCGACGGAAGCAAATACCGCCCCACCCCACCGATAATAGGATATAATGAAAATGTTTACACCTATATCGAAGGAAACTACATAGACGACAACCGTGACGGAAAACTCAACGGAACACTCATCACAAACGAACATCTCAAACGGGAAAAAGACAATCAGGTTATCACTCCCGTCTTTCTGAAAGAGGCTGATTCCAAGCATCCGCAAATAACCAATCTGATGAGCGCCAAAGACGCTTATCAATGGATAACCCAATGGGGAGGAGCCTCATTACCCGCACGCGATGAGGTAGATACTTACCTGATAGAAGAAATGACCTCACTGGGAACAAAAGGACAAATTATCCAATCAGAAATAGAACAGACTCCAACCAAAGGTCCGGGAAAAATCAAGCAAGGCACACTGCCTGCCGACAGCGACCATGATGGTATGCCCGATGAGTTTGAAGACAAATACGGTCTCGACAAGAACAATCCGGCAGATGCCATGCAGCTGGCTGCAAACGGATATACCAACATCGAGAATTATCTCTTTTTACTCGAACAGGAAAAAATGAATAAGTAATATTATAAACAATCAACATCACACACGTATGAAAAACAAACTATTCACAGCACTTACTGCCATGTGTGTTATGGCATCGTGCACGTCACCCAAAGAAACACCAATTGACCGGGAGACGCTTGTTCACCGCAACAATCCCCAGATTACGGCCATTGATTCTTTGGCATCGCTCTCTGTCGGAAACGGTGAATTTGCCTTCACGGTAGATGCCACCGGTCTGCAGACATTCCCCAATACCTATAAGATGGGAGTTCCTCTCGGTACTCAAAGCCAATGGGGATGGCACAGTTTTGACAATCCCAAGAACCTCAAGCCTGAAGAAGCCCTGAAAGAATATGATTTCGGACGCGGTCACAAGGAACTCTACGCAACCCAGTTCAAGGAAGACGGACGCGCCAAGGATGCAGCCAACTGGTATCGTGTAAATCCTCATCGCCTGCACTTGGGTATTGTAGGATTCGAATTGGGAGACAATGTCACTCCACAACAGATTACAGACATCAAGCAGGAGCTTGACATGTGGAAAGGTGAAATAAACAGTCATTTCAAATTCAATGGCAACGACTTCAACGTAAAAACCGTATGTCATCCTTCCATTGACATGATAGCTGCCGAAATCGAATCAAAGGCACATGCCGGTATCTGCTTCCGTTTCCCTTATCCTACAGGCGGACACTGTGACGATGCCTGCAACTGGGATGCCAACGACAAACACAGCACTACCATTGTGAGCCAGGACAAACAGTCGGCTGTACTCAAACACCAGCTCGATGCTACAACCTATTACGTAACCGTACGTTGGGAAGGAAATGCCGAACTGAAAGAAAAACAAAAGAACTATTTCGTTCTCACTCCGCAAGATGACAAGTTTGCATTTACCTGCACATTCACTCCGGAAAACAATGCAACCAACGCAGCAACTGTAGCCGAAACCCAAAAAGCATCAGCTGAATACTGGAAAGCATTCTGGACCAACGGAGCTGCAGTAGATTTCTCAGAATGTACAGACCCACGCGCCAAAGAACTTGAGCGCCGCGTAGTTTTGAGTCAGTACCTGCTGGCTATCCAGTGCGCCGGAAGTACACCTCCACAGGAAACCGGTCTTACCTATAACTCATGGTATGGCAAGTTCCACTTGGAAATGATTTGGTGGCACCAGGCACAGTTTGCCTTGTGGAACCGTGCAGAACTCCTCGACCGCACACTCGGATGGTATGAATCAGTTGAACCGGTAGCACGCGAAATCGCAAAACGACAAGGATTCGACGGAGTACGCTGGATGAAAATGACCGATCCTAGCGGGACAGAAGCTCCTTCAAAAGTAGGAAGCTTCCTTATCTGGCAACAGCCCCACCTTATTTACCTGGCCGAGCTGTTATACCGCAATAACCCCGATGACAAGAAGATTCTGGAGAAATACGGCGACCTGGTTCAAAAGACTGCTGAATTCATGTATTCGTTCGCATCATACGATACACTCAACGGACGCTATATCCTGAAAGGAGCTATCCCTGCTCAGGAAACACTCCGCGCCGCAGAAACCGTCAATCCTCCGTTTGAACTCTCATACTGGCATTATGCCATGCAGGTAGCTCAGGACTGGCGTGAACGTCGTGGCATGCAACGCAATCTCCAATGGGATGAGATGATAGACAAGCTCTCACCGCTTGCATACAACGAAGACAAACTTTATCTGGCTGCCGAGACTGCTACAGATACTTATAAAGACATCCGCTTTACATCCGATCACATGGCAGTATTGGGTGCCGTAGGTATTCTTCCGATGAACAAACTTATCCGTGAAGAATACATGAAAAATACCCTCAACTGGATATGGGACAACTGGAACTGGGGCAAGACCTGGGGATGGGACTATCCGATGACAGCCATGAACGCTGCCCGCATGGGAGAACCTGAAAAGGCTGTAGGTGCCCTGCTCATGAACAAACGTACCAATACCTATCTTGTAAACGGACACAACTATCAGGACGGACGTCTCCGTCTTTACCTGCCGGGTAACGGTGGACTGCTGACAGCAGTAGCCATGATGTGTGCCGGATGGGACGGATGTACCGAAAAGAATCCGGGATTCCCCAAAGACGGAACATGGAACGTAAAATGGGAAGGACTGAAACCCATGCCCTAATATGAACTGATACAAGAATTATACAAGAATTATACAAGGTAACACAAATAATGAAAATCTTTATCATAGCTACCTGCTTAAGCACAATGTATTTGTCTGTCTACGGGCAGACAAATACTGCGGCTTCAAGCAAAAAGGCAACACTTGAAGGGCGAGACTACATCGAATCCACTTCATACAATGAAGCACAGAGAGGCGCTCCCCGAAGCATGCAATACTATCCTACGGACGAAGGCTTTACCTGCGTAAACGGAAACAACCGCTTTACCCGTCCGCTCTATGGAAGCAATACGGCCTATCGCCTTGAGACCAGTGACCGTCCGGTATTTGCAACCTATCAGAAACCCAAAAGCCATAACATCTCCTTCCGGCTTCAATACAACGACTGTGACATTGCACTCGACTCTACCGACTACTGCCGTTCTTCATATAACGGAGGAATAAGAAAATACACCCTTACCGACAAACAGTGGAACAACGGAAACGGGAATCTCGAAGTTACAGCAATGGCACTGTATGACCGCGAAGGAGCCATCTGGCATTTCAAGACCGATACAGAACTGAGCAATGCCCGGCTTACCGGAACAGTTTCACCAATACGCGCACGAAAACTGAACCGCAGCGGCGACATGGGTGCCGATCCTGCCGACAGCTTTGAAGCATCACTTACCGAAAAGGGTACCGCATATGATATCCGCCTGAACAAAGGTGAAGCTTACGTCATTTATGAAGACGGAAAGCTGAAACAGCTTTCAACCTCAAAAGGACGTACACTCTACCAGCGTACGCTCAATACTTGCAATGAACTGATATCCGGTTTTAAGATAGATACTCCCGACCCTTATATCAATACACTCGGAAGTGCACTCTGTGCTGCTGCCGACGGTATCTGGGACGGAAAAGTATGGCTTCACGGTGCCAACGGATGGCGCATGCCGCTCAACGGATGGCGTGCCGCATATACCGGTGACTGTCTGGGATGGAACGACCGCGCACGTACCCACTTCGACAATTACGCGGCATCACAGGTAACCAATGTAGAACCTGTATATGCCCATCCTACCCAGGACCCGAAGATGAACATGGCCCGTGCCGAGAAGAAATGGGGCACACAGATGTACAGCAACGGATACATCTGCCGTAATCCGAACCGCAACAACCAGATGCACCACTACGACATGAACCTGTGTTACATCGACGAGCTGTTGTGGCATTTCTGCTGGACCGGTGACCTTGACTATGCCCGCAAGATGTGGCCGGTCATCACACGTCATCTGGCATGGGAGAAACGCAACTTCGACCCTGACAACGACGGACTGTACGATGCATACTGCTGTATCTGGGCCAGCGATGCCCTGTATTACAACAGCGGTGCCGTAACCCACTCTTCAGCCTACAACTACCGCGCCAACAAGCTGGCAGCCGAAATTGCCGGTAAGATTGGTGAAGACCCCACTCCGTATGCACAGGAGGCTGAAAAGATAAAACAAGCTCTCCAGCAACGTCTGTGGATGCATGACAAGGGATGCTGGGCCGAATTCCAGGATTTCATGGGAAACAAGGACCTCCATACCTCTCCCGCCGTGTGGACCGTATATCATGCCATCGACTCTGAGGTAAGCGACCCGTTCCAGTATTATCAGGCCACCCGCTACATTGACCGCAACATACCGCGTATTCCGGTCAAGGGTGACGGACTGAAAGACGAAGGATACTACACGCTTTCTACCACCAACTGGGCACCCTATTCATGGAGTATCAACAATGTGGCCTTTGCCGAAGTTTGGCACACTACCCTGGCATACTGGCAGGCCGGACGCCCTGACGAAGCATTCCACATCTTCAAGAGTTCCATCCTCGACGGAATGTATCTGGGACACTGTCCGGGCAACTTCGGACAAATCAGTTTCTATGATGCTGCCCGCGGCGAATGTTATCGTGATTTCGGCGACCCTATCGGAGTTGCATCCCGCGTACTCACACAAGGTCTCTTCGGTATCTACCCTGATCTGATGAACGGAAAGGTATGCCTGCGTCCTGGATTCCCGAAAGAATGGGATCACGCTTCACTGCATACCTCATACATTGATTTCAGCTATGAGCGCAAAGGCGATGCCGAAACATACCGCATCAGCCCACACTTCAAGAAGCAGGCTGCCGTCAGTCTTGACATCCCGGCACGTAAGTCTGTATGTGCATCGGTAACAGTCAACGGCCGTACAGTACAGCCAGCCGTAGCCGAAAGTATCGGCACCCCTCATATCACTATACCGTGCGGTGACGAAGAAGAAATGGTGGTTGAAATCAAATGGAGCGGAGAAAATATCTCAGCCGCAAAAGCTACTGTCTGCAAAGACCAGATACGCGGTGAGTCATCCGACTGTACCTGGTTCGTCATGCTCCAGCAGGGCGACATGCGCTGGTGGCAGCCGGTCGATGTTGACCGTCCGTCAATCGATGCTCCCTACTATGGTACCGAACTTCCGGTTCACACAAGCGGCGAATACATTCCAGTCAATATGGACAATGTGTGGAATGCCAATGTAACCGACATCTTCAAGAACCGTTACGAAAGTCCGCGTTCACCATACACCACCCTGCAGATTCCTCTGCAAGGCATCGGCGAATGGTGTCATCCGAAAGAAACGGCAGACATTGACGATTCCGGATTCCGCAAACGTGTAAAAGACAATCAGTTTGTCACACCGCAAGGTATTCCGTTCCGCACACCGTCTACGGGCCATAACATCGCCTACACATCCCTGTGGGACAATTACCCCAATTCGGTCAGCGTTCCTCTTCAGGGACAGACGGCATCAGGCGTATACCTCCTCATGGCAGGCAGCACCAACTACATGCAGTGCCGTCATGTGAACGGAGTTGTAACCGTAAGTTATACCGACGGAAGCAGCGAAACCCTCTCACTGGTCAATCCAGAGAACTGGGCACCCATCGAACAGGACTTCTATTTTGACGGCCTGGCATTCAAGAGCAATGCCCCACGTCCTTACCGGGTAGTCCTTTCATCAGGTCTTGTAAGCAATCAGCTTGAGAAGGACCTGAAGCTGAAAGGTTTCAATGACCGCCGCATTCCAGGAGGAGCAGCAACCATCCTTTATCTGCCGCTTCAGGACAAACCGTTGCAGAGCCTCAACATCGAGGCCAAAGCCAACGATGTAGTCATCGGCCTGATGGGAGCAACACTGGAACTGCGCGAGAAATAAAGCTCCTGCATCTACATATACCAAAACAGGGCATTCCAAAATTTGGGATGCCCTGTTTTGTATGATACCATTTGATATAATTGGTCTATTCTGTATAATTATCTATCTTTGCCAAGTATCAAATTCAAATACAAATGAAACAATTATCAATACTAACCTTAATACTAATCACGCTTCATGTTTCAGGATACTGTCAATTACCAGACAAATCCATAACCAATACCGCTGACACTATACAAAAAACATATGTTCAGATATCGGCACGCAATCTCTCACTTGAAGCCGTTGACAGTTATCCTCAGAAATTACTGAAGGTCATCCGCAACGAAGATACGATAAAAACCGTATTGATAAGTACATTCAGTGAATATGAGGAACCAGACAGAGTCACAAGAGTAAAAAAAGCTCCATACAATCCCACATTCAAATATCCCTCTGCAATAAGCCGTTTCCTCGAACCGACCCAATACGTAAACAGTTCCTCCAAAAGCACGGCCTCCGTTGCTGATACGCTATTTAATGGAAAGGAAAAATACTGTCTGGATATTATTAAAAAAGCACTCGCGTTTTCAAAACGTATTACTTTTGACACACAACTGGCTCAAGCTCTTGACAGAGGCCAGTCTATGACTGTTCCTTCAGACGAGGTACTCCAATCAATGACCGGAACATGTTCCGAAGCCACCAATGTATTCCTGGCCCTCATGCGTCACATGGGTATTCCGGCACGCATGGTTGTCGGCTATTGTTATCTTCCCGAAAAAGGTATAAACAGTTCTCATGCCTGGGCCGAATGTTACATCGAAGGAGCAGGATGGTGGGGTGTAGATCCTCAAAACGGAAGTCCGGCAATCTCACATATCGGTTATAAGCTCTTCTATGGAAAAGATTTCAAAGACTGCCGCATCAAACGGCTTTCCGATATGTATCTGCGTGATAAACAGCCCGTAAAAATTGAAAGTATAAATAAAGAAGCTCTACTGTAATTTTCCAATTCTCCATCCGATATCGACTTTTCTTCCATTCCGCAATATAGTCTACAAAAATAGGGCTACCAGAATGCCTAAACCTACGGAAATAAACGTGGTAATAAGACCGGGCATCATAAAGGAGTGATTAAGCACATATTTACCGATATGGGTAGTGCCCGTAACATCGAAGTTTATGGCCGCAACCACCGTAGGATAATTGGGTATGAAGAAATAACCGTTCACTGCCGGGAACAGGGCTATCAGCATGTATGGCGAAATGCCTAACGCTATACCCAATGGCAACAGGGCACGGATTGTAGCTGCCTGACTGAAAAGCAAAATGGACATGGCGAAAAGGGCGATTCCAAACAGCCAGGGCATGTCGGTTACCATTCCGAAAATGTTGTCCTTGATGACTGAGATATTGCCTGAAATAAACGTATCGCCCATCCATGCGATACCGAATATGGCTACAACGGCCTGCATTCCGGCATTGAAGACGGAACTCTTGGCTGCCTTCATGCCGCTGGTGCCTGTAAACAGCAAAATTAATGCGGCTACTGAAAGCATCAGTATTTCAATGATGTGTGACATCTGCATCACGACCACTCCCTCGGATGTATGGAACGACGGACGGAAAGAATCAACGGAGCCGAACAGTACGATGCCTACCGTTGCCGCCAGAAAGAGCAATACGGAGGTAAGGGCCTTGCCGGGATGCTCTACATTGGCCGTACAATAGTTATCGGACGACAGTTCTCCTGATTTGAGACGTGCCTGATATACAGGGTCATCTTTCAGCTCTTTGCCTACACGCATGGAATAAAGGGCTCCTATCAGTACACCGGCCAACGTACACGGGATGGCTATTTTCAAGATATCAAACAGGGTAATGTCATATCCTGCCAGCATGCTCAGAAGGGCAACTGTGGCTGCTGATATGGGACTGGCAGTAATGGCCTGCTGGGAGGCTATAACGGCTATTCCTAACGGACGTTCCGGACGGATTCCCGTCTCACGGGCAACCTCGGCTATCACCGGAAGCACGGAATATGCTACGTGACCGGTACCGGCAAAAAACGTAAACAGATAGGTAACCAACGGACTCAGAAGGGTAATGTGCTGAGGATTGCGACGCAAGATTCTCTCTGCCCACTTTACCATCAGATCCAATCCTCCTGCGGCCTGCATGCAACCGGCAGCAGCAATAACGGCAACAATCATCAGCATCACATCGATAGGCGGTGTGGTCGGCTCAAGACCGAATACAAAGGTGAGAATGGCAAGTCCGAAACCTCCAAAGACTCCCAGACCGATACCGCCAACACGGGCTCCGACAATAATTGCCAGCAATACGAACAGTAACTGTAATAACATAACTCAAGCTTTTTTAATAAGTTCGTAAAGATAGTGAAAGCCGAGCGCAGCAGCAAATAGAAAACATAGTTTTATATAGGCTATTGCCAAGGCGCATCCTATCTTATCTAAAGATAGTGAAAGGTGAGTGGAGAGACAAATGAAAAAACATCAGTTATAAAAAAATAATTATCGGTTATCATTTTAAAAAAGGACACGTGCTTTTTAAAAAAGATAACCGACAATTCTGTAAAAGCTCACGTGCTTTTGTCGAAAAGGACACGTGCTTTTTTATGATGCTGATCAGAGTCCGGTACGTTTGCGATAGGCAATCAAATCGGCTATGGAGATTACCTTCAGACCGAAACGGGCAGCAATCTCGAGCAACTGGGGCAGACGGGCCATTGTGCCGTCGGCATTCATTACTTCGATCAACGCACCTGCAGGTTTCAGTCCAGCCAGACGGGCCATGTCAATGGTTGCCTCGGTATGTCCGTCACGGCCCAATACTCCGTTTTCATTGGCGTATAAAGGTGATATATGACCGGGACGACCGAAATCATCTGCCTTGTAAGATGAATCGCCCAATGCCTTTATGGTGGCTGCTCTATCGTGTGCAGATACACCGGTGGTGCAGTCATGACCCAGCAAATCGACGGTAACGGTAAACGGGGTTCCCAGCAGTGATGTATTCTTCTGTGTCATCGGTTCCAGTTCCAGCTCTTTGCAACGCGAAGTTGTTAGCGGCGCACACAGAACTCCACGACCATTGGTTATCATGAAATTGACAATTTCCGGAGTTACTTTCTCGGCAGCAACAATAAAATCACCTTCATTCTCACGGTCTTCATTGTCGACAACAATCAGTATCTTTCCGGCTTTGATATCCTCGATACCCTCTTCTATTGTACTTAATCCTTGTGTATTCATTTTGCTCTTTTTTTTGTTCGCGGACAAAGATAGTGAAAGGTGAGTGGAGAGACAAATGAAAAACAAAGTTTTTCGATACAATAAGGCAGGCATAAAAAAAGACAGAACAAAGGAACGCATTCCTCTGTCCTGCCATATAAATAAAATGAAAAAACGGTTATTTATAAATCTCTTCGAGTTTCTTTATCAACTGCTCTGCACGCAGGTTTGAAGCAACTACCTTACCGTCGGGACCAATCAGCAAAGTGGCCGGAATTGCCTTGATATAATAAATCTGTGCAGCTTCACATTTCCATGCTTTCAGGTCTGAAAGCTGGGGCCATGTCATACCCAGCTGTTTCACTGCACCCAACCATGCTTCCTTATTGTTATCAAGTGAAATACCTACAATCTCAAAACCTTTGGGGTGGAACTGCTCGTATGCCTTCTTCACATTCGGCATTTCTGCACGACAAGGACCACACCAGCTTGCCCAGAAATCAATCAGTACATAATTTCCTTTACCTACGTATTCAGACAACTTGTGCATTTTTCCGTCCATATCGGCCATGGAGAAATCAATGAACTGTGCTCCTACGGCTTTACGTTTTTCGCCTTCAAGCATCTTGAATACAGAAACCAGAAGGGCATCGTCTTTGTACTTGTAGTCTTTCAGGAAATTGTCGATAAAGTCTACTCCCAAAACTTCCATATAGTTGAATATGAAATAGGCGGGAATCAGATTGTCCTTGTTCTCGGTAATTCCGTTTTTCAAAGCATCCATCTGACGTTTTGAAACCTGTTCCCATTCAGCATCCAGACGTTTTGCGATTGAATCAGGAAGCTGATTGTTGTATTTCTTGTAAAGCTCTTCTGCCTGCATCTGAATCTTGCGCTGATCCATACCACCCTGTTCGATGGCTTTTGTAATCTGCTGCATACGGGCATTGGTTTCAGAACCTTCTACCGTAATGCCTTTGTCAATAGTAACCTTTATCGGTTCATTGTCGAGCACAAAAGCGGCAATTACGTTATAACCATTGGCCGTAGCACAAACCGATGCCAACTTGGGCAATTGAGTAGTGCCTTGCATAACATACTGTCCGTTAACGCAAGCCGCACTGTCAATGGCCATCTTGTCTTCGATGGAGAACAGATAAACCTTTTCTACTTTCAGATTAGGATTATCGGTCTTGTTTTCAAAAGTTACCTTATAATTATTCTGTGCCATACCGGTCACTGCACCGGCAAACATGCACAAACCTAAAAAAAATCTTTTCATTACCTTGTCTTTTTATAATGACGAGGCAGGCCTGTAGCAGCGTGCCTCGTTCAGTAGTATCAAAATTATTAATGATTCAATTTATCACTGGTTGAAGTGTGTTGGCCAAGCTGACGTGCTTCAACTACCTTACCTCCTACATTTCCTTGATATTCAAGTGTCGGGAATTTAAGATTTGTAATATCATATACAAAGATGTCACCGTTTTCACATGCAAGGAACAGTTTGTTCATCTCATAGTATGCTACTGACATATAGCAGATGTCTGAAGTTACATCAACAGCAATCTCACCGTATGTGATATCCATGTATCCGAAGTTTGCATAAGCATTACGCTGTGCATAATATACTTTCTGACCTTTGGTATAAATCATCGTTCTAGCCATGGTCTGTGCAGTTATCGGAGTACGAGAGTTTCCACTAGTAATAATCTGTGACTTTTCATCCAGCTTTATCGGAAGGTCAAATGAATTAAGCGTCCATTTACCAAGATCGGGTGTAAGTGTTGACGGATATACCAACATGTCGGCAACATGAGTCACTGATGAACCCGGTTGGTTGGATACGCAAGCAAATACCTGTGTTGCGTTCTTCAAATGATTGGCAGGACCTATGTACAGAATTTCAGTGCCTTCGGGGAAATCACAAACCTGTGAACCATATGCCGGAGTTCCTTCCATACCGGCAACCTTGGTCTGATACAAAATTTCCTGAGTCTCTTGAGAACCTGAAACAATCTCAACAACGGCAGCCATCACAAAACGACGGTTCTTTGCGTCGTAACCCGGAACAATACCGGCATACATGGCATTACCGAAGAACTTGATATCATATCCCTTGTCATCAATTTCATAAGGTTCCGTAAGGAACTTACCTCCCAAATAGTTAGGTGACATCACACGGGTATAAAGTTTACCGTCTTCAGACAACAGGAAGGTAGCCGGAGAAGAAAGATTATCACGAGCCGGGTCAATATCAACACGCTGAACGGGTTTCAAACCGGCCGGAACTCCTTCAAGATAATGAACCGGATCTGTCAAGTCTGAATAGTATACAAGGTCTTCTGCATTCAACTCGTAAGCACATTCGTCTGTAATAACGGTAATGCTACCCTGAGTTCCGATGTGTTTATCGTATGCCCATGCCATGCTTACAGGCTTACCCGGAATAGACTGATTGTTATTGGTCTCTTCATATGCATTCTCTACAAGTGAATATGTAGAACCGGATATAAGCACATCGAGCTTGGTAGTATTGTTCTTATCGATCATCAGAATCCAGTCACCACTGGAATAGCGGGGATAGAAGAATACCTGGAACTTTTTCATGTATTTCACACCGGTTGATTTCTCAACAATATTGAAAGTTCCATATGTTCCAGCATGACCACTTACGGTAAATGATGTGATACCGGCACGGTTCATCAACTCACGGGTATCAATGGTAAGATTGATTCCTTCGCCTACAATTTTATTGTTAACCTCCCATTCATAGGTAACTTCTTCTGCACGCTGCAAAGAGTCAGTATCCCAAACAAAAAGATTCTCACCTACCAAGGTCACTTCACGTGCGTCATATGCATAGAATGACGGAACACTTGAAGCATTAAGCCAATGAGGAGGGTTGGTTTCACTATAATCATAGTTTCCTTCATCCTTAAAGCAGGAAGTCAGGCACAACAAGACTCCCAATAATAGATATGTTATCTTTTTCATAATTTTCTAATTTTAAAAGTATGCAATTTTAATTCCATTATACCGGAACTGTCATCTCACCATTCTCATCTTCTGTAGGATGCTGTATCAACCATTTCTTGAAGTCAAGAGCCAGCTTACGTGCCAAAGTAGGATTGTCCTTAATCATTGTTCCATCCAGACTGTAAGCACCTTCTACATTTTCAAGGAAGGTCTTGTATTTCTTGGCACTGTACTCACCAAGCAGATAAGTATCTACTTCCTTGCTCCACCATTCCGGCTTAACAGGGTCTTGCATTACACGAATAATGGCACGTGAACGTTCTGTCTGACCGACTTTCACTTCACTGTTCGGAACCAGTTCAACAACCAGTCTGTAACCGTCTTTCATGGTTTCAAGACGTTCGCTGCGGTTTAACTGAATCTGAATGGTATCGGTGATGGCAATAGCGTCATCAGCTACCGGACGAGCGCGGAATACGTATTCATCCTGCAATGTATATTCATTGGGAAGAGCTGTTGTCATATCATCTACAACACGCAACTGGAAATGCTGGTCTTTTTCAAGCTGACGGCCAGACATTACAAGTACAACATCGGCATATACACTCTGATCGGTTTCCTTTGCAAAAAAGAATGTAGTCATGGTAGAATCGGCCTTCTCTGTTCCGGGAGATACAGCATCTTTCCAGAACTTCTCAAAATATATGAAATGTTCTGTTCCGAAGACTTCAATATCACGTTCTTCACAGGATGTAATACCTAAAAACATTCCTAAAACAAATGCTATATATATAATCTTTTTCATAAAATGTCTTGTTTATTAGATTTACATATTCTGATTGTCAGGAATTGGCAACATATACTCTGACTTATTGAGCTTTCTTGCAGCTTCTCCTGATTTAACAACAACTTTTGCACCTAAACGTTTGTACAGATAGAAGAGCTGGCCTTCTGAAATCCATTCTCTTTGTGCATCGCGAATCATATCAGCAAGGAATCCGTCTAAAGAATTCTTGGTGTTCAATGGATACTCGAAACTGTAAAGGCCACGTCTTTCACGAATCTGACGAAGGATTTCATATGCATCCTCATACTGTCCGATACGGGCATAATGCTCTGCCATGATATAACGCATCTCTGTAGCACGGATAATAGGAAGAAGCTGTGCATTCTTGTCACGCACTGTTTCGTCTTCACTGCAATACCACTTGGTTGTCAGACGATACGGACTGTTAGGATATCCTTCTTCTGCTCCACCGTCATCATGAAATCTGTTATATTCCGGAGTAAACATCTGGAACTTACAACGGTAATCGGCATTGTGTTCATCGTTTCCGTCTGTATTGAGGAATATGCTCTGACCCTTAATATCTACTGTCAGCCATTGTGAGTTACCAAACTGTGAATTGGATGATTCCTTGTAGAAATAATTACTCAAATTATAATCTTCATAAGACTCTTCGTTATAAAGAGCAAATATCAGATTGGATACTACTTTTACATCGGTACGTTTTTCAACATTTATCTGTGAACTGATGGTATACCAGTCATCGGCTGTAAACATTTCGTAAGTCTGTCCCTGATAACCTTCAGCCTTGAATTCCATTACATTCTTAGCACATTGAAAAGCAAGTTCGTCTTCACCCATATATTGGTATACACGTGCCAAAAGAGCCTCGATATTATAGTAATTCAAACGATATCCGCGACCCAGATAAAAATCATCCAAAGTCTTCTCACTGCCTGCACCTTCCATATTATAGTCAAGCTGTCCGTAGAAACGGGCATTTGCCGAAGAGTTAACACTCATACCCAACATGGTAGAATCGAAATGTAAAGTCAGTTCCTGTGCTTTCTTGAAGTCGGCCACAACTTTTTCAAGGAATGGCTTAACCTCGATGGCTTCGGGCTGGATATTCGGATAAGTTTCTACATAAGGCAGATATTTACCGGTTTCATTTTCTACAGGAGCCGGAGCAAACAAACGGCACAAGTCAAAGTGCATGAGAGCACGGCAAGCATAAGCCTCTCCCAGAATCATATCACGCTCCATTGCACCCTCGGCAAACTTATCGAGGTTTTTCTCTGCCTGAAGAGTCTGAATCAGGTTATTGGCATTGGCTATCACATTATAACCGTCTTTCCACAAAGCATCAATGGTTCCGCGCAAAGAAGTGTTGTAATAGTTGAATTTACGTGCCTCAATATACTGTAAACTTGAACTGCTTTCACCGCTTCCTGTATACCAGTCCCAGGAATATTGGCAAGACATACAGTCAACAAGACCAAATTGCATCTCTCTACCATACAAGTTGGCAGAAGTCATGGCTTTATAGATTCCGCTCAACATGGAACGGTAACCATCGCCGGTTTCAGTCAGTTTGTCATTTGTGGCCTGGCCGTCGGGCTCAATGTCCAACCAGTCTGAACATGAGCTGAATGAGAATACAGCCAAAAAGAAGAAGATATGTAGATAAATCTTTTTCATAAAATCATATTAATTAAAAGCCTAAGCTTAGTGTGAAACTATAATTTTTTGCATACGGATAGCTTGTTCCGCGTTCCTCGCGAATCAAAGACCAACGTGCGATGTCATTTGCATTGAAACGAAGGCCCAATGAAGTCAAATACAACTTCTTGGCAACGTCCTGACTGAAATCATATCCAAAAGACAAGCCGCTGAATGACAGATAATCGTTGTCCTGAACAAAACGTGAAGTCGGTTGAGTTTCAACATTCATCTTCATGTCATAGTAAGGAGCGAGGTCACCCGGACGTTTCCAACGGTCGGTCAATACACGACGGTCAACGTTGCTTCCTTCGATATCAGCTTCTTCTACTTTGGTCAACAAGGTTTCATTATAGCTTTGAGAACCTACTGAATACAGGAATGTAGTATTCAAATAGAATCCTTTCCATCCGATATTGATACCGAATGAACCTTGTGCCTTAGGACTTGTATCACCGCAAACAACAAGGTCGGCTGAGTTCCATGTATTGGTTATAGTTCCATCACGTTTCACAAACAATTCCTTACCGGTAGAGGGGTCAATACCCAAAGATGGTACTGCATAGATAGCAGTTGTTGAAGCACCTACATAATACTGAGTCAAAGGAATGGTTTTCAACTCGCTGTATTCTGCCTTATTGGCATCTTCACCTTTTCCTGCATAAAATTCCTGAACACGACGGTTGTATTCTTCTGCTTCCTGACCTAACGCTGTGATACGGTTCTTGTTTCCGGCTATGGTTGCGTTAATGGCAACAGTCCAGTCACGGTCCTGATAAGGAACAACGTTCAACTTGATTTCATAACCCTTGTTAAGAATTGTACCGGCGTTGGTATAATAGGTTTCGAAACCGGAAGAGGTACGGATATTCAACTGTGACAACTGGTCGGTTGTTTCCTTACGGTAGTAATCGGCTTCGATAGACAAACGGCGGTTGAACAGCTCAACCATAATACCGATATCCCATGTTCCGGTCTTTTCCCATGTCAATGACGGGTTACCCAACGCCATCAAGGTATTGGCCGGAGTTGAATAATACCAGTCTTCTGATGTCTGATAAGTAGATACGGCTGCATATGACGGGAAACTTACGTTACCGGTAACACCGTATGTTGCTCTCAGACGCAATGTATTGATAAATTCATTGTTGCGCAGGAACTCATAATTATGAATGTTGATACCCAAACCGGCTGACCAGAACGGTGCATAGCGGTCATCTTTTCCGAATTTTGAAGAACCATCCATACGGAATGAGAAGTCGGCCAGATAAATATCATCATAAGAATAGTTCAATGCTCCCAGATAACCAATCAAACGGTCTTCGTTAATGGCTACATTGGTCTTGTCGGGCTGATCGGCTGCATAGTTAGGTGAATGCAGGTTACTCAACTGGAAACCACGATAGAGAATATTGGTTGTGCGGCTTCTGTTCTGCTGGGCATTGATACCGGCAGTGGCATTGATAAAGTGTTTGCCGAAAGACTTATTGAAATAAAGCAAAGAGTTCAAGTTCCAGTTGTAAGAATAGTCATTGGTAGTTTGCAATGTACCTTTTTCCTTACTTGGAGACTCTGCAAAGCTTGGATCTTTAGGATCTGTGTAAGATTCTGCATCCGAATCGGTACGGGTAACAGAGAACTGGGTTTTCCAGTTAAATGCTCCACCGAAATCTACATTGATACTTAAGTTATTGGTCAAGTCGGTCAAAGTAGTTCGGCCGGAATAACTTCCCAGATATTTAGCCTGATACAATGGATTGGCCACATTGTTGGATGATTTCAAGGTTTCAAGCAACTGTCCGTTATCATCATAAGGTGCCCAATATGGCTTCAAGGAAGCATAAGTAGAGAAATTACCATAAGGAGAGTTTTCTGATTCGGTAACTGTATAGGTAACCTGATTCATTACCTGCAACCATTTGTTGTAACGGTAATCCAAGGTCAAGCCTGCACCGTATACATCACGGTATGAACCTTTCATTGCTCCATTATGGGTATTGTAGTTCAAATCGACGCTATAACGTATAGACTCAACACCACCAGACAAATTCAAACTGTGACTGTGGTTGAATGCATTACGAACCGGCTGAGCCAACCAGTCTGTTCTTACACCGCGACGTACCTCATTCAAGAGGTCATTGTAACGAATATCATGGTCTTTCTGAGTTGAAGGATTATCAGAAACGAACAACCCTGCCAAACGCTCAACTTCAAGCATTTCTGAGGCACTACACAAATTGTAATCTGACAAGTCAGGGAATTCAGCTCCGAATGTACCGTTATACATCACGCGCAGTTCACCGGGTTTCGGTGCAACGGTTGTTACTACAACCACACCATTGGCAGCACGCGAACCATAAAGAGCGGTAGCAGCAGCATCCTTCAAAATAGTCATACTTTCGATACGGTTGATATCCATATCGTAGATTTTCTGAACATCTACCTCAAAGCCGTCCAAAATGAAAATCGGCAAGTTCGGGTTATCAGCCAAATTAGTACGTTGTGAACGACGTGCAGACTCTACATCCAGACCACGGTTCATACCGATACTACTTTCACCACGAATAGTAAATTCAGGCAGATTGTTAGGGTCAGAACCCCAAAGATTGGCATCTTTCAAACGGAACGAAGGCTCAAATGCCTGCAAAGCGGCAATCGCGTTCTTGTTGTTAGTCTTCAACAACTCATCCTTCGTAACCACAGTGGCATTTCCGGTAAAAGCATTTTTCTTCAGTTGCTGGTATCCGGTAACCACAATCTCGTCAATAGCCGTATTACTTTTCAACGTAACTGAATAATGCTCCTTCTTGGTAAGCGAAATTTCTTTCGCCTCATAACCTACATAAGAAACAACCAATGTTTTGGCACCGGCTGGAATCATGATTGAGAAGTTACCGTCCAAATCGGCTATAACACCTGATTGGGCAGCACCCTTCACATAAACTGTTGCACCAGGCAGCGTTTCGCCATCCGATCCATAAACCACACCTGTAACCTTACGCACGTCCTGATTCTGATTTGGAGCAGGTACTTGCTGGGTGGAATTTAAATTTACAAAACTACCCCCCCGTTGCTGGAGAAGCCATTGATATTTGAGCTGCAAGCACACAACTTGCGAACAAAAATGGGCGTTTTACGACGCTCCACAATTTTTTGTCCTCTCTCATAAATGAATAGATTTAGATTAAAAAAATAAACATAAATAAAATTCTCTCACCTTAAAAAAAGTATTTTTTACGATTCCTTCTTCTCGATGATGTACAAAAGTATAATATTATAAGAAACAATATAAAATTTATTTCTTAAAATATTCCCCTAATAGACCATATTTTACATTTATTAACCAATACCGGCTAAGATAGATATTATTTTGAGATTTAAACATGGCATTTTGCAAACTTTCAATCTAAAACTTGAATATTTTTATCCGTAAAAAAAGAGCCGTATCGACACCTGAAAACAGGGTTCAATACGGCTTTTTTACGTTTTTTAGTTACGATTCGTAACTTTACTTATATCCGTTTAATTCTTAATACAGTTTTTTGTACTAAAACAAATTAAACTAAATTTTATTTCTTATTTATTCAAATCAATCACATCGTGTTTGATACGCTGACGGCGCCATGTATAAACTACATGTATCTTTCCATCTGAAGCCTGTATTATTGCCGGATAAGAATATTGGCTCACCGGACTGTCTTCCAGGGTTACTACATGTTTCCATACTATACCGTCAGAAGAGACTGCTATGCTTAACGGCGTACGCGCTCCCTTCGGTGTACCCGGAATGGTTTCAAAGTTATTGTATGCCATGACATGACGTCCGTCGGCCAAAGTGACTGCATCTATTCCGGAGTTGTTGCTCTCAATATCAAGCAAGGTCACCTTGCTCCAGGTTTCACCGTTATCACTGCTCCAGCTTGTAGCAATTTTTGCATTACGGGTACGGCAAACTACCTGAAGACGGCCGTCCTTGTGGCGCAATATGGCAGGCTGTATGCAATAGATGGGTTTGACACCTTCGCCTTTGATGGCCTCACCGGCTTCCATATCATCTTCTGCCTTTACGCCCGGCTTGCGCAATTGGGTGGGAACCGAAAGTTCAGCCTCAACAGGGCCAACCTTACGCCAGGTCTTACCCTTGTCATCGGATATCTCAAAATGGATTTTCCATCCGTTGCCTTCGGTACTGCTCGGACAGATAATGCGTCCGTTTACATATTCAGGCTTGTTTTTTGACGGCCCCAGAAAACCTTCGGGCATAGCTTCGGGTCTGCTCCAGGTTTTTCCGCCGTCTTTTGAACGAAGCAGATAGGCTTTCCAGTCGCCCACGCTCTTACCAACCTTGTAAAACAGCAGCAGTTCACCTTTCTTTTCCGGAATCTGGAACAATACGGGATTCCAGCAAGCCTTACGTTCCGTAGCGCTGATGACCCCATCGGCCACCTTTACAGGGGCAGTCCATTCCGTACTTCCTTTCGGCTTGCGGCTTACCCAGATACATACATCCGGATTACGCTCGCGGGTTCCGCCAAAATAGGTAGCTACCAGATCGCCTTTCGGTGTTTCGGCAATACTTGCCGAATGGGCTTGTGGAAAAGGTGCAGACTCATACAGGAAATGTGATTCAACTATGCAGGGAGATTCCTTTCCTGCTGAAGGGTTCAAGGCTACAGACAAGTGATAGGTACCGGAAGCTACACGCCATACGGTACTGTTTCCTTCATGACGCACAAAGGTTATGTTGGCATCCTTAACGGCTTTTTCATCGGTAACAGGCAGATATACCAATGCGGTAGTATTGCACGGTACGGTAATATCCCAGTCAAGGTGCATCAGGTTCTTTTTCCAGTTACTTGTCACCTTTCCATAAGGAGTAACATAGGAAGCATTGATATAACTCAGTTCGTCGATAGAGAAATCCGGCTTCATAATGATTTCCTTATATCCGGGTTTGGCAGGAGAAATACCGGCAAGGTCACGATAACACCATGAAAGCAGGTCGCCCAGCAGCATCACGTGGTTTCCGCTGTTCATCTTGGCACTGGCGGTATCACCGTTCCAAAGTTCCCAGATGGTAGTAGCACCGTTTTCAATCATGTATCCCCAGCTTGGATAGGTTTTGTTGGATGCAAGCAGGAATGCCACATCACCTCTTCCCATGCGGGTAAGTTCACGCATCAGCCATTGCACGCCAATCACACCGCAGCTGATATGTCCCTTGTTGGTAGTGATGATGGAAGTAATGACGTTCTTACATACCTCATCACGATATTGTGCAGGAACCATGTCAAATGCCAGCGGAAGAATATTGGCAGTCACTGTATTGTTTCCATAGAATATGCTGTCAGGATAAAGCATATGTCCCGGAGCCTGTGATGTACCTTTCTTCACGGTAAGGTATGCCTTGTTGAAATTATCAAGTACTGTAGCAGCTTCTTTCTGATAAGCTTCAGCATCGGCGTCACGGTTGAGCAGGTGTGCAAACTTGGTAAGCATCTGCAGCATCTTGTAATAATAAGAGGTAGCAATCAGTCCGCCATCCGTTTTACGGGCAGGGTCCTGACTGTGGATAAGTTCGAGTGATTCGGGCGGTACGCACCAGTCACCATACTTATCCTTACGGATAATTCCGTCTTCCTCCATGTAAACATCGCGCATGTGATGCATCCACTTCACGATGGCATCGTAATTCTTGCGTATCGGCTCAATGTTGCCATACTGTTCATAAAGCATGTCACAGATAACCGGCAGTGCAGAAGGCCATGTCATGCCATCGGTATAATAATTCCAGAATGCCGGAGCCACATCGGGAATACATCCGTCTTCACGCTGTGCTTCACGGATATCGTCCATCCATTTGGCATACAGCTGTCCGTTGTTGAACAGGAAGCTTTCACCCCATGAACCCATCGGACGGTCGCCCAACCAGGGCTGACGTTCGTTACGTTGCGGACAGTCTACCGGCAAACCTTTATAGTTGCTGGCAATACCCCACCATGCATTCTGGTAAACACGGTTCAATACGGCATTGGAACATTCAAAGGTTCCGTGTGTTTCCATCTCATCAAAAATAAGCTCTGCCACAAAATCAGACAACTGAGGATTCTTGTATCCGGTCAGTTCTATGTAGCGGAATCCGTGATAAGAGAAACGTGCAGACCATTCACGTCCGTTCTCCTTACCGTTGCATATATAAGTATCCGTGCTGCGTGCATCACGGAAGTTTTCAAGTTTCAGATTTTTTCCGTCAGCAGTCAGCAATTCGGAATAACGCATTCTGATGGTATCGCCCGAAGCTCCTCCACGTACTTTCATACGCACCCATCCGGCCATGTTCTGTCCGAAGTCAACAATATAACGGTCACCATACTGCTTGATGGATACAGCCTTCACTTCTTTCATCACTTTCATGTTGGGCGCCTGTGCTCCATGCAGGTTACCATAAGGGATGGCTACACGCTGTGCCAGATTCCACTTGCTGTCATCATAGCCAACAACAGTCCAGTTGCCCAGTTCCTTGCGTGCATCATACTCCTCTCCGTCATATTCGTTGTTGCTGCGGATAGGACCGTCACCGGTAAGCTTCCACTTCTTTTCGTCCGTATTGACACGCTGGGTAGTTCCGTCTGCATATTCAATTATCAGGTTCATGCGTACCTTGGGATAGCCGAACTGTGCAATCTTGTAAGGCTTGTAATTCTGACGCATGGTATAATAACGTCCGTTACCAAGTACGATTCCGATTGCGTTGTCTGATGCAAGCATATCGGTCACATCGAAAGAGTTGTAAAGTACGGTACGACGATAATCAGTTGGAGCCGGAGCCAATACCTGATCGCCTACCTGCTTGCCATTGATGAAGAGCTCATACATTCCCAATCCGGAAATGTGCAGGGTAGCACGCTTGATATTCGGTTTTGCCTGAAACTCGGTGCGCAGATAACGTGCACTCAAACGGCTGAAAGTGGTTTCATCGTCCCATTCAAAAGGTGCGTCCCATCCTATCCAGCGTCCGCCCCAGGAAGTTTCTCCCATCAGGCCCATTCCCCATGAAGCGGGTTCACTCCATTCAGATTCTCCCTGAGAGGTATATACTTTTACTTTCCAGTAACAACGCTGGTTGCTTTTCAGTCTTTTTCCTCCGTACGGCACGTATACAGACTGGTCTGAATCAATGCGTCCGGACTTCCACAAATCGGCTTCACCCGCATTCAGCTTTTCAACCGAAGTGGCAACCATCACTTCATATCCGGTCTGCATCACTGCCTTCTGGTCTGATTCTATCTGCCAGCTCAGCCGGGGCTGCGCAGCCTCAATGCTCAGCGGCGCAGTCTGACCTTCAGTAAGCAGGCGGGTGACTTTCACCCCTGCCTGCATACCTACAGATATCAGCAATGTTGCTAAAAATATACTTAATCTGTTCATGATTTCAAATTAGTCTTTTCTTGGAATGCTTGTCCAGTCTTTCTGGATATAATCCTTATCAGCATCAACAGCAATCAATACATGATCGTTTCCTGCTCCGTAAGCACCATCGTAATGGAAAGTCTGTACCTTGTTGTCAAATTGACCCACATATTTCAATGAACCGTCGGTTACGCTATACCACCATACATTTTTCTTGGCTCCGCTGATTTTAGTCAAATCAAGCTTCATTTCATTGTTTGTATAGGTATAAACCAACAGATAGTCATTGCCGCGTGTAGCAATCAGACGGTCGTAACGGAATCCGTTCTCACCTACGATAATGCTTTGGTCAGGAACACGCTCAAAGAAGGGGAATGACAACATAAGATTCTTCAGATACTGCATCTGGTTGAATCCGGGATCCTGCAATCCCTCATACCATGTTTTCTTTGCTCCGTAACCTCCGTTATTGGCAACTTTCAGCATCTGCATGATAGAGTTATGTCCGTAAGTATGTCCAAAAGAACCTGCAAATACTGACCAGTATGCGTAACGGCGTACATCCGGTGCCTTCCACCATGGTTCGCTGGGGTCATGCAATCCTTGCGGGATTTCTTCATAGCTAGGCTCACCATCGATAACAGGTTTTGCCGGAGTTTTTGCAAGTGCAGCCTCTACATAGCGCCAGTTGTCTTCTGCTACAGCTGCCTCAGCTGTGTTATCGCCATCACCACGAGTCTGGTCATAACGGCGGTGTCCGCTCTGGAACATGTTGAAGTCCAACCAGTCTGCATCATGGAACCAATAGATAGAAGAAGTACGGCCGAACGGATGGAAAGTCATCAGGTGATTCTTGTCAATTGATTTAATAGTACGTGCCAATGTATTCCATTGATCAGTACAAACATCACCACGTACATCACCACCGATAAACCAGATAATGTTTGGAGAGTCTTTATAACGCTCAGCCAGAAACTTACCATAAGCCTTAGCCTCCTCTACACTCATTAAACCTGCTTTTACCAAATTTCCCCAAATACAAACCATACCGATATAGATACCGTTTTGTTCGGCTTTCTTTATGATATAGTCCATATGGTCCCAATATCCGTAAACACCTTTTTTGTTGATATTCTTAAAGTCGAATCCCTCAGGGAATGAGTATTGACCGTAGAAATTGATTGCCGGAACTCCATTTACTGTCTGCACCTGCACTACATTAAAACCGGCCTCACGGCATTTGGTCAAATAATAGCTGGCTTCTTCTCTGTCGAGGCGCTCGGGCAACAGCCATCCGGTCTCACCCATCCAGAAGAACGGTTTACCGTTTTCATGCTGCAAATAGCGTCCGTTTTCAGATACTTGTAACTTACCGTTCTTCCACGGCAAATATACCTTTGGTTCGTCTTCAGCGAACACACTTCCTGTAACCAACAGGAAAAGAAAAGCTAACACAGATAATTTTTTCATACTTATTGTTTTAATTATTTGATTATTTTCCTATTAACACATACTCCTTGCCTGCTTCGGTCTTCAGGTCATACAGATAAGTCTTCGGCAGTTCTACCTTGTTCAAGGCAACCTTGCTGTTGTTCAACGGCTCGGCAACCTGCTCTACTGCAAACAACGGATTCGGATTCTCTCCTTTGGCTTTCTTCAGTCCTTTACCCGACAACGGATTCAACGAACGCAGACGGCAGTTCCCGCCGATGCGTGACTTCACTGCCAGACGGGTAACCTTTCCGTTTTTCCAAGTCATATCCAGTTCAAATCCACCGCGTGCCACCAGACCTTTTACCTCTCCGTCTTTCCATACGGATGGCAGTGCCGGAAGCAGGTAGATAAATCCGTCATAACTCTGCATCAGCATTTCGGCAATACCGGCAGCACAACCGAAGTTTCCGTCAATCTGGAAAGGCGGGTGTGCATCGAACAGGTTAGGATAAGTTCCACCTTTTTTCTTTTCATTGCGAACCAGAGTCAACTGGTCAGTAATCAGCTTATAGGCATGGTCACCGTCGAGCAGACGTGCCCACAGACAAACTTTCCATCCCATACTCCATCCGGTAGACGGGTCTCCACGATGAATCAGTGAGGTGCGTGCTGCATCAAACAGTTCCGGAGTGCGGTACGGTGATATCTGGTTACTTGGGAACAGTCCGTACAGATGAGAAATATGACGGTGCACATCTTCCGGATCATCCCAGTCGAACATCCATTCCTGTAATTGTCCCCAGCGTCCTATCTGCATCGGAGGCAGTTCTTTCAGACGCTCCTGCAGATGAGCGGCATACTCGGTATCTGTTCCGAGAATTTCTGATGAAGCAATTACGGCATTCCACAAATCGAATACCAGCTGATTGTCCATCGTACATCCGGCAGCGGTTGTAGCTTTCTTGTTGCTTCCGGCATGTGTATTCTCGGGCGAATTGCTCGGACACATCACCAACCATCCTTTGGTAGGCTCTTTCACCATTACCTCATCAAAGAACAGGGCCGAACCTTTCAGTATGGGATAAACCTTACGCAGGAATTCCTTGTCACCAGTATACAGATAATGTTGCCACAAATGCTGGCAAAGCCATGCTCCACCCGAAGCCCACATGCCCGAAGGTGCATTGTCTATGGCTCCGGTCACACGCCATATATCGGTATTGTGATGAAGTACCCATCCGTTGGAACCGTACATAATCTGCGCACTTTCCTTACCGGTCTCGCTCACTTCGCTGATAAGGCGGAACAGCGGCTCGTTCAGTTCGGTCAGGTTGGTTACTTCTGATGGCCAGTAGTTCATCTCCAGGTTGATGTTGCAGGTATACTTGCAATCCCATGACGGGAAGAGCTTGTCATTCCATATACCCTGCAGGTTAGGTGCCTGACCTCCCGGCTGTGAAGAACAGATAAGCAGATAACGTCCGAACTTGAAATAAGTGGCAACGAGGAATGCATCATTGGTAGTCTTGAAATTCTCCACACGCTTGTCTGTTGTCACATCGGCATACTTGTCTTCGCCCAGATTCAAGGTCACACGGTTCTGATACTTTTCGTAGAACTTCACGTGCTCATTCTTGGCAGACTCATAGTCATTACCCAATGCCTTGGCCAGATAATTCTTGGCACGGCCGATATAATCACCGGTGATATCCTTGTAGTTATTGAAATTGGTAGCTATTGACACATATACGATAGCTTCATCGGCATTCTCTACGGTAAGCACACCGTCACGGCTGGTAACCGTTCCTCCTTTGGTCTTAACAGCTACACGTCCCTGGAACTGAACCTTTCCTTTCAGTCCCTCGTGCAAAGACGATACTCCCTCCAAAGTGATTTCATTGCCTTCGGAGGTAACGATTACATCCTGATGAGGACTGGTCAGTACGGCATTGAACGTAATCTTTCCCGGCTGACTGGCAGTGATACGTGATATCACAGCCTGATCAGTAAATGAAGTAAACGTCTCACGCTGATAACGCACCCCGTCTACGTCATAACGTACCAGAGTCTTGGCCGAATCAAGACTCAGCTCACGATAATAGTTTGAATAACGGGTATGTCCCGGAAAACTCATACGCAAATCGCCGAAACTCTGATAGGGCATTCCCGAATTGGTCTTTGCTTTCACATGCTGGGTACACAACGTCTGGGCTTCCAGATATTTTCCGGCAAATACGAGTTCACGTATCTTAGGCAGCCATTCCTTTGCCTCAGGATTGGCATTGTTGTTCGGACGACCGGCCCAGATGGTCTCTTCGTTCAACTGAATCTGTTCAGTTCCCGGATTTCCGTAAACCATGGCACCCAGACGTCCGTTGCCCAAAGGCAAAGCCTCTGTCCATACACTGGCAGGCTTATCGTACCACAGTTTGTATTCCTGTGCATCGGCACGTGCCATTCCCAGTGAAAGGAACAGGCAGCCTGCAAGAACTAGTTTCTTCAACATCATACAAATAAATTCTTTATAGAGTGATTAATTATTTTTTCGCTTCCTTGGCCTTTTGGGCAGCTTTCTCAGCCTTACGCTTGTTTACATAATCACGGAACAGCTGTTTCCAGTCACGTCCGTTACTGTTGAGATACTGCTCACATTTGGTCTTGTAGATTTCAAACACCTGCGAAATGGCTTTCATGCTCTTGCACTCCAAAGCTTCCTCACGGGCCTGTTTCAGATGTCCTTCTATCACCTTGGCCTCTTCATCGGTCAGGTCAGGAACAATGGCATAATATCCTTTCATGGTAAATGCCACCTTTCCAACGGTATACTGGTCGAACACCGCTTCTACCTGTTCGGGAGTAAGCACACGGTTCAAGTCTTTCAGCAGACGTGCGTGAACAGACTCCGGAATCATCTTGTCGGCCATCATTTCACGCTCCACCTTGCTCAGTTTACGGCCGGTAGCCTTATCTACTTCAGGAATGATGGTATAAGGATGTGCATTGTGCCAGTCACGTACGGCACGACGGTGGTTGTATACGGCAGTTGTTGCCAGATTGATAACCTTTTCGTCGGTAAGATTCAGAGCTGCGATAATCTCCTGTGATTTTTTCAATACAGACTCATCGGCAGCAGCAGCACGTACGGCATCCTTACCGAAATATTTGCCCAGCTCATTAACCGAACGGATGGCATTCTCCGGCATCTTCTCTCCTTTCTTTCCAAAGCTGTACAGATTTTCAAAAGGCTCTATGGTTACCTTGCTTTCATCCAGCTTACTCTTGTCCAGATTAAAGACTCCGGCAAAGAAATCATATACGGCATTGCGCTTGTTAGGACCGAAATCATGTCCTTCTTTCGGCAGATGCACATTGGTTACCTTATCGGCTGCACCGTAAAAACCGTATACTTTCTGCAAATAGGGATATTCCAAAGTCGGAGTGCTGGCCGTCCAGTCCTTTCCGTCGGACACCACACACATGGGTTTCGGGGCAAACAAAGCTCCCAGTTCGGCATTACAGGTTCCTCCACCTGCAAGCATAATTGGCATTCCGCTTTCACACGGACATCCTCCGTCAAAATGAGAAGCCAGACTGACTACCGGACAGGAAGCCGTATAACGGTCGTCAAGCACAGAGAGCAAAACAGTCTGTGAACCTCCGCCGGAACCTCCGTTTACTCCCACACGGGTAGTATCCACATCCTTGCGGGTCATCATGTAATCCAGAATAGAGATACCGTTCATGGCCTGCACGATATGTGCCACACTGGTTTGGTGACCGGCCGAACTTACCTGATAAACCGATTCTCCCCATCCGAACAAATCGTAATCTACACAGATAGCACCCATACGCGCCAGAGTAGCCATACGCTGCTGTTGGTCTTCGCGGTAACGTCCGTTACCAAAGTGTCCGTTCGGACATATAATCAGGGCATGCTTGCCTTTTGATTTCGGAGTATAGATAGAACCGCATACATACAGTCCCGGAAGAGTTTCGAGCGCAAAGTTCTGAACGGTATATCCGTCATACTTGCGTATCTTCGACAAGATGGGCGCACTGCCTGTACGCAGCGAAAGGTACTTGTCGATTTGCAGACGTTCACGCACTTCTTTCTTCAAAAGCACGCGTCGTTTTTCAAAACTCACCTGATCATTATACTGGGTCAGCAAGTAATCAATCAGCTTCCGGCCATCGGCATCCGTACGGCGCGGATATTCATATTTTTTCAGCTTATACAAGGCATTTCCCTGTTTCACGAACTTATAGTCAAACGGAGATAATACATTGGTCAGCGATTCTTCAACTGAATAAGGGCGTATGCGTGAATCGGCATATGGCAATTTCAGTCCGGTGGTGTCAATATCATATTTCAGACGCACGTTAAAGCGTGTAGCAATCTCATCGAGCACCTCTCCCAGCGGACGGGTAAACTGTCCCTCAAAAGTGTTCTGTGCCTGTGTCTGTAAAGCCGAACAGGCCAGCAAAGCCAAAGTAAAAGTCAGTTTTTTCATTGTAATTGTAATGTTTTTCTATAGTGTTTTCAGATTGTTTTCGTAAACGTATAGGTTCCGCTCTTTACCTTTTCCGGAACATCCTGTCCCGGCAGATAAACGGTAGCCGAGCAGTTGGCCGGCACGGTAATCTGCATATGGAAAGTATCACCCTCACGCTTCCACTCCACTTCCAGCTTTCCGTACAGCGTATCGTACGATGCCTTTACATGCTTCAGGTCGCCTACAGCCTGCGGACGGAGAATCACGTGCTGATATCCTCCTTCCTTGTCGTCATGCCGGATTCCGGCCAATGAGTTGTAGAACCATTCCATAATCTGTCCCATCATGAAGTGATTCCACGATGAGCCCTGACGCGGATCCCACTGTTCGGTAAGCGTAGTGGCACCAAATTTCAACTGGAATCCATATCCCGGAGCTTCCTCGTGATTATGCATGGCATACATCAATTCATTCAGTCCGTTACGGGCCAGTGTCTGGAACAGATAACGGTTACCTACATCACCGGTCGTCAGTCGGGTTCCGTGTGCCTTGATATCGGCCACCAAGTTATCAAGTACAGCCTGCCTGCGCTCTGCAGGAACCAGATTCAGGTAAAGAGCCAGTGCATTGGCACATTGGCTGCCCGTATCATATTGGTTGGTTTCCTTGTTCAGGAAACGGTCGTTAAAGGCTTCCTTCACCTCACCAGCCAACTTTCCATAGGCCTCTGCGTCATACATATTTCCTATCATACGGGCAGCTTCAGCCAGATGACAGATGTTCATATAGTAATGAGCCGTAGCCACAACTGCAATGGATGTATTGCGTGAAAATCCCGCACGGAAGTTACCGTAATCATACCAGTCACCCAGTCCGTAATCCACGATATGTTTGTCGGCACGGCTGGTAAGGTAATCTACATAACGGCGCATGTTGGGATAATAAGTTCTGATAAGCGAATCGTCACCGTATGCGTAGTAGTACATGAAGGGGAACATTACCAGGGTAGTTGACCATTCGGGAGAATCGGCAAAGGCATCCATTCCCGGTCCCTCAAAAATCACATAACGGGGAGCCGTAGTAGGCACCATTCCGTCCGGTTGCTGCGCATCGGCAATGTCACGCATGATTTTCGGTCCGTATGATGTCAGGTCATAGTTAAACAGCAGTCCCGGACCATTCAGATGCACCTGCTCAAGCCATCCCAGCTTTTCACGATGCGGACAGTCGGTAAACACGCCCTGCATGTTGCTGCGTACAGCCTTGTCTATCAGATGGAATGCCTCTGTAAATATACGGTTTGAACATTCAAAGGTTCCGGTCTGTGCTGCCGAATTATATACAAAGCATGACTGTATCTTCTTCAGTACCGGCAATTTGTGAGGGTTCCTGTCACCTTTCATCACTGCACCTTCTACCTGTATGTAACGGAATCCGTAATAAGAGAAACGCGGATGCCATACCTCTGTACCATCTCCTTTCAGGATATAGGTATAATAATGCTGACGTCCCGTCTGACGCTGGTTTACCGCATGCTCATCCGTCAATGCTTCGGCCACCAGTATGGTTACTTTCTGTCCACGCTTTCCGGATACGGTTATCTCAGGAAATCCTGCCAGATTCTGTCCCATATCAAACATGATTGCCGTAGGGTCTACGGTACGTTTTGTCGATGTGCAGGCTGCCTTTACCTCTTCAGCGGTCAGCTTATGGCTTGTCTTTACGTCATAACGCTCCATAATCTTTACCGGAGGAGCCTGCTGGGGGCGTAATACACCCTTCGGACCTTCATTCAGTACTACCGGTCTCCACGATGCATCATTGAAAGCCGGCTCATTCCATCCTTCCTGTTCCAGACGTGCATCATAGTCCTCACCGCCATAAATGGAATTGAACGTTACCGGACTCAATGCATATTTCCACTCACTTCCGGAGTTTACCGTAAGCTCTGTTCCGTCAGTATAACGGATTACCAGACGCATCAATAATGCCGGTGCCCCGAAACCGATTTGCAGCTTGCGGTAACGTCCGCCACCCACCACGTTATAAAATCCGTTGCCCAGCATTACACCGGTTGCGTTCGCACCTTTCCTGATGAATGAGGTGACATCGTATGTATTGTAGTAAACCGTCTTGTCATAATCACTGATGAGCGGTGCAAATTCCGCATCCGACACTTTCCGGCCATTCAGTGACAGTTCATAATGTCCCAGTCCGCACACATAAACCGTAGCGTCCTTTATAGGTTTCTCCACCACAAAATCCTTGCGCAGGCAGATACTTCTCCAGGCCAATGAGTCGACGGCATCCCATGCCTCTTTGGATTTCTTCAGCTCACCACCATGAAAGCGGCGTCCTTCGGGAAACTTTGCATCCTTGTTGGTAATAGCTCCAAT
Source organism: uncultured Phocaeicola sp. (assembly GCA_944320885.1). GTDB lineage: Bacteria > Bacteroidota > Bacteroidia > Bacteroidales > Bacteroidaceae > Phocaeicola_A. The sequence continues at coordinate 62,683 of CALUJE010000008.1, forward strand.
CCATTCAGCCTTTTCAAAGAAGCGGCTGTCCGGTGCCAGACGGAACTCTGCCTCCTTGCTCCATTCCGAAGGCTTTCCGTTCTCATCCCATACCCTTACGCGCCAGAAATAACGCAGCAGAGGCCGTAACGTCTCTCCGGCATAAGTTACAAACTGACTCTGGTCAGAATTCACCTTTCCGCTGTTCCATACTACCGACTTTCCGCCCTGCCCGTCCTGTGTGTATACCTCTATTTCATAAGCCGACTGCATGCAACCTTTATCGCCCTGCATCTGCCATCCGAAGCGCGGTACATCCGTATCCAGAGCAAGCGGATTGTCTTTCATTTCACAGCTAAGCCGTGTTACGTCAATGGCCTGCAACGAAAACGCTGCAAGCCATAATGCCATTCCGAAGAATGCTTTCTTATATATATTCATAACAATATATGTCTTGTATACAATGATTTATCAGAGCACATCCGGACAAACCAGGCGTTTCAGCGTATCTGAATGTCCTACTTCCTTTCCGTCTACAAGTACGCGCAATCCTTTTCCCAAATGATAACGGTTACCGTTTTTGTCCCACACGATGGTAATGTTGTGTCCGTGATAAAGCACGTTATCCAGGCAGAACCATTCCCATTTGTCTTCCGGCACCAGCGGATTGATTTCAATGGTACGGTCGGCACGCGGACGCAATCCTACAATACCGGTAATCATCAGGTCATTGAATGTAGAGTGATTGTAATAACGGCTGCGCTCACGGTCACCCATCAGCCACTGTCCGTTCACTTCATCCAGGTACTCACCTATGTACGGACGTCCGCGACGGTATTGTGATTCTACATAAAGCTCCATCTGACGGAAGAATACACTGTCGGTCACTACCGGTGTATCGGTACTGTTCAGGTAATTGGCAAGTCCGGTCAGTGTCTGTGAAGTAGCAAACGGCCAGATAGCACCGTCCCACTCACAGGTTCCCACACCATGACTGCGGAATTGCGGATGACGACGTTCTGCAGTAGTCAGACCGAAAGGAGCAGAAAATCCTTTCTCGTCGGTCAGCTGCAACCATGCTACTTCATATTTCTTCTGATTATTGTTCGGCAAATTGAAGTACCAGGGGATATATCCGATAGCTTCACGCACATTGGCCAACGAATCCGGACGACGGGTCTCGAAGAACTGCTGTTTCTCGTTCCACAGTTGTGTCTCAATCAGATTCTTCAAGGTATCGGCCTTTGCGGCATACAGTTTCGATGCGGCCTCATCACCTTTCATGGCAGCCATTTCAGACAAAGCCAATGCATTGCCATACATGTAGCTGTTGATGGTAGGACGTGCATACTGTTTCTTGCGTCCGCCACTGATACTTTCCTCCATACCGTCCTGTACATCACCCTGCCAGTAAAGTCCGCTCTTCAAACGGTTGGTACTTTCCCAGCGCTTATACTCAGCATCCAGATCCTTGTACAGGTCAAGCATATAATCCTTGTCAGCATCTACCAGATAACGTCCGTATACAGCCCAAGGATTCCATGAGCTGAACTTGTTCATCTTCTTCATTGCTCCCCCTTCGTTTCCGCGATACCAGGTATGCAGAATCTGGTCAAGATACTGCGGGTCACGCAACCAGCGGCTTTCGCTTACATGATGTCCGATGGCACATGCTATCAGATTATATTTGTCGGCATACGAACGTTGAACAAGGAACTCTGTCATGCCATAACCTACCGGTGTGTTCTTGATATGCTTGCGCAATGTCCACCAGCGGTAGTAATACATCTCTTCAAAATTCTTCTGCGGACATTCAAACAAAGGCACGTTGGCTCTCATCCATTCAGCCGACTGTGCATTAGGGATAGCCTGTGCGATGTTTTCATCCTCCATCGTATTGAAATAATCCACGTAATGCTTGAAGTTGTCAAATTTCAGCAAGGCAGCATGACCGTCCACATCATTGGATGATGTCTTGAAGTTGGCTATACGGAATGTTACTTCCGGTTCTTCCGCTCCGGCATTCGGCATATCCTCATACTGGTCTGCCCAGGTATCCGGTGTCGGGAAATTCGTGCGTGCTCCGGTACGGAACTTCACACGTTCAATGGCATGAACCGGTGCGTAGAACATACGGGTAACCTTCTTCTCGCCATTGTTCAATGTAAGGACAGAGCTGCGGTTTTCTACCGACAAATCCATCTGTATATGATAAATCTTGTTCGCTTCATAGTTGCATACCGTTCCGTAACGTGCTCCGCCTTTCGAACGCATGATACCTTCCTTGGTCAGGTCAATGCGCGCACAGGCCACTCCATTCTCATCCAGGAACTCGATTTCAAACTCACCCTGATTGTTCTGGTCGGCCATCAGGTCAAACGATACGGTCAGATTCTTGCTTGCAGGAATCTTACGCTCTACCATGGCTGCGGCAAACGGATCCTTGTCGCGCAAGGTAAGCCATGTCTGTCCGGCTTTCTCTTCCAGCGATACGGGTGCCCATACATACGAGTTCAGGTTCCACATGCTCAGATCAGCCAGCTTCTTGAAGTTGGCAAAGTTCTCGTCAGCATGTGCAGGGGCATTAACCAGCACCGGTACCGGAATATGAGTAATCCACATGTCCTCCTTACCTACACTGTAAGTCACCCAAAGGTCACCATCGGGAGGAGTACCGTTTCCTTCCTGAATACCGCGTGCATACTGCGGTCCGAACGACTTGTAGTTTCCTGCATAGCGCATGGGAGGAACCTCTCCATACACCAGATTCAGCGTAGTATAGTTCAGTCCGTCGGCACTCAGTGAAATAGCCAGCGGCCATCTGTATTCCGACGGGTTATAAATAGTGGCATAGGTACCGTCGCTCAGTTTCTGTCCCCAGATCTTGGCATTGCTGTTTACAAATCCCTTTGCACGAAGCACAGGCTGCGACCATGTATTTCCACCATCCTCACTCACTGAAGTAAGCGCATGTTTCCACAATGCAGCAATCTTTCCATCTGGAAGCGTATACCAGTTAAATGCCTTATAAGGCTTCTTCAGCGGAATCAGCGGGTCTTCTCTGTCAGCCTCTTCCACCCACTGCATGCGATACAGCGGATTGGCAAGGATTTCCTCACAAGCCTTCTTGAATCCTTTGTCCTTAGCCTTGGTATAGAACGGATAATCAGCCTTGTATTTTCCACCCTTTTCCGGATTGAAGTCATGATTCAGATAAATGAAGTAAATCGGTCCGAACGAACCATCCTTCTTTATTTCACGGACCACACGTCCTATTCCGTTTCCGTCGTTAGGGTCATCCTTCTTATGCAATGCGATACCATAGTTACCCATCGCAATAAGTCTTCCCTCTTTCGAAACATAAAATCCCACTCTCTGATGCATGATAGCCTTCAAGTCCTTGGCTACATATCCCGGTTGCTCGGCCTTGGTAAATCCGTCAGGTACACTGTATTCCGGAAAAAGCACTTCCGGATTGGTCCATGTATATCCGTCGGCAGATGTTTGCAGGAAGGTACACGAAGTAGGCACATGCTCACTTACGGGGTCAGCCAGATAATGCATGTAGAACTTGCCGTTCCAGTAGGCAAGCATCGGCTGATGATTGTAAGTCCATCCGTTACCGTTTGCAGCCGACGGTTTTTCACGGTTGGCACGCATGGTTTGGATATTGTGTACACCCACCACAGGCGAGAGCTGTCCGTCATGTTCATTCGGGTTAGACAGTTCGGTACCAGTGTAATGAATCAGTTCCTGTGCCGTAAGTCCGTTTGCACCGCACAATCCGGCAGCCAGAACCATTGCTAGTTTCAAAGAGTACTTCATAGTGTTATAGATTGTTTGTTTTCAGTCTTGATCGGTTATTTCTTAAGGAGTTCTTTTACCACAGATTCCGGAGCTTTGAATATGGTTCCGTGCTTATGACCTTTCGGGATGCTCACGCTATCGGTCATACTGGTAAAGTTGACAAAGTCGCGCGTCTTCACCGCTCCGTAAATATGATTGTTGTAATCATCGAAATAGATAAAATAATCATCCCCCAACTTCACCGTCGTAGGTCCTTCCACCAGGAATCCGGTAAACGGTTCCGAAGCTTCGGAATAAGGACCTTCGGCATCTTTTGCAAAAGCCACTTTCAAGTTACGGTTGGGGCGCGTATTGTCTTTCAATACCATGACATAATCCTGCGGTCCGCGTTTCACAATGGTAGCATCAATGCAGCTGAATCCCGGATCATAAAGCAGTTTCGGCTCTGAGAACGTATCAAAATCCTTCGTCGTTACATAATACAGACGGTGATTGTTGTTCTCATCCTCTACACCCAATGCAAACTTCTTATCGGGAACGCACGATGAATATATAATCATATACTGATCTTTCGCGTCATCATAAAACCATTCAGGAGCCCACACATTGACTGTAGAAGCCACCGAATCCATGGCAGGGATACGACGCTGTTCGCTCCAGTGAATCAAATCCTCAGAGCTGGCATATCCGAATCCCGTATTTCCACGCCAGGAGATAGTCCATACCAGATGAAACGTACTGTCCTTTCCTACAATCATCGAAGGGTCACGCAGGATGCTGTCTCCCAAAACCGGTTTCAACCATGTTCCTTCAATGCTGTCCCAATGAATACCGTCTTCACTATACAGATAGCGCAAACCTTCTGTAGCCGGTTCATGAAACGAAGTAAACATAAAAAAGTCTTTCGGATTTTCAGTTTTAGGCTGTTTGCATGCGCCTAAAGATAACAACAGGGCACATGCTACCCCGATTCTGGTCAGTGTTTTCATATTCAGATATAGAGTTTTACATTTTATCATTTACGTACAAAGATAACTCTTATTCCTTTCTCTGCAAAGCGAATGCATTGAAATACATAAAAGTTGCCAAATGTTATGTAAAAGACTCTATCCGTATTTTAAGGTTTAACCTTCTATGTAATCTTTAATATATTTTCAGGAATTCAATAAATAACAGTCTGTAAAAATGACGGACCAATGATTCACATCATCAGTCCATTCCAATCAATATATAGAGATTATCACTCATCCTCTTACATACCACTCATACATGAGGCGTACTCCTTCATCAATTTCTATGGTATGATGCCATCCAAGGGCATGCAACTTTTTAACATCCGTAAGTTTTCGCATGGTACCGTCGGGTTTGGATGCATCCCAGCGCAGTTCGCCCCTGAAACCAACTGTCTTTACAATCATCTCGGCCAACTGACGGATAGATATCTCTTTTCCAGTACCTATATTAATATGGCAATTGCGCACTTCACGCTCCCCGGCAGCATACGTATCCTTAAAGTTCACCTTTTCCATTACAAAAACCGTAGCATCGGCCATCTCCTCACTCCAGAGGAATTCACGCATCGGTTTTCCGGTTCCCCATAAGGTAACAGCCTCGGCGGTTATTCCGTATTTGGCCAGGACACCTGTTATCGCTTCCTCAGTAGCCTCACCGTCGATACCTTCTACCGGCCTGCAGTTCATATCCTTGCGCACTGCAGTCCAGTCACCCTCGTTCAAACACTTCGCCAGATGTATTTTCCGAATCATTGCAGGCAGTACATGACTGTTCTCCAGATGGAAATTATCGTTCGGACCATACAGATTGGTAGGCATTACGGCAATATAGTTCGTTCCATACTGCAGGTTAAAGCTCTCACAAAGCTTCAGCCCCGCAATCTTGGCAATGGCATACGGTTCGTTTGTATATTCCAGCGGCGATGTCAGCAGCACATCCTCCGTCATGGGTTGCGGTGCCTCCTTCGGATAAATGCACGTACTGCCCAGAAACACCAGCTTCTTCACTCCGTGGCGGAAGCTCTCTCCTATCACATTCTGCTGTATCTGCAGATTCTGATAGATAAAATCAGCCCTATACTGCAAATTAGCCATAATACCTCCCACATGAGCCGCAGCAAGGATTACCACTTCCGGCTGTTCCTCGTCAAAAAAACGCTTCACGGCCATCCCGTCGAGCAGGTCCAGTTCGGCGTGCGTACGCCCCACCAGATTCGTATAGCCCTTGCTTTGCAGATTCTTCCAGATAGCCGATCCCACCAGTCCGCGATGTCCGGCTACATATATCTTTGTCTGTTTATCCATCTTATTCAGGCATTTGTGCTTTCAGATAAAGCTTTCTCACAAAACGCATGTCATGCTTCACCATGATGCTCACCAGTTCTTTCAGCGATGTTTTCTGCGGATTCCATCCCAACAGCGTCTTTGCCTTTGTCGGATCACCCAGCAATTGTTCCACTTCGCACGGACGGAAATATTTAGGATCTACTTCCACCAGCACCTTGCCGGTTTTCACATCGATACCTTTTTCATCCACTCCTTCACCTTCCCATCTCAACTCTATGCCAGCTTCCTTAAACGCCAGTTCACAGAATTCGCGCACGGTATGCATCTCTCCGGTAGCAATCACAAAATCCTCAGGCGTATCATGCTGCAGAATCATCCACATACACTCCACATAATCCCTGGCATATCCCCAGTCACGGCGCGCATCCATATTACCCAGATACAGCTTGTCCTGAAATCCCTGTGCTATACGTGCGGCAGCCAGTGTAATCTTTCGGGTTACAAAATTCTCTCCACGGCGTTCACTCTCATGGTTGAACAGGATACCGTTTACACAATACATGCCGTAACTCTCACGATAATTCTTCGTAATCCAGAATCCGTACTGCTTAGCCACTCCGTACGGCGAACGCGGATAGAACGGGGTAGTTTCTTTCTGCGGAACCTCCTGTACCTTTCCGAATAATTCCGAGGTAGAAGCCTGATAGATACGGCAAGTCTTTTCCAGTCCGCATATACGTACCGCCTCGAGCAGTCTCAGTGTTCCCAGCGCATCGGCCTCTGCCGTATATTCCGGCACATCAAAGCTCACCTTTACATGACTCTGCGCTGCCAGGTTATAAATTTCGGTAGGTTTTACCTGCGCAATGATACGTACCAGCGAACTGGAGTCGGTCATATCACCCCAATGCAGATTCACCAACCGGTTTTTCTTCATATCTCTAACCCATTCATCCAGATACAGGTGCTCTATACGTCCTGTATTAAAGGAAGATGAGCGACGGAGTATTCCATGTACCTCGTATCCTTTTTCCAACAAGAACTCAGCAAGAAAAGAACCATCCTGGCCTGTTATACCAGAAATCAAAGCAACATTTTTCATATATAAAAAAAATTAAAATTTATTGAAACAAACGACGCATAAATGTATCGTATACACTTATGTTTCAAATACTTTTTAACGCGCCAAAGGAATAACTTTTTCTTCTTTTACGCAAATAAACCACTGTTTTTTTTCTTTTTTACGGGAATCCGTTTACCTTTGCGGCTTTACAAAAATCAAGTTTAAAATAGCGATATGTATTTATTCAAGTTCGAACCGATACTGAAACAGACTATCTGGGGAGGCAATAAGATAATAACCTACAAGAACCTTGACTCAGACTTACAGCAAGTTGGTGAAAGCTGGGAACTATCCGATGTACCGGGTCATGAATCCATTGTAGCCAACGGTCCTCTTAAGGGTCTTTCATTTCCAGAGCTTATCAGCCGTTTCGGTGCCTCATTGGTAGGACGTGAGAACCTGGTCCGTTTCGGAAACAGATTTCCACTGCTTGTAAAGTTTATCGATGCCCGGAAAGATTTGTCCATTCAGGTTCATCCCGATGACAGCCTGGCCCGTTCACGTCACAACTGTTCCGGTAAGAATGAAATGTGGTACGTCATATCTGCTGAACCGGGAGCACGCCTTTGCTCCGGTCTGTCACGCCACATCACCCCCGATGAATACGAAGAGCGCGTAGCAAGCAACACCATTGAAGAAGTGCTTCAGTTTCATGACATCCATCCGGGCGATGTCTTCAACATCCCTTCCGGTTGCGTACACAGCATCGGTGCCGGAGTCTTTCTCGCTGAAATCCAACAGACATCCGACATAACTTACCGCATTTACGACTTCAACCGCCGTGATGCCGACGGTAACCTGCGCCAGCTGCATACAGAACTGGCCAAAGATGCCATCAACTACAATCTTACGGAAAACTCCAAGAGCATTTATACCCCGGTTCTGAACCAACCGGTAGAACTGCTCTCCACCCCTTATTTCACCACATCGTTATACAAGCTTACCGAACCGCTCATGTGCGACTATTCCGAGCTCGATTCATTTGTCATCATGATTTGCACCGAAGGGTCTGCGCAGCTCAGTGACGACAAGGACAACCGGATAAGCATAGCGCAGGGTGAGACGGTACTCATCCCGGCCGAGACCGAGAGTCTGTATATCTATCCTGAAGATAAGGTCACACTGCTCGAAAGTTGGGTATAACGGGGCCTCCAGATACAAACAAATCCCGGAACTGGAATCATCCATGTTCCGGGATTTTTTCTGCATTTATACTGATATGAATTTACTTATTCATACATATACTCCACAGGAGTTTTCATAAATCTCAAAATACGCGAGTCTGCCGCACTACCTTTGGTTGTTGACAGAGAGTTGTTATTGACAAACCATCCGCTGTTCACCACACCGATAAACAATTTGTTATGGTTGATACCTCCGGCACTCCATTGGCCACCCGGTCCGTAGAAAGTTATGCCTTCAGGACATGATTCCGTATAAACCTTAAAGCAGTTCAACTGAGGCATTTCCACACCATCCACCATTACATTGTCTCTTTCTATGGAGTGTATATGAATCCTAACACCGTTAATCGTATAATACTCGCCATTTTTCCAGTTCACCACCATTCCCCATTTAAATATTTTCTCATATTCGGCAGTTCCCGGCAGCTGATATCCATTCGGCGAAAGCGCCTTGGCTCCCAGATCAGCAATATTTACAGTTTCACCTCTGTTATATCCATTCAGTTTAGCCACTCCATTATCCACATACACCTTCAGTCCGTTACCACTGCCTCCCTGATAGGCCCATCCCCACAAATTGACAAAATCATCATTTGAGCACGAAGCCAGATAATCCAATACAGAAGACTGTCCGGCTTTTTGAGCAGGATCATCCGACGAAAGTACCTGATCGGCAAAATTGCGAGAATTACCTCTTGCATTATACTTGCACCACCACACACCGTTCATCTCCACTACCGGCAGTCCATAATTCCGTCTTACCACCGTATATTCCTCACGATTGGCTTCAGTATCAGCATCACATATTACAATTCTGGCTTTCTGCTCACGTCCGTCAGCCTTAGGGTCATTCGGTTTCCAACCGCCCAATATACGATAAGCTCCAGCCTCGTCACTCTTCTCACGCACAGCCATCCATTCATCCTCTCCGTTATCAAACTCCACAGTTATCTTTTTGCCTTGTGCCAAACGGAACACTGCATACTCGCCGTCAACATAATCGCCCAGGTCACACAGATAATTGGTCTCATCAAAATGCAGATTTCCTTCTATCTGCGTCGGATTAGCCGTCAGCACCAGCGTTATCTCATCTTCACGATATGCATTGCTCAGACCTTTTCTCTTGAAAGTGACAGAACCCTCCATTTGTTCATATCCCACAGCCATAAGTCTTTTCTTTACCAGAAACAGATTTTTCCCTTCCGGCAAGGCAGTAATCTCCAGCGGAAGCTGTGACACGCTGTTTACTTCAAGCTGATCATTACAGTCCAGAGCCAACACGAATTCATTCGGTCTGTAGTCCATCACCAGCTGATTGTCTGAAGTTCCCAATATAACCCCTTCAGGCAGTTCCGAACGGTCTACGTCTACCGTAATCTTATCACCGAAATCAGGACTTACCACCGTATCATCGTCATAATCCCATTCATCCACACTGACAGTCAGATTCAAATTACTGCCGTCACCACCCAAATCTAACGTATACACCGCATTTCTCTTTATCTGTGCCGGCAATTTTGCAGTCATCTTACGTGCCACTCCGGCTACAGTCACATTCAGTTCCACAGTCAGTTCAGCATTCTGTTGTTCATACATATACATTACCCCTGCAGTATTCCCGGTCAAAGGTTCTGTCCAGGTCCTCACAATATCCTTTTTAGTTCCTTCCGGAGATTTTACAGTTTCCTGCGGAAGCAGATATCCATTTCCGGCAACATTCTTCAAGGTCAGAGAATTTACCGATATACCATCATGTTTCACAGAAATATCCACTCTGGCCACTCCACGTATCAGCGTCATTTCCACCGGAACATTAGCCGATTGTTTTTCTATCGCTACCTTTCCGGTAAAGAACATGGATGTCTTGTCATCCCTCATGGATACGGTTTGCACCATCCATTCGCTTTCCATGGTTTTTCCAACAACCATATTGTCCCAATCCAGCAATCCTTCAGTATTGGCCAACACATACAAGTTACCATAGTTACCATCCACTATCAAATCATAAGAACCGTTATTTCCGGCCAGGTTATCATAAACTCTGGAAAGTACTCCTTCTTCAAACAGACAGGCTTTCACATCTGTTATGACATTTTCCTCCGACAAGGTAGCATCATTACCACCGACAACATATCCGGCCAGTCGTGTCTGTACCGTTCTTTTCCCTTCTGTCAACTGCTCTTTCACATCATCCGAACATGAACCTGTCACCAGTCCAGCCACCAATGTGAATAGTCCCAATATATAATGTTTCATATCTTTCATAAGCCAATCAAGCATTTCTATCAATTATACATATACTCCACATTTGCCTTTACGCATCGTATGGTTCGTGTCTTGGTTGAATTCTGGCTGCCATATTTATACCAGTTTCCTCTACCATCCGACTTTGGATACCCTTCAATATTCCATGAACTTCCCGTACGTCCATACGTTGCCAGTATCACATTCTGCTTAGAGACATTTCCCTGTGTAGCATCCCATTGATGTCCCAGTCCACAAAATACCACTTTTGCTCCTTCATAAGTAAACTCTGAATACAATACCGGTCCATATTCTACATCTCCCATCATTACAGTCTTTTCTCCTGTATATACTCCCAAACGTTGTTTGGTAGCATTTGTAAATTCCTCTTGTCCATACCCCATGTTCGAGTTATTGCCCCATGTGAAGAAGCGGTAGTCATCATAAGTAGGCAGTCTGTAGCCGTCGGGAGTCATCGCATCCGCAGCCAAGTTAGTAAAATCAGTAGCACTCGTAGCAAATCCTTCATAATAGAAAGCTCCGTCCTCACAAGCAAGCTTCAGTGCATTCACATTACCTCCCTGATACTGGTCACCCAGCAGATTTCTGAACTCATCATCCCCACATGTCTCCATGTAACTTCTTACATCACCGCCAATCACATTCACATCATCGTTTATCGACACCTGGTCTTCAAAGCTTTTCACATTACCGCGCAGATTATACTTGCACCACCATGTACCGTTTATATTCACTACCGGCAGTCCCCAATTCCTTCTCTTTATGGTATACTTCTCCACATCGGTTCCGTCATTGTTCGAAACAATCAGATAAGCCTGTTGCGTTCTTCCATCAGCCTTCGGGTCATTCGGTTTCCATCCGGCCAGCACTCTGTACTGGTTACTTTCTTCTTCAGAATTCACCACCTTAGCCCACAAGTCTTCACCTTCATCTATTTCGATACTCATTTTCTTACCTTCAGGCACTGTGATACGTCCAATCTCGCCATCCACATATTTACCCAGGTCACACACACCATCCTTATCGATAGAGATCAATCCCTCAAGCAATAAAGGATTCGGTTCAAACACTACGACCACATTTCCTTTCAGCACAGCATCCTTATATACTTTCAGCAACACATATTCTCTTCCGTTCAACCGTCCGGGCACCTTGAATTCAGAACTCACATTTACATTCGCCACTTTCTGCAGAGTTCTTGTTGCCATGTTTTCTACAGACACTTCCACACCTTCTGCCATTCCCTCTACCTGTACCTCCGCACCATTTTCTGCCAGTAAGGCCAGTCTGAAAACATTTTCTCTGTGCGATACGAAGACAGTGTCTCTGCGGTCATTCACTCTTACTCCGTCAGTCAGTTGCGAAGCATCCACATCCACCAGTCCCTTCATGTTCTCCACAGCATCGCTCTGCACACCTTCATCCCAGTCATCTTCCGTTACACTCAACTGCACCTTTCCGCCTTTTCCGTTTACCTTCAGCGTATACACCGTATTTCTCTTTATCTGTTCCGGCAGTTTTGCAGTCAGTTCATGCATACCGCCACCGAAAGCAACATTCACCACTACAGCCAGTCCACTGTTCTGCTGTTCACTCATATACAGCAATGTCTGCTTTACGTTTTTCAGCGGAGTTTCAAAAGATGTGCTCCAGTCATTCTTCTGTGCGGTTTCCGGAGTAGCAATTCCGCTCTGTTCCCACAAGAAACCTCTGTCAGCCAGCTTGCTTACCGTTACATCATACACTTCCACTCCATAAGCAGAAGCATCCACATCCAGTCTCGCCACCGCTCTTTTCATGCTGACAGCCGCTTCATATCCTATACCTTCCAGATTCAGCATTCCGGTCATCGGAAGATTGTCCGTTTTCCATTCATTGCCGTCAACCAGTTCCTTGGTAAACTCATCCAGAGTAGTCACTTCAGTCTTCCAGTCGGCATTCTGACTATGGTTCGCAACAAAATAAACCGTACCTTTTCTTTCTGACAGTTTTACCACACCATTTCCCGAAGCATCCGTTTTCACTCCGTCATAGATTTCTTTCAGCACTCCGTTGTCAAAACGGTATCCGTTCACCACATTGATGGTGGCATCCGGTTGTCCGTTGGCATCCCCGGCCAGTCTTGTTGCCGCAAAGTTCACGGCCACAGTTCCATTATTTACATCAAATGCCTCCTTGTCGTTTTCACACGCCGCAGTCAGCACCAATGCAACCAAACAATATATATATTTTTTCAATGTTTTCATATCAGTCATTTTTTATCAAACCGTAATCTCAATTATACCTTTATCTCCTCTGGTTTGCAATATCTTACCGGCATCCCAATAAAATTCCTACACCAGTAGCTCCAGGCAAAAGCATATAAAACATTTCAGTTACACGCTTCTGTCCTTACCAGCAGTCTAATACAAATTCGGATTGTTTTTACTATCCAGATAATTTGGTGAATCAATCGGCATCTTACTCAGATTATTCACATAAAAGTTATTCATCAGCTCCTGTGCCCACGGTCCGTACGTAAACGAACTTGAATGGTTATACCCCATTACATGTCCCAGCTCATGAAACATGATTTCGCATGAATACGTATTGAAATAATGTTGCAGATAAGCCTGTTGGTAAGCTCCATACGCACTGCCTCCTCCCAGACCCAGTACCCCATTACCCGGATACACTAATCCTACACTCAGTGTTCTTGACTGTCTCATCTGCGCCAAAACAGTTTCAGCAGTTACCTTGTCGTTCACACCCCCGTTTCCATACAGTCTGTCTTCGTTAGCCCGGAGAATTTCCTCATGTTCCGGCATATCAATCATGAATGTAAAGTTGAGAAAGAACGCCACCACCTCTCTACAGTGTACCGGTCTGATACCCATCCAGTTTCCTACCGGCCCTCCATCCGGTCTGTCCGGGTCACCTCCATAAAGTCCGAATCCGATACTCCATCCGTGTATGATTTGTTTCAGCTTTTTCCAGTATTCATCTTCCGATTCCAGTTTAAACTCAGCATTCTTCATTTGCTCTACAGTCAGTTTCTGAACTTCGATCATTTTCCCCGATTCCGTTCTGAACACTCTACCTTTTTCAAATACCGGTATATTCACAAACACATCGGCAAAAGCAGGAATAGAGTCAAAATAGGCAAAATCAAGATATTCCTGTGAAACAGCCGGAATCTTCGCTTTCACCATCATTCCTGTAACCACCCTCGGCGAGTAAAATCTCACCATCAGCTGCCCGTTGTCAGTCACCTTCACCTGTAAGGGTTCCGCAGTATTGAACCGTCTCTGGTTACCGTCGGTATACACCTCTTTCGGTTCTCCATCCTGCAATATCTTTCCGTAAGCCCCTTCATCATACGCCGTTCTGGTCATAAAAATCACTCCCAGGTTATCATCCGGATGCTTCACGTCAATCTTTACGCGGCTTATTCTGTTAGGTTCTACCTTCTCCACACCAAAGTCATAATCCTGACTTATTTCATATCCTCTGTATGAGCGGCTCTTCATTTCCAGATTTCCCTGTAAGACGGCCAGTTCTGGTGCCGGCAACATTCTGTATTCATTCGTTGAGTTCAGTTCCAATACCCACTCACCTTCCATACCTTTACCAGAGAAGATGCTGTCTGCCGAGAAGTTCGTATAAAATCCCTTATGAGACATTCTTACAGCCTTGTCGGTCATTGCCGTTCTCACATACCTGTTGTTATAGTCAAAGTCAAAGCTGACCTTTCCCATTATTCTCTTCTGCTTGACCTCCTTATCCAGCAACACCTCTTCTATATATCCTTCAGCAGTTTTCTTCGACACCACTTCAAAAGGTGTTTTTGAGTAATAATAGTCAGCACTCAAGGGTTTACCCGGTTCTTCCGGGAAACTGAGCCATACATCCGATATTCTCTCCAGTTTGTTTATTACAACTCCATCTTCCGAGATATCACCTTTCACTCCCAGCACCAGCAAGGTATATTTACCTTTCTGCAATCCTTCAGTTACAATCTCTGCAGTTTCAGGAATGTAATAACTCTTGATTCCCCGTACCGGCTCACCATTTTCATCCATAATATAAAAATCCACCCGGTCATAAACATCGTTATCCTGTGCCACCGAACGAGTCGTCTCATTTTCATAATCCACGGCACCCAACTTAATAATTGCACTCGTTGTTTCTCCGCCAGGCAACATATCCTTGTCCTCATCCGAACAGGCAGTCACCATTAACCCGCAAAAAAACAAGCCCAAAAAAAATTTCTTCATGTCGCTTCTTTAAATGATTACTTTTACCTTAAAATTTAAACAAATAAATAATTGTAACAATTACAATTGCAAAAATACTACACACAAGACATTTTTACAACAGTCCATTTTTTCCAAGTTTGTTCTTACAGAAAAGCAGCAAGCATATTATTTTACATTTTGAAAAGCCAGTCCAATCATTTCATATATCAAACATTAACAAGTCATTCCCCTCATTCTTTTATCATATGGATTTTTATATCAAATTGCTAGTATTGTATTTCCCACACTATATATATTATTAACATTTTTATATCATAAATATCAGCCATACCTAAAAGTTATTCCCTATAACCCACAAAAAACATCCATTCATCCCCCATTTTCCATTTTTAAATATTTTGATATTTCATATCAATATATTCTCAATTTATAAAAAAAGAATTATCTTTGCTTATTATACTAATAAACTTGATATGGAAACGCAGATCTACCGTTTTAATCGTCCAATTAAAGCTACTGTATTACTGGGAGATTTAATTCTCTGCAATATTTTACTTTATATTTTCAATTATTTAAATCTGTTTCCCGGTAACAGTATCATCCTTCATAACCGTTTTCTTCATGTGGATTTGTTAATCAGTCTGGTTTATATTATCTGTACGCAGCGTAATGGTGTTATTCTCCACATGCGCAAAGTACGCCGATACCAGATTGTTCTGCGCGTATTACGTAATACGCTATTCTGCGGTATACTCGGTACCATTGTATTATATATTGATTTGGGCAGCATTTCATTCCTTCCCCGGTTCATTCTGTTTCTACTGACATTCTTTGTTATCTGTTCCATATACCGGCTTATTTTCCGCAGATTTGTATATTGGCATCGCATGGAAGAAAAGCACCAGCACCACGTAGTGCTCGTAGGAAGCACAAGCAACAATGAAGAACTTTATCACGAGCTGACTGACGACAGTCCGACCGCCTATAAAGTATATGGATATTTCGACAATGAACCCAATCCCAGGTTTCCGAAACAATGCCCATATTTAGGGAAGCCGGAAGAAGTCATTGAATATCTGAAAAAAAATCCTCAGATTCAGCAACTGTTCTGCTGTCTTCCTTCCCGCCAGCGCGATGTCATTGTTCCTATAATTGATTACTGCAGTAATCATCTGGTACGTTTTTACAGCGTTCCCAATGTACGCAACTACCTTCATAACAACGTACACCTCCAGATGTACGGCAATGTGCCGGTATTGAGTCTTCTCCGCAATCCCCTCGATCTGTACGAGAACCGTATTCTCAAGCGTGCATTCGACATTGCGTTCTCACTGCTGTTCCTCTGCACCCTGTTCCCCATCATATTTATTATCGTAGCCATTGTTACCAAAATAACCATGCCCGGTCCTATTTTCTTCCGTCAGAAGCGCAACGGACTTAACGACAAGGAATTCTACTGCTACAAGTTCCGCAGCATGAAAGTCAACAAGGATGCCGATACCCTTCAGGCCACCAAGAATGACCCGCGTAAGACCAAATGGGGAAACATCATGCGCAAGACCAATATCGACGAGCTTCCCCAGTTTATCAACGTATTATTGGGCGACATGAGCATCGTAGGTCCTCGTCCTCACATGCTCAAGCACACCGAAGAATATTCACAGCTCATCAACAAATACATGGTACGCCATTTCGTAAAGCCCGGCATCACCGGTTGGAGCCAAGTAACCGGATTCCGTGGGGAGACCAAGGAGCTCTATCAGATGGAAGGCCGTATCAAGGGCGACATTTACTACATCGAACACTGGAGTTTCGGACTCGACCTGTATATTATTTACAGAACAATAGCCAATGTATTCAAAGGAGAGAAAAATGCCTATTAATTCATCACATACATTTACAGGTACAAATCATATTCTCAGAGTCCCAATACCGATTTGTACCTGTACCATCTTCTTTTGAAGAAAAACACAATAACAAAGAAAAAGTTCCATACAGCCTCTGCCGGAGCCAGACTTACCGTGCGGAAAAAATTACGTACCCGTTTCTTCACTTTTCCGGGTAAATTGCGTGCAGTCTCCCGTTTATCATAAAAACCGAAGTTTCCACCTTCCATGATTTCCCGTAACAGCAGTATACCCTTTCTCCTGTCAGGAGCACAAAGCAGAAAAATATCCTCCATTGCAAACACCCTTTGCAATACATACATCACAGCCCCCGCAAAATTCCTCATGTTCAGTCTGTCAATAACATCCAGCGTTTCTTTCTTCTCTACTTCCGTCATCCCCTTTCTCAACACCATGCAATAATCCATCATCTGGCGCAATCCGATACCACCTCCAAACAAATGCCTCATAATATGCTGCAACACATAAACCCTGTTAAAAGCATCCGTTGCCACTGCAACCGTCTTTACATTCCCTTCCAGCATTACTTTGTTCGAAGCACACCTGTTTCTATGCATCCGGCAAAAGTCCAGTAACCGTCTGTTTGTTATCGGACAATTCATATATGAAGGCTGAAAATGAAGTTCCACATCCGTATCCTCCAATATCGGCATATGCGTATGGTGCATGGTCCATTCCTTCTCCGGAAATTTACGACTTCCGTATTCGCGCAATTCATCCGGCTCCGCATCCGGCCAGACATCAATATCTCCCGGCATCCGGTGTAGCGGATTGACATAATAGCGTGCCAACCCCTGCCCTTTCAATATAGTACATTCATACCCATCCTTCCGCAAGTATTCATCCACCATTACCGTTTCCCGGTTCAACCGTCTATTCATCGCTTCTATCTTCAGCAACAACTGTATCCCCCTTTGTCGTACAGCAGATGGCGGCATCAAACATGCAGGCAACTTCATGATTCCATCCATCAGTATTCCCACTACAGCCTGTTTCCGTGCCATGCCCATTATATCTGTCCACATGCTTTCCGGTAAAGGCATTTTCCGCTCCAGAGACATTCTGGTACCTATCCCCAGTTGTAACAGCTCATAAAAAACATCTATGCCTTCATTGTCTCCAACAGAAGGAATATCACTATTACCATTCTTCACTTCCATAGCTAAGTCTCCTGATATTCCCTTGTCATCGTCGAGCGTATGCCCAGCACATACAGGGCAGACTGCGTATAGCGATATACCACCTCATACCTTCCTACTACGTAGCCGTAATACCGTCTTCTCGGCGTACTGAAAAGCACGTTAAGCGTTCCCTTCTCCGGTGTTGCCGAGAGCATCTCCACCGCTCTCATCATCTCCCTGTAGAAATTATCTGCCCGGCTGTTTCCCCCCGTTATATCCAGCCACCACAGCACCCGCTTGTATCCTTTCATAGCCCTCTGGCTCCACATTATCTCACGTAATCCCATTCTGCAAAATACTTTAAAACCTGTTCATGTTTCACAAATTCTTCCTTCTCCGCCATATGCAGTTCATCCAGTAACTCCCCGTCCGAATACCATACCGGAATCTCCATACCACACAAGACAGACATGCACTGTTCCAGCTTCACCACGTCCGTCGTCATCTCCAGCCTTGCCAGAACCCTTTTCTTCAATTCCAGCATTTCCAATTCATCCAAATCCGATTTTTTTCCTTCCATAGGCCTATCACATTACAATATTGAGACTTTACTATTCCAATTATTTCCAATATAAGTAAATAAATATTCCATTCTCCAGCGGTCATGCTACTACTAAATAAGTTCACTTATTTCAGTGATTCATAACCTCATGCATCTGAATTTCAATTTTCAAAGTTTGAATTTAATAAAAAAAATCATACTGTATAATGTTTTTATAAATTTCTTTCTTTTATGATACAAAAAATCCCTCCATTCCGGCATTCATGTTCCGGGAATGGAGGGTATTGTTTCGTAATAGATACACGTTTTTTAATGCTTAATATCTTCTAATTCGTCTAGTATATAATAACATTCATACCCAAGATTCCAATAATTTTATATCACCTTCCGGCTCAATCCTCACCTCATTGGTTTTTGCCGGTATCAGTATCGTTTCACCTCGCGATATCACTGATATATTACCATTTTCGTCTCGCAATGTAGCCTTTCCAGATACGCATATATAGATTACAAATGAATCCAATTCCGAATAATCACATGTCATCACCTCTGTCAAATCATACAATGAAGTATGATAATACGGTGTACTTACCAGTTCCACCGGTTCATTTAAATTAGAGATATACTGCACTCTATAGTTATCCACCTCACCATAGTCAATCGCATCCTTTGCCAATTCCGTATGCAATTCTCTCAAGTTACCATCAGCATCCCGTCGGTTATAATCATAAATACGATAAGTAATATCCGATGTCTGCTGAATCTCGGCAAGCAGAATTCCGGCACCGATACTATGCACACGGCCTGCCGGAATATTAAATACATCACCCGGATGCACCTCATGCCATCGCAATACCTCCTCTATCGTATTGTCTGCAACCCGTTTTTCATACTCTTCCGGAGTCATCTTACCCAACCATCCTGAACATAGTCTGGCTCCCGGAACTGCATCTATTACATACCACATTTCATTCTTTCCGGGACAGTGATGACGCATACGTGCCATCTCATCTTTCGGATGCACCTGTATGGAAAGATCCTGACGGGCATCAATAAACTTAATCAATAAAGGAAAGCGGTTACCAAAACGAAGGTAATTATCCTTACCAACCAGTTCTCCTTTCATCTCATCAATCAGCGACGAAAGAGTACGCCCTTGATAGCAACCTTCAGACACCACCGACTCACTTCCCGGAACACCCGACAGTTCCCAACTCTCACCTACCGTTTTTATGTCCTGGGGACAATTTTTATATAACTGTAACCTGTTACCACCCCACAACGTGGATTTAAATAACGGAACAAATCTTATAAAACCCATTACTAGCTTTTACTTCATCTTCAATTTTAAGACATTCCTAGAGATGTCACATTTCTGGTAATTTTATTAAAAATATCAAATCCTATTTTCTTTCTATTGATATTAATTTTTTATTAAAATTTTGATAATAAACCCTTTATAAAATGAACATCATTTCAACCATTTCCTATCATTATCTTCAAACCAGTCATTCAAAGCCTCTTCAAACGTCCACTTAAACTGATAGCCCGAATCCTTCAATTTTTTGCCACAAATATTAGTTGATATTTGGAGTTTTTTGACACGTGCTGGACAAATCCCCATAGGAGCTCCCAATGCACCAATTATCGTTGCAGCCGGCATAATAAGCCAATTTGGAATATCCATTACAGATACAGATAATCCTGTTATTTTTTTCATAGACTCCACAATATGCTGAATTGTATATGCAGGTTCAAAACAACAATTATATAACTCCACTCCCTCTTCATGATGCTCCAAACGATAAAGCATAAAGCGGACCAGTTCCTTTACATAAATACAAGCTTTGATAGTATCCTTACGACCCGGATAAGCAAATTTATATCCTCTGATAGCCCAGTAAAGACGGGTAAAATTTCCATTTTCACCCTTTCCGAATACTACCCCGGGACGCAATATAGTTAATTGACGCTCTTTTTCATTACGAGCTTGCCAAGTTGTGTGAATTTTCTCTGCTATCAGTTTAGATATACCATAAGGAGTATTTGGAGTAGGAAGAGTTGTTTCCTCCTTCAGTTCCTCAGCTGCACCATAAGGAGCAATAGAAGAAGTAAATACTATTTTTCTTATACCATGCTTTTCTGCAAAGGCACATACATTTTCAGCTCCACGAATATTGGTTTCGAAATATTCATAATCAGGATGACCTGGAGTACGATGTACCGCAGCAAAATTAAAGATGATATCATCTTCTGTAATCGGAACATCCAGTTCTATCGGTTTGCGCACATCACAATAAATAAATTTAGACTTCAATTTTTCACCTTCTTTTAAGGGTGATTTATAGTCTTTTACGGTTGGTAATGGAGTCCCTGGCTTCACAATATCCAAATTATAAATCGTCCGATCCGGATAAAGTTCGGACAATAGCTTAGTAAGATGCGAACCGATAAAACCGGAACCACCTGTGATAAAGTAATTCATAAGATTATTTTATTATTTCGTAATTGATATTCAATTGAGATAACTTTTCTATTGTTTTAGCAGTTGGAGCAACCAATATATTCCGCTTTTTTCTCTCTCTCAGCAATGGAAGATCATCGTAATGATCTGTTATCATGACTTCTAACAAAACATTCTCTCTTTGCAACAAGGCCAATGTGTTATTCCGTTTCTGCTCTCGCACATTTTCTTTCCATAGTCTCCCCCTTTGAGGAAGTGGAGATGCACAATAAGCATCAAACCGAAAATCAGAAAACAATAATCGAACATAGCTTTCTGGGGCAGCAGTCGACAACAATATATAATACCCACTCTGTTTGAATTTTTGACATAATCTAACAACCTCCGTATTCTGTTTCTTTCTAATTTTAAAAACAAAATTTTGCAACCGGGATTCTATCATAAACGATTGAGTTGTTCGCAAGATCCGATATTTCATAGTTTCATGAGATATCAATCTGAATTTGCGACATAACACCCACCCCAAAAGAAGTATTGCAATGTGAAATTGACATTGTCGTAGTGTTTCATTACCAACAAAAAGAATATAATCTTTGAATGTATTGGTCTGTAACAAAGTTCCATCCAGATCCACTACAACTCCTTTTCTCATATTTTTACATCCTTCGACCATGGAAAACGAACTAATATCCGATTATGATATAAATAAAAATCTGCATCTATCAATGGATTAAGAGTTGTCACAGTAATCACTGCAATCTTTACTTCAGATAAAGGATAATTCACTGACAAATATTTATGAATCAACTCAATAGTTGCTCCCGAATCAATAGCATCATCTACTATTAATATTTTCTTGGGAGATTCCCTCAAATAAGTATCTATATCTTGTTCTAAATTAATATTTCCTTCTCTCTTTGGATTATGCTTCCGAGCATAGCGCTCTAAAACTATAGATTCTAAGATTCTCAATTTATTCAATAGAAAAGTCGGACTATATTTCAATAAAAATGATACTAATCCTGAATCCTTTTTCTTTGTTGTCATTCGCTGTATCTTCACCTCTATATATCTACGATTCAGCTGACCAGGAAGAGCATCATGGACTTTTCGAGCTATATACCCTCCGCCTGTCAAAACACCAATTATCAGGTCGGGCATATACTGTTCGCTTACTTTTTGAGCAAGTGAATTGCAGGCACGATCAAAATCATGCCCTAAAAGATTTATTACTTTCATAAAACTAAAGGAGAAAATTATTTATATAAAAAGTATTATATGTAGAGGGAGGGAGGAAAGGAAAATTAAGATATATCAAACAAGACTATAAATAAGAATGATAGATATCTAATGTTTGCTGAGCACAATTGTACCATGAGTAATTCTGTGCATGTTTTATCCCTTCTTGAGATAGTTGTTCTCTTAATGAAGTATTACCTAATAACATATCAATAGCATCTGATATTTCATTATAAGAATTTGGGGAAACTTTAAAAGCAGCATTACCAGCTATTTCATCACAAGCTGTTGTATTGGATGTTAGTACCGGACACCCTGTAGACATTGCTTCTAAAATAGGTAATCCAAATCCTTCCCCATTACTTACAAAATAAAACAATGTTGCATTATTATATAAAATATTCAACATTTGATTATCAATGCCACTTAATAATTTAATTTTAGAAATTGAGTATATTTTTCGCTTCAGCTGTTGATTGGGAAATGAGTCATCAAACTTGCCTACCAAAACCAGATCATATTCTTTTTGAATTTTATCATTTTTCAAATAGTAAGTTACTAATGAATCAATATTTTTCATAGGAGCCAAACGACCAACAAAAAGAATATAAGGTTTCTGAATACCCAATTCACTATTTAATATATCCACTCTCATATCCTTTAATGGATAAAAATCCTTAGAGGCAGCTTCATATACTACCTGAACTTTATCTTTCACAAATGGATAATAATGTAAAAGTTGTGATTTCGTAAATTCAGATACAGCTATTATTGTATCAGCCATCCTAAAACTTGAAGCTGTTAAAATATCAACTCCCCATCGTAACTTTTTTGGAAAGAATTGAGAATGAGATTTAAATAATATGTCATGCACTGTTATAATATTAGCGGCTTTAGATGGAAATATAGGCCCTAAATAATTGCTATGAATAATATCCAGATGCTTTTTACGAACTATATTATTATATCCCCACAAAACATTATAAGGGGTATAATTAGAAGTCAATTTTCCCCATTCCAAACAAGATACATTATTCCATTTCTCCACGATATTATCCTTATTCAACAAAACAAGCTTATCTTCGGTTACCTGCTTAATTAAAGAGGTTATCAACTGATAAGAATAAGTCCCTGTCCCTTGAGAAATCTTTGACAGAAAATGAGCATCAATTCCGATTCGCATATTGAATAATTTTAGTTTTATATGATATACTCATCACATTTTACGATAAACGTACTGACCATTTCCAAATAAAGACAATATGTTTTTTATCAAACCTTTTACCAAGAAGAAAGTCTGAGCTTTCACTCCTTTATATTTCCGAACAGGCATCACATGTGACCAAGGGCTAATATTATGATAATATTCATATTTACTTTTGTAAGGATGTTGACATTCTACATGCCAAGGTTTCACGGCTCCAGTATAATGGATTATTATAGGTCTATATATAACCTTAGACAATTGTTCTTTATACCGCATCGGAATTATTGGATCTTTCATTAAAAAACATTCCATCATATTATATTCTAAAGAAAAAAACTTCTTATCATCATGTAATAAAGCATTTAAAACATCTTGATCATGAAATAATATACGATCACGATATTGATTCATATAACTTAGAGCTTTTTGGGTAAATTCATTCTGATTCAATCTTTGTAAATTCATTAAAAGGACACCAGAATTGAAATACGAATCAGATTCAGGATAACACAAACGTTTTACAGCTTCCCCTGCAATATCTGGTCTATCTTCTAATGCAGCAATACTATAACCCTCTAAGTTATAACCCCATAGATTACGTATATCACCACTAATAATAATATCACAATCCAAATACAATACTTTACCAATATTCTTGGGCAAAACTTGAGGGATAAGAAGACGATAATAAGCAGCTAAAGAAATATTAGAAAATTTACCTCCGTATGGTAATCCTGTAAAAAAAGATTTATCTACTTCTATGTAAAAAATTGTCTGCTTGTATTTTTCTACTAATTGACTGAACAGATGCTTATTTTTCTCACTTATATAATCTGTAACTAAATATACAACAATTTCTAGATTTGAATTATTTTCAAATAAAGAAGTCAACATTGTACCACAATAAGCACTGTATCCATCGTCTAGATTACAGACGACATTTATTCTTTCTTGTTTCATAACTTCACCCAAGTAGGAGGTACTATATCTGTTTGAACTTTTATTCGAGAATCTAAATTAAACCACATAGATGGAGCTATCACAATCTTGTCCGGATTTGTGTTCAACCAAGCTCCCCACCAGCTATATGTACTATTCGCAATAATATTGTGTTTACATAAACTCATTAATTGCATATCAAAATGATTTCCCCATCCATAAGTGGGATTCCAATCAATAAGTTCATAATCCAACCAATTCATATTCATCTTTACCCATTCGGGAGAATCTGTAAAAACAAAGAAACGAGGTGAAGATACATTGTTCTTTATATACTTTACAGCTGTACTATAATACTCAACAGGACATGTCCCCTGAAATTCTTTCCATGTAGCATATCCATCTCCTTTTCGAACATGTATGCATACAGAATTTTCTTTTGCCAACAATCTTGATATTTCCTGATTTTTTTCATCTTGAAAAGGAGCAAATCTAAAAGAATCTGCAACTAAATCTTTCGCATAAAGGAAATATCGTTCATTCTGAAAAGGCCCTATTATATATCCAGGTTTTACTATTTTATCAAGAAAATCTTTTGAATAAACATGACTATGATCAATATAATACCTTTCTCCTGTCAATAAAGGAATACGCCTCATTAACTTATGAAATAATGTATTTCCACCTCCATAATGATATTTGTCTTTGGGCATATGTGAAACTTTCAAATTAGGAAATATGAGCTGAATACTTATTTTATCATGCTCAAATTCTGAAATGAAAGATTTGTCATCAATCATGACATCATATCCTTTCTGAAATAATTGCAAAGCAAAAGCACATTGAAACATTTTATTGGCTAATCCCCCACCAACATAAACAACATACATAATTCTAGTCTTTTTTAATGGTTTTAATAACTCTACAAGGATTACCTGCTGCTATACTGTCAGCAGGTATATCTTGAGTGACAACACTTCCTGCACCAATCACAGAACGTTCACCAATATGAACCCCCTTTAATATGATACACATAGTACCTATCAAAACATCATTTCCTACAACAATTGCTTTTGAAACAGCATTCCGAGCATCTAAGACATCATCTCTCCTCTCTTCATAACTTAAAGAATGAGCATTGCTGTCTATGAATATAGTACCTGCCCCAATCTTTACATTATCACCTATACATATTTGTTTTCTAGCCCAAATACATACTGAAGAGCAATGTACTCGATTACCAATAATTACGCTAGCCCCCCTATTAACAACCAAAGCAGCTTTTAAATTTCTAGCTAAAGGATTATAACCTCCGTCCGAAGTCAACAAGAAATCATTACCAATGATTGCAGTCCCTTCATTTCTTATATAACAAGCATCAAAGATCATACAATTTTTTCCATAATAGATATGATTATAACGCAACATATAACGATTCCACAAAATAAAGAGATGCCTTCTAATAGAACATAAAATTCTAAACATTGCCCAATATATTAACGATGTAAACGAATGTATATTTTAAAAAGAATACCAAAAATTATACGCCAACCAAATTTTCTTACATAGAAAGAACGAATTTGAGGATAATCTAAAATAGCTTGACTTAAACAATAACCAAATACTAATTTCTGCCATATATTTGAATTCTTATCATATTGTAAATTGCACATATAATCTTTAGATAAATCCTTTTGTGGTTTACTCAACATTATGTTACCCGGCAAATATTCAAATACTATTTTGCTTGAATAGGCTATTTTAAAATTACAATATAAATAATAGAAAAATTCAAAATCTTCAAAACGCTGATAAGAGGTATTAAATCTATGATTCAGTATTATACTCCTATTTATCAATGTATTTCCTGTACGTAAAAAGAGTATATTGTCTAAATAGCTTTTTAAGTTATTCTTGATAATACCTTCAAACTTCTTACATGAATATGGTTGTAAACACCCTTTTCTTGTTACATAAAAATTAGCAGAAGATATCAACGTATTATAATTTTGTGATAAGATCATCAAGTAATCTAAACAATCTGGATATATCATATCATCTGCATCAAGAAAGAAAATCCATTCACCTTTAGACTCCGAAACTCCTCTATTTCTTGCAGCTGATACACCTTGGTTCTTTTGATAAATATATCTAATACGAGTATCGGATATATTATGTACAACCATAGCACTCTCATCTGTTGAGCCATCATCTATTACCACTATTTCAAAGTTGGAGTAACTTTGTGCCAATACAGATTTTATTGTATTTTCTATCGATTTTTCTTTGTTATATAAAGGTATTACTACAGAAATCATATTTAAACTATAAAAAATCAATGTAACACAGCTCTTCCTGCCGCATCCCATATAAAATAAGTTTCAGATTCACTCACGTTAAAAACAGGACTCATAACCAAAGAATAAATATTATATAAAACAAACAAGACAGTAAAAAAACGAATTGTAGAACTATACAGACTTCTTTTTCTTAATAAAATATCATAACACATATAAGCAGAATATAAACTTCCCATCAATAAAAATAAAGCATGAATTCTCATTGCAATTTCAATTTGAACGGCAGCTGGACGAAAAATCCACCCGATTAATGCCCAACTAAATAAACATGCTAAAACAGGGGTTTTATTCTTCACATAACAAGAATAACCAATACAAATTAGATAGATTGTAGATATAAGATTTGTCATTGACAATTGTCCACGCACCTCATCATTAGCATCGCCTACCAACCATGCTTCTGCATTATTCTGATACATTAAAAAACGTGTACCCAAATTCACATTCTGTATAAAATCTGCAAAATAACTCATAAATTGAGGAGTAAACAGAAAGAATATACCAATATATATTATAAGGGCAACGGTAGGTTTCATTACATATTTTCTAGAAAATATCCATATTAAATAAAAGCCTAAAATATCTATAGCCAATCCATAATGCACAAGAAAACCCAACAGCGAAAATACCCAAAAAAATCTTTGCTTATTTTGCAATAAAAAATATAATCCTATCAAAATAAATGAAAAACCTAAATACCAACGCATCAATGTTTCTGCTAAACTGAGATTAAATACAAAAAAAGGCAATAAAAGCACTGATTCTTTTCGGAAATTCCTTAAAAAAAAACAACCTGAGAAAATGAGAAAAAAACTCATAAAAAACACAAAATGCTTCCACTCTAACCCTAACCAACCAGAAATTTTAATGAGTAATTCAAATAATGGTTCATTATCTTCTCTGCCTATGCCTGCATTAATATCTTTATAAAGCCAATAGTAAAGATTATAATCTATCCCCCTTCCCCATCTCAAACCTGCATATAATGTGTATGCTGCAATTGTAGGGAAAAAAGATAGTAAAGTAACAGTTCTTTTTAAACTGGATAAATGAAAAGCGTTACAAACAACAATAATAAATAATAGCAATCTACATGTTAGAAGAACAAAGTGATGTTCTGTAAAATTCATATAATACAACTATTTATAAATCAAAGACTGATTCAAAAAACTCCATGAGAAACTTTTCAGATTTTCCTTTTTCTTATTTATTTCACTCCAATCTATTGTTTTATCCAAGACCTCAGAAAGATTAATTCCATCCGTTATATACCTATCTAACAGATTAAAAGAAGATAATAAAGAAAGGAAACGAGCAGATCCACGCTTTTTATTACCACATACAATAAAAGGTTTATTAAATATAATAGAGAAAACACAAGCATGAAAAGAATCTGTAACTACAAAATCAGCATCATAAAATCCACAAAGCCATTGTTCTACATATGGTTGAATACGTTCTTCTAATTTTGCTGTTATATCTTCCACTTTAGAATTAACTCGAACAATGTTCAATTGCTTTTCTTTGATAATATACTCTATTAATTCTTGCTTTTCTTTATCTTCATCTAATATATATTGCAATAGCATGTTAGAATGATGCTGTACTTTTGATTGTTTAATCAGCCGCTCATAATCTCCTCTATCCAACAACAAAGTAGGATCCAATACATGAATTGCTTCACGCCCAAAATTTTTAGCACATAATTCTACACCCGAAGATTCACGCACTGAAACAGCATCAAACTTTTGCAGTAACAATTTACATTTTTCTGTTTGTTTTTGGGAATATTCCCAAACATCCGTACCAAACGATGGAGCATAAGCAATTCTTTTTAAATATTTCCAACCTTCTGTAAAGGCTAAAAAAGCATTCTCTATTTGAGAATAATAACAAACTCTCCAAATCTGATCACTTCCTACAACTAACGCATCAAAATCTTTTTCATCTAGTTTTGTTAAATCATTCACTTCCTTCCGATGAATATACGTATCTATAAACGTCTGTGTATATTGACTAATAATAGGATATGTCCGATTATACCATTGTTCTGCAAAAACCTTCACAGACTTTTTTCCTAACACATACTTTTCTAATATTCGTTTAGGATAGGAAAATGGCATCTTCCATAAGGGCAAATAATGATATGGAGATTTATCTAAAACAACAACCTCATGTCCCATGCGTTCCAATACAGTTTGCAATGCATATGCTTGCAAAATGCCCCCGTAATTGGTATGCAAGGGAAGTGTTAATATTCCGATTTTCATATAACACTCATTTTCTTTAACACCTGTTCTGTAAACGCTTTTGCTCCTTTCTTACTCATAAAGTATGCATTACTAAAAAATTCATCACGCTGAAATCCTGCGTCATCCATAAAATCTAAAAAAGGAACATTTTGTGAATTCGCCTTTCGTACAAAAGAATATATATAATTCTCTCGACATTTCTTTGTTAGTTTCTTAGCAAGCAAAGGATGTACCGGTGGAATCACTAATACAGGCTTTAATTCTCGTTCTAAACAAAAATCAATAAGGTCACTCAATATCTGAGTACGATTTTCCTGTTCCATACGAAGCTTATCCGACAGCGGTGCATCTAAATCAACAATAGCAAATAGCTTCTTCCATCCTTCGAGAAATGTAATCGCACTCTTTTCCATATCGCACTTAGGATAAGGCTTATGAATAATATGTTTCAAAAACTCCTTCAATGTGCGTTTTATACAAAGCCAAGGCATTTCCCGAATAGGATTCTGTTTGATTCTTAGTGCTTTCTCACGCTCTACCTCATCAAAACCAAGAATCGTTGCCGGATGTAAAAACGTATAATATTTCAAATTCTGCTGTTTGGAATATTGTGAAACTAAAGAAGAAAAAGGACATAAAGTAATAATCACAATACCACCCTCTTTTATATAACTAAAATAGTTTTTTAACACATTGAAATCATGCACCAACGATTGAGGACCAACCGCCCAATTCATTCCTGTAATATCCAGTCCATTATAATCAAAAGCATACAGACCACTATTGCTTCCTAAATTGACTACATCCAAATTAAAACAATTCAGATACCAAAATTTCTGAACTCCGTCCCAATATTGACTATACCATACAGTGTGACAAATCACTTTATTACAAGCTTTTTCTATTAAATTCCTCATATTCTGTTCTATAATCCGGGGCATGACTTTGATTCCGGTAAGGTTTGACGATCTTCATTAAAACTATATAATTGTCTCATCTCCTCTTCTTCCAACTCAAAATCAAAGATGTCAATATTAGCTTGTAACCGTTCCTTATGAGCTGATTTGGGAATTGGAGTAAAGTCACGTTGTATATCAAAACGAAGTACAATCTGAGCTTTTGTTTTATGATATTTATTTGAAAGCTCCTGCAAAAACTCAACGTATGCATCGGATGTTTTTAAACGGAGATTCATCAGAGGAGAATAGATCATAACATGAACTCCATTCGCCTTACTGTAATCAACTAAGGCTTGTTTGGTATTCAACGGAGAAGATTCAAACTGATTAACCATTGGAAATATCGTACAATTTTTGCGCAATTTCTCAAAATGTCTCTCTCGGCAATTACACACACCAATAGCTTTTACCAAACCTTCTTTATAAAGATTTTCCATCTCAAACCATATTTCTTCAAAATAATCAGGGTAAGGCCAATGCATAAGTAGAAGATCTAGATAATCTGTATGAAGAGATCTTAATGTATTTGCTATTTTCTGTCTTACAACTTTATGCACGGCTTTTTCGCCCTGCATAACTGGAGAATTTTTCCAAAAATAGACACCTTTATTAAATCCACCTCCTAAAGTACCTGGACGGTACAATTCATCACTCAATTTTGATACAAGAAACAGTTCATCACGCTGTGCAGACGTATTTTTATACAACGCACTCAAACTTTCTCCAAAATCCTCTTCATTGTAATAATTATCTGCTGTGTCAAATAATCGATATCCTACACTGTAAGCATCATGTACTGCATTCAGAAGGATCTGTCCATTCAACGGATAAGTTCCCATCCCAATAGCAGGAATCTCTATTCCATTAGAAAGTAAAAAGGTACGATTCATTATTTTTCAATTCTATTTTTTACGATTTGCCAAAGTTTAGAACGAAGATTCGCATTCATTCCTATATAAAGACATGTAATAATAACAGAGAAAGAAGTCAAAACACAAGTTATAAATAAGCGCATAAAAGATTCTTCCATCCATTTATCATACAACAAATAAGGTATAATAAATGAAATAGATGCTACTAACAAACAACGACCATGCACACTAAGTATGTAATCACATATAGAATATTGAATATATCTTTTTAATACTAATATGCTGGCCAACTCTGATAATAACATTGTCAGATTAGCCATCCAAAATACGGATTCCGGAGTTCCACCCAACTTCAAAGACACATAAGCAAAAGGGAAAGCCATACAAAGTATAGTTCCAACAATAATATTACTCCATTTTATATATCCCGTAGCTTGAAAAATAGTAACACGTGGTGTCTTTATAGTCTGAATCAAACATAGAATGATAACCAATATCAAGAAACTGACTGTATGTTCCGGAAATGCTCCCAACCATAAAGATAACAAATAATGGGCTTCCAAACAGACCGGCAAAGAAATCATCCACATCATATAAAATGAAAAACAACTGCTTTGTTTTACCAACTGCATCATTCCTTCTATATTGCCTTCCGCATAGGATTTAATAATTTGCGGACGTACAGCCGTCATAAAATTGTCACTAAACTGAGTAATCGCACCTTGTACCTGGTAAGCTATTCCTCGTGCAGCATTTATGGTAGGCCCAAAAAACATATTCAATAGAATATTCAATCCCTGTCCCTGCGCCAATACAGAGATACTACCAATAAGATCAGAACTGGCATAGGAAAACATCTCTCTAAAAAGTTCTTTATCTCTACAGCATTGTATCTTGCAAACTGAAAAATGCCTATTACAATAGAAACGATAAAACAGCATCACACCTATTTGAATCACACAAAGCAAAACCGCATAAAAAATCAGTTTATCAATAGGTGAAATGAGTAAAAGATACACAACTATGAGCCTCAAAAATACTTCTACGACACCTACATAAGCATAAATCTTCATATCTTCATAGGCTATAATAGTTGCATTGTAAGGAACTTGAGTCAGGGTAAAAAAACAAGTAAGAATAGAAATCTGATAAACCCAAAAAGCAGCATCAACCCGTCCGTCAGGTATAGTCATTTTCTCATAAAAGAACCAAAGCCCAATGGTTTCTGCCAATAAAACGATCAGAAATGCAATCACCAAATGAATACTCATTGCCATATTAAAAATTTTGTTCGTTTGAACAAAATTCTTTTTACCCAATTCAAACGTAATATAACGAGATGTGGCATTACTCAAAGCTCCATTGAGAAAAGTAAACATTGTTACAATACCACCAACTACATTGTACAATCCATAATCCTCAAAACCTAGAAATTGCAAAACAATACGTGAAGTATATAGGTTTACCCCCATTATCAAAAGCATTCTAAAATACAAGAACAATGTATTCTTTGCTATTCGTTTATTGTTCGACATGAATCAATACCATTCAATATTATTCTTCAATACTTTTGCTGGAGAGCCACCCACTAAACTATAAGGTGGAACATCTTTAGTCACTGTCGAATTTGCAGCTACCACAGATCCCTTACCTACAGTTACACCGGGCATAATCGTACAGCCTGAACATAGCCAGACATGATCCTCTATATATACCGGAGCATGGTTGACATAATGTTCATTAACTATTACATGTGGACCATTCCAATCACGAATGGAAACATCTCTACCAATACGTACACCATTACCAATAGTCACCTCCTTGGCACACATAATTGTCAAACCAACATTTGCGGCTCCTTGACCTATAACTAAATGTCCTCCATTCACAACTTCTATATATGCACCATAGCGTAAATTATAAGGTCCATTACCATAACGCGTCAAAGGCCCTCCATGAATTTCAAGCGTTGTATGAGCCTCCATACGTAAACAAGTAGGCATACGCATGCCTTTCACCGGATTATTTCCATACAAAAATGGAGCTTCTATTTTGATTTTTGCACTAGGATGTATATCAAACACAGCACCGGGCATCGTATAAATCACGTTTCCCACTTTCCAACTACATTCCGTATTCGTACGACAATGTAAACGAAGCATTTTATAATAAGCAGTCAAAGAAAATCCTAAACCCTTATATAAGAAATAATATGGTTTTATCAATTGTTTTAGTTTACTTTTCAAAGATAAAGCCCATCCAGTTCTTAACGGAAAATATTTTTGAGTGACTTCTTCAAAAGTACCATTATCCAAATCCTCAAAAAATTGTTTACGATCAATCTTTGCAGGCTTTATGGATTTTCGAAGAGCTATATTTCCACCCAGTATAGATTCAAATGGAGTTTCTCTCCATTCCAATTTATGCTTGATTGTTTCAAAATAAGCAACTCCTTTTTTTGAATTTAACAGAATCATGGAAGTGCCTATGTTATTATCTAAATTAGGGTCAACTTTTTCAATTCCCCAATAATCAGCTATTGTAATGTCGGCCATACGGGGAAATCCTTTGTACTGGCAATCATAACAAGACGGACGACAAAATACATTGGTATGATAACCACGACGAAAATCATCCTGCATACAAACTCCATAATACACTTGCCCGTTATCAAAAACAACTTTACGAGTTAGATTTCGCCATCCCAACTCTTTGTTTTTAGCTTTTACATAAACAACTTTACCTTCATATTTCCGTTCCAAAGAATCTAAATATTTACGATAGACTTTGGGAGAGTTGACTCCACGACAGATAAAATCAACTATGATTAGATTTTCGTAGTCTTTGCGTAAAAAGGAACGAAGTGCAACCATTTGACAAGGTGTACCACAAACCAAAACATGTTCACCATTACGTAATAACTCACGGATTTTCTTGTACAATCCTTCTGCATTACTTTGCAAATATTTTGAGCTGCGAAGTTTTACTAGATCATTAAGATCACTGGAAATGTAATGTCCAACAGAAAAATCTGAATTATAGATTGCTCCTCCTACATAGCCCTTTTGTTCGTACATTCCTTCAGCCAAAGCTGAAAATGCACCTCCAGACGTACTATTCCAACGGACATTCATCTTTTTGTGAATGGCTGCAATGGTATGCAATGGTTTCTCAGAATCATTCTTCTTCAGTTCTTTAATATGAAGTTCCGGACACACCATCTCACACAGTCCGCAATCAATGCATTGATCCATATTTACTTCCGGATACCAAAAGCCTTCAATATCCGTCTTGAAGGTAATTGCATCTTTCGGGCATACGTCGCCACAAGCATTGCAACCGCAACACTTCACTTTATCTATTATTTGTATCATAAAAATATTTTAATCTCTACCTCCCGTCAACACATCCGTTAGCGTCCAATTTTGACGTACCCCCTAAGGAAAGCCGCTTTTCAGCGGTTCCCTATTAAATATTTCAAAATTTGAACGTGATTTTTAATATTTGTTTGTACTGAGTCCGATCGTCATGGGAAGCAGGTTCTCATAATCCCTGCGACCGTTCACAACCTCACGGAAGAATTTCTTTAAATATTCCAATGCGGACAGACCGTTCATACGGCAAGTTGACAACAGCGTATGATAGGCCGCTGAGACATTCGCCATATGCGACTGCCTATAAAAAAACAAGGAGTTCTTAAGCTCACCAGCCAAAGGACGGATGAAACGTTCTGCTATCAAAGTGTAGATGTCATACAATATATGTAGAACATTGTACCATTTATGAAACCTCCCTCTGGCATGACTTCCACCTTATTACAGATAAAAAGCCTGTTGACTCTTAGCGATTATTCTCACGCTCAGCATAGCAAACAAGCGTGAGAATAATTGCTTAATCAAATAATTCGAAATCAATGCTGCTATACATTTAACAGTTCCTATTATAGCGACGAAGGTCAGCGTTTTTATCTTTTCAGCCAATACGTCAAAATTGAACGCTTACTAAAGGGTTTTTATCTTTGCAATTTCATTTGTTCCTTCAACTTATCCAAATAAGGACGTCCTAACAGCTTCCACGCACCTGTACCACAAACGACAAAGAACAGAATACCGAGTACTATAACCTTACGGCTCGTACCCGAAGGCTGTAAAGGAACGGTTGCCGGCTCTACTACAGCAAATACGGGCTTTTCCTCCTGTATCTTAGCACGAGCTACCTGCAGCTGCTGGGCTACCTGACTGTATACCTGATAGGCCAGATTCATATCGTTCTGCAAACGCTCCTGCTCCGTACGGACGCTCTGAAACACCAGACTCTTGTTGGCATCCACATAACGGGCATAACGCTGCTGGGCATCGTAATATTCCTGCTGACGCTCCCTGTAAAGCTGCTCCAGATAGGCGCAGTCTTCTCTCGCCTTCTTGATGCGGTAGTCGATGATATACTGCTGGAGCTTCCTCACCACACTGTCGGCTACCATGGCCGTTACCTTCGGGTCCTGCAGTGTCACCGAAAGGGTGGTGATGCCCGTCTTCTTGTCGATATCTGCCAGAATGGTCTTGCGTAAAGACTCAACCTTCTTACTTTCTTCCTTTGTCAACTGGAAAGGATTAAGCCTGGCCACGGTATCCGCTTCTTCGACAAACAGACTCTTGACGGCTCCAACCGCCATGCCGGGAAGACCCAGAACAGCACTCCACCACGGAGCACGCTGCTCGTCCAGGTAGGCTACCAGTGTGGTATCCGTCTCTCCGTCGAGGGTCTGGACACGGGCATCGAACAACTCCAGCAGGAAAGGTGTGGAAGAGACTATCTCCCCCGAAAGGGCGGCATTCAGCGCATCAGGAGTACTACCCATGGCACCGGCTCCCAGAAAGGACGAGGCCAGACCGGCAAGACCACTACTCTTGGTGTCACTGCCCATCTCGGGAGAGAGGGTGACACTTACCGTATACTGTTTGGGGATGCTCAGGGCTATAATGATGCCGGCTATCAGACCTATGCCGGCTGCCTTGTAAAGGCTTTTGCGGATGGCGATAACGCGACGCAGGATGTCCATCCAGTCTATCTCCAGTTCGTCGTTCTCCTCCTCACGCATGGGGGAGGTGTTACAGTG
>CALUJE010000009.1 GCA_944320885.1 uncultured Phocaeicola sp.
ACCGAAAAGGGCTGAATCCTGCAAGGGAATCAGCCCTAATTTTTCTGCTGCACTCTAAAGTTTAGCGGACAGTAATATTTTCTTTCAGCTATGCACATATGGACGACAAGGCTATCATGCAGATGTCTGACTTCAAGCGTGACAACCTGAGCCTGAAACTGAATGCCAAACCGGTGAAGAATGTTACACTTGACTTCTCGGTACGTTATGCCAAAACAAAAGTAAACGGTGGAGGTATGAACGAACAGAGCTCTACTTCTTCATCGGATGCACGTCTGAAGCATGCCATGATCTATACACCGTTCCCGGTGGCAGGACTGTCGGATGCAACCATTGATTCAGGAGAAACGGATCCGAGCTTCAACCTTTACAATCCGCTGGAGTCAATCCGTGATACAGACCGCCGTCAGAGCCGCGAGACACTGAATATGGCAGGAAGCTTCACATGGGAAATCTTTGATGACTTCAAGTTCAAGAGTGAATTCGGATATGATACTTATCGTAATCAGGATAACCGTTTCTACGGACTGACTACCTATTATGTAAAGAATACTCCGGCTGAGGAGAACAAGGAAAAACCGGCCGTAGTACTGAAAGGAATCGACCGCAATACGTTCAGAAATACCAATACGGTAAGCTACGACTTTGAGAAACTGCTGGGTAAGGATTCTGATCATCATCTGAATGTGATGGTGGGCGAGGAATATATCATCAAGAAGGAAAAGGTGATGACCAATACATTGCACGGATTCCCCGTGACATTTGATGCCGACCAGTGCTTCAAGCTGACAACACAGGGAAAGGCTTATGAAATCAGTGATTTCTATAATCCGGATGATATCCTGTTCTCTTTCTTCGGCCGTGTGAACTATGACTACCAGAGCAAGTATCTGTTCTCTGCTACGTTCCGTGCCGACGGTTCTTCTAAATTTGCCGAAGGAAATCGCTGGGGATACTTCCCTTCGGCAGCCTTTGCATGGCGTATCTCGGCCGAGCCGTTTATGGAAGGAACCCGCTCATGGCTCGATGATTTGAAGTTAAGATTGAGTTACGGTACGGCAGGAAACAACAACATTCCTTCGGGCGTATTGGTTCAGAACTGGGAATCGAAAACTACCGGATGGTTGAATCCGACTACCATTTACTGGGCTCCGTCGAAAACAATGGCAAACCCCGATTTGAAGTGGGAAACAACCGTTACACGTAACATTGGTTTGGACTATACCTTGTTTGGCGGACGCTTGAACGGTACGTTTGAATATTATTGGAATACTACCAGTGATTTGTTGATTAAATTCCCTACAGCCGGTACAGGATATGATGAGCAATACAGAAACATGGGTGAAACCCAGAATACCGGTTTTGAAGCTTCCATCAACTGGATTGCCGTAGACAAGCAGAATTTCGGATTGAGCTTTAATGCCAACATCGGATTCAACAAGAACAAGATTAATTCATTGGGTATGATGAATGACTTCGGACAAGAATCCGGATGGGGCTCATCTGCTATCGGTAAAGACTACTGGGTTGCCGTTGGCGGACAGGTAGGTGAAATGATTGGTTTCCGTAATGATGGACGTTATGAAGTGTCAGACTTCAGCGGATATGATGAAGTGACTCACAAGTGGATTCTGAGAGAGGATGTTGTAGACTGTTCGAGCGTGATCGGTGACTTGCGTCCGGGTTCAATGAAACTGAAAGATCTCACCGGCGAAGGCGTGGTAGACCAGGATGACCGTGAAATCATCGGTAACGCCAACCCGATACATACCGGTGGTTTTGGCATGAACATGCGCCTGTACGGTTTTGACTTGTCGGCCAACTTCAACTGGAGCGTAGGTAACGATGTATACAATGCCAACAAGATTGAATATACCACGACCGGTGGAAGCAAGTATCGTAACATGCTTGATATTATGGAAAGCGGAAAGAGATGGACCAACCTCAATGAGGATGGTACACTTTGCAATGACCCGCAGAAACTGGAAGAAATGAATGCCAACACTACCATGTGGTCACCTTATATGAAGCAGTTCGTATTCTCTGACTGGGCAGTGGAAGACGGTTCGTTCTTGCGTCTGAATACGCTGACATTGGGATATACATTGCCGAAGACCTTGCTCTCGAAGGTGAAAATACAGAATCTTCGTTTCTACGTAACGGGCTATAACCTGTTCTGTATCACCAGCTATTCAGGATTTGATCCTGAAGTTTCTACCCGTAGACAAACCAACCTGACTCCGGGTGTAGACTATTCGGCATATCCGAAGAGCCGTTCAGTTGTAATCGGACTAAATCTTAATTTCTAACTTATAAATGAATATTCATATGAAAAAATACATATACGCATCGTTATTTGCTTTAACCGGCGTTTTTGCTTCGTGTGATGACATCCTGGATGCTCCGACCGTTTCATCGACCGATGAGTCGGTAGTATTCTCAACTGCGTCACTGGCCGAGAATGCCGTCATGGGAATTCTGCAATCGTTTGCTGAAACCGAATCTTATCGTGGACGTTATCTGGTATACTATGGCATGAATACGGATATGGAATGGTATAATTCGACCGAAGACAGCGGTAATGACAAGGCCAAACTGTCGAATTATAGCTGTACGACAACCAACAGCCAGATGAATAAGGATACAAATGCATGGGCCAAGTTTTATGAAGGTATAGAACGTGCCAACATGTGTATCCGTGGACTGGAAGCTTATGGAAATATGAACGATCAGGAGTTCAGACAGTTGCTGGGAGAGGCACTGACCCTGCGCGCGGTATATTACTGCGACCTGCTGAAGGGATGGGGCGATGTGCCGGCACGTTTTGAACCGATTACTTCGGAAACTATCTATATGCCGAAATCGGACAGGGATTCCATTTATGTACGTCTGATTCTGACTGACCTGAAACGGGCGGAAGAACTGGTGGCATGGCCGAATGAGACTGCTACGACAAAGACTACCGAACGTGTGAGCAAGGCATTCGTAAAAGCATTGCGTTCGAGACTGGCGCTTTATGCCGGAGGATATTCACAGCGTGACGACGGAACAATCAGACTCAGCAATGACCCGCGTCTGGCTCCTGAAGAGATGTATAAGATTGTGAAGGAAGAATGTGTAAGCATCATCAACCAGCACTGTAATGAACTGGGAGAATTTGAGGATACATTCAGAAAACTGTGTCAGGATGATGTGACTGCCGGTGGTGAATCTATCTGGGAAATTCCGTTCTCGGACGGACGTGGACGCGTAGTGTATGATCTTGGTGTAAAACACAAGGATGTAGACCAGTATACCAAGCAGGCCAAAGGTGGTACGGCAGGACCGACTCCGATTGCCTTCTACAAATATGACCCGCAGGACAAACGCCGTAACGTATCGTGTGTGCCTTACTACTGGGAGAAAGGTATACAGGTGCCTAATCAGGTAAGTCAGTGGTATTTCGGAAAATACCGTTATGAATGGATGAAACGTATTGTGACTTCGACCAATGACGACGGTGTGAACTGGCTGTACATGCGTCTGGCCGACGTATACCTGATGGCTGCAGAGGCCGTAAACGAACTGGATGGACCGCAGGCTGCCGCACAATATCTGAAACCGGTGCTTGACCGTGCATTGCCCGAAGAGAAGGTTAATGAATATATGACAACCGCAACCCAAAGCAAGGAAGCGTTTAAAAAGGCCATCATCGAACAGCGCGGACTGGAATTCTGTGGTGAGATGCTGCGGAAGGCCGACCTGATAAGATGGAATATGCTGAGCTCTACACTGGCCGATGCCAAGGAAGAAATGAAGGCCTTGCTAAACCGTACAGGTAAGTACGCTGAACTGCCAGACAATATCTATTATCAGACTGTTACGGAAGAAGAACCTTATAAGGGCGGTACAGTATGGGATGTTGTAAAGAATGGTGAAACCGTGGAAATTTATGGTGTGGAAATTGGACAGACCGATGAGGAAGGAGTAACCTTGAACTATACAAGCAATACGGAATGGGCCGGTTCAACCAAGTGGTTGGATAAGATTGAAGGGCTCTATCTGAACAATCCGGACGATTATCAGTTCTGGCCTATCTGGCAGATATTTATTGATAGCAGCAACGGAATGCTGGTGAACAGTAACAACTATAAATAATGGAGGATAAAGTATTATGAAGAACTATATAAAATGTTTGGCTGGATGCCTGATGCTGGGAATGGCCGTAACTGCCTGCTCGGATGCGGCTGACGAACTGACGGATGTTTCGTATGACCGTCTCTTTTCTCCGGTGGAACTGGGTGTGCAGGTAAGAAATCAGGTGAATGCAACTGTTACCTGGAATAAGGTAAACAAGGCTACCGGATATGTGGTAGAACTTTATACCGGAAAGGTGCTGGGCGATACTCCGCTTAGAACTGAGACGGTTGCCGAAAATACCATTGTCTTTACGGAACTGGCTGGTGAAACCGATTATTTTGTAAGGGTGAAGGCTACCGGTGAGGATATTCCGGAATCGAAATGGGTGGAGAGCACTTTCAAAACAGATGCTGAGAATATATTTGAAGCCATACAGACAGAAGACCTGAAGGCTACTTCGGTAGTTCTGAGATGGCCGGCCGGTAAGGAGGCTACTACGATTACCGTAACTCCGGGCGATATTGTATATAACATTACAGCCGAGGATATAGCTGCCGGATGTGCCGAGATTACCGGACTGACCGGTGAAACAGAATATACGGCCGTGATGAAGAACGGAGAATCGACAAGAGGTACCATTACATTTACAACCCCGATTGATTTGGGTGATGCGGTGATTCTTTATGCAGGTGGTACGGAAGAAGAAGTGAATGCGTTCTTTGCCGGACTGGAAGAGAATGCTTCGGTTTGTCTGTTGCCGGATGCTGAGGGTAACAATACATTCCCCGCTATGGAGATTGCATTAACGAAGTCATGCTCAATCATGGGACTGGCTGCACAGCCTGTTGTCTGCGGATTTGCATTCTCAGTGGAAGGAGCTGCCAATGTTACGATAAAAGACCTGACCTTCAACAATGCTGATGCTGTTGAGTCTACTTCATTTATGGATATGGTTACAATGGGTGCAGGCGGTAACGTTACCATTGAGAACTGTGTATTTGAAGCTTCGAAGTATAAGAATTTGTTGACTGAAACCGATGCGGATGAAGTGGCTGCCGGTAAACTGACCATCAATAACTGTATCATGACTGGTATGAGCGGTCGTGCAATCGATTATCAGAAGAAGAAAATTAACTTCAAGGAGGTTAGTATCACAAACTCTACATTCTATGAAATGTGTTCCGGACAAGACTTTATGCGTTTTGACTATTGTGACGGACGTGCAGGCGCCGTTTATACGATTTCTGCATGTACGTTCTATAATGTCAATGCCAGCAGTAAAGGTATTGCCTATATCCGTTCGAATGCGTCGGGCGACAAGGCATTTACCTGCAATTTCAGCAAGAACCTGTTTGTTTTTGAAACAGATGCTGCAGATGTATTCTTCAGTGAGGATTCGAAGACTGATAACGTATTGTTCAGCAATAACTATTACTTCAATGCATCATCACTGGTTGACAGCAGTATTACGGGTGGAAAGGTCTATGATGAAGCTGGTACGGTTTTGAATGCAAGTCCGTTCAAGGATGCCGCTTCGGGCGACTTTACACTTGTAAATGATGATTTGAATTACAATGGAATCGGTGACCCGAGATGGAGACAATAATTGATAAGTAAATAATTATATGTGGATGCCGGGGCTGCGTGATGCAGCTCCGGCATTTTTTTTGTGATAGCGATTAGAAGTTGGTTATGCATTTGGTATTTGAGTTGTGGTGGTTCCTCCTTTTCCGGGTACCGTGCATTTGCTGGATCTCATTTGCGGTGACTGGTAGACATGGATTACTGAATACCTCTTAAGTATAATCGTTATAAAAAGAAAAGCCGCTAAATATAGCGGCTTGTAGAAACAGGGTGGAGCGTATCGGACTCGAACCGATCACCTTAACACTGCCAGTGTTACGCTCTAGCCAGATGAGCTAACGCCCCAGTTAAGAAAAACGTTGCGAAGATAAGCGTTTTTCTTTAGAATACCAAGAATTTTGGATTTTACTTTATTTCTTCTTCAAGTCGTTTTTCAGATTCTCTTTCCGTTGTCTGACCTCTTCTTCGAGCTCTTTTTTACCGATAAACCATCCGATGGCGGAACCGATGAACGATACACCTGCATAACCGATAAGGAAATACCATTCGGACGGGTGGTAGTAGATAAACAGTGCCGGAACGAAAAGTACGGTAATGAGCAGTGGAAACCACCATCCGTTGGGACGTACCTTGCCGTAAGAATAGGAACAGATGAAGAATATGATAGGGTTCAATAAAGTCGGGAAATAGGTTGCTACGGTTTCGTTACTGCAGAACAGCGGGAAAAGGTAAAAACCTACAATGGCAATAATCAGATATGTAATAAGTTCTCTCATGGTATGCTGTTATTTATAAAGTAAGAATATACAGGGAATTTTCGACAGGTCAGGGCAGTGACCTTTCCAGTCCTTGATACTGCGGGTCTTTATGTATTCGCCTTCACAAGTCAGATTGGCAGCTATGCAGAGTTTGGTTTGCGGACGGCAGGTGCTCACAATGTCATCAAACATCTTATGGTTGCGGTAAGGGGTTTCGATAAACAGTTGGGTCTGGTTCTCTGAATAGATGCGTTGCTCAAGCAGCTTGAGGGTCTTGATACGTTCGGGTGCGTCGATGGGCAGATAACCGTGAAAGGCAAAGCTCTGTCCGTTGAAACCTGAACCCATGACTGACAGAATGATGGATGACGGGCCGACCAGTGGTATGACACGAAGTCCCTTACGCTGGGCGATAGCTACTACATCGGCGCCCGGATCGGCTACGGCCGGACAGCCAGCTTCGGAAATGACACCCATTGATTCGCCTGCTTCGAGCGGCTTGAGATAACCCGACAGCGCTTCGGGAGATGTG
The DNA here is from genome assembly GCA_944320885.1 of uncultured Phocaeicola sp. GTDB lineage: Bacteria > Bacteroidota > Bacteroidia > Bacteroidales > Bacteroidaceae > Phocaeicola_A. The sequence continues at coordinate 6,994 of CALUJE010000009.1, forward strand.
TGCTTGTTGAGCGGATAAAAGGTCAGGCTGTCAATATCAATGTTACGGTCGACTTTCTTCAGAAAGCGACGGGCCGAACGGATATCTTCTACGATGAAATGACGGATATGGACAATGATGTCATGGTTGTATGACGGCAGAACGGTTTCAATGGGGGTATCGCCAAGAGTGACCGGAAGAAGATAGAGTGCTGTTTCCATGTTTGTTTAGTGGGTTGGGAATAAGAAAACGCAAACTACACACGCGTGAAATGACCAGACATGTGCAATTTGCGCTTACTGATAAATTTATACAGGACGGAATGATTATCCGTAGATTATCTTTCCGTTTTCGTCTTTGTATTCATCCAGACCTTTTTCGTAGGTAGCCATTGCACGCAAACTCATACCTACGCTTGAGAAACCACCGTCATGATAGAGGTTCTGCATGGTAACTTTCTTGGTGAGGTCTGAGAACATCACGATACAGTAGTTGGCACAGTCTTCGGCTGAAGCGTTACCCAGAGGAGACATGCGGTTGGCAAAGTCAAACAGCTTATCCATACCTTTTACGCCAGAACCGGCAGTAGTCATGGTAGGTGACTGTGAAATGGTATTGATACGTACGCGGCTTTCACGACCGTAGATGTAACCGAAGCTGCGGGCGATAGACTCAAGCAGGGCTTTGGCATCGGCCATGTCATTGTATCCGTAGAATGTACGTTGAGCTGCAACATAGCTTAATGCCAGGATAGAACCTTCTTCGGCTATTGCATCGAGTTTCTTTGCAGACTGAATCATCTTGTGGAACGATACGGCAGAGATATCCAATGTGGTGCTCAGCATGTTATAGTCCAAGTCATCATAAGTACGTTTTTTACGTACGTTGGGTGACATACCTATTGAATGGAGTACGAAATCGATTTTTCCGCCTAATATTTCCATGGAACGTTTGAACACGTTCTCCAAATCTTCAACACTGGTTGCATCGGCAGGGATTACTTCGCAGTTCAGTTTCTCTGATAAAGCAGATACCTGTCCCATACGAACAGCTACAGGAGTGTTTGACAAGGTAATGGTTGCTCCTTCTTCTACAGCTCTTTCCGCTACTTTCCAAGCGATGGACTGTTCGTTTAGTGCACCAAAAATAATACCTCTTTTTCCTTTTAGTAAGTTGTAACTCATAATTTAGAATATAGATTAAATTCGTGGCAAAGATACAATGATTTTTGTAAAAATACGAAAAAAGTATGCTTAAAAGCATTTTCAGACTGTCTTTTTATTTGAAATGAGCGCTTTTTATGCGCTTTTTATAGCTTTTTATAACTCTTATTGAGTATCTTTGCATCATATATTTTTAGAAAAACAAAATCCCTATTAACTAATTTGTTATTATTTAAAGTTCTATGACGAATTTGAAATCTTTGGTAAAGACTGTCGTTCTGACGATGGGTATTGCTGCATTGGCTTCGTGCCAACAGACAGCAGGCAGCCAACAGGCGAATCTGGCTGGTGTGAATGATGCGGTTTATGAAAATGTTCCATTTGATATGCCCAAGGTAAAACAACCGGTATTTCCTGATTACGAGGTGAACATTCTTGATTTTGGTGCTAAACCGGACGGTATAACCTTGAATACGGAGGCTATAAACAAGGCTATCAGACAGGTGAATGAAAAAGGTGGAGGTAAGGTGGTGATTCCTGCCGGACTGTGGCTGACCGGTCCGATTGAAATGCTGAGCAATGTAAATCTCTATCTGGAATATAATGCACTGGTTTTATTTTCGTCCGATCATACTTTGTATCCGGTTGTCACTACTTCTTTCGAAGGACTTGAAACTAAAAGATGCCAGTCACCTATCTCTGCACAAAAAGCCGAGAACATTGCCATTACCGGTCATGGAGCTTTTGACGGAAACGGAGATACCTGGCGTCCGGTAAAAAAAGGTAAGATGACCGACGGACAGTGGAAAAAACTGCTTGCTTCGGGAGGAGTAACCAATGAAAAAGGGGATGTTTGGTATCCGAGTGAAGGTGCATTGAAGGGTGCCATGATGACCAGTGAGTTCAATGTGCCCGACAGCGAGATTGCAAAGGATGGCGGTGAAGCTTTCTGGACTGAGATTCGTGATTTCCTGCGTCCGGTATTGCTGAGCTTTGTAGAATGCAAGACTGTGCTGCTTGAAGGAGTGACCTTTAAAAATTCACCCAGCTGGTGTCTGCATCCGCTGATGTGTGAGGATGTTACCGTAAACAATATAAGCGTATCCAATCCGTGGTATTCACAAAACGGTGATGCTCTGGATCTGGAGTCATGTACGAATGCGCTGGTTATCAACTCAACTTTTGATGCCGGAGATGATGCCATATGTATCAAATCTGGTAAGAATGAGGAAGGACGCAAGAGAGGAATGCCTTGCCAGAACGTGATTGTGAGAAACAATACGGTGCTGCACGGACACGGTGGATTTACTGTGGGAAGTGAAATGTCGGGAGGCGTAAAGAACATATACGTAGACAACTGTACTTTCATGGGTACGGATGTTGGTTTGAGATTCAAGAGTACACGCGGACGCGGAGGTGTGGTTGAAAATATCCATATCAGCAATATCAATATGATTGCAATTCCGAACGAAGCTATTTCATTTGACCTTTATTACGGTGGTGGAAAGAAACTGGATGTAGTGCCTGAGGTGAGTGAGGAAACTCCGGCCTTCAAGAATATCTATATCAGTAACGTGGCCTGCAAGGGAGCCGGAACTGCCGTACATTTCAACGGACTGCCGGAAATGCCGATTGAGAACATCAATCTGACTGATATTGTTCTTACGGATGCTGCCAAAGGTGTGATCCTGAATGATGCCAAGGATGTGACTATCAAGAATCTGGTAGTGAAGACAAAGGCTGATGCTCCGGAACTCAGACTGAGCAATGTGAGCAATCTGAAGATTAATGACAAGACTTTTGAAAAAATTGGTGAAGAAGCTGAAGAAATGAATCTATAAGGCGGAAAGGGAGAGTGCTCTCCCTTTTTGCTTTTCCGGATAAACAGAATCAAGTTTAGTTTTGCTGACCGTTGGTTCGCAAGTGCAAAACTTGTGGTATAAAAGTTATAAAGAAGATGTCAGTCCACCTGAAGGTGGTCTTCAATTTGCTACTTTAGAAACTTAAGAGATAAATAATACAGAACTATGAAAAAGACTCCTATGTTTTTGTTTGCTGTAGCCTTCTGCAACGTGTGTGCGATGGCACAGGTGAATGAAAAGACTGTCAATGTTCTGGTGGAAAACAACTGGAACAGGGAAAAGATGAATGAACCGGTAGTGCTTAACCTGAAAGATATCAAGACCGGCTTTAATGTTAAATCGGTTACCGTATGGGACGGTGAGAAGGAAATAGCCTCGCAGATTGATGACCTGGACAGAGACTGCGTGATGGATGAAGTGGCTTTTGTCGCAGATATTCCGGCCAAGGCAAAGAAGCAGTTCAGGGTAGTGCTTTCGGATAGAAAGTCGGACAAGACTTATCCGGCAAAAGTACATGCACAGATGAGACTGAACGACAAGAGCAAGAAGAATCCTTTTATTCAGTCAATGACCGTACCGGGAACAACGCCGGCCAAGCAGATTTACAGTGCGATGTATCATCATGGTCCGGCTTTTGAATCGGAACTGATTGCACTGAGAATTTATTTTGATAACCGTCAGTCAGTAGATATTTACGGAAAGAAATATCAGAGACTGGAGCTTGAAGAGACAAATTTCTATACCACCAAAGAACAGAAGAAGGCCGGATATGGAAATGATATCCTGTGGGCCGGAACCAGTGTGGGCTTAGGCTCGTTCAGAGGTTGGGAAAATGAACAGCCGCAGTATGTGGAGAACGTGGAAACAAGAGGGGCCTCAGTGCTGGCATCGGGACCTGTAAGAGCCATTATCGAGTTTAAAGACCGCAACTGGAAGTATCAGGGAACAGAGCTGAATATGATACAGCGTTATTATATTTATGCCGGACACCGTGATGTACAGGTGAAGGTTGATTTCAAAGAGGACTATGTGAAAAACAATACTTTCTGTACGGGTGTACAGAAGCTGGAACGTGACAACGTAGGCTTTTTGGAGAATGACGGACTGGCAGGTTCGTGGGGAACCAATCTTCCGGAAAAGGGAGATACCATCAGTACGCCCCGTGAAATGTTAGGACTGGGTATATGGATGCCGAAAGAAAATGTGGAAAAGGTGAAGGAAGACGAAAACAATTATCTCATTATCATGGATACAAACGGAAAACGTGAGCTGGGATATTACTTTACCTTTGTTTCGGCTAAGGAAGAAAAAGGAATAAAAAACAGCAAGGAGTGGTTTGAGTTTCTGAAAGAATGGAGAAAGGAACTGGAACATCCGTGCAAAGTAACTATTGAATAACTTAAATTGAATTGCCTGATGAAAAAAACAACAATGTGGCTATGCGGATGCATGATGGCTGTTTGCATGCCGGTGTCTGCACAACAGAACTATAAATCGGAAGTATGGGTGGCCGATCAGGGTGACGGTACTTATAAGAATCCCATCTTGTATGCCGATTATTCCGATCCTGACGCATGCCGTGTGGGAGAAGATTTTTATATGACATCGTCCAGCTTCGGATGTGTACCCGGATTGCAGATCCTGCATTCGAAAGATCTGGTAAACTGGAGTATTATGGGTGCTGCCATTCCTTATGCTATTCCGCCGGTAAACAGTGAGGCTCCCCAGCACGGAAACCGTGTATGGGCGCCAAGTATACGTCATCACAATGGCGAATTCTATATATTCTGGGGAGATCCAGACCAGGGAGCCTTTATGGTGAAGGCCAAGAATGCGGAAGGACCGTGGAGCGAACCTGTACTGGTGAAACCGGGAAAAGGAATCATTGATACTACTCCTTTGTGGGATGACGACGGAAAGGTGTATATGGTACATGCCTATGCAGGAAGTCGTGCCGGATTGAAAAGTGTGATTGCGATATGCGAACTGAATTCCGATGCTACAAAGGCTATCACTCCTTCACGCATCGTCTTTGACGGACACGAGGAACAGGAGACTTGCGAAGGACCGAAGTTCTACAAGAGAAACGGATATTATTATATCTTCCATCCGGCTGGAGGTGTACCTACCGGTTTTCAGGTAGTGCAACGCTCAAAGAATGTATACGGACCTTATGAGAGCCGTATCGTGCTGGCACAGGGAAAGAGTCCGGTAAACGGTCCTCATCAGGGAGCATGGGTAGATACGCCGACCGGTGAAGACTGGTTCCTGCATTTTCAGGATGTAGGTGCATACGGACGTCTGGTACATCTGCAACCGATGAAATGGGTGAACGACTGGCCGGTAATGGGTGTTGATGAGGATGGTGACGGATGTGGAGATCCTGTACTGACTTACAAGAAACCGAATGTAGGAAAGACTTATCCGATTTGTACCCCGCAGGAATCGGATGAATTTGACGGATTCAAGCTTGGATTGCAATGGCAGTGGCACGCAAACTATAATGAAAAATGGATGTATTGCGCCGGTGATAAAGGTTTCCTGAGACTGTATTCATATCCGGTAGTGAAAGGTTACAGAAATTTGTGGGATGTGCCTAATCTGCTGTTACAGAAAACAACGGCTCCAAGTCAGACTGTAAGTACCAAAATTACTTTCAAGCCTACAGCGAAGTATGAAGGTGAACGTACCGGACTGGTGGTTATGGGACTTGATTATGCCGGACTGGTGGTAGAAAATACCAAAGACGGACTGGTATTGTCACAGGTAGAATGCAAGAAAGCTGACAAGGGCAGTGAGGAAACCGTCCACGAACAGGTGAATCTCAAGAACAATACGTTCTATCTGAAAGCAAAAATCTATGATACCGGAAAGAGAATAAACAACGGATACGAGCAGATTGTCATGTGTGAATTCTCATACAGTACAAACGGAAAGAAATATAAGGCACTGGGCAAGCCCTTCCAGCTGAAAGAAGGAAAATGGATTGGTGCCAAATATGGAGTATTCTGTACACGTCCGGCCATCGTAACCAATGATGGAGGATGGTCTGATGTGGACTGGTTCCATGTAGAAAAATAAGGATATTCTTACAAACGGAAAAGGCAGGCGCCGTGATACTTTGGTATTGCGGCGCCTGTTGCGTATTTTCAGAATGTGAAAATGGGTGGGATAACAGGCTTCATGACGGTTGGATTGATGCGTCGCAAGAGTGTAGCGTAAAAGTGTATATTTGACATTTTTCTATTTTTTAATGCTTATACGAAAAAATAACAGCCATTATTTGCGTATTAAATTATTCTTTTCTTATATTTGTCGAACAAAAAGTAAGAACTTCTAAATTCAAACCTTCATGAAAAAGCAAATAAAATTTAGTCTTGTTTATCGAGACATGTTTCAGTCATCAGGAAAGTATCAACCCCGTGTAGACCAGTTGGTACGTGTAGCTCCTTATATTGTAGAGATGGGATGTTTTGCCCGTGTTGAAACCAATGGAGGTGCTTTTGAACAAGTTAATCTGTTATATGGAGAGAACCCTAATAAAGCTGTTCGTGCTTTCACTAAACCTTTTCAGGAAGCAGGAATACAAACTCACATGCTCGACAGAGGTTTGAATGCACTTCGCATGTATCCGGTTCCGGCAGATGTACGCCGTTTGATGTATAAGGTAAAGAAAGCTCAGGGAGTGGACATTACCCGTATTTTCTGTGGATTGAATGAAGTCAGAAACATTATACCTTCTATCAAATATGCTTTGGAAGCAGGAATGATACCGCAGGCAACTCTGTGTATCACTCACTCTCCGGTGCATACGGTAGACTATTATAGCAACATCGCAGATCAGCTGATTGAAGCAGGAGCTCCTGAAATCTGTCTGAAAGATATGGCAGGTATCGGACGTCCGGCCATGTTGGGTGAACTGGTGAAGAGAATCAAGACCAAACATCCGGAAGTGATTATACAATATCACGGACATTCAGGACCGGGCCTTTCTATGGCTTCTATCCTTGAAGTTTGCCGAAATGGTGCAGATATTATTGATACGGCTGTTGAGCCTCTGTCATGGGGTAAGGTGCATCCGGATATCATTTCTGTTCAGGCCATGCTGAAAGATGCAGGATTTGATGTTCCTGAAATCAATATGAACGCCTATATGAAGGTTCGCAGTCTGACACAGGAATTTATCGATGACTTCCTGGGATATTTCATGGATCCGAGCAACAAGCATATGTCTTCTCTTCTTTTGGGTTGCGGATTGCCGGGTGGTATGATGGGTTCAATGATGGCCGACCTGAAAGGTGTACATTCAGGTATCAATATGATTTTGAAAGGACAGGGAAAAGAACCGCTTAGCCTGGACGACTTGTTGGTAATGCTCTTTGATGAGGTAGCTTATGTATGGCCTAAACTGGGTTATCCTCCTTTGGTAACTCCGTTCAGCCAGTATGTGAAGAATGTTGCCCTGATGAACGTTATGCAACTTGTGAAAGGTGAAGAACGTTTCTCTATGATTGACAATCACACTTGGGATATGATTTTGGGTAAGAGCGGACGCTTGCCGGGCAAACTTGCTCCAGAAATCGTTGAACTGGCCAAGTCTAAAGGATATGAATTTACCGAAGAAGATCCGCAAAGCTATTATCCTGATGAACTGGATAAGTATCGTAAGGAAATGGATGAAAACGGATGGGAATACGGAGAAGATGATGAGGAATTGTTTGAATTGGCAATGCACGACCGTCAATACAGAGACTACAAGTCAGGAGTGGCAAAACAACGCTTCCTTGATGATTTGCAGCGTGCCAAGGATGCAGCTATGGCTAAGAAGGGATTTGATGAAGAGACTATACGCAAGATGAAACGTGCCAAAGCTGATCCTATCGTAGCTCCGAGACGCGGACAGGTAATGTATTCTGTAAACTTTGACGGACATGTGCTTGAACCGTTTGTTGGACGCAAGTATCAGCATGATGAAGTGTTCTGTTCAATTTCTACTCCATGGGGCGAAAATGAAGAAGTACTGACTGGATTCACCGGACGTGTTGTAGAGGTTTGTGTAAAAGCTGGACAGACTGTCAATGCTGGCGAAGTGATTGCATACATTGAAAGATCAGACATTTTTGCATAATATTTTAGTTGGTTAATTTATTGTTGGGCTAATCCCCTAGACGGGCAATGGCTTTCATAATAAAATTCCCTTATTTTTCTTCGATGGACTTTCGGAGAACAAATAAGGGAATTTTTATTTGTGCAATATTATTTTTCGTCCAAACGGAATACTATACGGAATATGCCGTCGGCATAACGTGTGCTTGATATACGGAACTTGCCGATTTCTGACGTGTTTTCTACATGTGTTCCTATGCAGGGACAGGCATCATAATCACCGATACATACGATGCGGAGTGTTTCACTGGCATCTTCCGGGAGCTTGCCCAAGTCGAACTTGGCGGCAGCTTCCTGCTGACTCATGTAATGCATGGTTACCGGAAGATTGGCGGAAATGACTTCATTGACTCGTCGCTCTACTTCGGCTATCTGGTCGGGGGTTGGACATACGGGCAGCGGATAGTCGAGCTTGCTTTTCTTGCGTTCGATGTGTGTGTGGCGTGAACGTTCGCATCCGAACATTCTTACCATCGTCTGGTTTAAAATATGCTCTGCACTGTGCATGGGTGGATATTCCTGCTTGTTGTGCTCATTGAGTTGAATTTCTTGTTCCATAATAGATTATTTTGTTTTTATTTTTTAGACATAAGAGCAAAAGAATATGTATTGTTTTTGGACAAAAGAACATATTTATGCTTTGGGTTGTTTATATTCTCTGAATTTTCTTTTGATTTCAATACGTTCACCACCGAAATAACTTCTTCTATATTCATACTATTTCATTTGTTCTTATGCTCTTTTGTCCCCCAATATAAACTTGTCTTCAGACAAAAGAACATAAGAACAGATTTTAATGCGTTATATTTTTTGCTTTTTAGTGTGATGTAAAACGCAAAGATAACTTCATTTTGTCAATAATGAAAATCAGGACTTTGGGGGACTAATGCATTTTCGTGATTTTATATTTTGAGTGTATCGGATGTTTTTTATAAATTGCATTGTAATTACTTAACCTGATACCGTGTTTATGGATGCATGCTTTGAGCAATAAGATGTATCTGAGCGGTGTAATCAAACAAAATCGGAATATGAAATATAAAGCTTTTCTATTGGCGGCTCTTTGTTCGTGGGGCTGTTCGACGGTGATGGGACAGGATTCTGGAGCACCGTATGAAATAAAAAACAATATGCCAGTATTTTATGAGTGGATGAAAAAGGAACTGACTTACCCGATGGCATGGGAACATGCGGGAATTGCAGACTTTGACCAGTGGAAAGAAAAGGCACGTGCCGTAATGATGGAATGTATGCAGAATCTGCCTCCTGCTGCGGAATCATATGACATGGAGATTACGGGTAAGGAACAGCGTGACGGGTATACGGCCATGAAAATCAATTTCAATGTTTCAAAATGGTGCAGGGTTCCGGCATATCTGCTTGTGCCCGATGGTGACGGACCGTTTCCTGCTGTTGTCATGCTGCATGATCATGGAGCACATTTTTCAATTGGCAAGGAAAAGATGGTACGTCCGTTTGGAGTATCGGCTGAGCTGATGCAGGATGCCGACAAATGGGCTGAGCAGTGTTATGACGGGCAGTATACGGGTGATTATTTTGCGAAGAACGGATATGTGGTATTGTCGGTCGATGCTTTGTTCTGGGGAGAACGTGGACGGAAAGAAGGCATCAGTTATGACGGACAGCAGGCACTGGCAGCCAATTTCCTGCAGATGGGAGCTTCGTGGGGAGCATTTATCAATATGGATGATGTGAGAAGTGCGGAGTTTCTGACTTCGCTTCCTTTTGTAGATAAGGAGAGAATAGGATGTGTTGGCTTTTCGATGGGAGCTTACCGTTCGTGGATGCTCTCGGCACTGACCGACTGTATAAAGGTTTCGGCTTCGGTATGCTGGATGAATACTACCGATTGTCTGATGACCGAAACCAATAACCAGAACAAGGGTGGCTCGGCTTATTCAATGTTGATTCCGGGATTGAGGCGTTATATGGACTATCCGCATGTGGCAAGTATAGCTTGTCCGAAACCTACCTTGTTCTTTAACGGAACAAAGGATAAACTGTTTCCGGTAGAAGGTGTAAAGGATGCTTACCGGACAATGGAGAATGTGTGGAAAGAACAGCAGGCTTCGGACAGACTGGTAACCAAACTGTGGGATGAGAAGCATTTTTTTAGCAGAGCCATGCAGCAGGAAGTGCTGGATTTCTTTAACAAGTGGCTGATGAAATAACTTGAAAATATATGGATATGAGACGTTTTTTATATGTGTGTGTATTGCTGTTCTCTTTGGGAACGGGATATGTAGAGGCACAGATGCCTGAACGGACAGAGGCGAATGTAGAGAAGTACAAGAAAATATGCCGTGACAATATCTATAAGGAGATGAAGGGGATGTACAGGGAGGCCGGAGGAGCTCTTGTCTATCCGTTCCTTGCCCCGGGAAGCAATCAGTACCTGGATATGTTGTGGGACTGGGATTCATGGCTGAGTAATGTAGCCTTGCGACAAATCCTGTTGGAAAACGGAAATGATTCGGACCGTAAGCAGGCGATACCTTATGAGCAGGGATGTGTGTTGAACTCGCTGCATTACGGAGGAATGGACGGATGGATTCCGATATGGATAGAACGGAATGCGCCGACGCGGGAAGAGATGTTGAAAAAGCGTAATCCGTGGAAAAGCAATATGCATAAGCCTACTTTGGCACAGCATGCGGCTTTCATTGTGAGAAACATGAACGGTGATGCCGAATGGTTGCGTGAAGACTTCTATACCTTACAGGCTTTTGTGGCCAAATATCTGAATTTTCACAGACATAAGGCTACGGGCCTGCTTTATTGGGAAACGGACGAGGCGATAGGAGTGGACAATGACCCCAGTACTTTTTACCGGCCTCATGAAAGTTCCGGTTCCATATTCCTGAACGCGCTGATGTACAAGGAGCTTCAGGCTATGGCTTATCTTGCCGAATGTCTGAATATGCCGGATATATCAAGGCATTTTACTGAAGAGGCAAAAACTTTGAAGGCTAATGTTCAGGAACATTGCTGGGATCCGCGTGACCGCTTTTATTACAGTGTAGACCTGAATCTGCTGCCGGTAGAGAAACCGGATATTGAAGGACTGAATCCGGGCGATTTGTATCTGCATGTAGGACAGCCTAGAAACTATGACTGTCTGATTCAGCGTTTCAGTGTGTGGAGCGGATTTATGGCCATGTGGGCCGGTATCGCTACTCCGGAACAGGCTGCCGAGATGGTCCGCCTGCACTTTCATGACAAGTCGTCGTTCAATGCGCCGGCCGGAATACGTACCTTATCACCGTTGGAAAAGATGTATAACGTATGTGCCAGCGGAAATCCCTCTTCGTGGCAGGGACCGATATGGATTAATGTAAATTATCTGGTATTCAGAGGACTGGTCCAATATGGATATAAGGAAGAAGCCAGAGAACTGGCGGAAAAGACTGTTTTGCTGCTTGGACGTGACTTCGAACGTTTCGGGGCATTGCATGAATATTATCTTCCCGATAATGGAGAGCCGGTACTGAACAAGGGATTTCAGAACTGGAACTTCCTGGTGCTGAACATGATTGCATGGCTGGACGGGAAGACGTGCGTAACAGAATTTTAAAAAGAAGTATTCAGGAACATTCTTTTTTCTTTAGGCCTTACATACCCTTTGATATAAAGGATGTAGGGCTTTTTTATATTGCTGAAATAAACCGTAATACTACGGTTGAACGCACCCGGATGGCCGTCGGGATTATAGGTTACGCGGATGATACCTTTTTTACCGGGCTTTACCGGCTGTGAATCGGTTGATGCCTGAATACATCCGCAGGAAGTCTTGATATGGGAGATATGCACCGGTTGTTTGCTTTCGTTGACGTATTCAAAATGAAATGCAGGCAGATGGACCGTGTCTTCCGAGAAAGTCCCCAGGTCATGAGTAACTGATGAGAACTTTATTTGCGAAAAGCATGCTGTGACATGCAGTATAAAGAATAACAGGATGAAAAGATGTTTCATAATCTCAGTCGTTTGGAGCGGTAAAGTTATAAAAATGACAGCTTTGTCGTCTTAGTTTCCTGCAGTATTTTGTTGTTTGAAGAAGAACTTCTACCTTTGCAGGCAAAGAAAAAGATAGGAACAGACAATAAAAAAAGGGTCAACGCCTTGACCCAATCTTTTGTTAACCTTAAATCTAATACTATGAAAAACACATAGCAAATATATTGTTTTGGAAGGTATATTCCAAATAAGAATGGATTAAAATTTTTGATATTAACTATTATTAATTCAATATTAACACTGTAGTATTGAATTTTTAGCAAAATATAGAGTTATGGCATTTGAGGCAACCCGAAGAGAATGGAGTGAACTGTATTCGTTTATGCGCATATTGGCCGACGGATACATTTGTGCAGGAACTCCGACAATGGAAAGAAATGAAGAGCGCAGTTACAAAGTGGCATATTTGCAGCGTGAAGAACACGACGGTACCCGCCAATATATTATAGAAGACGATAATGTCCGCATTATTGGCGAGAATATGAATAAGGAAATTCCGCGTGAATATTTCAGGGCTGCTTCAGATCTGGTGCTTCAGGCTTTGATGCATGACCGGAGTGAAGAACTGGAGTCGCCGGAAGGAGTGGAAGAATTTCTGGATGAGATAGCCGTGTATGATCTGGAAGCCAAGACTGATGACCGGACAGATTTTTATGTAACATTCTGGGATATGAATGCACCCAAGGTAGGATTCAGAGTTTATTCAAAGCTGGCTCCCATGAATCCTTTGTTGGACGGAGGACGTACCGCCAATCTGAAATTTGAGCAGACCGGTGTACGATTTGCCACTCCTACAGTGAATAAGGTGAATTTTGTGGAAGGGCCCAATGAAGTGTTGGAACGTATGCGGATGATAGAGCGTCTGGGTGGCATTTTGAAATACAGTGATGTGGCAGACAAGGTATTCAGAAGCAATCTTTCGATGATTGACCTTCATTTCCCACGCATGCTGGCCGAGATGGTGAGAACCATGTATTATGAAGATATTACCAAAGTCAGCGAACTGACTATGCGTATAAAGGAGATTAATCCGCTGAAGATAAAGGATGAACTGATAAACAAGCACCTTTTCTATGAATATAAGATGAAGCAGTTCCTGATGGCTTTGGCGATGGGTATGCGTCCGGCCAAACTGTTTAATGGTACGGATTCGGCTGTAGAGGGAATGGTGTTTGTCGGAGCTGATGGTAAAATGATGGTGTACCAGAAGGCGGACAAGGCGGTATTTGAAAACTTCCTGTTCAACAATACGCGTTTTGAGAAAGGCTCACTTGAAAAGGACAAGTATGGTTATCTGGAGCGCGAGAACAATGCCTATTATTTCAAGCTCAATGCAAAGATTGGCTTTGTAAAGCGATAATGAATGCTGATAAATATGCATACCGGCAGAAATCCTCGGAGATGTCTGCCGGTATGTTTTTTTATGACTGCTTTTATTGCTGTGCAGTGAAGTGTTTGTATACCTTCTGTGAAATATCGGCTATAATCTGTGCATTGACAGAGTCATTTTCCATTGAATGGATTACAAATACGGTAATGTAATAACGTCTTCCGTCGGGAAGAAGTACGAAGCCGGCATCATTGTCGGCTATTTTCATGCCGTCGGAGTTGCGGTCAGAAGAACCGGTCTTATGACCGAGGGTAATGTGCTCTGGCACCCCGGCACGTAGTTTGTTCGTTCCGGTAGCAGTTTGAACCAGCAGGTTATACAGATATTCGTAATATTCCTTATCAAACAGTTTTTGGGTAAGGAATGTTTTCATAAGCAAGCTTGTTGCTGCCGGTGTGGCACTGTTCCGGTATACGCATTCGGGATCCCGGTGCATGTCGTCTTCAGTGACACCGATATATATGTCTTTTATATTCAGACTTCGTATATATTGTTCAACAGCTTTCGGCCCTCCGGCATAAGACAGCAGAATATCGCAGGCATTGTTGTCACTCAGGCAGATGCTGTAATACAGTAGAGAGTCCACACCTATAGTAAACTTCTGGTTAGGATATTTGTCTCTTAACGGGCTGTATGTGTTAGGCTTTAAATCGGAAGGAGAGACTTGAACCAGTGTATCAAGTGGAGTGTGACTGGCATTCATTTTATGCAATACAGCCATGGCTAGTGGAAACTTGAATACGCTCAGGGTAGGCATGAGTACCGTATCATTGTGACTGACTATGTTGCAGCTGTCTGTCAGGACTGATACGCCAACGGTGGCCTGCTTGTCGTGTAGGTAACCGGTTATTTCATTTTGTAATGTGTCTGTTTCGGGTGTTTTGTTGGTCCGGCATGCCGTTATGCCAAGAAGAATGCAGACGAGTAAAGGATATATTTTCATGATAGGGAAATAAAAAATAACCAGAACGTTTCAGAGTAAGCTATCTGAAAACGTTCCGGCTGTATGTGTATAAACAGAACTCAGAATGTAATTTTCAACAGTTTACCGTTTAACGCATCGACCTTTGTAAATGTCAGGTTATCGGGCATCAGGCTTATGGTTTCTGTCTGTCCGCTGATCAGGTCTGTAGCCACGACATTTTCCATTGAGGGAAGTTCCAGAAAATCAAATGCATGTTTGGGAATATTTACACCGACTGATGCATTGTTCTCGTCAAAATTGGCAATAACAAGCAAAAGCTCGTTGTCTTTCTTGCGCAGGAAAGCATATTGTCGGGATGTATTCATCTGGTTATTCTCCACGTTGGCATACATCAGGTCATAGAACAAACCTTCAATAATCGTTTTTTCTGTATGACACAGATTCAACAGTGTGCTGTAGAATTTCTGCAGATCTTTTTCTTCTTTTTTGAGGAGTGCTCCGTCAAATTTTCCTCTGTTGCTCCAACGTCTGATGGTATCTACATTCCAATAGTCGAATATGGTTGTTCGTCCGTCACGTCCGCTGTATCCTTCAAACTGCATACCGTCTTCTCCCAATTCCTGTCCGAAATATATCATGATGGGATTGGTATTCATACAGGTACTGACAATCATGGGTGCTCTTCCCTTGCGTGGATCACAGGCAAAATAAAGCGAAGGAATACGCTGCTCGTCATGGTTCTCCAGAAAGTTCAGCATGTGACTGCTGATACCTTCCACCTTTTTCCAGCAGTGGCAGAGAGACATGGCAGATGTAAAGCCTCCGATTACATTGCGGAGTGTATCATAGAGTATAACCTTGTCATACAGGTAGTCGAACTGTCCGTTGAATATATAGTTCCGAAACTCCATCGGATTGTATATTTCGGCAATGAATATGATAGACGGATGTGCTTCCTTCACCTGAGGAATTGCCCAGTGCCAGAATTCAACCGGTACCATTTCGGCCATGTCACAGCGGAATCCGTCAATGTTTTTATCGGCCCAGAACATAAGGATATCGAGCATCTTTTTCCAAGTGTCGGGGATGGGATCAAAATGCTTGCTCCGGTTTTCAAAATAGTTCACGCCATAATTGAGCTTGACGGTTTCATACCAGTCATATACGGTAGGTTCGGCATCAAACTTGTCATTACCCGTAGCTTTGGCCGGATACTCCTGATAAGGGGGAGTATACAGATCCTGCGGGTTGATAGGGGTTTTCAGCGGTGTATAAGGAAGGTAATAAAAGTTATTATTGGGAGAAAAGTGCATGTCTGTACGGTCATCTTCACCCAAATCCTTGATGCCTGCAGGCTTGGCGTCTGAATGATACTGGCGTGCAACATGATTGGGAACAAAGTCAATGATTACCTTCAATCCTACCTGATGGGTACGTTTTACCAGATTCTCAAACTCCTTCATACGGTCAGGAACGCTGGTTGCCAGATCCGGGTCAATGTCATAGTAGTCCTTAATGGCATAAGGAGAACCTGCCATGCCTTTTACGATTGACGGGTGATCGGCCGGTATGCCATATTGGGAATAGTCGGTCTGCGTAGCATGTTCGATAATACCGGTATACCATATATGAGAAGCTCCCAACTTCTTTATTTCGTTGAGAGCTTTTATGGTAAAGTCGGCCATCTTACCGCATCCGTTTTCCTTGATTGTACCGTTTTCTATTTTCGGCTTGCGTGAATTACCGAACAGACGGGGAAGAACTTGGTATATTACGATTTTAGACTTTTCAGTATCCATTTTTTAATGTATTATATCAGGCAATGCCGTGTGCATTTGCTTCTTTATCGATTTTCTTGATTAAGCCTTGAAGAACTGCTCCCGGACCGCATTCGATAAATTCACTTGCACCGTCATTGATCATGTTCTTAACGGTTTGAGTCCAGCGTACAGATGAAGTCAGCTGTGCGATAAGGTTGGTTTTGATTTCCTCTGCAGAAGTGTGAGGTAGTGCATCTACATTCTGATATACCGGGCATTTAGGCTGGTGGAATGTAGTAGCCTTGATAGCAGCTTCAAGTTCTACTTTGGCAGGGTTCATCAGCGGAGAGTGGAATGCACCACCTACTTTAAGCGGCAACGCACGTTTAGCACCAGCTTCTTTCATCAGTTCACAAGCCTTGTTGATTCCTTCGATAGAGCCGGAAATAACAACCTGTCCCGGGCAGTTGTAGTTTGCTGCAACAACAACCTCGTTAGTTTCTTTCATTACGTTTGCACAAATTTCTTCAACCTTTTCGTCGGGCAATGCAATGATGGCTGCCATTGTTGATGGTGCAGCTTCGCATGCTTTCTGCATAGCCATGGCACGGGCATATACCAGTTTCAGACCATCTTCGAAAGAAAGAGCACCGGCTGCAACGAGAGCAGAGAATTCTCCCAATGAGTGACCTGCAGTCATTTCAGGCTTGAATTCATCGCCCATGCATAATGCAGAAATTACTGAGTGCAGGAATACGGCAGGCTGAGTTACTTTAGTCTGGCGTAAATCTTCATCACTTCCTTCGAACATGATATCGGTGATGCGAAAACCTAATATATCGTTAGCTTTTTCGAAAAGTTCTTTTGCCAATGGGTTGTTTTCATAAAGGTCTTTACCCATTCCGGTAAACTGTGCTCCCTGTCCGGGAAATACAAATGCTTTCATATTTGTTTTATTTTTAATGATTATAATCTGTGTTTTACGCTGCAAAGTTATGAATATTTTGACTATCTAGCCAAGTTATTCTTTTATTTTCATGGAAATAGGGGAAAAGAAGTGGTTCAAAGGGCCATGTCCGTCACCGATTTGAATGTCTTTTCCATGTAAAATTCCATTATATACATAGTCTTTTGCCTTTTTGACAGCTTCAGGAAGAGCGTACCCCTGTGCGAGGAATGTGGCAATGGCAGACGAGAGGGTGCAGCCTGTGCCGTGTGTATTGTGACTGTCGACCTTTGTTCCCGGATAGTGCAGGGGAGATGCATCCTTGCCTGTCAGCAATATGTCTGTCATCTCATTGCCTTCAAGATGTCCTCCTTTTATCAAAACGCTTTGGCATCCCAGACAGAGAAGCTCGTATGCAGCCTTTTCCATATCGGTCAGTGTGGAAATAGGCTTTCCGTAGAGAACTTCCGCTTCTTTCAGATTGGGTGTAATTACGGTAGCCAGTGGAATCAAGGTTGTCTTGAGCAGTTCTATGGCTTCTTCTTCTATAAGTCTGTGTCCGCTGGTTGATACCATAACCGGATCAAAAACAACGTATTGAGGATGATAGGTAGTGAGTGCTTCTGCGATAGCGTGAATAGCCTCAATATCGTTGACCATTCCTATTTTTACGGCCAGCGGGCGTATGTCTTCCATTACTGCCTGTATCTGTCCCTTGATTATATCAGCCGGAACAGGGTGGATGGCGCGTACTCCGCACGTATTCTGTACGGTTACTGCCGTGATGGCTGTAGCTGCGTAACTGCCTAATGCCGAAATGGTTTTCAAGTCGGCCTGAATTCCGGCTCCTCCGCTGCAATCGCTGCCGGCAATGCTTAAAACGGGAATGTAATGTTTCATGATGATGTTTTTTTAAGATGAGTAAACGCAGGAATCCACTTGTCTTTGTTTAGGCTGTGGAAACCTGCGTCGTTTCAGAAAGATTGTTTTAGTGTAATTTTAGAATGTTTCAAAATTTCCTTTGGCATCCGATTGGGCTTTTTTTACAGTTTTTCCATTGATTTTCAGGTTGTCAAAGTTTATATCGTGATACTTTCCTGTCAGTTTGTTGCCTTTGGCTGAAACGTTGTTGAAAGTACAGTTTCTTACGTTGATATTATAAATGTTGTCGTCTTCGTCAAGTCCGTTGATAAGAATGCCGAATTTACTTTTCTCACATGTGATGTTCTCCAGATTGACGTTGCGTACGACGGGCGGGAAGCTTCGGTCACATTTTTCCTTGCCTTCGTACTGGAGGTTGATGCGCATAACCGCTTCATTGCATACTCCCACTTTTATATTACGTACAAACAGGTTTTCGATGACTCCTCCGCGGCAGGTACTGGTTTTGATGCGTACTACACGGTCCAGTTGCGGACTATCCATTTCACAGTTCTCAACATACAGGTTCTTGTATCCTCCGGAGATTTCACTTCCGACAACAATACCTCCGTGGCCGTTTTTCATTTTGCAGTTACGTACCACAATGTTTTCACTTGGTGTTGCCCAACGGCGTCCGTCAGCATTACGGCCTGATTTGATTGCTATACAGTCATCTCCTGTATTGAATGAACAGCCTTCAATCAGTACGTTTTTGCATGATTCCGGGTCGCATCCGTCATTGTTGGGGCCAAGGCCGTTGATGGTTACATTGCGTACTATCAGGTTCTGGCAGAACAGAGGATGGATTACCCAGAAAGGTGAATCTTTCAATGTAAGTCCTTCAATGAGTACAGAGTTGCAGCGGTAGAAATTGATGAGCTGCGGGCGAAGGGCATCTTCAGGCTTCATGACGCGGCGGTCAACGGGAGCGAAGGTTTCGGCCATGCCGAGCAGACGGTCACGTCCGCCCATTCCCTGATGGATTTTTCCTTCCTGAGCGTAACGTCCGCCTTTCATATACCACCATGCATCGGCAGCACCCTGCCCGTCAACAGTTCCTTTTCCGGTAAGCGCAATATTGGTTTCGCCGTATGCATAAATAAGCGGATGTGCATTGTAGCAGTCTACTCCCTCCCAGCGGGTGAGTACTGCAGGAAAATAATAAGACTGGTCTGTTGTGAATTTCAGTGTTGCTCCTTCTTCCAGATGGAGGTTTACGTTACTTTTTAAGGTAATAGGTCCGGTATAGAAATCACCCTTAGGGACGATTACAGTACCGCCTCCTGCCTGATTGCAGGCCAGAATGGCCAAGTTGATGGCTTCGTGGTTCAGTTTGTCTTCCTGATTGGCAACGGCTCCATATTCAATGATGTTGAACGTGCGGTCGGGAAATTTGGTTTGTTTGATATTTTGCACAATCTGGGCAGCCTGCTGAAACGCCTCTTCCATTGTTTGGGCAAATGATGAAGATATGGCCAGCAATAACGTAACGAGTAGAATTGTTCTTTTCATAGTAAATATAAATGTTCTAAATACTTCGCAAAAATACATTTTTTTCCGTATTTGGCAAATCTTCTGTCAAAAGAGTATACAAAAAGGAATGTTCGGGAGTAAAGACCTGTTTTACTCCGACATTCCCTTCTTCAAAGTGTTTGCTTATAAAACCTAATACCTAAAGTGTAAATTGAAACAAAAAACAACTAATCTGTTCATTATATCTGTCACAGATATTATATAAAACTGAATATTCTGTTCATTCTGTTATTATATGGAACAAAAGATGTTCCTGTTGTGAGGTTTGGAAAAAGAATTTGCTTTATAAAATCGGTATGAGCTGTAAATGAGGAATTTATTGATGATATCGGAGAAATGGAGAAGTAGTTCTCTTCTGTTGGACGGTGTGGATTGTTGTGGAAATGTCAGTACAGACTGTAGAAAATGTCTACATACTGTACTGACATGTAGTGAGGTTATTGTATATCGTATAGTTTCAGTTTGTTGTAGAGGGTTTTTCTGTCTATTCCCAGTAAGATGGCTGCCTTGCTCTTATTGTTGTTGGTTTGGCGAAGAGCATCGAGAATCTGTTGTTTTTCATGTTTCTCGTTGCGCAGGCATAAAGAAGAAGCGGTATTTACCGTTTCATTTTCGTTCAGTTCACTGCCTATGTCCTGAAGGGTGATGTACCGTCCTTGTGCAAGAAGGGTAGCGCGCTTGACTACATTCTTCAGCTGTCTTAAATTTCCGGGCCAGGAATAGTGCTGCAAGGCTTCTGAAGCCTGAGCGTCAAAACCTATGAGGTTACGTTCCAGTTCACGATTGGCCTGGTCAAGAAAGAAATTTGCAAAAAGTAGAATATCTTCCTGACGTTCTCTCAGAGAAGGCATCCTCAGGGTAAATTCATTGATACGGTGATAAAGGTCTTCACGGAAATTGCCTTTCATAATGGCACTTTCAAGATTTTCGTTGGTTGCACTTATCACGCGTACA
This sequence comes from uncultured Phocaeicola sp., assembly GCA_944320885.1. Taxonomy (GTDB): domain Bacteria; phylum Bacteroidota; class Bacteroidia; order Bacteroidales; family Bacteroidaceae; genus Phocaeicola_A. The sequence continues at coordinate 27,628 of CALUJE010000009.1, forward strand.
TCAACTTCTATTTCCTTGGTAGAACCGATAGGGCGTATATGACGTTCCTGCAAGGCACGCAACAACTGTATCTGCACGTCGTAGCTGAGGTTTCCGATTTCATCCAGAAACAATGTTCCGCCATTGGCTTCGATAAAAGCTCCGGTCTTGTCGGTAATGGCTCCGGTAAAAGAGCCCTTTATATGTCCGAAAAATTCGGAAGCCGCCAGTTCTTTGGGGATTGAGCCGCAGTCAATGGCTATAAACGGTTTGTCTGCTCTTTTGCTCAACTGGTGAATTTTGCGTGCTACGTACTCTTTGCCCGTACCGCTGGCTCCGTTAATAAGTACAGACATGTGGGTCGGTGCTACAAGACGGACGTAATTGTACAATTGGCGCGCAGCCTCACTCTCGCCTTCCAGAAAGTTTTGAGGATTCAGTAAAGAAGTGCTGTTGCCGGAAGAAGTCTGCACTTGTGGGGCGGGAGTTTCGGTTTTGGAGGATCCTCCCTGTAAGGCTTCTTTTATTTTCTTTAAGAGTTCATCCGGTTGTACCGGTTTGGATATATAGTCACTGGCACCGCACTTCATAGCTTGTACGGCCGACTGGATATCGGCATAACTGGTCATGATGATGAGCGGGCATGCTATGTTTTTCTTGTTCATCCACATCAACAGCTGCATACCGTCTTCATCAGGCAGGCGGCGGTCTGAAAGAACCAAATCATATTCGTTGTTGGTCAATTCACGGCGGGCATGTGCAACACTGCTTACAGTATTTACCTGAAAGCCTTTTTTACCCAGCCATGTTTTTAGCATGAGCGAAAATGTAATATCGTCTTCTACAATTAAAATGGATGTTGACATTGTTTTCTTTATTTCGTTCATGTAGCAAAGATACGTCTTTTTTTATGATACTATTCGGTTTTTATATCTTTTTATTAGCTTCCCGAATGATTGTATCCATTTGTTGCAATACAAAATTGACTTTTTGTGCAATAGACAATGTTATTTCGTCATAAGGCTCTTTTTCCAGCCATACCAGTACGGGCAGACAGTCTTGTGCTTCGAGCATGGTAAACAGCGGCAGTTGCTTGTGGGCGATATGGCGGATGAGCCGGCTGTCTCCATTCATGAGTGCTTCTTCAAGATTATTGCGGTTAGCCTGTGTTTCTTCAATGAACGAACGGATAATCTCGGCAGAAGCTTCAGGATCATCTTCCGAAAAAGCTGTAAGTGCAGAAAAATTGAAAATATCCTTGTTCTCACTTTCGTTAACAGTGGACTGTTGGACAGTGATATCCCATCCTGTAATGGTTGTTATCAGTCGGAGCAGCTCGCTTTGAGTATATGGCTTGTGAAGGGCTGCCGTAAATCCTTGCCGGATAAATTCTTCTTCGTTCATATCACTGCGTGCAGTGAGTGCAACAACAGGAAGCTGGCTGGTCTCCTGAGCCTGCTGTCTTATTCCCTTCAGCAGATTGAATCCGTTCAGGGCAGGCATCTGTATGTCTGTAAAGAGAATGTCGAACTTCTCTTTTTTGAGCAGATGAAACAATATGTCGGGACTGTCACAACAGGTAATCTGTAACTGCGGCGAATGGAGCATGGCCTTGGTCAAATCCAGTTGTATGCGGTCATCGTCAATAAAGATAAGCTTTATTTTTTGCCCGTCGGGGAGAGGCCTGCAATCTTTTTGTTCAGCAGGCTTTTGTTCAATGGAATGTTCTTTTTCAATGGCATTCTCAGGTACGGGCTTCATGGGCAGTGAAATGGTAAATGTGGTACCTATGCCGGGCTTGCTGTTTACTTCTATATCTCCATTCATCAGGACTACCAGACGTTGGGTAATAGCCAGTCCCAGTCCGAAGCCTTCTGCTCCCTGTGCATTTTTCAGTCGGGTAAATTCCTTGAAAATATTTTCTTTTTCTTCCTGTGAAATTCCGCTTCCAGTATCACTTACTGACCAGATGAGATGATGTGCTTGGTATGCGACCTGCAGACTGATGCTTCCCTGACTGGTAAATTTCAGAGCATTGGAAAGCAGATTGTCGGTGATTTGCCGGATACGGAACGGATCTCCCCAATAGAAATGGTTACAGCTGTCGTCTGCATGGAATTTGAGCGTCAGACCTTTCTCCCTGGCCAGTGGCTGATAACTGTTGTATATGGTTTCAAACAGTTGGAGTGGTGAGAAAGATACCTTGTTGATTTCCATTTTATGTGATTCCAACTTATGATAGTCGAGCAATGAGCTTACCAGATTGAGTAAATGACGGGCAGAACTCTTCATGTTGTCAAGGTAGAAACGCGGACGCTCTTCTTTCAATATGCGGGTCAGGAGATCTATATATCCGATGATGGAACCTGCCGGTGCCTTGATATCGTGCGTAATGGTAAGCATGAGTTTTTCGCGTGCGTCCAGCAAATCTTCGGCTCTTTTCTTTGCTTTCTCCAGTTCCTGCCGGTAATGATTGCTTCTTGTGATGTCACGTTCGATAAGGAATATGAATATGGCGGCTAGCAACAGTGCAGCAACAGCTACCCATGCAATAGCCTGGGCCGACTTCTGTCTGGCACTCTTCTGAAAGTTCATCCTCTGGTTAATCAGTTTAATCTCTTCCTGCTCAAATGTCTGCAGCATCTGGTTCATGCGTGCATTCAGTTCGTTGCTGTTTCGCTTGAAACGGTTTATCTTGTATTGGATATCGTTTCTTAATAACGATACGCTGTCGTCGACCTGAGTCTGTATGTTGCGCAGGATACTGGCTACCGTATCGGCCGGATTGTATGCTTTTACCAGGGTATCAATTACCAGTTCACGCTGTGTATCGGTTACCAGGGTAGAGTCTTCTTTGGGCGGAGCAAATACCTGGGCAATCCGTTTGAAGAAGTTTGGGCGCTTCTTCTTTACTACATATGATTTCTCGTTGATAATTTCCTTCTTCTGTACTTTCTCTACTTTTTGTACGTCGGCCGTATCATGTCTGTGTATGATACTTTCTATCTTTTGCTGGTAAATGAGTCCGGTATTGGCATCATGCATGGCCTGCAACAGGTTATACATGGTACGTTCTTTCTGTTTCATCAGATACTTGATTGTATCAAGGCGAGCCTTTTGCAGACTGTCGGTGAGTAAGTCCTGAAGTTCTTTAATGGATACTCCGGCATTGCGCATGGCTTTCTGGTATTTGTTGAATTCTTCCAGTTGACCCGCGCTGACCGACTGTCCGATAATCTCGGTCTGATACAGCTGGTTCAAGGCTCTGTAAGTAGCCAGACGCTGTTCATTGATTTTCTGTTCAGAACCTTCCGTATTTGTCAGGTCTTTCATTTTCTGGTAAATGTAGTTGACCGAGAAGCCTAACAACAGACACAGTAAAATGTAACCGAGAACAATCTTTATCTGAGTTGATTTGAAGTTGTTTGCCATGTATATCCCTTTGTTTTCTTATAAAAGCAATAATAAAATGCTATACCTGCACTGGTCAGTCCTACGGGGAATCCCATCCATACTCCTGTAATGCCCCAGTCAAAGACAAATCCGAACAGATAGCTGGTGGGTAAAGATAATAAAATGTAGGCAACAAAAGCAATATACATCATGGGTTTTACATTGGATATACCGCGGAGTGCGTTGGCGAAGGATATTTGAAGTCCGTCACCAAACTGATACAGGAGCATCGGAATAATAAGGGTTGCTACCATGCTGCTCACTTCGTCACTGTCGGTAAACCAGCTTCCCAGCTGATAACGTGAGAAGAATATGAGCGTGCACAAAAAGACTCCGGAGATGAGTATGAGATGAAATCCCGCATTAGCTGCCCTGCGGATATTCTCAGTGTCTTCTTGTCCGTAAAAGTAGCTGACACGAATGGCTATGGCTGCTCCCATGCCGTAGTATATCATAAAGCACAAGGTTGAGATGGTGCACATTACCTGATGAGAGGCCAGAGCGGTTGTTCCAAGCCATCCAATCATAATGGCACACAGACTGAATGATGCCGTTTCCATTCCCATTTGCAGGGCGATGGGCCATCCCAGCTTATTCAGATGCAAAATACTTTTCCGGTTGACAAACAGTTGCATGAATCCTTCCTTGAAAGTATGGTATCGGCTTGTCCGGAAAAACAGGAAACAGAATACCACCAGCATCATGATGCGTGCAAACAGGGTAGACAGTCCTCCACCTGTCAGTCCCCATTCGGGAAAACCCAGTTTTCCATATATCAGCAGATAGTTTCCTATGATATTAAGCACATTTCCTCCCAACAGAATCCACATGGGGGTGCGTGTATCGGTTATGCCGTCGGAAAACTGTTTGAAAGCATTGAACAGCATGACGAAAGGCAGAGAAGTCAACAGGATCAGGTAATAAGGCTTGATGAGAGGAAGCAATTCTTCCGGTTGGCCCAGATGTTCAATGTTCAGATATACTCCTCCCATGATGACGCATAGCAGCAGTCCGATAAGCAGATTCGCAACCAGACTGTTTTTTAATGCTTCACCGGCTTCTTTATCGGCTCCTTTTCCAAACAGAGAGCCTACGATGGGAGTCAGGCCATATGAAAAGCCTAGTCCGAAAATGATGGCCAGATTAAACAGGTTATTGACAAATCCTGCAGCAGACAGTTCGTTGGCACTGTGATGTCCGATCATCATGGTATCGGCAAATCCCAGAATGATGGTTCCGATTTGTCCGATGATGATGGGTACTCCTAGATAGATTAGTTCTTTATAATGTCTTTTATAGTTGATAGCTTGTTTCATTTGTTTTGTGCTTTATACAGAAGAGTACAACAATTGGATGTCCGGAAACACTCTTGAGCCACACGGCGTATCTGTCCGGCATTTACGGTTCTGTATTTTCTTACTTCATCATTAAGGTCTTCTGCCTGGCTGAGCATTTCAAAATAGGCCAGATTGGTTGCTACATTCAGATAGTTGATATTGTTGAAAATCTGTTCTGACTCATATCTGTTCTTGACCTTTTCGAGTTCGTGATTGCTGATATCATTCTGCTTGAGTTCATCCAGCTCTTTCCATATGGCGCGTTCTGCTTCTTCCAGAGTATGTCCCGGTGCAGGCTTGGCTATGATGGTAAGCAATCCTTCGTCCAGACTGCCTGTAATGTAGGCATCTGTACTTGAGCAGATTTGCTGTTCGATTACAAGTCTCTGAATCAGTCGGCTGGACTTTCCGTTGGCAAGAATATCCGACAGCATATCAAAAGCATAGTAATCAGGATGCATGCGGTTGCACATGTGGAAACAGATATACAGGGCATCAACAGGAACAGGACGTGTCACTTCCATCCGGCGTTTTTCTGTCTGGCAAGGTTCCTGTGGCAGTTGTCTGACCGGAACATTGCGTGCAGGAATCGGTCCAAACCACTTTTCCGCAAGTTGTACGGTATCTTCAAACGAAATGTTGCCGGTTACAGCCAGAATCGCATTGTTGGGGGCATAATAAGTGAAGAAGAATTTCTTTACTTCATCCAGTGTGGCATCGGCTATATGGCTTATTTCCTTTCCGATGGTAGGCCACTGATACGGATGTACTTTGTATGCCATCGAACGCAACAGGTGTGAAGTATCTCCATACGGCTGGTTCAGGTTTCGTTGCTTGAACTCTTCAATCACCACCTGTTTTTGTATGTCAAGGCTTCTCTGGTTGAAATCCAGACTTAACATCCGGTCAGATTCCAGCCAGAATCCTGTTTCAATGTTGTTTGCAGGCAATGTGAGGTAATAGTTTGTGATATCATTGTTTGTCCATGCATTGTTTTCACCTCCGGCCATTTGTATGGGAGTATCGTAGTCGGGAATGTTGACCGAGCCTCCAAACATCAGGTGCTCAAACAAGTGTGCGAATCCTGTATGACTTGGAGATTCATCGCGGGCGCCCACCTTATAAAGAAGGTTGAGCGCCGCCATGTTTGTATTTTTATCTTCGTTGTGCACAACGGTCAGTCCGTTGGCAAGCGTGTGTCGGTTGATTTTTATCACGATAAGATTATTCCTCTACGGTTATTTTCTTTATTACTATGTTTTCGAGCGGACGGTCGGCGCGGTTGGTCTTTACATCCTGGATTCTGTTGACTACATCCATTCCTTCGATAACTTCTCCGAATACGGTATATTGTCCGTCAAGATGAGGTGCTCCTCCTACAGTTTTGTAAGCATTCCGTTGCTCTTCAGTAAAGCGGAAAGGATTCTGAAGCACAATCTTTTCAGCCTGTTCTATCAGTTCGTCCTGAAGTTTCTTAAGTCCGGTAGAATCGCTGTTCTTACGCATCAGGAATATTTCTTTCATGTGCTGGCGTGCCAGACGGTTGAATTCAGAGTGCAGCATGTTCTGGTTCATCTGTGATTCCAAAGCGTCCAGTTCTGCTTCCTTGAATACTTTTCCGGTTACAATGTAGAACTGACATCCTGACGACTCCTTGTTGGGGTTAACATCGTCGCCCATACGTGCAGCTGATAAGACTCCGCGACGGTGAAAATATTTGGGATATACAAATTCTGCAGGAATGGTATAACCCGTATCTCCGGAACCCAGCGTAGCGGTATCTGATGCATGTTTTGATTCCGGGTCACCAGCCTGAATCATGAAGTCTTTGATTACACGGTGAAAGAGTGTGCCGTCATAAAATCCTTCTTTGGCAAGCTTGATTATATTGTCACGGTGCTTGGGGGTGTCATCAAACAGTCTAAGACGGATGTCACCTTTGGTAGTTTCAAGTAATAATACAGTTCCTTCCATATTTTTGTTTTTCTTGTTGCATGCAGTAAAACCGCATATTGCAATGGTTATAATGCAGATTGTATATAAAAAAGTTTTGTTCATTTGTTCTTATTTATTTAAGCGTCTGCAAAGATACATGAATATTCGTGATTTTGACTATAGCCGGCATTGAAAGATAATACTCAATCTTCTAATATGGTGTGGCATCATAGGGTGTCAGACTTTCCAGAAACTTGCAGTATATGTCATTCCGTTTCAGCAAGACAGGGTTCCCTGTAACAAAAAGCTGTTTTTTTGCCCGTGTGATGGCTACATTCAGTTTGCGGTCAATCCATAATTCGTCATCCTGTACGGGAACGCTGATTATGTCCAGCTGATAAAGCTGGCTGATAGTGGTAGAATAAATAATGATGTCCCTTTGGCTTCCCTGATAGCGTTCTACCGTATCGATAGTGATTTCTTCGGTTTCGGGTATAGACAGTCTGGCCAGTTCATGATGAATAAGCGCTATCTGATTTCTGAACGGAACAATGATGCCGATGCGTTCTTTTGCCCGGAAGGGCATCTGATTCATGCAGCAGAGTTCATAGATACTCTGTACGATGGACGCCACAATTTTAGCCTCTTCGCGGTTTATCTTGTTTGAATCGGTCAGGGGAGGTGTGTGCGACGGGAAGAATCCTGTTCGTGTATGGGCAATGAAATATTGCAGTCCGTTGACCTCTTTGTCGGGATAAAGGCTGAAATCGATATCAGCGGTCTGATGCTTTACCGGGACAATATCAAGTTTTCCTCCATAAAAGAAGCGGTTGGCAAACGCACTGATGTCGGGATGCATGCGTCCCTGCCGGTTAAGCATGGCTAGTATGCCTTTCTGGGGATGTTTCAGCTGGAGATGATACAGCCGTTCGAACAAAGAGTTGCGGCGGTCTGTAAGTCCGATTTCCCATAGACGGCTGTCATTGACAACCGAATCTTTTTCAGACTGTAATACTACGGCTGGCAATTGTTTGTGGTCGCCCACCAGAATGAACTTGTCGATGGCGCATCGTCCGGCATCATTGTGTGCACAGAGAATACCCATGATTTGCGGTTCCAGTATTTGCGATGCTTCGTCAACGATGGCAACGTGGAAATGCTTGAGCTTGAACAGGTCAGTGCGTCCCATGACAGATGCTGTTGTACCTACGAAAATGCGTGTGTTTCCTATCGTTTGCCGTATCAGATCGCGGTTACGGCATGAGGCAATGGCATTCTGAAGCAAGCGGGGACGGTAACGTTCTTCGCACGACTGGTTACTTCCGATGCGGATATAGTCAGGTTTGTAAGAAATACTTTCCAGCATTTCACAAATTTCATCTACAGCCCTGTTGGTATATGACAGCAGCAGGATATTGTTGTCTGCCTCGGAATGAAACTCTTCGACCATGCTTTTCAGTGCAACCGAGGTCTTTCCGGTACCCGGCGGACCGATAAGCAGGAAGTAGTCGTCTGCCTGTTTGGCCTGCAGTACGATGTCGTCAATTTGTGAGTTCAGATAGTGGTTGTTCAGTTTCCTGCCGGCAGAAATGTGCGGTTCACGCAGTCCCAGCATCAGTTCCTTTCGGGTGGAAGGAGCTGTAATGAAAGTGTATAGGCCTTGATACTGCTTGTTGTATGAACTGTCTATAAAGTCATGCTCCATGGCATACAGCGACTGTTGGGGCAGTGCCTGTATGTTCCGTTGTTTGTACCGCAATTTGAACATCACTTCTTTGCTGTCGATGTGCTCAATGCTTCCGCGGAAAATCTGTCTGTTGGTTGCATTGTCCGTCTCACTGTTCTTTTCATACAGCAGGACGATGTCTCCATGACGGAAGTTGGGCAGGAAACTGTCTTCATAGGGAGGTATCTCCAGCTTCAGCAGTTCAATGCCTTCATTGTCTTCAACTTCTGTAATCCGCAACCCGGTCAGGATGTTTCCGTTGCTTTGCTTGGTTATGACACTGGCATTCCACAAGTCGGAAAATCCGCGTGACGAATCCGGTTGGTTGTCTCCGGTTTTTGACAGGAACTGTTCTTTGGTTATGAATGAAAAGAAATGATTGAAGTAGGCATTTTCCATTTCCGTCATTTGGTGTAACGGATTCAGCATGCGTACCAGTTTGGGACGTTGCCACTGTGTCCATAATTTAGAAGTATCATTTTTTTCATTCAGGTTGTCGGGAGTAAGCTGTGATATGATTTCCTCGCTTTTTCCCTGTTTGATAAGTTGCTCATTGTGTACAATGGCATTTCGCAGACTGATGGCACGCTGTATCTGAACCTTGGCGCTTCTTTCCAGAAACAGTCTTGGATATACCGAATAAAACAGGAATGAGTGTACTTCTTCTCTGGAGATATCCAGATTGTAATACAATATTTCCTTATAGAGCGCCATTTGCAGGGCATGACTTTCTTTTGAGCGGTATTCGCCATAATATTCGTCGGCTTTACCCGATTTCAGTTCAATCAGGTTCTTTCCGTCATCCTGCAAGAGGTCCATACGTCCCTGCAATCCCAAAGCTTCACAAAGGAAAGAAGGTTCAAGGATGGCCTTGTTCCGGTCAATGCGGCACGACGGATTGGGAAATGACTGCATCACGATGCGCTGTATGTGTTCAAACTGCAGGCGTGCTTTGGCGAAATAATCCTGATTGATATCTGGACAGGTGCAGTATTCCATTACATTGTTGCGGAACGCTTTCTGGATGGAATCTTCAAACCGTGCAGGAGAATCGTCTGTTTCGTTGACACAGTCATCGAGAAACTGATTGGCTGCATTTCCCAGCAAGGTATGAAAGGTTGTTTCCTGAGGCAATATCTTGTTTACTATATATTGCAGCGGGCTGTTGCCGTAATTTGTGTAGCAGGTTGCCAGTGCACTGATATCAATCAGATAGTCAGGTTCAAAGACAATGATTTCGGGTGTGAGCACTCCGGCTTCGTCACTTCTTACGGAAAGCAGGTTGAGTTGTGCACCTTCATAAAGAAAATCGGGCAGATTGCCGAATTCTTTAGGAAACACCACGGGGAACGGTTCATCTGTAGGATGAGCCTCATCGTATGCATAGATGAAGTTTTCATCCCATTTGACCGTTACCACCCGCATTTGTTTACGCATTTCACTCTGATATGCGTATTCCGGAAGTTTGCGCCATTTGTCGGGGATAGCCTCTCGCAATGCATCCGGGACAGGAGTGTCGGATATGCGGCTGATAAATTCACACAATGCTTTCAGGTCATAGCGGTAATCATCTTCTGTAAAGCTGCAGCTGCTGTATTGCTGGGCATGTTTTCCGTGAATGCGGAATATTTCGATGGCTTTCGACGGTATGTTCTTTTGTTCGCAGAGGTAGTGTAGACGTGAGAATAGATTTGAAAAGTCGGCAGTTCCCTCATTGGTCAACAGTTTGCATACACGGTCGAGCAATGTGTATAGTCTGATATATTTCTGCTGTATGGACAAGTCGTCTGTCTGGTAATGTGAGATTTCATCGAATAGTTCGTTTCCTGTCATGGATTGTGTTTTATTTTTTTATTTTCTTTTTATACAAATCATGTTGGTATCGGATACTCTTTACAAAGGTACATGTTTCATCACCTCTGAAATATCCGTTTTTACATACCGGATCGTTGAAATAATGCTCGTTGCTTTTCAGCTTGAGATATTTTTCCACGTTGTCTTCCCATACCGATGGGTCTCCTCCATATTTTTGTGTCAGTGCTATGGCATCTTTTATGTGTCCTTCGCCGGCATTGTATGAGGCAAGGATAAAGTTTATCCGTTCGTTCTTATCTTTTATGGAAGAGAAATTCCTGTCGAGCAGGTTTATCAGTTTGCATGCCGCCTTGATACTTTCTTCAGGATCATCTTCTTTTCCTGCAGGTACTCCCAGGTTTCTGGCAGTGCGCGGCATCAGTTGCATCAATCCCCGTGCGCCGGCCCATGATATTACTTTCGGGTCAAAGTTCGATTCCGCATAGGCAAGGGCAGCCAGCAGCCTCCAGTCCCATCCGACAGCTTCGGCATAAGTTCTGAACAGTTTGTCGTAATGTGATATCTGTCCTTTTTTTACGGAGAGAATAGCTCCGTGCGTGATTCGTTTGCTATGTTCAAAATATCGCTTGCTGCTGGCCAGGTAAGCCTTTGAAGTCTTGTTCTTTTTAAACCATTCGTTTGCAGCTTGAGCCAACAGAGGTTCATCTTTGCGTACAGCCCAAGAGGAACGCTGGTTGAAGCTTATGTTCAGGCTGATATTCAGATTTGAATAATAAGTCTTGTTCATGCGGGCAATTTCGCTGTCACACACCGTATAGTCGATTTTTCCCAGAGCAACCCGTTCTATCAGGTCTTCTTCCGAAAGACTGTCTTCGGGAACCGTCTGGATAATCAGTCCTCCGCCCAGTTCATTGTTCAGGTTGTTCAGCCTTTGCAGGTAACGTCCCGGATTGACATAAATTTCCTTACCCGGCATTTCAGTGACATCTTTCAAGGCATTACGTCCGTTCCGTTGTACCAGTACCTGATGGGTAAGCATTTCCTCTCCACAATAGATGAGGCTGTCTTTCTGTTCGTTGGTAACAAGCAGGTTATAGGCAATTAAATCGCCCTCTCCGTTTTGGAGTTTTCGGATAAGCTCTTCCTTGCTGTTGGCTACTTCTATTCTGAGCTTTACACCGATAGACTGTGCGAACTGTTCACACAATTCATATTGGAATCCCATCGGTTCACCCCGATAATTGAAGTAGGAGGTAGAACTGTAAAGGGTAAGTGCCACCAGTTCTCCCCGTTCTTTTATTCCGGGCAGGTCGGTCTGTACCTTTTCTTCTTCATTTCCGTTTTTAAAGTTGCATGCCGTAATGTTCCATGACATCAGCGTGGCAAGCAATATATAAAAGATTGTTTTATTCATTGTTTCTTGATTCTGCGCATGAAGAATATTTTCAAATGTTACAAAGGTAAGAAACTGTTTCGATTTGATACAGGCTGATTGATAAATTATTCTGCTTTTTTAGTGAAAAGGTAAATTTATTTGCATAAAATGTACTGAAAATTTAATTGTTTATTAAACCTTTTTTATATTTGCCTACAATACAAATAGAACAAAACCATTTGTATAGAAAAACAGAGAATATGATTATGATTAACGAGATTACTAAAAGAATTTACTATGGACTACACGAAGCAGATTGGTGAAAAAATTGCCGCCTTACGTACCGAACGGGAGATGACTATAAATGAACTTGCTGAAAATACCGGACTTTCAACCGAACAAATCAAACGGATAGAAGACAATATTGACATACCTTCGCTTGCTCCGCTTATCAAGATAGCCAGAGCATTGGGAGTGCGTCTGGGTACGTTTCTTGATGATCAGGACAACACTTCCGGACCGGTAGTCTGTCGTAAGGGAGAGGCTGAAGATACAATCAGCTTTTCGAACAATGCTTCCGATGCTCGTCATCACATGCACTATCATTCTCTTTCTCGGAGCAAGACCGACCGTCACATGGAACCTTTTATCATTGATATAGAGCAGAATGAAGACAAAGATTTCCATTTGTCGGCTCACGAGGGAGAAGAATTCATCATGGTGATGAAAGGAACGCTCGAAATCAATTACGGAAAGAATACTTACGTGCTTGAAGCGGGAGACAGCATCTACTATGATTCCATTGTGCCTCATCACGTACATGCATTTGAAGGACAGGCAGCACAGATCCTTGCCGTGATTTATGTACCAATTTAAAAATACACGGAAGAATTTATGTTACAGTTATCAGAAAGAACACTGGGTGACTGGCTCGAATATTGGGCAGAGGTGACACCCGACAGGGAATATATAGTGTATTCAGACCGTAACCTGCGTTTTACCTGGAAGCAGTTTAACCAGCGTGTAGATAATATGGCCAAGGGACTTCTGGCGATAGGAGTGGAACGGGGTACTCATGTAGGAATATGGGCTGGCAATGTGCCCGACTGGCTTACGTTTCTTTATGCTTGTGCCAAGATTGGAGCTGTGGCCGTAACGGTAAATACCAATTACAAGCAGAGCGAACTGGAATATCTTTGTGAAAATTCCGACATGCATACCCTTTGTATTGTCAACGGAGAGAAAGACAGTAATTTTGTGGAAATGACCTACCGCATGCTTCCGGAACTGAAAACTTTTCAGCGCGGGCATATGAAGAGCAAGCGCTTTCCACATATGCGCAATGTGATATACATCGGGCAGGAGAAGTTTCGTGGAATGTATAATACTCCTGAAATTCTGCTGCTTGGAAATAACATTGATGACGATGTGCTTGATAAAGCAAAAAGAAAAGTGAGTTGTCATGATACGGTTAACATGCAGTATACGTCGGGTACTACCGGATTTCCAAAGGGAGTGATGCTTACGCATTATAACATAGCCAATAACGGATTCCTTACGGGTGAGCATATGAAATTCACTTCGGCCGATAAACTGTGTGTCTGTGTGCCGCTGTTTCATTGTTTCGGAGTAGTATTGGCCACGATGAACTGTCTTACTCATGGATGCACGCAGGTCATGGTAGAACGTTTTGACCCCCTGCTTGTCCTGGCATCCGTTCACAAGGAACGTTGTACGGCCTTGTATGGAGTGCCTACGATGTTCATTGCCGAATTGAATCATCCCATGTTCGACATGTTTGATCTTTCATGTCTGCGCACGGGTATTATGGCCGGTTCTCTGTGTCCGGTAGAGCTGATGAAGCAGGTTGAGGAAAAGATGTTCATGCGTGTGACCAGTGTGTACGGACTTACGGAGGCCTCACCGGGAATGACGCATACCCGTATAGACGACCCGTTTGAAGTACGCTGCAATACGGTAGGACGTGACTTTGAATTTACCGAGGTGAAGGTAATCAATCCCGAGACGGGCGAAGAGTGTCCTGTTGGCGTACAGGGAGAGATGTGTAACCGTGGCTACAATACGATGAAAGGTTATTACAAGAATCCGGAGGCGACAGCTGAGGTGATTGATAAGGACGGATTTCTTCATTCCGGAGATTTGGGAGTGAAGGATGAAAACGGAAACTATCGCATTACGGGCCGCATAAAAGATATGATAATCCGGGGAGGAGAAAACATTTATCCGCGCGAGATAGAAGAGTTTCTTTATCAGATGCCTGGAATCAAGGATGTGCAGGTAGCCGGAATTCCGTCAAGGAAGTATGGTGAGGCAGTAGGCGCATTTATCATTCTTCACGAGGGATATACCATGGACGAATATGATGTGCGCGAGTTCTGTCAGGGGAAAATTGCCCGCTATAAGATTCCCAAATATATATTCTTTGTCGACGGTTTCCCGTTGACGGGAAGTGGAAAAATCCAGAAATTCAAGTTGAAGGATATCGGACTGGAGCTTTGCAGAAAGCAAGGCATTGAGATTATTTGATTTCTGTTTCTTGAAATAGAGGCCGTCTTTGTTCTGCCATTGCAGAATGAGGGCGGCTTTGCTTTTGATAAATAAAAATTCTGCTTACATTTGTCAGTATGAAACTATAATAGAAACCGAATATGAAAAAGATTCTGAATCCGTGGATACACAAGGAAGGATATAATTGTTTCGGTTGTGCGCCCAACAATGCTTCCGGATTGAAAATGGAGTTTTATGAAGAAGGTGAGGAGGTTATCAGCGAATGGACGCCTCAACCTCAATATCAGGGATGGATTGATACGCTGCACGGAGGCATTCAGGCCGTATTGCTCGATGAGATATGTGCGTGGGTTATCGTACGCAAATTGCAGACTACCGGTGTTACTTCAAAAATGGAGACCCGTTATCTGAAACCGGTATCGACCAATGACCGTAAACTGACATTGCGTGCCCATATCGTTGAGACCCGACGTAATATTGTGACTGTTGAAGCATCGTTATACAGCGAAGCCGGTGTATTGTGTACTCAGGCCACATGTACCTATTTTACCTTTTCAAAAGAGAAAGCGGCCGAGATGGGATTCCAGAGCTGCAAACTTGAAGATGAATAAACAGATGTCATTTTATAAGGTGTAAATACCTAATAAGTATATTTTTGATAAAAAACATCCTCATTTATTTGCATGTTTAAATTTAATCCTATACTTTCGTGCAAAAATAATATTTGAATATGAAAATGAACGCTACATACCATCATCATTGCCCTGACGAAAAAATTTCGGTAGGCTGATGGTTATGTATATACATAAAGGATATTTTTATGAAAGGCTTGCCGGATGGCAGGCCTTTTTTGTTATATAAAATTTTAAACCAATAACTAACAAACAAAAACATGTTACGAATAGCAATACAATCGAAGGGACGCCTGTTTGAAGATACCATGGCTCTTTTGCAGGAAGCTGGTATAAAGCTGAATACATCCAAAAGGACACTGTTGGTGCAGGCTGCGAATTTCCCTGTAGAAGTTTTGTTTCTGCGTGATGACGATATTCCACAGACTGTAGCCAGTGGAGTGGCCGATCTGGGTATCGTGGGTGAAAATGAATTTTATGAGCGGAGAGAAAAAGCGCATGTTGTCAGACATCTTGGATTCAGTAAATGCCGCCTGTCTCTGGCAATACCGAAGGATGAGAAATACGAGGGTATAGAGTGGTTTCAAGGGAAGAGAATAGCCACTTCATATCCTGAAATCCTGAAAGACTATATGGCTTCAAAAAATGTTCAGGCAGACATCCATGTCATTACAGGTTCGGTTGAAATTGCTCCGGGAATAGGTCTGGCACATGCTATTTTTGATATTGTCAGTTCGGGTTCTACGCTGATTAGTAACAATCTTAAGGAAGTGGAAGTGGTGATGAAGTCGGAAGCCGTGCTGATAGCATATCCTGAGCTGACGGACGATAAACTGGAAATTCTGAAAGAACTGCTTTTCCGTATTGAAGCCGTAAAGAGTGCCGAAGACAAGCGATATGTGCTGATGAATGCTCCTAACGACCGACTGAAAGAAATTATAGCTATTTTGCCGGGTATGAAGAGTCCCACGGTGATGCCGTTGGCACAGGAAGGATGGAGCTCCGTACATACGGTGCTCGATGAAAAATGTTTCTGGGAGATAATAGGTAAATTGAAATCACTGGGAGCAGAAGGCATACTGGTGCTTCCTATTGAAAAAATGATATTGTAGGCATTATGAAAGTAATAAGATATCCCGAACGTTCGGAGTGGAAGATGCTTCTCGAACGTCCGCACATGAATACAGAACAGCTTACGGATACGGTATGTTCCGTATTGGCCGATGTCAGAGAACGGGGAGACCGTGCGGTGCTCGACTATGAAGAGAAGTTCGACAAGGTGCGCATGACGCAGCTTGCGGTGACCGATGCTGAAATGGATGAGGCCGAGCAGCTTGTTGATGAAGAGTTGAAGAAAGCCTTGCAGCTGGCCGAACGGAACATTGCGGCCTTTCATGGAGCTCAGAAGTTTGAGAGTAAAAGAATAGAGACTGCTCCGGGCGTATGGTGCTGGCAGAAGGCTGTTGCCATAGAAAAGGTAGGACTGTATATTCCGGGAGGGACAGCTCCTCTGTTCTCGACCGTGCTGATGCTGGCCGTTCCGGCACGTATAGCCGGATGTCGTGAGATTGTGCTTTGTACGCCGCCCGACAAAAACGGAAAAGTAAATCCGGCCATCCTTTATGCGGCACGTCTGGCGGGAGTCAGCCGCATATTCAAGGCAGGGGGAGTTCAGGCCATTGGAGCTATGGCATACGGAACGGAGTCTGTACCCCAAGTGTATAAGATATTTGGTCCGGGCAATCAGTATGTAATGGCTGCCAAACAGCAGGTGTCCTTGCACGATGTGGCCATTGACATGCCTGCCGGACCGTCGGAAGTAGAGGTTCTTGCCGATGCTACGGCCAATCCCTGCTTCGTGGCAGCCGATCTCTTGTCGCAGGCGGAGCATGGGACAGACAGTCAGGTATTGCTGGTGACAACCAGTGACCGGCTGATAGAGGCGGTACAGACCGAAGTGGAGCATCAGCTCAATCTGCTTCCCAGAAAAGAGATTGCTGCCCGTTCGCTCGAGAACAGCCGTCTCATTCTTGTCCGCTCGATGGATGAGGCAATGGAACTGACCAACGAATATGCTCCCGAACACCTGATTATAGAAGCCGCTGATTATGAAACACTGGCCGGGAAGGTTGTCAATGCCGGTTCGGTCTTTATGGGAGACTATACACCCGAGAGTGCGGGCGATTATGCATCGGGTACCAACCACACCTTGCCTACAAGCGGATATGCCAAGGCATACAGCGGAGTAAATCTCGACAGTTTCGTGCGTAAAATCACCTTTCAGGAGATTGCGCCGCAAGGTATCCGGAACATTGGTCCGGCCATTGAGGTGATGGCGGCCAACGAACAGCTGGATGCCCATAAGAATGCGGTTACCGTACGTCTGAACGCCTTGAGAGAAAAATAACATTCATGCCATTAAAAAAAAGAAATACAATGAGAGATTTAAATGAACTGACACGTCCGAACATTGTGCGCCTCAAGCCTTACTCATCGGCACGTGATGAATATAAGGGGAAGCAGGCCACTGTCTTTCTCGATGCCAACGAGAATCCTTACAATGCACCTTTCAACCGTTATCCTGACCCCTTGCAGACAGAACTGAAGGAACGTATCGCTGCATTGAAACAGGTAGGGACAGGACATATCTTTCTGGGCAACGGAAGCGATGAGGCCATCGATTTGGTATTTAGAGCTTTCTGTGAACCGGGAACAGACAATGTAGTGGCTATTGACCCTACCTATGGCATGTATGAGGTTTGTGCCGGCATTAATAATGTGGAATACCGCAAGGTGCGTCTGGACGACAACTTTCAGTTCGATGCCCGTCACATGCTGGCTGTAGCCGACAGAAATACGAAAGTCATGTTTGTCTGTTCGCCGAACAACCCTACCGGAAACAGTCTTTACCGGACAGAGATTGAAAAACTGCTCTCCGGTTTTGATGGACTGGTAGTGGTAGACGAAGCCTATATTGATTTTTCATCAGAGCCATCACTGACGTTGCAGCTGGAACGTTATCCCAACCTGATTGTGCTACAGACATTCTCCAAGGCATGGGGATGTGCGGCTATTCGCCTGGGAATGGCATTTGCGTCAGTGCCCGTCATCTCTGTTTTCAACAAGATAAAGTATCCGTATAACGTAAACCAGCTTACACAGAGCGAGGCGCTCAATGCCTTGTCACATCCAGAACAGGTATCCGGATGGGTAGACAAGCTCTTGCTCGAACGTGCGCGGATGATTCTTGAATTCCGTTCACTTTCCTGCTGTCTGAAAGTGTATCCTACCGATGCCAATTTCTTCCTGGCCAGGATGACCGACGCAACAGGAATATACAACCGGTTGGTAGACAAGGGAGTCATTGTGCGTAACCGTTCACACGTTACCTTGTGTGAGAACTGCCTGCGTATAACAGTGGGTACACCCGAAGAGAACAATACACTGCTGGAAGCGCTGCGCCTGGAACATAAATAAAAAAAGAATAGTCATGAAGAAAAAAGTATTGTTTATTGACCGTGACGGAACCATCGTCATAGAACCGCCGATAGATTACCAGCTCGATGCGTTTGAGAAACTGGAGTTTTATCCGGGCGCCATCCGCAACCTGGCATTTATACGTTCCAAACTCGATTATGAGTTCGTGATGGTAACTAATCAGGACGGACTGGGAACCTCTTCTTTTCCGGAAGAAACCTTCTGGCCGGTGCATAATCTAGTTATGAAGACCTTTGCGGGAGAGGGAGTCGTGTTTGATGAGGTGCTTATAGACCGTTCATTTCCGGAAGACAATGCTCCCACACGTAAGCCGCGTACAGGGATGCTGGGGCATTATCTCACCGGTGATTATGATTTGCAGGGCAGTTATGTGATAGGCGACAGACTTACCGATGTACAGTTGGCCGCCAACCTGGGATGCCGTGCCATCTGGTTGCACGATGATGCTGCCGACCTGCCGCCGGAACTGAAGGAGGTATGTGCGCTGGTAACGTCCGACTGGTCTCGTGTATCCGAATTCCTGTTCGCCGGAGAGCGTAAGGCCACGGTACATCGTGTTACGAAAGAGACGGATGTATTTGTAAGTCTGAATGCAGACGGCAGCGGTATTTGCGACATTCATACCGGACTGGGATTTTTTGACCACATGCTTGAGCAGATTGGCAAGCACGGAAACATGGATTTGGTAATCAATGTAAAAGGAGATTTACAGGTAGACGAACATCATACGATTGAGGATACGGCCCTGGCCTTGGGTGAGTGTCTGCTTTCGGCATTGGGCAGCAAGCGTGGCATGGAACGTTATGGCTATTGTCTTCCCATGGACGACTGCCTGTGTCAGGTAGCACTCGATTTCGGTGGTCGTACGTGGCTGGTATGGGATGCAGAGTTTCACCGTGAAAAGATAGGCGATATGCCTACAGAAATGTTCCTTCATTTCTTTAAGTCATTGAGCGATGCCGCCCGCATGAATCTGAACATAAAAGCCGAAGGCGTAAATGAACATCACAAGATAGAGGGTATCTTTAAAGCACTGGCCCGTGCCTTGAAGATGGCCGTAAAGCGCGATATTTATAACTATTCTCTTCCCACGACAAAAGGATGTTTGTAAGAAATCATATCGGCAATTTTAAAAAAGTAGGATATAAATTTAATTTTTATATCCTACTTTTTTCTTTTTATATGAGGATGTTTTTATACTTCCTTTAGTCTGTTATTTGTGTATAAGAAAATTGTTACTTCTGAAGGGATACAGTTTGAAGTTCAAGGATTTGTAGATGATTAAAAAAAGATATGAAGCGGTTGATGATGAAATAGCCTTTTCTTATCAGTAAAAAGAATAGATGATCTAAATCAAAATGATTCCATTTCCTGAGAAATATTTTATCGGAGATGACAGCTTTTTCAGATTAATTTGTACTTTTATCACATCTGATAGATTAAAGATAACATATTGTGCTGTTCATCGTCCTATGATAATTATCATCAATAGGATGTTGTGTCGCTAACTAAGGGCGGATATTTTTTAGAAAGATTTGAGTATGTATTTTAATATGTGATTTGTTTAAAATGAAAAAGGTTGTTAGAAGAATAGGCCTTGTAGCACATGATGCTATGAAGGCAGATATGATTGAATGGGTACTTTGGAACTCGGAAAAGTTGATTGGGCATAAATTCTATTGTACAGGTACAACGGGAACTTTAATAAAGAAGGCTCTTTCGGAAAAACATCCGGATATTGAGTGGGATATTACGTTGTTGAAATCCGGTCCTTTAGGAGGTGACCAACAGATAGGCTCCCGAATTGTAGAGGGCGAGATTGATTATTTGTTTTTCTTCACAGACCCGATGACTTTACAGCCACACGATACAGACGTCAAGGCTCTGACACGTTTGGCTGGAGTAGAGAATATTGTTTTCTGCTGCAACCGTTCTACGGCAGACCATATCATAACCAGTCCGTTGTTTCTTGATCCTACTTATGAACGTAATCGTCCGGATTATACCAATTATGCAAACCGTTTCAAGAACAAGGAAATTGTATCAGATGTTGTGCAGCGTGTAGAAAAGAAACGTAAGGGTAAGAAATGAAGATTTCTGAACAACATGTCTAAAAACTTTATGCGTATGAAAAACATTCTGATTCTTTTATGTACATTATTGGGGATGAGCGGCTGTAGCTCTGGCAGCGATGATTCTAAAATAGACAATCGGACGGTACAGACTTTTGATTTGAACCGTTTCATGGGAAAGTGGTATGAGATAGCCCGTTACGATCATCGTTTTGAGAAAGGAATGACCCGTGTGACGGCTACCTATACGATGCTTGAGGACGGACGTATTGAAGTGTTGAATGCAGGATACAAGGATGGAGAGTACAAGGATATCAAAGGAAAAGCCAAACAGCCGGATGCAAACGATCCGGGAAAATTGAAAGTTTCTTTTTTCCTTTGGTTTTATGCGGATTATTATGTACTCGACATTGACCCGGACTATCGTTATGTACTGATAGGTAGCAGCAGTGATAAATATCTTTGGATAATGAGCAGGGAAGAGACATTGCCCGATGATGTGCTTCAGTCGCTTCTTGACCAGCTCCGTGAGCGTGGATATGATACAAGTCGGCTGGTGTTCAGCTATACGGATTGATGAATAAAAAACGACGTGTCCTTTTGTCGGAAAGGACACGTCGTTTTCCTGAAGAGGACGTGTGCTTTTTAAAAAAGCATTCGTCCTTTTTTATAGGTTCTCACATTCATTTACCCACATGGAAGAGCTTGCATCACTCGGCATACGCCAATCGCCTCTCGGTGAGAGTACTACGGAGCCCACTTTGGGACCGTCGGGCAGGCAGGAGCGTTTGAACTGTTGGGCAAAGAAACGGCGACAGAATGTTTTCAGCCATTTCTTGATGGTCTCATCATCATAAGTTCCCTTGAATGCTATCTGTGCCAGATAATAGATCTTGGCCGGGCGGAATCCAAAACGGAAGAACTGATAGAGGAAGAAATCATGCAGCTCGTAAGGACCTACCAGATCTTCAGTCTTCTGCTTGATATTGCCGTGTTCGTCGGCAGGAATAAGCTCCGGACTGATGGGAGTGTCTACTATATCCAGCAAAGTGGTGCGTGAGTCATTGTCCACATCATTGTTGGCAACCCATGTTACCAGATGTTTGACCAGTGTTTTGGGGATACTGGTATTTACGGCATACATTGACATGTGGTCGCCATTGTAGGTGGCCCATCCCAAGGCAAGTTCCGAAAGGTCTCCGGTGCCCACTACCATACCGTTCATCTGGTTGGCTACGTCCATTAATATCTGGGTACGTTCGCGTGCCTGTCCGTTTTCATATGTCACATCGTGCTGATTGATGTCATGTCCGATATCTGAAAAATGCTGGATGCATGCATCTTTTATACTGATTTCACGAATGGTTATTCCCAGTGACTGCATCAGATGGATGGCGTTGTTATAGGTACGGTCGGTTGTACCGAATCCGGGCATGGTGATACCGATAATGCCTTTCCGGTCAAGTCTGAGCTTGTCGAAGGTACGGGTGGCAACAAGCAGCGCCAGAGTTGAATCCAGTCCGCCGGAGATGCCGATAACAGCTGTTTTGCAATGAGTATGCATGAGGCGTTTGGCAAGTCCTGATACCTGTATGGAGAAGATTTCCTCACATCGCTGGTCGAGTTCCTTTCCACCGGGAACGAATGGATGAGGCTCGATATATCGGGTCAGTTCCATTGTTTCGTGACAAGTATCGTTTATACGTATATTTTGGTAAACAGTTGTCCGGTTGAAGTTGCGGCAGGTTGCAAAAGTTGTGTTCACACGACGTTCGTTGCGTATGCGTTCCACATCTATTTCACTGATTACAAGCTGAGGCTCCAGTGAGAAACGTTCAGACTCGGCAAGCAGTGTTCCGTTTTCATAAATAAGGCCATTGCCTGCAAATACCAAATCGGTAGTTGATTCGCCGAATCCGCAGGATGAGAATACATATCCTGCCAGACAGCGTGCCGACTGCTGGCTGATGAGTGAGCGAACATAGTTGTGTTTTCCGGTACCCTCATTGTCGGCCGACATGTTAAAGATAATATCTGCACCTTCGAGAGCCAGCTGTGAACTGGGTGGGATAGGAGCCCACATGTCTTCGCATATTTCAATACCGAACCGATATTGACCGGTTTCAAATATCAGGTAAGGACTTACCGGAATGTTTTTCTGTTCTCCTAAACTTATTGTAGTCTGGTAATGTTTGCCGGATGCAAACCACCGCATTTCATAAAATTCCTTGTAGTTTGGGAGATATATTTTGGGAACAATGCCCAATATTCGTCCGTTTTGTATTACGGCAGCACAGTTCAGCAAAGCTCCGTTTATTTCTACAGGTATACCGATGATAGAAACAAGCTGGTTCTGTCTGCTCGCATCAGTCACTTTCAGCAGGGCGGCAAGTGCTTCATCAAGCAGCAGTTGCTGTGAAAACAGGTCACCGCATGTGTATGCCGTGATTGAAAGCTCTGGGAAAATGATAATTTCAACACCCTTACTGTCAGCTTCTTTCATCTGCTGAATGATTTGCAGGGCATTATATTGACAATCAGCTACCTTTACACCTGGTATGGCGGCTGCTACCTTTACATATCCGTAGTTCATAATTCTTTATTTATTTGTATGCAAATATAGTGAAAGGCGAGAGCAGAGACAAACGAAAACGCAGTTTTCGTGTTTGGCTATGCCGAGCCGCCTCCTGTATTCTGAAAATATAGCGAAGGACGAGCGTTGCGGCAAGTGAAAGCATTATTTTCAAAATTGATGATACTGAAGTCTTGATGTTGCAGTAATGCAAATTGAGATTGGGAAAAGAAAATTAGGTAATAGTGATAAATCATAGTTGAAAAAAATGGTGTTCCTATAAAAATAGTTTACTTTTTTAGCCTTGGTGATAACTGATTCTTAGAATAAAATATGTTGGGAATTAGGATGAAAGATGTTGTATAACATTCTGAAATCCTTGTAACTTGAGAGTAAAATTATGATCTTTGTAAAAACCGTAATGTAAGAAAAAAGAGAGTGTATTTAGATCCTGACGTATTATTTAAAATGCAAATTTTATATGAAGACAAGATTTACATTTTACATTTGCCTGATATTTTGGGTTGGGTGTATGTGGCAAAGTTGTCACAATGACAATTCTGCAATGGTGCCGGAAAAGGAGAGTGGGGAATTAGCAATGGAAGATGTGCTTCAAATGTATTTGGGTGCAGGCTTTGAAATTGATTCCGTAAAAACACCGAAAGGTGATACGTTTGATACGCCAGAAAAGGCATTAAAAGCTTTGGAGAAATGGCAGCAATCAAAAGATGCAATTGTTACTCGTAGTTCTTCATATGAGGATGTAGATCTCAACTACATACAAATCCCTGAAGAAGGTAACCGCCGCTTTTATTCATTTAGATACGAACAGATAAAAGTATCGTTTACAACGGATGGAGCAGGTAATGCAGCTTTTGAAACACTGATGGGGAATTTTTATGATGGGCCTGTATTAGGTAGAGGTGGACATTTAAGTGTGGATTTTGACATCATGCCAAATACAACATCCATACCTTTACCCGATATGAAATTTTTGATGCAAGGTATTGCGACTATGGAAGTTGAGGTCGCAGGGAAGCCAATAAGTCAAAAAAGATATGTCGTGCAGGCTTATTGCGTTACTCAAATCAAAGATAAGAAAGTTCGTGTATGGGACTTGGTATATAATTAGATTGGTATGTAATTCAAAAGGTATATTGTATGTTTTTTTGGTAATGGATTAGAACCGCAGAGTGATATGTTTATGTTTAGTTATTATTTTGCGATTGTGTTAATGGGATTAGGGTATGCTGTTCCTTTGATTGTTGGACTTTATTTGGTTTGTCGAAACAAGATGTTATCTTTAAGTTATAAAGTAGGGTGGATCTTATTGTTTTTGTGTCTGGGTCTGATAACTTTGTTGGCTTACTTGGTTGTGTTTTCATATCCCAAAAGATGGTCAAAGAACGAATAGTTCTTTTGTAATATTTGTTTGTGCGCTGGTATCTGATATTATATTATGGATACCAGCGCACTTTTTTATAAAGGGGTATTTAATATCTTAAAGAACAGGTGAGTTGTATTATCTTGTAAAATGTATCTGACAGAACATATTTGCATCTTTTTTATGTTGTGTAACACTAAAAGAACAAGTCAGGACATTACTTGAAAAATTTAACTTTTAAAAAATATAAAAAGTGGCATTTTTATTTGCATGGAAAGATTAATAATTATATTTTTGCATCGAAAACGAGAATGAAATAATTACAAAGTTGAAAAGTATGAAATCTTCAGTTATCTACGACAACCTGCTAAAACATGAAGTGAAACCTTCAGTTCAGCGAATGGCTATCATGGATTATATGATGACTCATTTCACACACCCAAGTGTTGATGATATCTATAATGCGTTGAGTCCAAAATTCCCTACGCTTTCACGAACGACAGTGTACAATACTCTGAAACTGTTTGTAGAGCATGGAGCTGTGCAGATGTTGACAATTGATGAACATAATGCTTGTTTCGACGGTAATACAGAACTGCATGCACATTTTCTGTGTAAGAAGTGTGGAAAAATATATGACGTCCCCTTACAGGCAGAAATGGCTCGTTTGATTGGTGATATGATTGAAGGTAACGAAGTAACAGAACTTCACCAGTATTTTAAAGGTGTATGCAAGGATTGCAGATAATTAATTAACTAACGATATTGACTAACTTATTAAAAAAAAAGAGTATTATGAAAAAGTTTATTTGTACAGTTTGTGGTTATATTCATGAAGGTGATGCAGCTCCTGAAAAGTGTCCTATGTGTAAAGCTCCAGCTTCAAAATTTAAAGAAATGACTGAAACTTCTTTGGAATTTGTTGCAGAACACAATATCGGTGTAGCTAAAGGTTGTGATGAAGAAATGATTAAAGACCTGAACGCTCACTTCAACGGTGAATGTACTGAAGTTGGTATGTATTTGGCTATGAGCCGTCAGGCTGATCGTGAGGGATATCCTGAAATTGCTGAGGCTTTCAAACGCTATGCATGGGAAGAGGCTGAGCACGCTGCTAAATTTGCTGAATTGCTCGGTGACTGTGTATGGGATACCAAAACAAACCTGGAAAAACGTATGAACGCTGAAAGTGGTGCATGTGCAGATAAAGCTCGTATTGCTAAACGTGCAAAAGAACTGAATCTGGATGCTATTCACGATACTGTTCATGAAATGGCTCGCGACGAAGCTCGTCACGGAAAAGGTTTTGAAGGACTCTTCAATAGATATTTCAAGAAATAAGTAATTTTTTACGATAGTGCGAAAAGGATGTGTTCTGTTTAAGGATGCATCCTTTTTTTGTGTATATGCATGTTCTGAAAAGCGGAACGATATATTTTTTGATTTTATTTCATTTGCCGGCTTTTGTTTTTGTCTGTTTCTTTTGCTGTAGTATATGTTTTTTCTACATTTGTAAATAAATACATTTTTTAAATATTAAAATATGCACGTTTTTTATACTCCTGATATAGATACCCGATATGAACTTCCGGAAGAGGAAGCTGCACACTGCATAAGAGTGTTGCGTTTGGCCGTGGGTGATGAGATAATGCTTACAGATGGAAAAGGATATTTTTACAAGGCTGAAATAGATTCGATTTCCGGAAAACGCTGTTCTTTTTCAATTTTGGAAAAAAACAGGCAGGAGCCTCTATGGAAAGGACATCTTCATCTGGCGATGGCACCTACCAAGAACATGGAACGCACGGAATGGTTTGTGGAAAAGGCTACCGAAATAGGAGTTGATGAGATTTCCTTTTTGAATTGCCGCTTTTCGGAGCGTAAGGTGATAAAGCTTGAGCGTGTTGAAAAGATAGTTGTGTCTGCTGTCAAGCAGTCATTAAAGGCACGAAAACCGCAGGTTAATGAAATGATTCCGTTTGAAAAGTTTGTAAAGATGAGTTTCTCTGGCGATAAGTTTATAGCACATTGTAATCCCGGAGAAAAGGAGCTTTTGAAAGATTGTCTGTGCGATGCAAATGATGCCCTGGTTTTGATAGGACCGGAAGGTGATTTTAGTCCTGAAGAAGTAAGTCTGGCAATGGAAAACGGTTTCAGACCGATAAGTCTGGGATCTTCACGCTTACGTACTGAAACAGCTGCTCTGGTTGCATGTCATTTAATGAATTTGTTCCATCAAAATTAATATTTCTATGAAAAAATCTGTTTTCAGAACTCTTTGTCTGGTATGTGTTGCTGTCATGATGGCCGCATGTAGTAATCAGGATGATTATCGCCAGTGTATACCTTCGGATGTTAAAGCTCTGTGTGCAATAGACGTAGCTTCGATCATGGAAAAGGGGGGACTCAAAGATTTGGTAAAAGACCAGTCATCAATGAATAACCTGTCGGAACTGTTTTCAGAATCAGGTATTAATCTGCAGGAAAAAGTCTATATGTTTATGACCGGTAAGGAAGATCTTGTTTGTCTTATCCGGCTGGACAGTGAACGGAAATTTAAAAAATTCCTGAAAAATGAATTTGATGCGTTGATAAAGGGTGAAATAAAATCGGATGATGGATTTTCATACATAGATGATGGACCTGTCGCTGTTGTTTTCAATGATGATGTGGCTATCTGGTCAATGTCACAGTCGGGGGCAACGGGCGAAGCAATGTGCTTGCGTTCGATGAACTGGATAAAGCAGAAGCGTGAAGACAGTTTTATGATGAACAAGGATTTTGATGTCATAGATAAGGAACAGAGTGATTTCTTTGCATGGGTTAGCATGGATGTTATTCCCGCACCGTTTAAGCTGACTACACAGATGAGCTTGCCGCGAGATGTTTCGTTGGATGATATTCATTATCTGGCCAGCATGCGTTTTGAGAATGGAAAGGGAATAATACGTTCAACGGTACTTCCGGCAACCCAAGCTGCCGCTGAAATGTATGACAGACAGGTTGCCATGATGAAACCTATTCAGGGAACTTTTCTGCCGGATAAGGATAATCCGTTGTTTTTCTGGTTGGGATTCTCTGTGGATGGCCGTAAATTCTGCAAGCAGCTGGAAGAGAATCCGGACGCACGGCAGATGGTGGAAGGAGTGACTTTTGGATTTAATATCAAAAAACTGATATCTTCAATAAACGGAGATGTGGCCTTGGGAGTAGCCTTGCCAGACTCAGGAAAACAGATATATCCTGTAGCCATTCGTGCCAAACTTGAAAATGATTCCATTCTGGAAGATATGGAAACCATGCAGCAGATGATGACAATGCTTGGAGTTGACTTGAAAAAGGTCGAAAACAGAAAGTATTGCTTGAAACAGGAAGCAGGAGATTTTTATTTTGGAGTAGACCGGAAAAATCATTTTTATTATACCAGTGACGAGCAACTGATACAGCCGGATAATGAGAACGGTCGTCCGGACTGGACTTCAGAAATTGACAAAAACTGTTTGTATATGAGAATGGATGTGGCGCAGGGCGTAGAAATGTTGCGACAGATTCCGGACCCTAAGTTACAGAGCCTTATGCCGGTTTTAAGATTGATGGATACCATTGTGTTGAAATCGGAAAATAATAAGGATTGTACCATTGTTTTGAATGCAATCAATACGGAAGAGAACTTCCTTAAACAGATTTTGCGTGCATGTATAACTGTATATGGAGACAATCAGACTAATTGATACATTACCTCGTGTTTTTGACGGACAACCGGAGATAAAGTCGGATGTATGGAACCGGGAGATTGCGTTTCAAAGAGGGAAGACTTATTTAGTGGAGGCAGCGTCGGGAACAGGAAAGTCTTCATTATGCAGTTTTATATACGGATATCGGAATGATTATAATGGAGATATCTGTTTTGATGATGTCAATATCAGACAAATAAGTCTGAATGGATGGCTGAAAATCAGAAAAGAAAACATAAGTTTCCTGTTTCAGGACTTGAGGCTTTTCAACGAACTGACGGCATGGGAGAATGTTGAGATAAAGAATGCGCTGACCCGTTTCAAAACGCAGGAAGAAATAGAACGGCTTTTTGACAGAATGCAGTTGGCAGACAAACGTCATTGCCTGGTTGGAAAACTGTCGTATGGACAGCAGCAAAGAGTAGCTTTTATCAGAGCTTTATGTCAGCCTTATGATTTCATTTTGCTGGATGAGCCGGTAAGTCATCTGGACGAAGAAAATGCACATATCATGGCTGATATTCTTCAGGAGGAGGCTGTAGGTAAAGGTGCCGGTATTCTGGTAACGTCTATCGGAAAGCATTTGTCGTTGAATTATTCTGAAATAGTGAGGCTATGAGATTGTTGTGGAAATTGTTGCGCCGTCATGTCAGTATGGCGCAGTTGCTGGGTTTCTTTCTGGCCAACTGGATTGGGTTGACTATTATTCTGCTCAGTGCCCAGTTTTATTATGACGTGCGTCCTTTGTTTGGAGAAAGTGATTCTTTCTTTAAAAAACAGTATCTTGTGATATCAAAGCCTGTAAATACGTTGGGAAGTCTTTTGGGAAGTAAGGGGACATTCTCATCCGGAGATATACAGGCGATAGAAGAGCAACCCTTTACAAAAAGTGTAGGAGCTTTTTCTTCATCATTATATGATGTATCAATGTCGGCAGGAATGTTCGGTACGAATATGAATATTCAGACAGAGATGTTTTTTGAGTCTGTTCCTGATGGATATATTGACATTGATTTGTCTGAATGGAAATATCTTCCGGGCAGTAAAATCATTCCTATCATTCTTCCCAAAAACTATTTGAATCTGTATAACTTCGGTTTTGCCCAAAGCAGAAATCTACCCCGTTTGTCTGAGGGGGTATTGTCAATGCTCAGTTTGAAGATTTATATATCCGGAAGTGGGAAAAGAGATGTTTTTGAAGGACGGATTGTCGGATTCTCCAACCGTTTGAATACAATATTAGTGCCCGATGCCTTTATGACGTGGGCAAATGATTACTATGCTGCGGGCAGAAAGAAAGAACCTTCGAGACTGATTGTGGAAGTTACGAATCCCGCCGATGAGGCAATCGTGAAGTACATGGATGCACACCGCTATGAGGTAGAAGGTGATGATCTTGAAAGCGGAAAGACAGCCTGGTTCCTGAAAATCATAGTCGGAATAGTCTTTTTTGTGGGATTTGTCATAACCTTGCTTTCATTTTATATATTGATGTTGAGTATTTTTTTAATTTTGCAGAAAAATACAGGCAAGATACAAAACCTGATGTTGATTGGCTATTCTCCACGAAAAGTCGCATTACCTTATCAGTTGCTGGTATTGTTTTTGAATATACTGGTGAGCATATTGGCTGTTACTGTCGTTTGGAATGTACATTTGGCTTATGTGGAGGAAATAAGACAAATATATCCGTCGTTCGGTAACGGAAGCCTTTTGCCGATATTCGTCATATTATTGATATTGTTTGTGTTTATATCGTTATTCAATATCTTTGTCATACATAAAAAAGTAAAAAGGATTTGGAACGGAAACTTATAAAACAGATTTGCTGGGTAGACGGAAGTCTGCTTTCAATTGTAGTGATAGCCTTGTGCTGGTTTGTCCTTTTCTCACCGTGGACCAGACCGTGGGTTAATTTCTGGTGGGTTTTGTCGATATCTTCATTCCTGGTTTCTATTCTTGCCGGACATTTCTATCCTCAGTGGACACTGGACATGGATGTCGATAAGAAGAATTTCCTCTTGGGTTTTGGCTTGTTTGCCGTATTGTGTGGAGGTTGTTATGGTGGCAGTATGTATCTGATGGAGCAGTATCCGTTTCTAGAGGAACAGTTTGACAGGCTTCATCTGCTGTATGATGACTCTACCTATTATTTTCTGGCTATATTCCTTCTGTTGCTGATGGGGCAGGCTGAAGAGATATTCTGGCGTGGATATATTCAGCGGGCATTGTCCGAACGTTTGTCGCCCAATGCCGGTTATCTGATAACAACATTGCTGTATACCTTAATGTATGCATGGGCTTTTAACTGGGCCTTGACATTGGGAGCATTTGTGTTGAGTCTGGTGTGGGGTGGTTTGTGTCGGTATAATCCGCGTTGGTTATCACCGGTAATGTTGTCGCACATGTTACTGAATGTTGTCTTCTTTATATTGTTTCCTTTATGATAATCTGAAAAAACTGCATAAAATATGGTTCAACAGGTAGAATTGATTTTGCGTCCCCGTACACGGGGATTTCATCTGGTAACCGATGAAGTTCTTTCCGCTTTGCCGGAGTTGCCTGCATGTGGGTTGTTGCATTTGTTTGTCAAGCATACCAGCTGTGGACTGGCGATTAATGAAAATGCTGATCCGGATGTGCGGACAGATATGGAGTCGTCGTTTAACCGTCTGGTGAAAGAAAGAGAACCTTATTATCTTCATACGTTGGAGGGGGCTGATGATATGCCGGCACATATAAAGAGCGTGCTTACAGGAGTCAGTCTTACTATTCCTATCACGAATGGCCGGTTGAATATGGGAACCTGGCAGGGGATATATCTGTGTGAATATCGCAACTATGGAGGTCCGCGTCATATTACGGCCACTATAATCAGTTGACAATGATATTTTATTGACAGGAGAGCGTGTAAGGGCAGTGTGTAAAACCGCTGTTTTTACACGCTCTTTTAATATGATGATTGCTGTGCAGTGAAATGTTCCTTGCATGATTTGTTGGGAGTAGAAGTTTTTTTCATAACTTTGTGCTGATATGAGAAGATTGAATAGACATAATAGCCGGATGATTCGTTTCCGCCAGTGGAGCCGGAAAGCATATGCTGTTTTTTCCAGTCTGGGAAAGCATGTGACTATTGGTTTCGTAGGAAAGGGAATTGTCGATGCCTCCTTATGCAAGTCTTCTCACAGCAGTGCTGCCTGTTCGGAAGGATATGAATTCTGCACATCGAGACTGTTGGCAGATGACAGTAGTGATGAGAGTAGTATAGGAGGGAATATTATGCCCTCTTGCAGAGATCTTATGTTTCTTCTGTCTGTTGAAAACAGCTGTAGCCCTGCCCGTAAGTGTGATTTGTTTGTAAAAAGAAGTATAACCGGGAAACAGTATCAGAAAATATCAGGTATTTTCTGATACTGTTTTTTTATATCCAATAAGATGATGATAGAAATATTGAAAAACAAGGTACTTGATGGTGGCAAGATTTCTTTGTCTGAAGTACTTGAACTGGAAAAGAATGCGGCAGATGAAGAATTGTTTGAGGCCGCTCATGAAATAACCGAGAGAATGGCTTCGAAAAATTTTGATATGTGCTCCATAATCAATGCTAAATCGGGCCTTTGTTCGGAAGATTGCAAATGGTGTGCACAGTCAATGCATCATCATACAGGAATAAAGGAATATCCGCTGGTATCGGTAGAAGAGTGCGTAGATGCTGCAGCTGCCAATGCTTCGAAAGAAGTAAAACGCTTTTCGTTGGTTACCAGTGGGCGTAAACCTTCCCCTTCGGAAGTGGAACAGCTGTGTGAACGTATTCGTGCCATTAAGTCAAATTGCAGAATAGAGGTTTGTGTGTCATTGGGACTGCTCTCTGAAGATGCTATCAAAAAATTGTACGAAGCCGGTGCAACACGTTATCATTGTAATCTGGAAACAGCTCCGTCTTATTTTTCAAAGCTGTGTTCCACGCATACGCAAGAGCAGAAACTAAAGACACTTGAAGCTGCCCGAAAGGCCGGAATGGATATTTGTTGCGGAGGAATAATCGGAATGGGAGAGACTATGGAACAGCGCATTGAGCTGGCTTTTACTTTGCGTGAACTGGATGTGAAATCCATTCCTCTGAATGTATTACAACCTATTAAGGGAACTCCTCTTCAGGATATAGCCCTGTTGTCCGAAAGGGATATTCTGAGAACTGTAGCCTTGTTCCGCTTTATACACCCCACATCTTATCTGCGCTTTGCAGGCGGACGTGCAAGGCTTTCGGAAGAAACATTGAGAAAAGCATTATATATAGGAATAAATTCGGCCATTGTGGGTGACATGCTTACAACCTTGGGCTCGAACATTGCAGATGATAAAAAACGAATAAAAGAAGCTGGATATGAATTATAAATACGAAACTGACCCGTTTGACAGAGAACATTTGTGGCATCCTTATACCTCGGCTACCAATCCGCTACCGACCTATAAGGTAAAGAAAGCAGAAGGATGTATCATAACATTGGATGATGGCACGGAACTGATTGAAGGAATGTCGTCATGGTGGTGTGCTGTGCACGGATACAATCATCCGGTGCTGAATAAGGCAATAGAGGAACAGATTCATAAGATGTCGCATGTCATGTTTGGCGGACTGACACATGAGCCGGCCATAGAACTTGGCAAATTATTGCTGGACATTGTTCCTCCTTCCATGCAGAAGATATTCTATGCCGACAGTGGCTCGGTGGCTGTAGAGGTTGCTTTGAAGATGGCCGTACAGTACCAGTTTGCAAAGGGATGTCCGCAGAAGAATAATTTTGTGACCATCCGTTCGGGATATCACGGTGATACATGGAATGCCATGTCAGTCTGCGACCCTGTAACGGGTATGCACAGTTTGTTTGGAACGGCTTTACCGGTGCGTTATTTTGCTCCTTCTCCACAATGCCGTTATGGAGAAGAATGGAATTCCGAAGATATTTTGCCTCTTAAGAAGATTGTTGAGGAACATCATGGCGAGCTGGCCGGGCTCATATTGGAGCCGGTAGTTCAGGGAGCCGGCGGTATGCGTTTTTATAATCCGCAATATCTGCGTGAGGCTGCTCAATTATGTAAGGAATATGGACTGTTGCTCATTTTTGATGAGATTGCTACCGGATTCGGACGGACCGGAAAACTTTTTGCATGGGAGCATGCCGGAGTAGAACCGGATATCATGTGTATAGGAAAAGCACTTACTGGAGGATATATGACGTTCTCTGCTGTATTGACAACCGATGAAGTGGCTTCGTGCATATCCGACAACTATCCTAATGCCTTTATGCATGGACCTACGTTTATGGGAAATCCGTTGGCTTGTGCCGTAGCCAAGGCTTCGGTCCAACTGCTCCTGTCATCAGGATGGAAACAAAAGGTAGACAATATAGAAAAGCAGTTGAAAGAAGAACTGCAACCGGCATGGAAACTGCCTCAGGTGGCTGATGTCAGAGTGCTGGGTGCCATTGGAGTGATTGAAACCAGAGAGCCTGTAGATATGGCATGGATGCAGAAACGTTTTGTGGAAGAAGGCGTATGGGTACGCCCGTTCGGAAAACTGGTTTATATAATGCCGCCCTTTATCATGTCTGCGGAGCAGTTGCATAAGCTGACTTCTGCACTGATAAAGATTGTGAGTGAAATGAAAATGGAAAAATGAATATGAATGATATTTGTCAGTCATATAAGGATGAGTTGCAGAGACTGGAGGCTTCGGGCAATCTGAGAAAGCTTCCAAGTGTGGTGCACGATGGTAAATGGGTGATAGATGGTGGCAGAAAGATGCTGAATCTGTCTTCCAATGACTATCTAGGTCTGTCCACCGATAAAGCGTTACGACAGGAGTTTATAAGCAATCGCATGACAGAAGAATGTTTGTTTTCATCATCTTCCTCACGTTTGCTTACGGGCAATTACACCATCTATGACCGGCTTGAAACTCTTCTGGCCGATTTGTTTGGAGCAGAGAGTGCACTGGTGTTCTGTAGCGGATACCACATGAATACGGGCATTCTTCCGGCAGTGACAGACAGCACGACGCTGATATTGGCCGATAAGCTGGTACATGCCAGTATCATTGACGGAATAAGATTGTCACAGGCACAGTGTGTGCGGTATCGCCATCAGGACTACAAGCAGCTGGAAATGTTGCTTCAGAAGCATAAAGATAACTTTTCTCGTATAATCATTGTTACTGAGAGTATTTTCAGTATGGATGGTGATATAGCTCCGTTGTACAAGCTTGTTGACTTAAAGAAGATGTATCCGAATGTGATGCTTTATGTTGATGAAGCTCATGCAATTGGGGTGAGAGGCGATAACGGATTGGGAATTGCAGAAGAACAAGGCTGCATTCACGATATTGATTTCTTGTGTGGAACATTTGGTAAGGCTTTGTCTTCGGTGGGTGCATATGTTATTTGCCGGAAAGCAATCCGTGAGTTTCTGGTGAACAGAATGCGTACCTTGATTTTTACTACGGCTCTTCCGCCGGTAAATGTGGCCTGGACTTATTTTATAGTAGAGCATCTTTCTCAGATGAAAGAACGGCGCAATGCCTTGAACCTTGTTTCATCACGTCTGCGGGATGCATTGCGGGTCAAAGGTTGTGATGTGGCATCGGAAAGTCACATCGTGCCGATGATTGTAGGTAAGAGCAGTGATACCATATTGAAGGCTGAAGAAATGCAGCGTAAGGGATTTTATGTGTTGCCTGTCCGTCCGCCTACCGTACCGGAAGGAACCTCACGTTTGCGCTTTTCATTAACAGCTGCTGTGAGTGAGGAGGAAGTCGGTCGTTTAATAGAAGTATTGTAAACTTATGAAACAGATATTTTTGAAGAAAGAGGGAAATTCCGGATTGTTGCTTTTCTTTGCCGGATGGGGAGCTGATGAACATCTTTTTACAGCACCTGTACTTGACGGATATGACTGCATGTTGTGTTACGATTATCGGGCACTGGATTTTGACAGCTCCTTGCTTGATGGCTACGCTTCTGTCCGTCTGTTGGCCTGGTCAATGGGGGTGTGGGTTGCCCAACATGTTGCATCCCGCCTTAAACTGAACTATGACAGAAAAGTAGCTGTAAACGGAACACCTTACCCGATTGATGACAAAAAGGGTATACCGTATGCTGTATTCATGGGAACTTTGGAAGGAATTTCCGTGCCTACACTTTATAAGTTCCGGCGCAGAATGTGCGGGTCGGCAAAAGAATTGCAGGAGTTTACGGCCAGAATGCCTCAAAGAGCATTGGAGGAACTGAGAGATGAGCTGGCAGCTCTTCAGCGTTTTGTTGCAGAAAGTGATGCCGGAGATGCTTCTTTCTGGGATGAAGCCATAGCAGGTAAAAACGATTTTATATTTCCGTTTGAGAATCAGATGAATGCCTGGAAAAACATTCATGTGCAGGTAATGGATATAGCACATTATGATACTTCTCTTTTTGCTGATTTGTTAAGAAAGGAGGAAATGTGGACAAAACATTGATAAAGCAACGTTTTGCCAAGGCGGTAGCTACCTATGAAAAGGAAGCTGCTGTGCAAAGGCAGATAGCTTCTCATATGGTAGAGCTTATGGAAAAATATCTGCCTGAAGATGTGCATCGTAATGTGTGGGAGATAGGTTGCGGTACCGGGATGCTTACGCGTTTTTACCTCAACCGTTTCACTCCGGAGGAACTTTATCTTAACGATTTGTGTCCGGAAGTAAAACCGTATCTGGAGGATGTATTGAGTAGTAAGGTGACCTTTGAGGCTGGCGATGCTGAAGGAATGCTGCCTCCGTTGCAGACAAGTCTGCTTGTTTCATGTTCAGCATTGCAATGGCTTGAAGAGCCGGTTTCTTTTCTTGCGCGCTGTCAGGATGCGATGACCTCGGATGCTTTTCTGGCATTCAGCATGTTTGGCGAAGATAATATGAAAGAGATGTGCATGCTGGCAGAGAATACCTTGAATTATTATACGCTCGATGAACTGAAGGATATGCTTGCACGGCAAGGACTGAATGTATTGTATTCTGAGGAAGAACGCATTCCGTTGCAGTTTGATTCTCCGCTGGATGTATTGAGACATTTGAAGCTGACAGGTGTAACAGGAATCAACCGTCAGCAATGGACTAAAGGAAAGCTGGAAAGCTTCTGCCGGCAGTATAAGGATATGTTTGCATTACAGGATGGTAGAGTCGCACTGACTTATCATCCGGTTTATATAATCATAAAAAAATAAAAGTATGGAAAATGGTGTATATTTTGTAAGTGGCATCGATACCAATATTGGAAAAAGTTATGCCACCGGATTCATAGCAAAACAATGGAATGAAAAAGGTGTCCGTACAATAACCCAGAAACTGATACAGACTGGAAATACCGATTTGTCGGAAGATATAGAGTTGCATAGAAAACTGATGGGGACAGGACTGCTGAAAGAAGATCACGAAGGACTTACTATGCCTGAAATCTTTACTTATCCCTGCTCTCCTCATCTGGCAGCCGAGATAGACCACCGTTCAATTGATTTTGATAAAATAGAGAAGGTTACTCATGAATTGTGCAACCGTTATGATGCCGTGTTGCTTGAGGGGGCCGGTGGCCTGATGGTTCCTCTTACGCGTGACTATC
Source organism: uncultured Phocaeicola sp. (assembly GCA_944320885.1). GTDB lineage: Bacteria > Bacteroidota > Bacteroidia > Bacteroidales > Bacteroidaceae > Phocaeicola_A. The sequence goes on from CALUJE010000009.1 coordinate 64,308, forward strand.
TAACAATAGATTATGTTGCGGATAAAGGATATCCTTTGATCTTTATCACTTCCGGCCGTTTGGGAAGCATAAACCATTTCTTGCTCAGCCTGGAAGCAATCAGGAAGCGTAACATACGTCTGCATGCAGTGGGATATAATCTGTTCCCGGTAGGTGAAGATAAGATTATTCAGAAAGATACAGAGGAATATATTATAAACTATCTGAAAGTTAACTTTCCAGAGACTTTGTTCATAAAGATTCCTTGTATCCATGTATAAAAGTTTGCCCTGCCTCGAATAACTTGGCAAGTTATTTGAGACAGGGCATTATTTTGTGTATTGGAATATGTTATTTCTTTTCAGCCGGAACGTAACGTTTGTTAAGTCCTTCAATGATTTCTTTTGTAATGTTGAGAGAAGGATCAGCATATAACAAATTGTCGGCACCGGTATTGCTTATGATAAGGCTGTAACCTTTAGTCTTGTTATATTCTTTCAGGAATGAATTGATAGAATCACGTAACTGCATGCTGTTCTTGTCATTTTCCTGTTGTAACTCAGCCATTAGTCGTTGGTGTTGAGCTTCCAGATCCTGACGCATTTTCAACAAGCGAGCCTGTTCCTGTTGTGCTCTTTCCGGAGTAAATACATGGTTGTTATATTTTCTTTCGAATTCACGAACTTCATTGTCAAGGGCTTTCATCTTCTCGTTTAATGTTGCATTGACGTTTTCCTGTTTTCTCATCATTGCTTCATTAAGGTCTTTGCAGAAATTATATTGTGTCAGCAGGCTGTCTATTTCTACATATGCGATTTTCAGTTCAGAAACTCCTCCGGTAGGAGTTGCATTGCCTGTATTTGTAGTTGTTCCTTTGTTGTTATCACATTGTGTGAATGCGGTCATGACTGCCAATGCAAGAAGTCCGTTCACAATAAAGTTTTTTTTCTTCATAACGTATCAGGTTGTTCTATGTATATAATAATTTATTTTTCTTTGTCTGATTCAGCGAGCTTGAAATTCCATGTCTTTTTCAGGCGCGCCTCTTTGTCTTGTGCTTGAACGCAATGAATTCCCTTTTTCCGTAAAGCTGCATTGCCGCTGACATGTGTGTTTGGGAATTTTCCGTTTTTCTTAAATAGTATTTGTATGGATAATAATAGCATACAAATAGCAACTATTAACACGGATATAAGTATTGTTTCAAGCATTTCTTTTTAATTTTGTGCTGCAAAGATATATTTTTGCTTTCACTAATCTATGTCTTTTTTTCAAAAAATGAGAATCAGAGAGTTAGAAGTGATTTTATTTAACGAATTTTAGTGTTTTACTCTAATATCATGAAAGGAGATATTAAAAATGGAAAAAGAACAAAACCTGAAACCTGAATGTGTTTTTCACTATTTTGCTGAAATATGCAAAATTCCCCGTCCTTCAAAAAAGGAAGAGAAGATTATTGCTTATCTGAAAGAATTCGGTAAAGCACACCAGCTTGAGACTCTGGTAGATAAAGCTGGTAATGTTTTGATAAGAAAGCCTGCGACACCGGGATATGAAGATAGAAAGACTGTTATTTTGCAGTCACATATTGATATGGTGTGCGAGAAGAACAAAGATACCGAGCATGATTTTGAAAAAGACCCAATAGAAACTTATGTTGACGGAGAATGGTTGCGTGCTAAAGGTACTACCTTGGGAGCAGACAATGGTATTGGTGTTGCTACCGAGTTGGCTATTCTTGCTTCAAATGATATAGAACACGGACCTGTTGAATGTCTGTTTACTGTAGATGAAGAGACCGGACTGACTGGTGCTTTTGCTTTGGAAAAAGGTTTTATGAATGGAGATATTCTGTTGAATCTTGATTCTGAGGATGAAGGTGAGCTGTTTATAGGATGTGCCGGAGGTGTACGTGCTTTGGCTGAATTTGATTATGAAACAGTTGCTGTACCTGCAGGTTATTTCTGCTTCCGCGTATCATTGGAAGGTCTTACCGGTGGACATTCTGGCGACGATATAAACAAAATGCGTGCTAATGCCAATAAGGTATTGTGCAGATTCCTTTATCAGATAAGCAGAAAATATGATTTCTATCTGCTGGATATTGAAGGTGGAAACCTGCATAATGCCATTCCGCGTGAGGCACATGCTTTGTGTGCTATTCCGATGGAGCATAAGGAAGATGTACGTGTAGACTGGAATGTGTTTGCTGCAGAAGTTGAAGAGGAATATTCAGTAACTGAAAAGAACATGAAGTTTAAGCTTGAGTCTGAAACATTCTGCGGAACAGCCATTGATCGTCAGGTTACTACCAATTTCCTGCGTGCAATGCAAGGAGCATTCAATGGCGTCTTTGCCATGAGTCAGGATATGCCGGGCCTGGTAGAGACTTCTTCAAATCTGGCTTCTGTAAAGGTACGTGACAATAAAATCATCATTACAAGCAGTCAGCGTAGTTCCATATTGTCTGCACGCAAGAATGTTGCTGATACCATGCAGGCTATATTTGAGTTGGCCGGTGCACGGGTTGATGTAGGCGAAGGTTATCCGGGCTGGAAACCCAATACCCATTCTGAAATTCTAGCCATAGCCGTACAGACTTATAAGGAACTGTTTGGTACTGAACCGAAAGTGAAAGCTATTCATGCCGGTTTGGAATGTGGTTTGTTCCTTGAAAAATATCCTTCACTTGATATGGTTTCATTTGGTCCTACATTGCGTGGAGTTCACTCTCCGGATGAGCGTATGCTTATACCGACAGTAGATAAATACTGGAGACATTTGCTGGCTATCTTGAAACAGATTCCTGTAAAGAAATAAAATCTTATATTTTTAATAATACTCCGGCTTGAAACTTTAAAGTTTGAAGACCGGAGTATTTTATAATTACTCTATTGGCTTATGAAAGCTGTTCTCATCATAATGTTGTCATTGTATTGCATGTTACCGCTTCATGCACAGACATCACGCTTCAGGCTGATGGAGTATAATGTGGAGAATTTATTTGATTGTGAAGATGATTCTCTGAAAAACGATGACGAGTTTCTGCCGGATGCTTTACGGAAATGGAATTATGGGAAATACAGGGCCAAACTCGAACGGCTTATGAAAGTAATTGTGGCGGTCGGTGAAGACCAGGTTCCGGACCTGGTGGCATTGTGCGAGGTTGAGAATGAAAAGGTTTTACGTGACCTCACTTTGTATACTCCACTGAAAGTGCTTGGATATCGTTTTGTCATGACAGATTCTTCCGATGAACGGGGAATTGATGTTGCCCTGCTGTATCAGCCGGGGCGTTTCAGATTACTTTCGCAGAGGAATATTCATGTGTCATTACCGGGAGAGCGGCCAACGCGGGATATCATGCACATATCCGGTAAGATAATAACGGGAGATACGCTGGATGTCTTTGTGGTTCATTTTCCTTCGCGTGCCGGAGGAGAGAAGACTACCCGTCCGTATAGGATACATGTGGCGAAGGAACTGAAGTGTCAGTATGATTCAGTTTTTGCAGCGCGTAAAAATCCTCAAATTGTGGTGACTGGAGATTTTAATGATTTTCCGGAGAGTATGTCAATTTCTGAGATACTTGGTGCAAGTTATCCTTCCGGAACTGTTTTTCCGCATAAACTTTATAATGTTGTGGCCGGTTGTAAACCGGGAACTTACCGATATCAGGGTGTATGGGGAATATTTGACCATATTCTTGTTTCGGGTACGTTACTGGATACAAAGAATAAATTTCATACTTCTGCTCAGCATGCAGAGATAGTGACTTTTCCTTTTTTATTGGAGAAAGATACCAAGTATGGTGGTCTGAAACCTTTTCGCACGTATCTGGGACCACGTTATAAAGGCGGGTATAGTGACCATCTGCCGGTAAGGGTTGATTTCTTTTTTACAGACTGATGTGTTATTCATGATGATAGGCTCCGCCATTTAATATGTTCATAGCCCGGTATAACTGTTCAACAAACAGTATACGTATCATTTGGTGTGAAAATGTCATTTTGGACAATGACAGCTTTTCACTGGTAGCAGCATATACGCTGGGAGAGAAACCGTAAGGTCCTCCAATTACAAAAACCAACCGTTTGTTTACGGTATTAAGTTTACGTTCCATCCACGAAGCAAATTCAACGGAACGGAATTCCTTTCCTCCTTCATCAAGCAATACAACAGTGTCTCCGGGTTGTAATGCTTTTAATATGAGTTCACCTTCTTTTTCCTTCTGTTGTTCCTGTGTGAGACTTTTTGTGTTCTTCAGTTCCGGAATAACTTCTATATCAAATGAAATGTAATGTTTTACACGCTCAGTGTAATCATTTATTATGGTGATATAATGTTTCTCTACAGTTTTTCCAACTACAAGCAATGTGGTTTTCATACAGTTCCTATTGTTTATCAGTGCAAAGATAGCAGAAATACGCCAAAGATAAAAGCGGATATAAAAAGGGTGGAGCCCGCCACCATACCGCCGTATGGCCTGCGAGCTCCTGATCTACATATAGAGAGTATTGTAATTTATTGCATGGTTTTGTCACTCAGATAATCCTGAATGTCCTGCTTGTAACTGTCAGATATCGGAATATATTCTTTTCCGAAAACGATACGTCCGCGTTCAATCAGTTTTATTTTGCTCTTTTGAACGATGTATGAACGATGTATTCTGATAAACTGTGCAGATGGCAATCGTTCTTCCATGCTTTTCATACTCATTAATGAGAGTATGGGACGTGGCTCGTTTTCCAGATAGATTTTTACATAATCCTTAAGACCTTCAATATAGAGTATATCTTTTAAAGGTATCTGAACCAACTTATAATCACTTTTTACATAAATACATTCATCACCGGTGTTGCTTTGTGCATTGTTCTTTGACTTTTCTTTCATTTCAAACCATTGATATGCTTTGTTGGCAGCTTCGAGAAAATCTTTATAGCTGATGGGCTTCAAAAGATAATCGAGTGCATTTACCCTGTAACTGTCCAATGCATATTGGCTGAAGGCTGTAGTGAAGATGATACGTGTTTCCGGGCTGACTATATGCGAAAACTCCAGTCCGTTCAATTCAGGCATCTGAATATCGAGGAACAGCAAATCGACAGGATTGTCCTGCAATCCCTTTGAAGCCATTACTGCACTGGTATATTCTCCTTTCAGTTCCAGAAAGGGAGTTTTGTTTGCATAAGTCTTTAGTAATCCTAAAGCTAGCGGTTCATCATCAACTATAGCGCAAGTTAAGATCATGACTCAATATATTTATTGTTAGTTTTTATTGATAAAATGGAAGAATAGATACTTCCGTTTTCATTTATTCCTTTTTTCCATTCATATTGTCCGTGATAGAGCAGTTCCAGTCTTTTCTTTACCTGTTCCAAACCTATGCCGCTACCACTTTTATCCGTATAGTTCTTAGGGTGGTTGCTGTTTATGATTTCGCACAGAACCTCGTTTTTGTTTTCGCTTATATTGATACTTATGAAGCTTGGCTCTACCGGGCTGATGCCATGTTTAAAAGCGTTTTCTATCAAAGATATGAATATGAGCGGTGCAATCTGAGTCTGACTGTTCTTGTCTACTTGTATGTTGATTGATACAGAAACATTGTCGGTCAGCCGTATTCGCATGAGTTCAATGTAATTTTGTATAAAATCTATTTCTTTCGACAAAGATACAAATGTCCCTTGATTTTCATATAAAACATGTCTTAAAAGTTTGCTAAGATCTTGTATGGCTTTTTGAGCCTTGTCAGTATCGAAGGTAACCAAAGCGTAAATATTGTTGAGCGTATTCAAAAGGAAATGTGGGTTCAACTGGTTTCTAAGATTGTTGAGCTCGGCTTCCATTTTGCTTTGTTCTGCTTCTTTTCTGGCATTTTCCGCTTTTTGCCATTGCATGCTCATACGGATTACTCCTCCAAGTCCGGCCATAAAGGTAAATGAAATGGCATCCTTTAAGATAAAAATCCAGCGTGGAGGTCTTTCCTTATGCTGTGAAATTTCTCTCATGGTGTCTTGCAGGTTGTTTTCAATCTGTATAAAAGGAATATACCAGCATTGCATAATTACCATTATCGAGACAATCAGTATAAGGTTGTATATGACATATCTGGATACCTTCTTTTTCAGTAAAAAGCGGGGTGCAAAAATCAGATAATTGCTATAGAATATCAGAAACAAGGCTACAGGCATATTCAGACGTTTGAAATAAGCCTCCCATTGTATACCTCTTGTAGAGTTTTCTATCAACAAGGGGAATGTAAAAAGCAGTATCCATACAATAATATGGATAAATGTTATCATGGATACTGCTTTGCGGGTATATATCTTGTTCTTGTTCATAATTATATGATTATTCGTATCTGATAGCTTCTATAGGATCAAGACTTGCTGCTTTCTTGGCCGGATACCATCCGAAGAATACACCGGTTATAGTACATACGGCAAAACTTAACAGTACGCTCCAGGGTTGTATGAATATGGGCCAATGTGCAACATTCTTTACGATAATGCTGGCACCGCATCCGAAAATGACTCCGATAAGTCCGCCTGTTATACTTATCAGGATTGCTTCAATCAGGAACTGACTCAGAATGTCTATACCTCGTGCACCGACAGACATACGTAATCCTATTTCGCGGGTTCTTTCTGTAACGGAAACATACATGATATTCATGATTCCGATACCACCTACGATTAATGAGATTCCGGCGATACATGCCAGCAAGGTAGTCATCAGGTTGGTTGTAGAGTTAAGCATGGTGCTTAATTCTTGCTGGGTACGTATGGTAAAGTCATCATCATCGGTAGCTTTTAACTTATGTTCTCTGCGCAGGATACGGCTGACCTCATCAGTCGCGTAGTCTGTCATGTCTTCTGTAAGAGCCGATGCGAATATACCCTGAAGATAAGTTACAGCCAGCAGACGTTTCATTACAGTGGTGTAAGGTGCAAGAACGATATCGTCCTGGTCCATACCCATTGAGTTGTATCCTTTTGATTTAAGTACACCGATAACTCTGAACGGAATCTTGTTAAAACGGATTATCTGTCCGATAGGGTCGCTGCCGTCAGTAAAAAGGTTGTCGGCAATGGTCTTACCTATAATACAGACTTTACTGGCACTTTTAATATCAGCTTCAGTAAACATTTCTCCACTTTCAACAGTCAGCTGACGAATTTTCAGGTAGTCAATGCTGACTCCGTTGACTGAAGACGGATAGTTGTTTGCTCCGTGAATCAGTTGTCCGGATGAAGAAACGTTTGGGCTGATAGCTGACAAAAAGGTACATTCATTACGCAAAGTCTCATAATTTTCGAGTTTAAGAGTCTGCATGGCCGATGGGTCTTGACGCACACCACCACGCATTTCTCCACCCGGATGTATCATAATCATATTTGATCCCATCTCGGAGATTTGTGCCTGAATGCTCTTTTTGGAACCTTGACCAATGGCTAGCATGGTAATTACCGAAGCTACACCAATAATGATACCGAGCATGGTCAGGAATGCTCTCATCTTGTTATTGGCCAAGGCCCGCAGAGCTATTTTGAATAGATTGCTAATGTTCATGGCAATTTGTTTATAATGTTCTTTTCTTATTCTTCGTCATTCTTTGGCAAAGCAGCTAGTGCCTGTTTTGCTGAAAGAATGTTCTTGTTTACAGTGTCTTCAATAATATGGCCGTCTCGCAACCGGATGTTTCGACTGCTGTATTGTGCAATGTCCGGATTATGGGTAACAAAGATAATAGTACGTCCGCTGGCATGCAGTTGCTGGAACAATACCAGTATTTCAAACGATGTACGCGTATCCAGATTACCTGTAGCTTCGTCGGCGAGGATTACAGCCGGATTGTTGACCAGGGCTCGTGCAATGGCTACACGTTGCATCTGTCCACCCGACATTTGGTTTGATTTATGCTCAAGTCTGTCACCAAGTCCGACATTTTGCAGTGCTTTTATAGCTCTTTCTCTGCGTTCGGAAGCGCCGACTGCAGGATTATACATAAGCGGGAGCTCTACATTTTCAACAGCAGTTGTTTTCGGTAACAGGTTGTAGTTCTGAAAAACGAAACCTATTTTTCTGTTACGGAGTATGGCACGTTCAGGTTTGCTCATTTTCCTTACGGAGATTCCATCCAGGTAATATTCACCGCTGCTGGGAGTATCCAGACATCCTAAGGTGTTCAGCAAGGTTGATTTGCCGGAACCGGATGTTCCCATAATCGTAACGAATTCTCCTTCTTCGATGGAGAATGAAACGCCACGCAAGGCATGTACCGTTTCATCTCCAACAATGAAGTCTCGTTTGATATTTTGTAATTCGATAACAGTTTTACCCATAGTTGTTATTCCTTGTTCGGTTTTTTGTCTTTGTTTCTGTCAGGACGTCCAGGCATGAACGGATTTTGTTCTTGTTGTGCAGGTTGTACTTCCGGTTCTGTACTAAAGGCTTTTGCTTCGCTTACAATGGTTGTACCTTCGGCTATACCTCCACAGATTTCAGTATAAGTACCGTTGCTTAGTCCGATTGTTACCGGATGTGCCTGGAATACATGATTTTCATAAGTCCATACCTTGTGCTCTGCATTGCAATCTTTTATTACATCTTCTTTGCCTAAGAGAGGTTCTTCAGGAACAAAGCGCAAAGCCTTTGCCGGAACACATAAGACATCTTTTTTGTTGATGGTATAGATGGTGACATTTGCTGTCAGTCTGGGTTTCAGTTTCAAGTCAGGATTATCTGCAGTGATAACAACTTCATATGTAACAACTGTTTCTGTGGTGCTGGTAGTACTGGTGCTGCTTTTGCTGCTTCCTAAACGAATCTGTTTGACGTGTCCGGTAAATACATCTTCAGGATAAGCGTCTACAGTAAATGATACTTCCTGGCCGTTTTCAACTCCACCTATGTCAGCTTCATCAATGTCGGCAACAACCTGCATCTTTGTCAAGTCTGCGGCTATGGTGAAGAGGGTAGGAGTTTCAAATCCGGATGCAACAGTTTGTCCTTCTTCAACGTCACGACTGGTTACAATTCCGTCAATTGGAGAGGTAATGATTGCATAAGACAAGTTACGTTGAGCCTTATTGTAAGAAGCTTTGCTGCTTTCATAAGTACTTTTGGCACGTTGATAGTTGTACAGATATTCTTCGTACTCCTTATCACTGATGAGGCCCTTTTCATGCAATAGCTTGTTGCGCTCATAGTTCTTTTTCTGGTAATTGTATTCAGCCTGTGCTCCATCGTAAGTTCCTTTTGCCGATTCCAATTCGTTCTGCAAGGTTACTTTATCCATTTCAGCAATCAGTTGGCCTTTCTTGACTACAGAATTGTAATCCACATATATTTTATCGATAATTCCAGATACCTGAGTACCTACTTCTACTTCAGTTACAGGCTCAATAGTACCTGTAGCCGTGATCGAACTTTTGATTTCGCCTTTTTGTACTTGTGTGGTTGCAAAGGTTACTACCGGTTTCTTTTTACTTCCACCGAATAACCAGTATCCACATCCGGCAATAATTACAATAATGATAATGCCGCCGATAAGTTTCTGCTTCTTGTTCATATTTATATGTATTTTATTTTTGTCTTATATTTCTATTTTATTTCCTGCATAGAAGTTTAGCAGAATACGGTTTAATATAGCCATGTATTTGGCTTGAATACGTTCTTGCTGCGCACTCATCAGGTTGTTTTTTTCTGTGAGAAGTTCAACCGTATTTTTCATTCCCAGTTTAAATTGTTCGCTTACTAAGGCATAACTGCTTTCGCTGCTTTTTAACTTGGCATCAGCAGCAACGAACTGTTGTTGTGCGCTGGATGCATCCAGCCACATGTTTTCAATGTTCTTATAAAGTTCTTTCTGCTGGCTGATTAAATCCAACTTCTTGCTTTCGTATTGGAATTTAGCTTTTTCTACAGCACTTTTGGTTTCTCTGTTATTAAATATAGGAATACTGAGTGTCAGTCCTATTGAATTGTTCCATCCGTTTTTTATTTGTTCAGAGAAAGTGAAGTTACTTCCGGATGTATGGTTGGTACCTATTCCGGCGCTCAGACTGATGTTTGGCATATATCCGGCTTTTGCCATACGTATGCTTAAATCAGCCGATTCTATGTTCAGTTTACTGCTTTGTATTTCCGGACGAAGAGAAAGAGCTGTCTGGTAAATATCTTCTTTTTGAGGAAGGGGTGACAGTACTTCCTGTTCATTCAGTTCAGGAATAACAAGTTCCATTGTCTGCTCACCATCCAGTTCAAGCAATTGTTTGAGCTGAAGTTTGTAATCCTCAAGGCTTACTTGTGAGGTAACCAGCTGATAATTGTCATTGCTTACTTGCGACTCGAGCTGTGCCAGTTCACTCTTGGAAATATCTCCTGCAGTCAGTAATTCCTTACCACGTTCATATTGGGCTTTACTTAATTCAAGAGTTCCTTCATTAATGCGTACAGATTCGTAAGCATAAAGGATTTGAATGTATAGCTTGGTTATTTCTTCCTGCAGTGTGTTTTCTTGTTCGCTGACAGTCAGTTCTGCAGTTTCCTGACTTAGCTTGTTCTGTTTGATTGTATTCAGACGTTTTCCTCCATTCCATACAGTCCACTGTGCATTAAGCCCGTAGTTTCCTGTATATGATGTCTTGCTACTGCTGCTTATGATTTCAGTTCCACTTACCATGCTGCTGGTTTCCTGGTAGGGACGATTTACTATGTTCTGTCCGCTGCTGAATGACAAACTTGGGAAAAGAGCGGCTTTTGCTGTCTTTACATCAACTTTGCTTTCTTCTAGTGACAGTTTGTTCTGTTGCAACTGGATATTTTGTTCCAATGCATAACGGATGCATTCATCCAATGTCCATTGCTTGACTTCTTGTGCCGTTGATGGCAATGTTATTGCCATGGCCAGTGTCGTTACTGCATATGCAATCTGTTTTTTCATTCTACCCTTGTTTTTTATTATTTACGATACAAAAGTATATCGTGCATGATTTATTCGAAAATGAAATAGATTCTCCCTTTTTTTCTATGGATAAATGCTTTTTTTTTATCGATGAATTAATATTGGGGTCGACTGTTTGTTAAACTTTGAATTTATTCATTTGTTCATTTCATGGTTTTGTCTAACTTTGTCTCTGATAAGAAATGTATAACTAAAAACAGAAACAAAAATTATGTTTTCAGGTATTGTAGAAGAATTTGCAGAAGTGGTCCGTGTGGTGAAAGACCAGGAAAATTTGCACCTTACTTTGAAATGTTCATTTGTTGATGAGTTGAAAATAGATCAGAGCATATCACATAACGGTGTCTGTCTGACAGTTGTAAAAATAGAAGATGGAACTTATACGGTAACAGCGATGCGTGAAACCATTGAACGCTCAAATATCGGACTGTTAAAAGAGGGTGATAAGGTGAATGTGGAGCGTAGTATGCTGATGAACGGGCGCCTTGACGGACACATCGTACAGGGACATGTGGATATGACAGCCGAATGTGTGGAAGTAAAGGATGCTGAAGGTAGCTGGTATTATACTTTTAAATATGCTTTTGATAAGGAAATGGCACAACGCGGATACATGACGGTTGATAAGGGTTCGGTAACGGTAAATGGAGTGAGTCTTACGGTATGCAATCCTACGGAAAATTCGTTCCAGGTAGCTATTATACCTTATACATATGAGCATACGAACTTTCATACGATAAAGGTTGGAAGTATTGTAAATATTGAGTTTGACATATTGGGCAAATATATCAGTCGTATTTTACAATTGTCAAAATAAGATTTGTCTGATGGAGGATTTTTTGAAACTGGCTTCATCACGTCAGAGTGACAGAGCCTATGATAAAACAAAACCGGTTGAAGAGTATAAAATAAATTATATTCTGGAAGCTGCACGCATGGCACCTTCTGCCTGCAATGCACAGCCTTGGAAATTTGTTGTAGTAACCGAGCCGGATTTAGTGCTCCGTCTGGGTAAGGCGGCTGCAGGACTGGGCATGAACAAATTTGCGAAAGATGCTCCAGTGCATATTCTTGTTATAGAAGAATCAGCCAATATTACATCCTTTCTGGGGTCTAAAATCAAGGACAAACATTTTCCTTTGATTGATATAGGCATAGTGTCGGCACATATAGTATTGGCGGCAGAAGAACAGGGATTAGGTTCTTGCATATTGGGGTGGTTTGATGAAAAGGCCATAAAGCAAATGGTAGGAATACCTTCGTCAAAGCGTCTTTTACTTGATATTGTGATAGGATATGCAGCCAAGCCGGACAGACCTAAGTCTCGTAAGTCAATGGATAAGATTGTTTCATTCAATAAATACTAGCAGACACAGGAATAGTGGCCGATATTTATAAAATCATAGCCTTCTTTTTTAAAATTACCAGTTATAATTCTAAAAAAGAAGGCTATGATTTTATTTTTTGTCTATTATAAAAATTGATTCTCAATATTGCATTTTCCAATATTTGACTATACGGTATATTTTTCTTATGATAATGAAAGGTGATAGTATTGCACCCACCCATACGGAAAGTAATATTTTTACAAGAAAATAGAAAAACCAGATAACGATGCTGGCATATTGCAAAAACAATGGTTGGTAACGTGTCAGGAATTGCCATCCGGTGACGATGGATACAAGGGCATATCCTATCATGAACGGATTATATTCAGGACTTTTTCCGGGATCATCGGGCGCCAGACTGTAGCCTGCAATGAATAGCAGAACATAAATGACGAGTGAGCGGATATCTTTGCGAATATTTCCTTCTTTTCTTTTGTCAAAACATTCTGGACATAATATCGGAGTGCTGTGTGATGCACATTCCGAGCATAAACCTTTGCCACAATCTGTACATGTGGTTACCGCAGGTCGGTCGGGATGATAAAAACAGTTCATAATAATTAGTTCTTTGTGTTTTTTATTTCTATATATGTAGCTGCGGAACATGTTATACTGTCCAGCATTTCACAAAGATAAAAATGTTTTTTTATATAAGCATATATGAAACTTTTTATTGCATCATATAATGAAGATTATTATAATAATGCCGTTTATTCACAGGCCGTTATTTTTTATATAACTGTTAAGACAAATTAGGTTTGATAAGAAAATACTAGTTGTGTGAACAGAAGTTATTTTGTAATCAAATTTTCTGATGGAATATTCATCAGATTGTTGATAATGAGTGGTTCACTTCTTGTTGATTTTTAGTCTGTTTCTATAAAAGTAAATAGTAAAATGTTTATTGGTTATGTGGAGTTTTGTGTATTAATTGCATAGAGAAAATATATTTCTTCTTTATTACAACTGTGTGTAAAATGGTTTTGAATTCTAAAAGTAACTATAAAATCTTGGAATTTGAAACGAAAACTATATTTTTGCGTTGAGTTTTCTATTATATATATGAAAATGCGATTTAATATAGTGAGTTTGTTTTTTGTAGGCTGGATGGGAGTATGTTTTTCATCAATGGCTGCAAATGAAAACAAAGAAATTTCTGCTTCAGACACAGTAAGTGAATACAGACGTTCTTTGCTAAAGCGTTTGCTTGATTATCTGGAAGAATCGGATAAACCGGACCCGACTAAAAAAATTGATTGGGGCTTTTTGGCAGGGCCTCATTATTCTTCTGATTCCGGTTTAGGATTAGGACTGGTCGCTTCCGGATTATATTCTATGGATCGTTCAGATTCATTGTTGCCTCAATCAAATGTATCATTGTATGGAGACATTACTACGAAAGCTTTTATGCTTATAGGTCTTCGTGGAAACAATATATTTCCAAAGAAGAAATATCGGTTAGACTATCGTGTATATATCTATACATTTCCGAGTGACTTTTGGGGGATAGGTTTTGAAAATGCTGATAATGATGAGAATGAGAGTGAGTATAAGCGTATTAAGGTAGAGTTGATGACGAGGTTCCAGTTTAAAATAGCCGAGAATGCTTTCTTGGGACCCATTGCGCGCTTTCAATTAGTCAGGGCTTATTCTTTGGATGAGAAGGCAAGAGCCTTGCTGAATGGAGAATCCAGAGTTGTGCATGATTATGGTATTGGAATATCATATACATACGATACCCGTGATTTTATATTGAATGCATACAGAGGTTGGTTTATTCAGTTCGACTTATTGGCTAATCCTCGTTTTTTAGGAAATCATTCAAATTATCTGACTTCAGATTTGTCGGTCAGTACCTACCGTCAGGTATGGAAAGGCGGAGTCTTGGCCGGTGAGTTTCATTACAGACAAAGTGCGGGAGATGTACCTTGGGCGATGTTGGCAGAGGTTGGTTCAAGCAATAGGATGCGTGGATATTACGAAGGACGTTATCGTGACAAGAATCTGATGGAAGCCCAGATAGAATTAAGACAGCATGTATGGAAACGTAACGGAATAGTATTGTGGGCAGGTTTGGCCGAGGTCTATCCCGACTTTGGTGAGTTGCGCTGGAACCGGATATTGCCTAATGCCGGTATCGGTTACCGCTGGGAATTCAAGAAACGTGTGAATGTTCGTCTTGATTACGGATTTACCCGTAATGGCGGTGGCTTTTTGTTTAACATAAATGAAGCATTTTAATGAAAAAGCAGAGAGTATTATTTTATTTGTTTTGGTTCATATTGTCATTGCCCAATTTTATATTGGCATTTACTGAACAAATGAATGTATGGGGAAAATGTGCATTGATTATATTGCCTGTTGCAGTATTTGGAGTATTGATGACACTGAATAAAAAGCCTGGAATAATATATTGGGCCTGTTTCCCTTTCCTGTTTATCGGAGCATTCCAGATGGTATTGACTTATTTGTTTGGTAAGGGAGTTATTGCTGTTGATATGTGGCTTAACTTATCTACTACCAATTCAAGCGAAGCCAATGAATTGCTGTCACAATTATGGCCTGCAGTGATAGGAGTTATTTTGATTTATATTCCTTCATTGGTGCTGGCTGTGTGGTCAGTACGTATGAAAGAGAAACTGTCGGGTGCCTTTAGGAAAGTTCACAGGCATATCGCAGGAGGATTATTGGCAGCCAGTTTGTTGTGTATATTGATGGCTTATATGGCAGGCGGATATAAACTGACTGATGATATGTTTCCTGTGAATGCATGTTACAATTGCGTGCAGGCAATGGAACGTGAGGATGCGACGAAAGCATACAAAGAAGCTTCAGACGGTTTTGTTTTCAATGCTCATATGGCAAAGACAGATACGCTTCCACAAGTGGTTGTATGTGTGGTGGGTGAAACATCGAGAGCTGCCAACTGGCAACTTTACGGATATGAGCGTGCCACTAATCCGATACTTTCAAAAACAGATGGACTTTTGGTTTTTCGCGACCATATGAGCCAAAGTAATACGACTCATAAGAGTGTTCCTATTTTGTTGTCTCTGGCATCGGCTGAGAATTATGAGATACTGTACAGAAGTAAAGGTATCATGGCTGCTTATCGTGAAGCCGGTTACTATACTGCCTATATTTCCAACCAGCAACGCAATAAATCTTTTATAGATTTTATCGGTGAACAGGCTGACAGTTGTGTTTTTCTGAACGACAATAAGAAAGGAGTAAGCTATGATGAAGTGTTGATACCCGCTTTGCATGAAATCCTTAAAAAGGGGCACAGACATTTGTTTGTTGTATTGCATACTTATGGTTCTCATTTCAATTATTATGACCGTTATCCCGAAGAAGCAAGAACATTTGTACCCGATTTTATAGAGAATGCCAAGAAGACTCATCGTCATAAGATGATAAATGCATACGATAATTCTATCCGTTATACGGATGCGGTTCTAGGAAAACTGATAGGATTATTGACCGAATGTAAAGAAAGTGCGGCTTTGCTTTATACATCAGATCATGGCGAAGATATTTTTGATGATGAGCGTGATTTGTTTCTGCATGCTTCTCCGGTACCTTCTTACTATCAGTTGCATGTTCCATTGGTGATATGGACTTCAGAGACTTATCGTCAGGTGCATGCTCAGAGACTGGAGTCTATGACCAGTCATACGGATTTGCCTACAAGCAGCAATTGTGTATTCCATACCTTGCTTGGATTGGGAGGAGTTGAGACTGCATATCGGAATGATTCTTTGTCGTTGGTAAGTCCTCATTTCTCTGTTGGTAAGAGATATTATATAAATGACAGAAATGAACCGGAACTGTTAAGGCTCTGTTGGGATGAAAATGATTTGAAAGTATTGAAAAAAAAGAATTTGCGCTATGAATAAGAATTTGGTTACTTTATTTTATGGGCTTGTTCTTGCCGGATTTGTAAATGCCCAGGAGAAAGTAGAATACATTAAGTATGGAGATATGGATTCATGGTTGGTGCGTAATATCAAAGAAAGTCTGGTTATTGGTGGAAATACTAAAGTATTGTATGAAATAGCACCTACGGCTGTATGGAATGAAAACAAGGCGTATGTCAATCAGGGAAACTCGCCTTGGGCTACGTCAAATGTGATGGCAAAAGTGGCAGGAGTAACCAAAACCAATACTTCTGTGTATAGGGAAACCAGAACGGGACATGGATATTGTGCCCGTTTGGAGACTCATGAAGAACAGTGTCATGTACTGGGATTGTTTAATATCAGGGTATTGGCTGCAGGTTCTGTTTTTTTGGGTGAAACTATTGAACCTATTACCGGTACGGATAATCCGATGAGCAAGCTGAATGTGGGGATGCCTTTTACGGGCCATCCTAAAGCCTTGTGCTTCGATTACAAAGTAAAACTTTCGGGAAAACCGAACCGTATAAAGCAAACGGGATTCAGCAAAATATCCGAGGTAAAAGGATTGGATATGGCAGACTGTGTATGTTTTTTGCAAAAACGATGGGAAGATAGTGCTGGTAATATCTATGCATTGAGAGTGGGAACTATGGTACATCGGTTTGATAAGAATTCAGACGGTTGGGTTGAAAAAGCTCAGTTTACAATTCATTATGGTGATATTACACATCAGGATTTTTACCAATCTTATATGGGCTTGTTACAGGGTGAGCAGGAAAAGTATGCCAGAAACAGTAAAGGGAAAATGGTTCCTGTAAAGGAAATAGGCTGGGCTAAAAATGGAGAAAACCCAACACATGTGATACTGCAGTTTGATTCCAGTCATGGCGGAGCCTATATAGGTTCTATCGGAAACACCTTGTGGATAGATAATGTAGGATTTATATATTGATATGAATTTATATGCATAAAAATAAAAACCTTTCGATAAGCATCGAAAGGTTTTTATTTTTATAACCTTGAAACGGTACGTTTCAATTATTTCTTTTCACTCAATTGTTTATGCATTGCTGCGGCAGCACGGCGTCCGTCTCCCATGGCCAGGATAACGGTAGCTCCACCTCTTACGATGTCTCCTCCAGCATAAATTGTCGGGATAGACGATTGCATGTCGTCATTTACAGCGATGGTACCTTTGCGACCCAGTTCAAGACCTTCTATTGAATGAGGTACGATTGGGTTAGGTGATACTCCGACGCTGACAATAGCCATATCAATATCGATGGTTTCAGTTGCTCCAGGAATAGGAACAGGGCTACGACGTCCGGATGCATCTGGTTCTCCAAGTTCCATCTTTTGCAATACTACCTGTTTTACAGCACCTTTTTCATCTGCAATGTATTCAATCGGGTTATGCAGTGTGATAAATTCCACACCTTCTTCTTTGGCATGTTTAACTTCTTCCAGACGTGCAGGCATTTCTTCTTCAGAACGTCGGTAGATAATCATGGCACGTTCAGCTCCCAGACGGCGGGCTGTACGGACAGAATCCATAGCAGTATTACCTCCACCGATAACGGCAACGCGTTTTCCGAAGGTGATAGGAGTATCTGTATCTTCACTTGCTGCATCCATCAGGTTAACGCGGGTCAGATATTCGTTTGACGACATGATGTTGATAGAGTTCTCACCCGGGATATTCATGAAGTTGGGCAGACCTGCGCCAGATGCAACGAAGATTCCTTTAAATCCTTTATCTTCCAACTCTTTAACACTGATAGTTTTACCTACAATGCAGTCTTTAATGAAAGTAACTCCCATTTTCTTAAGATTGTCAATCTCAACATCTACAATCTTGTTTGGAAGACGGAATTCGGGAATACCATATTTTAATACACCGCCAATTTCATGCAAAGCTTCAAAGACGGTAACATCGTATCCCAGTTTTGCCATATCTCCAGCAAAAGACAATCCTGCCGGTCCTGAACCTACGACTCCTACCTTTATTCCATTCTTTTCAGCAATGTGAGGTAATGAAATATGTCCGCTTTCGCGTTCATAGTCGGCAGCGAATCTTTCCAGATAACCGATAGCTACTGCTGGTTCTCCCATTTTCAGATGGATACATTTTGATTCGCACTGTTTTTCTTGTGGACATACACGGCCACATACGGCAGGAAGTGCACTTGTTTCTTTTAATACGCGGGCAGCTTCCAGGAACTCTCCTCGTTCGATGTTTTTAATGAAGCCCGGAATATTGATGCTTACCGGACATCCGGTCATACAAGTCGGATTGGCACAGTCAAGACAACGTTTGGCTTCAAGAACAGCCTGTTCTGCAGTAATACCTTGATTAACTTCTTCTTTTCGGCTGTGTGAGCGATATTCCGGATCTAACTCTGACATTATGACACGTTTGATGGCTGTACGTTCTTTAGGTTTCATGCTCTTGCGCAATTCTTCGCGCCAGGGAGCATTACGTCCGGTTTCGTGATTTTCGGCCATGCATTCATGTTCATGTGTGAAACGGTCCATTTCTTCCTTTTCTTCTTTCTTGAAAGCGCCCATACGTTTCAGCATCTCATCGAAATCAACCTGATGTCCATCAAATTCCGGTCCGTCAACACATACAAATTTTGTTTTTCCACCCACGGTAATACGGCATGCACCACACATACCTGTACCGTCTACCATAATGGTATTAAGTGAAACGTCGGTAGGAATATCGTATTTCTTGGTCAGTAAACAAACAAACTTCATCATGATAGCCGGGCCAATGGCGAAACATTTATCTACTTTCTCGCGTAAGATAACGCTTTCGACACCTTCAGTGACGAGTCCTTTGTTTCCATATGAACCGTCATCGGTCATGATAATTACTTCATCAGAACTTTTTCTGACTTCTTCTTCGAGAATGATGAGTTCTTTGGTGCGTCCTGCCAGTACTGAAATTACTTTATTTCCGGCAGCTTTTAATGCTTGTATGATAGGAAGCATTGGAGCTACACCTACGCCACCTCCGGCACATACTACGGTACCGAATTTTTCAATGTGGGTAGCTTGTCCCAACGGACCTACAATATCTGTAATGGTGTCACCTTCATTCAAATCACACAATCGGGTTGAAGACAATCCTACTTTCTGTACAACAAGAGTGATGGTTCCTTTTACAGGATCTGCTCCTGCAATGGTAAGAGGCATACGCTCACCTTTCTCACCTACACGTACAATAACAAAATGGCCGGCTTTACGTGATTTTGCTATTAATGGTGCTTCAACTTCGAACTTAAAAACTTTTTCAGAGAATTGTTCTTTTGAAATAATTTTGTTCATTTCTTTTCTGTATTAAAAAACTAAAAGTTAGTGTTGGTCATTATTAGTACTTACAAAGATAAAATCTTTCATCGGATTGCACAAGAAAACAATGCGGAACTATTATTATAAGAACTTTATAAGTTCTTGTATATGTTCCTCTTTTGTTGCCCAACTTGTAGCAAACCGCACAATCGAGTGTTTGTTATCAAAGATTCCCCAAGTTTCAAAAGTTGCTTTTTTTCTCAGCTCTTCTATCTTGTTGTTCTCTAAAATCAGGAATTGTTGATTTGTTGGAGAATCTATGTAGAATCGATAACCTTTTTGTCTGAATCCGTTTTTCAGAGTTTCTGCCATGTCAATGGCATGTCGTGCAATTTTCAGATACAAGTTATCTGTAAACAGTGTATCGAACTGTATTCCCAATAATCTTCCTTTTGCCAGTAAGGCTCCGTGTTGTTTGATAATAGGAAAGAAGTTTTTTAGTAATTCTTTATTGGTAACAACAACGGCTTCTCCAAACAGTGCCCCTACCTTGGTGCCACCAATATAAAAAATATCACATAGGCGGGCTATGTCTGCCATACCCATATCTGCCGCATAAGAAGCGAGTCCATATCCCAGTCTGGCTCCGTCAATGAAAAGAGGTATATTATGCTTATGGCAGACATCGCTTAATGCCGTAAGTTCATTCTTACTGTATAAAGTTCCATATTCGGTGGGGTAGGAGATGTATAGCATGCCTGGAGCGACCATATGTCCGTAAGTGGGATCATTATAAAAGTTTGTAATGTAATTATCCACATCTTCGGCACGAACCTTACCTTCTTTTTGAGGTAATACAAGAACTTTATGTCCGCTTGTTTCTATGGCACCCGATTCATGAACGTTAATATGACCGGTTTCTGCTGCTAAAACTCCTTCGTAGCTTTTTAAGACTCCGTCAATAACGGTTGCATTGGTTTGAGTTCCACCCACAAGAAAATGAATATCGGCATGAGGCATATCGCAGAACTTGCGTATTTTTTCTTTTGCGCTTTGACAATAAGAATCATAACCGTATCCGGGAGTCTGTTCCATGTTGGTCTGCAGGAGCTTTTCCATGATTAAAGGATGTGCTCCTTCCATATAATCACAATCAAAATGTAACATGATTTTTAAAATGAAAAAGCGCAAACTACCCAAATATGTTGTATTTGTGTAATTTGCGCTTATTATGTTATTAAAAAATATATTAGTCAATCATTTCAAATCCGCAATAAGGAACCAGCGCTTTAGGTATGCGGATACCTTCAGGTGTCTGGTTGTTTTCAAGTAGTGCAGCTACGATTCTTGGTAAAGCTAATGCAGAGCCGTTCAATGTATGGCAAAGTTCGATTTTTTTGTCAGCATTACGGTAACGGCATTTCAGACGATTGGCCTGATAAGTGTCAAAGTTTGAAACAGAGCTTACTTCGAGCCAACGCTGTTGAGCTTCTGAATAGACTTCAAAGTCGTAGCATATTGCTGCAGTGAAACTCATATCACCACCGCATAAGCGAAGGATTCTGTATGGAAGTTCCAGCTTTTGCAAAAGTCCTTCTACGTGATCAAGCATTTCCTGATGTGATTGTTTGGAATGTTCCGGCTTGTCAATGCGTACTAATTCCACTTTTGAGAATTCATGCAGACGGTTCAGACCACGTACATCTTTTCCATATGAACCGGCCTCACGGCGGAAACATTGTGTATAAGCGCAATTCTTTATAGGAAGTTCTTTCTCGTCAAGAATCACGTCACGGTAAATATTGGTGACTGGGACTTCTGCAGTAGGAATAAGATACAAGTCATCAACTTCACAATGATACATCTGGCCTTCCTTGTCTGGTAATTGTCCGGTTCCATATCCAGATGCTGTATTCACTACGGTCGGAGGCATGATTTCTGTATATCCGGCATTTCTTGCTTCATCAAGGAAAAAATTAATGAGTGCTCGTTGCAAGCGGGCTCCTTTTCCTTTGTAAACAGGGAAACCTGCGCCCGTAATCTTAACGCCCAAATCAAAATCAATCAAATCATATTTTTTTGCCAGTTCCCAGTGAGGAAGTGCATTTTTAGGAAGTTCTGTTTCCATTCCACCCATTTTTACCACAACATTCTCTTCTGCTGTAGCTCCTTCTGGTACTTCTTCATAAGGAACATTGGGAATAGTGTAAAGAAGAGTCTGCATGTCATTGGCTGCTTGAGTCATTGTCTCTTCTAATGCCTTATTAGATTCTTTAATTTCAGCAACCCGTTTTTTTGCAGCTTCTGCTTCTTCTTTTTTACCTTCTTTCATCAATGCACCAATTGTTTTTGATGTAGCATTGATTTCTGCAAGGTTTTTATCCAGAATAGTTTGGGTATTTTTTCTTTTATCGTTTAATTCGAGAACTTTAGATATTGTTTCCTGTGCATTCTTGAAGTGCTTTTTTTCCAGTCCACGTACAACTTTGTCCGTGTTTTCTGTGATTTGTTTAATAGTAAGCATATTTGTAAAGTCTTAATTCATTATTTTGAATATGCAAAGATAAAAAAAGGTGAGTGGAGAGACAAATGAAAAACAGAGTTTTTCGGTTGGGTTATTAGTAGTCTTTAGTCTTATTTAAATATGGTGAAAGATAAATGGATAGAAATAGAGTCTTACTGTCAGAAATAGTAAAACCGTTTGGTTGTCTTGTATAAAATGTAGTTTGTCGGGTTAACAAAAAAGGCTCATGGAATTCATGAGCCTTTTGTTGTAGTTTTTAGTATGAGGTTTATGCTTCAGCTGCAGGAATTACAGAAACATAACTCTTATCGTTACGTCCTTTTTTGAAGCATACAGTACCATCTACCAATGCGTAAAGAGTGTGGTCGCTACCCATACCGATGTTTTCACCCGGATTATGAACAGTTCCTCTTTGACGAACAATGATGTTACCAGCTTTACAAGCTTGTCCACCGAATATCTTTACGCCTAATCTTTTACTTGCTGATTCACGGCCGTTCTTTGAACTACCAACACCTTTCTTATGTGCCATTTCTTCTTACTTTTTAAATGATTAAGCAATAACTTGTTTGATTGTTAACTCTGTAAATTGTTGACGGTGACCATTCAACTTTCTGTAACCTTTTCTTCTTTTCTTGTGGAAAACTAATACTTTGTCTCCTTTAACGATAGAAGAAGCTACTTCGCAAACAACTTTTGCACCTTCTACAGTAGGAGCACCTACGGTTACATTTCCATTGTTATCAACTAACAATACTTTGTCAAATTCAACAGTTGCACCATTTTCAGCATTTTGAATGTGGTGTACAAACAATTTCTTGCCTTCTTCAGCTTTGAACTGTTGTCCGTTAATTTCTACGATTACGTACATATTATATATTTATTTAAACGGTTTCTCCGCCAGGTGAACTTTAATCACTTAAAATTACTTCTTTAACCCGCACGGACTAAAATCGGCTGCAAAATTACAATAAATAAACTAATTGGCAAATAGTTTGAGGAAATATTATTTTTATGAGGAAATGTTTTTCTTATTAAAAAGCGTAATGTTAAAGCTTGATTAGTTGTTTGAATATGAAAAATGATTATATAATGCTCGAAGATTATGTTTGGCTTGATATTGAATGAGTTTCTATAAATAGTGAATATATATACTTTTGCTCTTTATTTGCTTCTTATATTTAACATTCTGATTGTGTTTATGCGGAATTTGTGTCTTTTGTATTTTATTGGTTTTAGGAAAGTTGGATTAAAAATGAATTGTCGATCTGATATAAATGTTAATATTGAAATCTGTAAAAAGTTAAATAAAAACGCTTATTAACTTTTCTATTCTGGTTTAATTATTCTTTTAAGAATTAATAGGGATATAGTCTAAAAAAGAGAAGGAAAAAATTTGTTTATTTTTTCAAAGCTTTTATTTTTGTTAGGTAATATTATAAATTTAATAAAATCAAGGGAGAGCATGAATAATTCTTTTTTACAAAACAATTCTAGGTATGTTCCCTTTTCACAGCATTGGTTACATCATGTAGCATGTGGATGTTTAGTGATGGCCATGATGGTGTCTCCTGTAATAGTTAGTGCACAAAATGCTACGGGGGGGGGGTAAACAAGTTGTAAATCAACAAGGTAAAGTAACTTATAAGGGCGTCGTTATTGATGATGCCGATATGCCATTGCCCGGCGTAAGTGTTACTTATAAACATGCCAAAGGGTCCGGTGCAATTACGAATATTGATGGAGAGTTTCAAATTACAGTACCGGATAATGTTCATGAACTGACATTTTCGTATGTCGGTATGAAAACGCAGACCATTCGTGTGTCTGGTAACAAAAAAATTACAGTTCGTTTGGAATCTGATGCGGTTTCTTTAAAAGAAGCCGTAGTTACAGGTATTTATACTCGTAATGTTGAAAGTTTTACCGGTTCTATGTCGACTTTTAAGGGTGAAGAATTGAAAGCTGTGGGTAATCAGGGGATACTTAGGAGTTTGAGCGCATTGGATCCTTCTTTTATTTTGACAGAAAGTAACATAACGGGTTCTAATCCGAATGCAATGTTGGATATTAGTATTAATGGTAAAACTAATATTGTAGGTTTGCAATCGGAATATGAGACCGATCCAAATCAACCTCTTTTTATATTAGATGGTTTTGAAACCACTTTGCAGGTTATTTCTGATTTAAGTATGGATCGTGTAGAAAGTATTACAATTTTAAAAGATGCTGCTTCTACTGCGATTTACGGATCCAAAGCTGCTAATGGTGTAGTTGTGGTGGAAACAAAAAAACCAGAACCAGGTCGTTTACGTTTTAGTTATAATGGAACCTATCAAGTTGCTTGGGCTGATTTAAGTGATTATAATTTAATGAATTCTTCAGAGAAATTACTTTATGAAAAACTTGCAGGTAGATATGGTTCTTTGGATGAGAGTGGCGAAATTGTTGATGAATATAATCGTGCTTTATATTACAGTCGATTGAAGGAAGTAAAAGGTGGATTAGATTCATATTGGTTAAATGAACCTTTACGGACAGCTCTTACGCAAAGTCATCGTATCTTTGTTGATGGCGGTGATTCTGCATTTACTTATGGTTTGGATTTTACTTATCAGAATACACAGGGTGTTATGAAGGGTTCTGATAGAGATGCAGCTAGTGGTAATATTCGTTTGACTTATCGTGTGGATAAATTTTCATTCAACAATTCTACAACAATAAATTATACAGGATCATCTCAGGAACCGGTTCCTTTTCGGAATTTTTATGAAACTAATCCTTTTTATCGTAAAGTTTCAGAGGACGGAGAAATACTCAAATATTTGGATTCTTATCAAGTATTAGGTGGGGGTACTGCTTATGTATGGAATCCTTTGTGGGATTTCCATCAAAACAGTTTTAATGAGACAGAAGATTTGGGATTAACCAATAATTTTCAGATTGAATGGCGTGCGTTGGCAGAACTTCGAATTCGTGGCCGTTTTGGCTTGACGCTGTCTAGAACTAATACAGAAAAATTTGTTTCTCCGGACGAGACGGCATTTGCTGATACAGACAAATTGGAACGTGGAACATATAATAAGTCTAATAGCAATGGATTTACTTATAATGGAAGTTTAGATATTACATATGGTAAGAGTTTTGGCAAGCATATGATAAATGCTGTTGCAGGTATGAATGTTTCTGAAACGAATACTAGCGTTGAAGGATTTGGTGCTTATGGTTATCTGACCGATCAATTTTGGAATCCCAACTTTTCTACTGGTTATCCGGAAGGTGGGCGTCCTTCTTCTTCTATAAGTAAAAAACGTTCAGCTAGTTATTATGCAAATCTTAATTACGGATATGATCTTCGATATTTACTTGATTTTAATGTTCGTTCTGATGGTGCTTCCACATTTGGTATAAATAATCCGTTTACGACTACATGGTCTTTTGGAGCCAGTTGGAATGTGTATAATGAGAAATTCTTTCCTAAAAATGATATATTTGATTATTTGAAGATTAGATATACAGTAGGTAATCCTGGAAATGAGAACTTTGATGCTAAATTATCAAGTAGTATTTATTCTTATCGAACAACCTATCAAAATCCCTTTGGGTTGGCTGCATTGATTAGTTCATGGGGTAATAACGATTTAAAATGGCAAAGGACATTGAATCATAACTTTGGTGTAGATCTTGGTTTCTTTAATAAGCGTTTGACTTTAACAGTTGATTATTTTATAAAGGATACCGATCCATTGTTGCTTAATGTTAATGTTCCAGCTTCGGTGGGTGCATCTTCCGCTCCGATGAATATTGGTGCTACACGAAATGAAGGTGTTACAGCTACGGTAAATTATGCAATTATTAAGGAGCATGATTTTTATTGGAACGTAAATGCTAATATGCGACATATAAAAACTACCTATAGGAAAATAGGTGATTTGCTGGATAAGTATAATGAAGATGGACGTAGCAGTCAGTCTTTACGTCGATATTATGATAATGCTAGTACTACGGCATTGTGGGCTGTGCCTTCTAAAGGTATTGATCCAATGACAGGTAATGAAATCTTTATTACAAAAGATAATTCTTACACATTTAGTTGGAATGCCAATGATGAACGGGTGTGTGGTGACTCTACCCCAGATGTGGAAGGTTATTTTGGTACATCTGCATATTATAAAGGATTTTCATTTAATATTAGCTTCCAATATCGTTATGGAGGTCAGGCGTTTCTGAGTACCTTATTTAATAAGGTTGAAAATATATCCTCTGATGATCTGTATTGGAACCAAGATAAACGTGCTCTTTACGACCGTTGGCAGAAACCTGGTGATATAGCTAAATTTAAACGTATTGATGATACAAGTGTTACCAATATGTCTTCTCGTTTTATTGCAGATGAAAATACATTGCAATGTCGTTCTATATCAGTTGGCTATGAAACGACTACGGCTTCGTGGTTGAATTCAATTGGCGCATCGGCTTTTAATGTACGTATTTATATGGAAGATATTTTCCGTTTATCAACAATTAAAGAAGAACGTGGTACGGATTATCCGTTTCAAAGAGCGATTTCTGCTTCTTTAGGATTACGTTTCTAAATCATTAAAAAGAATATTTATGAAAAGAAAATATGGAATAAATTTCATCTTGGGAGTAAGCACATTTTTGTTTTTCATGTCGTCCTGCTCTGATTGGTTGGAAGTGAAAATGGAGGATGGTATTATGGAGAATACTTTGTTCTCTACCAATGAAGGATATATGACAGCTTTAAATGGGATTTATACTGAGCTGAATAATGTTTATGGAAGTACATTAAGTATGGGAGTGATTGATATAATGGCACAATATTATAACGTAGCCAATAATAATGACCATACTTATATCAATTATGCTACATATGCTTATTCTGAGGACAATGTAGAGTCTACTTCTGCTAGTATATGGAGCAATATGTACTCTTTGATTGCCAATACAAATGTGTTGCTTGAGCATTGTGATGCTTCGGATGCTGGAATCACGTCCAAATATTATCCGATTGTGAAGGGAGAAGCTTTGGCTTTAAGGGCTATGATGCATTTTGATTTGCTGCGATTGTATGGTCCTATATATAATGAAAGTTCTGCTTCCACTTTATGTATGCCTTATCAGGAGACCTCTAAGAAGGATATACAACCATTATTGTCAGCTCGCGATGTTTTAGATAAGGTGATTCGTGACTTGGAGTCTGCTGCTGATTTGTTAAAAGAAGATCCTATTATAACTGAAGGTGTTAAAGATGCCAAGGCTAGTGATGACGGTTTGGAAAGTTATGATTTTTCGTATAGGCAGTTACGTTTAAATTATTATGCTGTGAAAGCATTGTTAGCTAGAGCTTATCTATGGAAAGGGGATAAGGCAACTGCATACAAAATTGCTAAAAATGATATAATTGATAAAATAACAACTGCTGATTTGACTGTATTTCCTTGGACTACTAAAGAGGCCGTAGAGATGACAGATAAAGAAGATAGAATTTTTTCTTCTGAAGTTTTCTTCTCTCTTTATAATATGAAAAGGAAAAACTTATATGATAGTTATTTTGATCCCTCAATAACAATAACCTCTAGATTGACATTTGTGGGAAGTGGTATAGCTTCTTCTGATTCAAAGGTTGCATCTTTCTATGATGATGATAATGATTATAGAAAGAAAATGTGGAGTGTTGAGACTTCAGAGGAGGAAAGTGGAGTAGTTACTGCATTATGTTTTAATAAGTATAAAGAAATTACTGGAACATCTACTTATCGTTATATGATTCCGTTAATCCGATTAAGTGAAGTTTATTTGATTGCGGCTGAATGCACAGATGATTTGGATGAAGCTCTTGGTTATATTAATGAACTTCGTTTACATAGAAATTGTGCGAATACAAGTGCGACGGTAGAGACTATTCAAGATGTAATTACTAAAGAGTTTGCGCGTGAAATGATTGGTGAAGGACAATTGTTTTTCTATTATAAACGTCATGCGATGGAACAAATTATATCTGGAGTAAAATCCTCGGAAAAATATGATATGCTGTTGAGTGATTATGTGTGGCCATTGCCTAAGATAGAACAAGATGAACGTTATTAATAAAATTGAGTTATATGAAAACAAAATTAATATATTTATTGATGACTTTACCTTTTTTATGCGCTTGTGAAAAGGAAACTATAAATTATGAAGGTAAGGAAGGACTTTATTTTGATGTTCAATGGGGAGTTTCATGGTTGGAGCCTTCAACATGGGCACATCAATTTTATACATTGGTAGATTTTGGTAAAACCGGAGGTGAAGAGACTGATTTGTCTTTGACCGTAAGAGCTACAGGAGAATTAAAAAATTACGATCGTCCGTTTCAGGTATATGTCGTGCAAGACAGTACTACTGCAATTGAAGGAGAGGAATATGAATTCCTGAATCAAGAATATGCGATAAAGGCGGGCGAAACGAGTGTAAATATACCTTTAAAGATAAAAAAAACGGAACGTATGACCCAGAAAACTGTGAAGGTTCAATTGGCCATATTGCCAGGAGATTACTTTGAGTTACCGTTTACAACTTATGGAGCAACGAATGTACCAGGACGTTATGATGCAGATGAAAATCCAGAGTATAGTTGTAATCATGATCCGCGTATTCATAATATTTATGCAAATGATTTTCTTACGAAGCCTTCTCCGTGGTTTGTTGCTTGGGGAACCTATTCAGAAAAGAAATATCGGTTGATGATGGAGATATCAGGAACAACCCCAGACGAGTATACTCAGGATTTAATGCCATCACAAAGGGCTAATATGATAGCAGAGATGGTTGCGAAATATTTGTTAGCTGAGAAGGAGAAAGGAACTCCAGTATTGGAAGAAGATGGAACCGTTATGTATATAAAAGGGGTAAGCTGGTCTGAAGGAATTACTCCTGATCAGTTATAACATTTTAATAATTCAATAAAAACTTGCATATGAGACACATTATATATATAGCAATGATGGCAGTAGCTTTTTGTGCTTGTGTTGAGGACAAAGGCTCATATGAGAATATTCCTATTAATGAAGTGGAAATTACAGGCATTGAGGAAGAATATACTGCTTTATCCAAAATAGATGTGATAAATATTTCTACTCAGATTTCAGGTTCGATAAGAGGTAATGATGACTCAGATTATGAATATCTTTGGACTGTTACTTCTGCTTCAGCATTAGATAAATTACGTGAGCGGATAAGCACTGAAAAAGACCTCTCTTATAAGGTCGACTTGACTCCAGGTAGTTATTATCTATATTTTGAGGTGTATGATAAAAAAACAGAGTTGAAGTGGCAGATGAGGACTTCGTTAAATGTTACAGGTTCAACTACAACCGGATTCTTGTTGCTTGGCGATAAAGAAGATGGAACTGTAGGCCTTGATATGATAGCAATGCCGGCTGGGCGAGATACGACAGTTGCGGAAAATGTATTTGAAAATACAGAGGGGTTGATTGGTGCTGAAAATCTAATTTTTGCTGGAAGTAGATATGCGCATCAGACTTTGTGGATGGATACGAAATCCGGTTCTTATGCATTAACTAATGGTTCATATTTTAAGATTTTAGAGGATATTAATCCTGATAATATGTTTTTTTCCGCAATAAGTATTAAGCATCCTGTTCGGATAAAGGATATGTTTCCTCATCAAGGGCCTGGAGGGCGTCATCGTTCTGGAATGTATCGTGGATATATTACGGAAGATGGAATTTTTGCAGCAATGATTATATCTTCTCAAACATTTTCGACTCCTATAAATCGGTATGAATCAATATCAGAAGATCTGTTTACACCATATCCATTGGCTTTTTGTTATGGTGCATATCCTGCTACAGTGTCTAATGTGATATTTTATGATACGGATAATGATTGTTTTGTGGCACCAAATTCATCTTTTGCATATTCAAGCTATTGTGTGAAATTGAGTGACAAAGATGGTGATCCGTTCCCTTGGGATCAAAAGGGAACGGGGCGAAAGTTGGTTTATGCTGAAAATGGATTTGATGGTACGTATGGAAATTCTTATGCATTGATGAAAGATGTAGATGGAAATTTCTTTATTTACAAATTTTTAGTAAATAGTATGAAAACGCCTGCTAAAAATGGATTATATTCAATTGATTTAAGTGTGGCACAGGGTTTTGAAAAAGCTTCTTGTTATACATTCTCTTCTGCTGAAACAAAGATTCTTTATGCAGTGGGTAATGAATTGTGGGGATATGATTATTCCAGAAATGTTGCAGCAAAATTGAAAACCTATGAGAATGATATAGTTTATTTGTCTGCAGAGGCTATTTCAACTTCATCAAGAACTGATTTTATTTTAGCTACATATAGTCAGGAAAAGAGAGGAACTGTTTATAAGTTTGAGTTGGTAACAGATCCTAATTCGGTAACTATAAAAGAGCGTGAGCGTGAGATTTGGTATACTAATCTTAAAGTTAAGAAGATAGAATGGAAAAATGCGTCCGATCTAGCAGATGAAAGTAATTATTTTTAATTATGCATTTTATTGAGAAATAAACGTTCGTATGAAAAATATAATATTATCAATTCTGTTAAGTGTGTTAACTATAACAGCAGTTGCCCAGACAAATTTCCGTCATTTGACAATTGACGAGGCGGTAGAACAGGCAAAGAAGGAGAATAAAATGGTATTTGTCGATTTTTATACAGACTGGTGTGGTCCTTGTAGAACGATGGCAAATACGGTGTTCCCTCAAAAGAAGGTAGGAGACTACTTCAATGCAAACTTTGTATGTATCAAATTGAATGCGGAAAAGGAAGGTAAGGACGCGGCTAAAACTTATAATGTAAAGGCTTATCCTACATTTCTTGTTCTTGATACGGAAAAGAAGGTGAAAATGGATATCAAAGGCTCAATGGGAGCTGATGATTTTATAGCAAAAGTAAAATCTCAATTAAATCCGGAGTTGTCACCAGAGAGAATGAAAGAGCGTTATGAAAGTGGAGAACGTACTCCGGACTTGATCAACAATTACGTTTATTCATTCCTTGAAAAAAGAAATGAAGAGGCAGGATTTAAAATTTTGAATGACTATTTCAATTCTTTGACTGATGCACAGCGTATGCTTGCTGAAAATTATTTTATTTTCGGTCGTTATACGTTTGATCTGGCAGATCCGAAGGCTCAGTTCTTGGTAAATCATTATAATGAATTCGATGCTTCCGTTCGCCAGGAGGCTACAGCACGTGCTCAGCGTTTATATCATGGTGCATTGGTTCCTTATTTGTCAGGTTATATGTTTTCTGAGAAGAAGTATGACGCTAAAGCATATGAGGAGTTGAAAAATGCTATCATTGCACATGGCTTTGACAAGACATATCCTTATGCTCCGCTTTTTGCATTGATCGAATGTTATGCTAAAGGTGATTATTCTCAGTATCTTGATTTACTGATAGCACAACGTGAACAGATGGATGAAAAAGATTTTGATTTGCTTTTGCTGAATTTGAATCGTTTGTTTCCATTGTCTTCAGATGATGCTTTGAAGGAAAGACTTATCAAATATGTTCGTTCTGTATTGCCGGAATTGCGTCCCAATACAATTGTTTTGATGGGACGTTTCCTTGGTTCTGTTGAAGTAAGTAAATAATTTAGTTATATAAGGCCATCTTATGATAAGGTGGCCTTGTTCTTTTTTGTTTCATAAAATATAGGGGAGACCTCATGAATAAAATATTTTTTGTGGACTATGTTTAGTCTCATATCTTTTTGCAGCTTGTAGCGATGATGATAAAGCTGCTCCGATAGATTATAAAGTTAATTTTTCTATTAAGGGTTCAAATATTCCATCTGCCGAAGATTTCACATCATTGAAGTATATGGTATGGAATGAAACACAAAACCAGCTCTTTCCTGTCGGTACTGCATCAGATGGCGTTGCAGATTTGGATTTGGGCTTATTGAGTGGTAATGATTTTCAGTTAGGTTTGTATACAGGTTCTGATTATAGAATTTATGCAATGGGCGTTGCTGATGTAAAACAACCCGAACTCTTGAGTAAAGCAGTAAATTCTACAAGAACAGATGTTGCTTCTGATCCAAGAAAGAATGTCTGGATGGAAGATATCAATGGCTCGTTGATGTATAAGGATTTGTTCTGGGGGGCAACTTTAGTCAATACAAGTACGGGAGTGAATTTATCATTAGAGCGGGTTATCGGACAGGTAAATTTCAGCGTATCGGATAAAAATGAATTAATAAAAGTGGATTCTTTGTATTTGTCTGTGCCAGGCAATCAGATTAACAAAGCTATTTTAAATGATGGTACGTTGGTTAAGGGTACAGATGAAACTGTTTCCGCCTGGAAGGTTGATACTTTATTTAATATGTTGCCTATGGATGAGCCTGCATTGAATGCAGAGCTGCATTTGTTTATAACCAATCATTATGGTGGTGTAAAAGAAAATGTTATATCTCTGGAAGGTTTTCAGGTAAAAGCAAATCAATGTTTGCATATTGATTTCACAGACGTATTGTGGAATGAAGACGGAACATTGGCTTCTTCCGTTAAGCCGGTGATTTCATGGGGAGAACCTATTGAATATAAATTTAACGTCAATGAATCTGAAGATATTATGACTCCGGCTGCTGAAATTAATAAGGATCCGGATATGTATTATTGCTATACTCAGTTGACTGACGCTCAAAAAAGAATTTATGAGGCTATATGTCGTAATATTGTAGTTTTTGATGATGGTGGAAGTCCATTGCCTCGTATTTGAATTCTGTTCTTTTTGTTTTCTAGTTGGTTAGGATGACTAATATTATATTTAGTTAATCAGGTTCAATAGGACTTTTAAAGTTTTGTCAACAGTTCAATAAAAGTTTCTCTTCGGTGGAACTGATGAAACTCTTAAGGGATATTATTTTCGTCCTTGGGAGAACATTATTAGCAGAAAAGTTTGACTCATCAGAAAGGTATATTCATAAAAAATCAGTCCTTGATATTACAAATTCACACTTCGAAATCAGAAAATCTCCTCCCTTAAATTCTCGCTGGTACTCCAAAAACCGTTCCAGATCCGTCACACCCCTGCAAAAAGGTCGAAAAAACATGTTCTACAACATGCTTGTCCTACAGACACTTATCAAATCATCCAAAAAAAATTTCAAAAAAAGTGGTAGAAAAGTTTGGAGCGTAATGAAAAACCATCTACCTTTGCATCCGCTTTCGATAAGGAAAGCCACTCATAAAGAGCGTAAGATACTTGAAATAATGCAAACAAACA
>CALUJE010000010.1 GCA_944320885.1 uncultured Phocaeicola sp.
AATCATCGGCCATATAATAAATCTCTGTAATTTTAGACTCCGGAAACATAGTGGTAATCGTTTAAATCTTATAATTCAGTACTATAAATTTAATACTTTTATCGCTATGTTCCTAATTATCACTGAAATATATTTATTCTTATTTCGAACTCACATTATTTTATAAACATTTGTAACAATCGTATCAATAATTCTGCAACATTCAAATCACAGACCAGAGAACCGATTACCGATTTAGAAGAACAAAAGTTTGGTACTGAATGCAATTAAAACTACCTTTGGAATCGCAAAAAAATTTTAAGTCATGAAAAAAACGGTATTTTTCAATTTATTATTTGCCGCCATATACTGCATGAGCAGTCAGGCCACACCTTTAACCTCTACCCCAAAAGTAAAAGAGCATCATTTAAACACACAAAATGAAGATGCTATAAAATCATTCTTTGACAGTTATCTTAACAGACAGACCATTTCTTTTAATATAAACAAGCGTATCAAAAATAAGGATATTGAAAATACCCGTTCTGCCATATGGAAACTATGGAAAGAAGCCAACAAAGACTTTGACGAAGAAAAGCTTCCCGCTATGGGAAAACTCTCAGAAGGCAAGGCTTCAAGATGGATACTTCCAAGTAATCTGGAGCCACATGCCATCATGCCTTTCTATTGGGGTACAAAAGGAGATTCAAAACCGGAAGAGGGTTATCCTTTATTTTTATATCTGCATGGTTCCGGTCCTAAAGACGCTGAATGGAAAACCGGATTGAGTATCTGCCAGCAATTTGACGACTCTCCTTCTGCATATTTCATTCCGCAAATACCTAATATGGGAGAATATTACAGATGGTGGCAGAAGTCCAAACAGTTCGCATGGGAACGGCTTTTACGTCAGGCCTTGATAACAGACAACATCAACCCCAACAGATTATACATTTTCGGAATATCGGAAGGCGGATATGGAAGCCAGAGACTGGCATCCTTCTATGCAGACTATTGGGCAGCAGCCGGACCGATGGCCGGAGGAGAGCCTTTGAAAAATGCTCCTGTAGAGAACTGCGGCAACATTGCTTTCTCACTGCGGACCGGTGCAAAAGATTACGGTTTTTACAGAAACATGCTTACAGCATATGTCAAACAGGCTTTTGACAGTTTACAACAAATATATCCACAACAATACGTTCATAAAATAGAACTTATCCCCAACCGTGGTCACAGTATAGACTACCGGCCGACAACTCCCTGGCTGAAACAATACATACGTAATCCATATCCTAAACACTTCTGTTGGGAAAATTTCGAAATGGACGGTCTTTACAGAAACGGATTTTATAATATTTATGTACAGGAACGTTCAAATGCCGACAACAAAACACGTACTTACTATGAGATGACGATCGAAGGGAATCACATTGATTTAAAAATCAACGAAGTTACCTATCGCACCATACAGACTGATCCACAATGGGGAATAGAACTGAAATTCATCAAAGAGCATCAACCTGCCCAAAAAGGAAAGATAACACTTTATCTTTGTGACGAATTGGTTGATTTGAATAAAGCCGTAACTGTAACCGTAAACGGGAAAAAGTTTTTTAAAGGAAAGATCAAAGCCAATCTTAAAAATATGGTAAACAGTTGCGCTACATTCTTTGATCCGGAAAGAATCTATCCGGCTGCTATCGATATAGATTTGTCAGATATCCAATAAGCTTTAAAAAACAGAAAATCGTTTCATACTCCCACAGATTTTCTATTACTTTGCAGCCTCATTTTTAAAGTAAGAAAACGTGAATCTGATTATTGATATAGGAAACTCTGCCGCCAAACTGGCCGTCTTTCATCAAAACGAAATGATTGACATGGTTTATGATACCAATCATTCATTGGAACATTTGAAAAATATATGCCAACGTTATAATATAGAAAAAGGCATACTTTCAACTGTTATCCACATGAATGATATCATTGAATCACAAATCAGTCATCTGACTTTTCCGCTATTGAAATTAGACTACCGCACACCGTTACCTATCGTCAACCTGTATCGCACTCCGCAGACATTAGGTTCAGACCGAATTGCCGCAGTAGTCGGGGCGAATGCTCATTTCCCGGGAAGGAACATACTCGTTGTAGATGCCGGAACAGCTTTGACCTATGAATTCATTGATAAAGACGGCCAATATCATGGAGGAAACATATCACTGGGAAAATATACACGATTTAAAGCATTAAGCGCATATTGTGACAAATTGCCTATTATTAATCCTGACGGCGACACTCCTGAATTTGGATATAGTACTGAAACAGCTATCCGTAGCGGCGTTATACACGGCATGGAACTTGAAATTGCAGGCTACATTCAACAAATGCAGAAGAAATACCCTGACCTTTTGGTTTTTTTAACTGGAGGGGATGAATTTTCTTTTGATACAAATCTAAAAAATATCATCTTTGCAGATAAATTTTTAGTGCTGAAAGGATTAAACAGAATACTGGAATACAATGATAAATTATAGCAGAACACTATTTGTGCTATTATTCACTATAATAGCAGGAGTTATCACCGCGCAGAATGGAGTAAACTCCCCTTATACACGATATGGTTTCGGATTATTATCTGACCAAAGTACTACAGCAAACCGAGGTATGGGAGGAATCTCATATGGATTACGTAACAAACTGATTAATGTAGGTAACCCCGCTTCGTATTCTGCTGTCGACTCCATTACCTTCTTGTTTGATGCAGGAATAAGTCTTCAAAACGCAAACTTCAACAGCGGTGACGTCAAGATGAATGCAAAGAATTCAAGCCTTGACTATATTGCAATGCAATTCCGTCTATATAAGAAAATCGGTGCTACTATAGGATTGGTACCTTTCTCAAAAATAAACTACAGCTTTAGCGGAGACGGTCAGAAAGTACCAGGAAACGATGAAAGCAGCGACGTTTATTCATACGAAAGCTTCAATGGTAGCGGAGGTTTGCATCAGGTGTTTGCCGGTATCGGAGTTGAACCGTTCAAGAATTTTTCTATCGGTGCCAATTTTGCATATTTATATGGTGACTATACACACACGATAACCAATACTTACAGCAATACATCTGCATGGAGCAATGTCAGAAACTATCAGGCTGATATCAGCACTTACAACATTGATTTGGGTGCACAATATACTTATCGTTTCAAAAAACATGCATTCACAATCGGAGCCGTTTACAGTTTAGGACACAGCATAAACAGCGATGCTTATAAAATACAGCAGATGCAAAGCTCTTCATCGGTAATGCAGCAAACCATTGACACCATTGCCAATGCGTTTGAACTGCCACAAAAAATCGGTGTGGGACTTACCTACGTATATGACAACCGTCTGACCGTAGGATTTGATTATACTCTTCAGCAATGGAGCGGCGCAAAATATCCGCACTTCAGCAGCAACAGCAGCAGTGAACAGGATTATGAACAATGGAAATTTAAAGACCTTTCAAGAATTTCATTGGGTGCCGAATATATTCCTAACCCGACTGGACGAAATTTCTTCCAACGTGTTCACTACCGTTTGGGAGCATATTACAGCACTCCATATATACAGGTAAAGAACTCAAACATGCGTGAATTCGGTATAGAAGGTGGTTTTGTGATTCCTATCATAAATCACTATAACAACCGCTCTGTACTCTCTATTACAGCACAATATATTAACGTTGACCCCAAATCAAACAGTTTGATAAAAGAGAACTATCTCCGCATCAATATTGGACTGACCTTCAATGAAGACTGGTTCAGAAAATGGTTGGTACAATAATATTTGATTAGATGAAGAACAGGGCAAGGAAACTTGCCCGAATAACGGAAAAGCAGAAACAGCCTTCTTGAAATTATAGTTTCAGGTATGAACATGTCGATATTAAAACAACTATTTCTTTTGTGTCTGGCTATGTTTTATGCCATAAGTCCGGCAAAAGCACAGCGAGGCATAGAAGACGGTTCGATTTTCGGACATGGAAAAGACAGTATCGACTGCCTGCTGAATATAGGAATGACTAGAGAGCTGGTTAAAAAGAATGATTTCAAAAAAGCGTATCTGCCATGGAAAATGGCATTTTCATCTTGCCCGAAAGCACAAATAAGCCTTTATAATGATGGTGCAAAGATTTTGCACGAAATGCTGAAGACAGAACAGGACTCTCTTAAACGCATTGGTTACCTGAATGAATTAAGCGATTTATACGACAAGAACATTTTATACAAAAAGGAATTAAGCCGATTTCTGACCAACCCGATAAGGGAAGATTTACTGCTGGCCGTAAAGGCATATGACTATCTTCATTATGCAGGAAATGCATTGGATATAAAACAGGCATACAAATATTGCAAAGATGCCGTATGCAAAATGGATAAGAATGACCCGGCATTTTACTTGATGTGTGATTGGATGGTCATCGATTCCATCATGTATAAAAACGATTCAGGTTTCAAGAATGAATTTATAAATGATTTTATAACGGCGGCCTACATAAGCGAAAATGCCCGCAAAAAAGCCCAGACAAGTACACAGTCTTTATGGGAAAACACGTTGTCGCGCATCTATCAAATAGCAAAAGACTGCGGACTGGATTCATACGAAAGTATAGCCGACTGGTATAAAAGAACAAATGAACAGCAACAGCAAGACTATGAAATTCTGAAAGAGACCATAGCCATAATGAAAAAGTTTCACTATGAGAAGCAACCTCTCTTCTCGGAATTAATAGAAAAGGCTGCTGCCAGCAATGATCCGGAATTACTAAATGAATGTGCATGGAGCCATTATAGAAATGGAGAAAAAGAAAAATGCACCACCTTACTGGAGAAAGTGTTCGCACAAAACAACAGTATGATAGAAAAATCAAATCTGGCATACGAAACGGCAAAGATTTTCTATCAGGAAAAAGATTTGCCGTTGGCAAAAAAATATGCCCAACTGGCCATAGAACAGAATGAACATAACGGAGAAGCGTATATTTTACTAGCTCGCATCTATGCGTCACAACCTGACTGGAGCGAGAATCCAATATTAAACAAATGTACTTACTTCCTTATTATAGACAAGCTGCAACAAGCCAAACGAATGGATTTACGTACGGAAAACGAGGCAAACGAATTAATACGAAAATATGTGACTGATACTCCTCAAACCAACGATCTGCTGTTTATGAACATAAAACAGGGAGACCAGATAAATATTGGAGGATGGATCAATGAAAACATCATTATTCAATGAACAGGAAAACTAATACATCACACAGTTTAAATACATTAAGTGTAAGAATAATCAGCATATGCCTTTTTATACAAGGTCTGCTCTTATTTTCATGCTCTAACGACAAGAAGGGCATGGCGCCGGCTGTTACAGATCCAACAGCTGTTCCGACAATGACCTCAACCGGAATATCTACACTTATCTCCGATTCCGGAAAGATACGTTATAAGATTATTTCTGAAAAATGGGATATTTATAGTAATGAAAAAGTCAGCAAATGGGCTTTTGAAAAAGGCGTTTATCTTGAGCGCTATGACAACTTCATGAATATTGAAGCCAAGGTCAAGGCCGATACCGCATATTATTATGACAAAATAAAACTTTGGGACTTAAGAGGACATGTCAATATCCTTAACATGCAGGGCGAGAAGTTCAATACCGAACAACTATTCTGGGACCAGGCGAAAGAAAAGGTATATTCAGACAAGTTCATACGCATACAGCAAATAGATAAAATACTTACGGGGTACGGTTTCAACTCCAACCAGCAATTTACCGATTACATAATACACAATACGGCCGGAATATTTCCGATAGAAGACACAGCTCCACAGGATACGACGGCTGTTCAACCATAATACTATGGACAATAATTATATTTATATTGCTATCACCATTCTGTTTACAGCATTTTTTTCGGGAATGGAAGTTGCGTTCATTTCCTCAAGTAAAATGCGGATAGAATTAAGCAAAGGAAGCAAAGGACCTATAAAAAACATCCTGGCCATATTCTACAGACATACCAACGAATTTATTTCATCGCTGCTGGTAGGTAATATAATTACACTTGTTATCTATGCACTTCTAATCTCAAAAGTATTAGATAACTATTTATTGTTCAACTACATCACAATTCCGTTTGTCAGGCTTGTCATCGAGATTATACTGGCAAGTACCATCATTTTGTTTTTGGGAGAGTTCATCCCCAAGATAATCATAAAAAGATGCTCATACCGTTTCTTGCAGATATTTGCCGTGCCCATGCTTATACTGTATGCCGTCTTATATCCTCTATCGCGCCTATTCGCACAATTGGCAAAAGGATTGTTATGGATGAGAGGCAAAGAGAGCAATAACCAGTCTATGAACAAGGCTTTTACCAAAATAGATCTGGACAATTTCATACAGTCGGGAGTCAATAACGCCGATAAGGACGAGAAGGTAGAAGATGAAGTCAG
Organism: uncultured Phocaeicola sp.; assembly: GCA_944320885.1. GTDB lineage: Bacteria > Bacteroidota > Bacteroidia > Bacteroidales > Bacteroidaceae > Phocaeicola_A. Next base: position 6,483 of record CALUJE010000010.1, read on the forward strand.
GATATTCCAAAATGCCCTGGATTTTTCGACTATAAAAATACGGGATTGTATTGTACCGCGCACGGAAATCAAGGCCATAGAAATAGAAGACTCTCTGGATGAGCTGAAATTGCAATTCATTCAATCAGGACACTCAAAGCTAATTGTATATAAAGAGAATATTGACAATATCACAGGTTATATCCATTCATCCGAAATGTTCAGACATCCGGACAACTGGAAAGCATACATCCAGCAAGTGCCCATTGTACCCGAAACAATGACAGCCCGCAAGCTAATGGAAATGTTCATGCAGCAGAAAAAGACATTGGCGGTAGTTGTTGATGAATTCGGCGGCACCACGGGTATTGTTTCACTGGAAGATCTGGTAGAAGAGTTGCTTGGCGACATAGAAGATGAACATGATACGACCACATACATAGCCAAACAGTTGAACAGTTCAGAATACATCCTGTCTGCCAGACTGGAGATAGAGAAAGTAAACGAAATGTTTGGACTCGAATTGCCCGAATCTGAAGAGTATTTGACAATTGGCGGACTGATATTATATACATACCAAAGTTTTCCCAAACTGCATGAAACAATCACTATTGGCAAATATCAGTTCAAAATCATAAAAAGAACGACAACAAAAATTGAATTGGTGCGCCTTAAAGTCACTGACTGACATAATTTTTTGTAGAATTAGTGGATATATATTAGCATTTTTTGTATCTTCGTGCGCTAATAAAAAACTTGGGAAATAATAAACAATAAAAATAAATTTAAATGGCAACATTACAGAAAATCAGAAGCAAAGGACCATTGTTGGTCATTGTTATTGGCCTTGCTCTTTTTGCATTCATAGCAGGAGATGCTTGGAAAATTTTTCAGCCGCACCAGAACAATCAGGATGCAGGCGTAGTTGACGGTAAAAAGATATCCGCCTTAGATTTCCAAAACATGGTTGAGGAATATACCAAAGTACAAGAGTTTTTATACGGCCGTCAGGTATCAGACGAAGCTTTGACAAGAATGAGAGATATGGTATGGCAGTCATATGTCAGCTACCAGCTCATCGAAAAAGAAGCTAGCAAAATCGGATTGACCGTTACCGATGAGGAAATCCAGAACATGATTAAGGAAGGAACCAATCCGTTATTGAACCAAACTCCGTTTGTGAATCCTCAAACCGGAATGTTTGATAAAGCAATAATGGAAATGTTTGCAAGCCAGGGAAATCCTGAACAAGTATCTTTGATTATGTCTTTCACTGAAAAGAATCTTAAACAAGCTCTTTTGATAAACAAATATCAGGAACTGATTATGAAATCACTGATTTCAAATCCTGTTTCTGCACAAAATTCGTTCGACGGACGCATCAATGAATCTGAAGTATTGCTGGCTGCACTGCCTTATTCTTCTATTGCAGACTCTACAGTTACCATTACAAGCTCTGAAATAAAAGACTTATATAACAAAAACAAAGAGCAGTACAGAAATCTGGTAGAAACTCGTGATATACAATATATCGATTACGTAGTAACTCCAAGTGAGGCAGACCGTAAGACTACTCAAGATGAAGTAACCGAAAGCAGCATTGAACTGGATCAGGCAACAGATGACTATGCAGCCATCGTTCGTTCTTCAGGTTCAACCTTACAATATGTAGACATACCTATGACAAAGAATGCTTTCCCTAATGACATTGCATCAAGACTTGATTCAATCAACGTAGGTGAAGTATACGGACCGTTCTACAGCCAAGCTGATGATTCATATAACGCATTCAAATTGTTGAGCAAACAAAGCGCTCCCGACTCAATCCAATTCCGCCAGATACAGGTAATTGCCGCTACTCCGGATGCAACCAAGAAATTGGCAGACAGCATTACCACCGCTTTGAAAAACGGAGCTGACTTTGCTGAAATAGCAAAGAAATACAACCAGAACGGAGAGGCTCAATGGATAAGCTCAAACATGTATGAAGGACAGCAGGTAGATATGAACAGCACCAAAATCATTAATGCTTTAAATACTACAGGCGTTAAAGAAGTAGCAAACATTGATATGGGACAAGGCAACATTGTAATGCAAGTTGTAGACCGTAAAGCTATGACCAATAAATATAAGGTAGCTGTCGTAAAAAGACCGGTAGAATTCAGCAAGGAAACTTACAATGCAGCATACAATAAAATCAGCCAGTTCTTAGCTGCTAACTCAGACTATGACAAATTGACCAAGAATGCCGAAGATAACGGATTCCGTCTTCTTGCACGTGAAGGATTCAGAAGCGACGAGCATCTGGTTGGAGGAGTTCCCGGAACACGTGATGCTCTTAAATGGGTATTTGACGCAGATCCTAAGTCTGTTTCTCCGCTGTATGACTGCGGTAACGGTTCACACCTTATGATTGTTGCTCTCAACAGCATCAACACGAAAGGATATACACCGGTTGAGAAAGTTCAAGAGCGTCTGAAAGCTGAAATCATGCGCGACAAGAAAGCTGAAATCCTGACTAAACAATTTGAGGCTGCAAAGACATTTGACGAGGCTAAAGCAATCGCCAACGTTGTTACCGACTCTATTAAGCACGTTACTTTCTCTGCTCCTACATTTGTTTCTATCACACGCAGCAACGAACCTGTAGTTGGTGCAATGGCTGTCAAGACAGAAGTAAACCAATTGAGCAAGCCGTTTAAAGGCAATAGCGGAGTATACGTATTACAACCATACAGCAAAACCAAATTGGATGAGAAATTCGATGATAAAGCAGAAGAAGCTACTCTCTCTAACATGAGTTTACGTATGGCCAGCAGCTTTATGAATGACTTATATTTAAAAGCTGAAGTAACCGACTTACGTTATTTATTCTTCTAAAATTCGACATTTAAGAGGATTCTTTAATCAATATAAAGCAGAGCCTTAAGAAATTAAGTGCTCTGCTTTTTTTATGCACAGCAGACATATTTCCACAAATTATCGCATTCATCTTTGCATGTACGGATGCAAACTTGTGCATCGGGCAGTGCAGAGTCATGCACCGGAGGGTGCAAAGTTGTGCATCGGGCGATGCACTAAATAAAGTCTTTTCCTGATTCTACTAGACGCTTTTTTATTTTATAACCTATATCAGTAGACAGCTTTCAAAATCACTTCTACACAGCCTTATGCCTTGACAAACACTGTCAAATATAGGTTCTAGTCTTCGATACGGTATCAGGAGAAGTTGCGTTTTAACGCTACATGGTTCAGAATAACTAGCTCCCCTATAGCAATAAGCTTCCAAGCAATCAAAATATGAATATGCTCCTCTATCTTCTTAAGTACTAATAAACAAAAAGCTGCCTCATTATAAATGAGACAGCTTCAATATAGTCAAATACAGGTTCTAAATCTTAAGCATCAACTTCCGGAGTAATAAGCTTGTAACCCTTTCCGTGTATATTGATAATTTCAATTGAATCATCTTCTTTCAAGTGTTTACGAAGCTTGGTAATATATACGTCCATGCTTCTTGCATTGAAGTAATTATCATCAATCCAGATGGTCTTCAAAGCAAAATCACGTTGCAGGATTTCATTTGCATGCGCACACAGCAATCCCAAAAGCTCAGACTCCTTGGTAGTAAGCTTAGTCTGTTTGCCATCGATAGAAAGGATTTGCTTTTGTGTATCGAAAGTAAAACGACCGATCTTATAAATGCTGCTTTCCTTGTTTTTCTTGCCACGTACACGACGCAAGATTGCTTCTATACGAAAGACTAACTCTTCCATACTGAACGGCTTGGTAATGTAATCATCAGCTCCAATCTTAAATCCTTCCAGGATATCTTCTTTCAAAGTTTTAGCCGTAAGGAATATAATAGGAATTTCAGCATTTGCCGTACGAATCTCCTGAGCCAAAGTAAAACCGTCTTTCTTAGGCATCATGACATCAAGTACACATAAGTCAAACTTTGTCTTCAAGAAAGCTTTATAACCTGCTTCACCATCAGGACACAATTCTGCAGAATAACCTTTTGCCTGCAAATATTCTCTCAATAACATGCCAAGATTCTCATCATCCTCGCATAATAGAATCGTCAATTTTTCGTCCATATAAAATTAGTCTTTTAATAAAGGTAATACAATTATAAATTTAGTCCCGGCTCCAAGTTCACTTTCGGCACGAATAGTACCCTTGTGGTCTTGAATTATCTTTTTTACATAGGCCAATCCCAATCCAAACCCTTTTACATCATGCAGATTGCCCGTATGTACCCGATAAAACTTTTCAAAAATCTTCTTCAGATTTTCTTTCTTTATACCAATACCGTTATCTTCTACAGATATACACAATTTACCGTTTTCATTCCATGTACGGACATTTAACAGCAAATCTTCTTCCGGTCTCTTATATTTCACGGCATTGTCCATCAAATTGAAGATTACATTGGTAAAATGCATCTCATCAACAAAAATCATAGGATCCAAAGCAGACAGATCGGAGGTTATCCTTCCGTTATACTTTTCAACCTTCAACGCAAAGGTATTTATGACTCCTGCTATCAATTCATTTGCATTTACCTCCTTCATCTTTAAGGTTGCTTTTTGTCTTTCAAACATAGACATCTGCAAAACCTTTTCTACCTGGAAACGCAAACGCTTGGTCTCATCATTTATAACTCCTGATATATGTTGAAACATCTGCGGCGATTTACCGACTGCCGGATCTTTCAACATCTGAGCAGCCAACGATATGGTAGATATTGGAGTCTTAAACTCGTGAGTCATATTGTTGATAAAGTCGTTCTTTATCTCTGTCAGTTTCTTCTGACGGAATATCTGATATATTGTGAATATGAATGTTACCAGCAATACAAAAGTAAAAATCAAAGCTGGAATCATAAACTTCACAGAACTGAATATATAGTCATCCCATGTCGGAAAATGAATCTGCACCCACCCTCTTTTTGCCGGAGGATCATTCTGGAAAAGTACCTGTGGAATCGTATGTTCAGAACCTTTCTCTTCGTAATCAGGACAGCGGTATATTTCTCTGCCATCATTGGTCTGAACCGTAAAATGATATGGTATATCAATTCCATTGCTTGCCAGTTCTGATTTGATATATTGGTCGAGTGTCTTGAAATTCACACGCTTCTCCAAAGGTTTCTCGCTTGCTTTATATAAAAGCTTTAGAGCCACGTCATTTACTAAATCTCTTTTATGCTTGTATCTGCCATACAAATCTTTTGCCAGCGATTTATTCACTTCTGTTAATGGCTTTGAACCGTAAAAGCCTGAAAAAACATTACTGCCGATCTGGATTTTTACAGAAAAACCGTTTCCGGTACGTACCATCTGCTGATGTACTTGAAGTACTCCTCCTACGGAATCATTGCTAACTATATCCAGGTCGCTTGCATAATTCTTGTTGCCCAAAGAATTATTATCCAAATTCTTCTGCAAATACATAGCAGCTTCGGCCAATTCCAACGAATTGGCTGCGTTTGAAAGACTTCGTTTGACAGAATCATCAAACTGTTCCATACGCATCTTTATCATCTCTTCTATATATTTTACTTGCAAATAAAGCAAGCTAACAAAAGAGATGCCCATTATAATACCTAATATCCAAATAGTTGACTTTTTCATGTGGACAAATTTAACAAGGTTAAAACCACAATAGTCATTGATTAACAAGTTTTACACAGCAATTCTCTTATATTAACCGAAAAGCACTATTTAGTTTATAATTCAACAACTAAAAGCCTTATAAGAATAGGCTTATATGCAAAAATAACAAAATTTTAAGTATAAACAAACATTTAATGACATATATTTAATGATGGTTAATAAAAAAAGGTCGTTTTAGTTAATCTAAACGACCTTTTTCATATTGTTAAAATTTAGATTTTTAATCTTCCTTTTCTTGATTTGCTTCAAATTCTTTCATCAGTTTTTCTTGAACATCCGACGGAACCAATTCGTAGCTAGCAAACTTCATTATAAATGAAGCACGTCCTCCAGTCAAAGAACTCAGAGCTGTTGAATATGTTGACATTTCTTTTAAAGGAACCTTAGCAACCAGTTTCTCATAACCGTTTTCACTACTCATACCCATAATCATCGCACGTCTGCCCTGAAGGTCTCCCATTACATCACCCATCTTATCACTGGGGACAAAAACTTCAACATCATATATTGGTTCAAGAATCTTCGGACCGGCATTCTTAAATGCAGCACTGAATGCATTGCGACCTGCAAGCATAAACGAAACTTCATTTGAATCTACAGGATGCATCTTTCCGTCATATACGATTACACGTACATCTCTGGCGTATGATCCTGTCAAAGGTCCTTGCTCCATACGGCTCATAATACCTTTCAAGATAGCAGGCATAAAACGAGTATCGATAGAGCCACCTACGGTACTGTTAATAAATACCAACTTACCGCCCCACTCCAGATCTACGACTTCCTGGCTCTTTACTGTTACCTTATATTCCTGTCCGTTAAACTTATAAGTTTCCGGCAATGGCATACCATCATAATACGGTTCAACAATCAGATGCACTTCACCAAATTGTCCGGCACCACCCGACTGTTTCTTATGACGATAATCTGCACGGGCAGCCTTTGTAATGGTTTCACGATATGGAATCTTCGGTTCTTCGAAGTTAATGAAAATCTTCTCATTATTTTCCAAACGCCATTTCAATGTACGCAAATGGAATTCTCCCTGACCATGAACGATAATTTGTTTCAGTTCTTTTGACTGCTCAACAACCCATGTCGGATCTTCTTCACGCATACGATAAAGAACACTCATCATCTTCTCGGTATCAGCCTCATTAACAGGTTTGATGGCACGTGAATATTTAGAATTCGGATATTTAATAAAGTTAAATCTATTCTGACAGTCCTTGCCGTTCAGCGTATTTCCTGTACGAACATCTTTCAATTTAACGGTACAACCTATATCACCGGCACAAAGTTCACTCACTTTAATACGGTTAGCTCCAGCACAAACGAACAATTGTGCCATTCTTTCTTTAGAACCTCTGTCTGCATTGGTCAAATCGTCACCTTCATGCACTGTTCCGCTCATAACCTTGAAATACTGAACGTCACCAATATGAGGTTCTACAGCAGTTTTGAAGAAGAACAAAGATGTCGGACCATTAGAATCAGGAACAACCACTTCACCACGAGTATTATGTACTTTAGGCATTTCTGATACGAACGGAACTACATTTCCCAAGAATTCCATCAAACGGCGAACTCCCATATCCTTACCGGCGCATACACAGAATACCGGGAACATACCTCTTGATACCAATCCTTTACGGATACCTTCACGCATTTCATCTTCTGACAAAGAATCTTGTTCAAAGAATTTTTCCATCAAGCTTTCATCATGCTCAGCTGCAGCCTCAACCAAAGTTTTATGCCATTCTGTAGCTTTCTCCAATTCTTCAGCCGGAATATCCTCGATTGTAGGAGCACCACCATCCGGTCCCCATGAATATTTCTTCATCAAAAGAACGTCAATCAATGCATGGAAATTAGGACCTGTCTCCAACGGGTATTGAACAGGAACAACCTTCGAGCCATAAATACTCTTCAATTGCTCCAACACGTTATCATAATCACATTTTTCATTATCCAATTGGTTTACAAGGAAGATAACAGGTTTTCCTAATTTTTCTGTATAACGGAAATGATTTTGAGTTCCAACTTCCGGACCATATTGACCATTCAACAACAAAATTGCCGTATCAGTAACATTCAAAGCTGTCATTGCTGCTCCAACAAAGTCGTCACTACCCGGACAGTCTATAATATTCAGTTTCTTACCGTTCCATTCCACATGAAAGACTGTAGAAAAGACAGAATATCCATATTCTTGTTCTACTGGGAAATAATCACTTACTGTATTTTTTGCTGTAATTCTACCACGACGTTTTATAACTCCACTCTCATAAAGCAAGGCTTCAGTGAGAGTGGTTTTACCGGCTCCATCATTACCTAAGAGGGCAATGTTTTTAATTTCATTAGTCTGATATACTTTCATGATATCTACGTATTTAAAGTTAATGAATAAAGAGATAAAACTCTTTTTACTTTTAATGACACGCAAATTAGGTAATATTATTAACAACACCAACTATATTTAAGTGTTACTAAACTATGTTTTTAGGCACTAAAAACCATATAAACACAAAAAAAGGGAAGATTATCTTATAAAAAATAATCTTCCCTTTTATGAACAGAAATCAATCATTATCCTAATTACCTATTTATAATACATTATTTTACAAGCCTTACAGGCTAAACTCTTCTCCATATATATCATTTTGTCTCTCCCCTTTATTCTCTTTCCATTTTTCTCCCGTCTACTTCACTTATATATAATAAAAGAGGGAATGCTCACGCTTGACTACCCTCTTTATAGAAAAACAACCCTAAAACTAATTTTTACCTATTAAAAACAAAGAATTTGGTATCAAACTATCATATCTGTTCATTATTTCATTCTTCCCTTTCTACACATGCAAAGATAGGGGCTTTAAACAGACACGACTAATACAATCTTATCCAAAGCTAATACTATTTTATCTAATAAACATTAAATGACGATTTTTTGCTTCTTGTAATTTTCGCGATACTCCTTAGGAGAGCATTTTTTATACTTCTTAAAGATGCGATTAAAATTAGAAAGATTATTAAAGCCGCAATCATAACATATATCGGCAATGGCCAGATGGGAATCTACAAGCATGCGCGATGCAGACTCCAGACGGAATGAAATCAGATAATCTGAAAAGGTTTGCCCGGTAACCTGTTTGAAAAAACGGCTGAACGAAACCGTTGTCATACCTACAATATCAGCCAGTACAGACAAACGGATTTCTTCATTATAATGTGACCCTACATAATCTTGAACTTTATTTATCCGGTCAGAGTCTACCTGATGACGAATCCTGGCAAACGAACTGCTTGACAAAACCTTCGCGTCTTCATCCAACGACAGCTCATAAAGAATCGTCATAAACTGAATAACGGCATAAAAACCTCTCTTCTCAGAAGACAAGTTTGAAAGCAGAGAATAAACACGGCGAATCGCTGTTTCCGAAAAAGACAATCCACGCTGCGCTCTCTCAAGCATTACCTGAATAGAATGAAAATGGGTCTTGTGAAGAAAGCTCTTAAAAAACAGGTCTGAAGAAAAATGGATTGTTATTTCTCTTACATCGGTAGAGAAACATTCATAACGTTCCCACACATGCTCCAAGTCTTTTCCGGTCATCAATACCAGATCATAATCTCCTATTACTTCCGTTGAATCACCAACAATTCTGCGTGCACCTTTTCCATGTTCCGTGAAATTCAATTCATACTCCGCATGACAATGTACAGGATATGGAAGCAATTTATTATACCGCTCTGAAATATAAAAGCAATCACTGTCTGATAACTGGGTAATAACTTGTGAGGTCCTGTCCATAACTGATTTCCGGTTTTAAATTAAGGTTTAGCAAAATATATCTATTCTATGTTTTCTAAAAACAATGCTATTTTATTACGAATTCTCTGATACAACGGAGAGTCTTTATAATTTGTATGCTTACGAATTACAAATTCAACGCCACTTTGACTTCGCTGGTAACATGTCAGCTCGTTTTGAAACTGCGTGTTGTGTTCGGCCAATTCTTTAATTTCATTTTCACGTTCACGCCGCAAAACCACACAGAGTGGAACCAGTATCTTCAAAACAACGTTGTCCATTATATGATGTCCCTGAATAAACAGATAAGTATTATCCGGAGTTACTCCCAAATGAGTAAACTCTTTTTTCATCATTTCTATTTCACGCAATGCTTTAGGATATTCCTGTTCCAGCTTCTTCAATTTATGCGATACCCGTCGGTGCATACGGTCCAGCGAAACTTCCAGATGATAAATACTGACTTTCTCTAATTTAACGATCTCACAGAAGTCCAACAAGGAGAACGCCCCTGCACGATGCTTTCTGTAAAACCATACAGACCATATAAATAAAGGATATGCTATACGGGAATACATCTTCATAAACTCTTCCAGATTCACAATCTCACGATCGTTCAGAGTAGCCATTACACATACCTCATGCAAACATTCCGCCAGGCACTGATAATTTTCTATTGCGTAAGTATACGTCTGGAAGACATAACGGTTCTGATTTATCATACGCGACGTATTGGTCGCCCCCTGAAGCAAATAATCATAATCGCTATCAACACAAGCTATCATGTTTTGCCCCAACGAACTACCCAGATCATTCATCAAAACCGATTTCTTTCCCTTTGCCAATGAAGTTGACGAGGGGAGCATTACCTGAAAGTACCGTTCATCATTCTCAAACTCATTCAGCAGAGTTCTCCAAAAAAAGACGTCATCATAGCTCTCTACGTAAGCAACAATTTTTTTTCTTGCTTTCTTAGGACGAAGCCGGTTTGCTGCTTCAACATAAAGAGAATTCAGATTTTGTGTCAGGCGTTTGCTCATAATTGTAAAAATTAAAAGAAGAAATCCAATAAAGAATTACTCTGTAATATCACTTACTTCTGTCACAGCATCCATCCAACCATCCATTATAACTGCCGGAGAATGGGTAGTCAGTATAATCTGTACATTAGGATTCAATTCACGAATCAGTTTTATCAACTTCTGTTGCCATTCTACATGCAAAGAGATTTCAGGTTCATCCATAAACAAGGCATAAGGCTGTTCATCCTGAACCAGAACAGTAAGCAGAATTACCAATACCTGTTTTTCACCAGAAGACAGTTGGTAAGGCAACAACTGTTCTCCATCCTGCTCTATTATAATTTCATTTCTTTTTCTATTTATCGTCTTTTGTGTTTCGCTAAACAGTTCATCAATCATATCCTGAAATTTCCTTTTAGGAATAGAAATCTGAGCTGCCTTTTGCTGATCTTCCGGCTTTCCACTGGTAAGCAGCTCTATTATCCGATTACCTATATTTACCTGATAATCCAAATAACGGCGTTGCAACTGATACAACTGCCAGTCCAATTCCGTATGAATATTACTATCAGCAACTTTCTCTGCCAACCCCGCATTTAACAAAGGACGGTCAAAACTTCTCACCACATCAAAATGAATATACGATGCATCCTCCGGAGAAAAAACAAACTTCACATTTTCCGAAATGCTATTGCATGAAAGTTCTCCCCCACTCAGCAAATGTAAAAAATGAACGGACTTATTCACTATTGTACTTTTGCCAATACCATTTATTCCACTTAGAATATTCACATCAGGACGAAGATTCCACGCAATATTCTTACGTCCCCATATTCCTTTAATCTCTATGCGCTTAATATAATTAGCTTGCTTTTTCATAATACATCTCCTTTCCGGATTTCATTATAATAGCTGTATAAAGCAAAGATACGCAATTATTAATAGAAAAAACAGCAGAAAAGCTTTTTTATAAGACTAATATCACAATCTTATCCATTCCTATTTTTCAACTCTGAAAACATCATGAAAACATGTTCAAGAAAAACAATTCAATATAAACAATTATATCCTTTTTCTTAAAGAAAAACGACATCAACATGAATGATTTCAATAGATAACTGTAACTTTGCAACCGCAAAAACAAAACAGCATATGAAAAACAAAACTTATAGCGCACATATTTGCATGCTGATTGCAAGTATTGCATGGGGGCTTATGGCTCCCATAGGAAAAGATGTCATGAGTACAGAGGTTACAGCCCTTTCTCTGGCTACTTTCCGTATGGTAGGAGGTGCCATCTGTTTTTGGATTGCTTCTCTGTTTATCAAGCATGAAGAAACCAAACCTCACGATTTGCTTCAATTCTTCTTTGCCGCATTATTCGCTATCGTATTCAATCAGGGCATGTATATTTTCGGTCTGTCATTAACATCACCTATCAATGCCTCCATCATCACAACCATGGCCCCTATAGCCACAATGATACTGGCAGCCATACACCTGCATGAGCCTATTACCAACAAAAAAGTCGGCGGTGTATTCCTAGGTGCGATAGGTGCTCTCATATTGATTCTCGGAAGTACCGGACACAACGGAGCAGAAAGCAACAGTCTGGGTGATTTGCTGTGCCTTCTTGCACAAATCAGCTTTGCCGTTTACCTGACATTTTTTAAAGGGCTGGTTACCAAATATCATCCCATCACCTGCATGAAGTGGATGTTTACTTATGCGGCTATCTGTTTTATTCCCTTATCCTATCACGAAGTTTCTACACTTCCGTTTGCATCTCTCAGTCTGCAGACATGGAGTGAAATCATGTTTGTAGTTGTAGGTGCCACCTTCATGACGTTCCTGCTGCTCATGTTTGCGCAGAAGACTCTGCGTCCTACCGTGCTAAGCATGTACAACTATACACAGCCTATTGTAGCCTCAGTCGTGTCAGTCATCATTGGTTTAGGCACATTCGGATACATGAAAGGCATTGCTGTGGTACTTGTATTTGCGGGAGTATACCTCGTTACACAAAGCAAATCAAGAGCCGAAATGCTAAAGGAAATGGAAAAGAAAGAATCTGATAAATAAAAAACGATATGCCAGCATTACCTATATTAGAACTGCAGCGGCAATATGAATTGCTGAAATTGGAATACAATTATGAAAAAGAATTATTCCTTCAGCAAACAGACCGCATAGACGTTGACAAGAAGGTACGCAAAGGTATTTGCTGGTATCCTCTTTCCATAGGCAGAAGCTACTATAACTCATTAAACCAGTTCGTAGTAGAAATATTCCGGACTGAAAACGAAGACATAGACCATCATTTTGAATTCGGGCGTCCCGTACTTTTCTTCGATATAGATACTTACAACAACAAGACACGCTATGTCAGTTTTACCGCTACGGTCAATTATGTCGAAGACAATCGCATGGTTGTCATTCTGCCCGATTCGGAGTCTTTGATACAGCTGCAAAACATGCTTCATCCAGGCATACAACTTAGTTTTGATGAAAACACTTTCAAACTGATGTTTGCCTCTCTGAACGCCGTAATTAATGACAAGAACGGCCGTCTGTCCGAACTGCGTGATATATTCCACGGCACACGCCCGGCCACAGAACTAACATTTTCTCCTATCCGGTTTCCATGGTTAAACGCATCGCAAGAGAAAGCTGTCAACAAAGTCTTATGCGCCAAAGACGTAGCTATCGTGCATGGACCTCCGGGAACAGGCAAGACAACAACGCTGGTCGAAGCAATCTATGAAACACTGCACCGTGAGAACCAGGTTCTCGTATGTGCACAAAGCAATATGGCGGTCGACTGGATATCTGAAAAGCTAGTCGACCGGGGTATCCCCGTCCTGCGTATCGGCAATCCCGTACGCGTAAACGACAAGATGCTGTCTTTCACTTACGAAAGACGTTTTGAGTCACATCCCGACTACCCTCTGCTATTCGGTATGCGACGCACCATCCGACAGTTATACGAGACCATGCGTAAAGGACACGCCGAAAGCATCCGCCAGAAAATAAACTCTTTACGTGACCGGGCCGATGAACTGGAAATGCGTATTCACGAATCCCTGTTCTGTGAAGCACGCGTAGTGGCATGTACCCTGACCGGAGCAGCCAACAAGCTCCTGTTCAGACAGCATTTTGCCACCCTCTTTATTGACGAAGCCGCCCAGGCACTTGAAGCAGCCTGCTGGATAGCCATCCGCAAGGCCGGAAGAGTAATTCTGGCCGGAGACCATTGTCAGTTGCCACCCATAGTAACCTGCCATGAAGCCATGAAAGGAGGACTGGCACAAACCCTGATGCAAAAGATTGCGACAAACAAGCTGGAATGTGTATCATTGCTGAACATCCAGTACAGAATGAACGATGCCATCATGCGCTTTTCATCACAATGGTTTTACCATAACAGTCTGCAATCTGCTCCAGAAGTAAAATACAGGGGCATACTCGACTATGATACTCCCATAGAATGGATTAATACCGAAACATCCGATGCCGAAGAAGAATTCGTAGAATACAGCTACGGACGAATAAACAAAGCCGAAGCAGAACTTACCTTAAAGCATCTGGAAACATACTTAAACAAAATAGGAAAGCAACGGATTCTCGAAGAACGCATTGACATAGGACTCATCTCCCCTTATCAGGCGCAAGTGCAATATCTGCGCAGACAAATCAAGAAACGTTCTTTCTTTACCCCTTACAGAAAACTTATCACCATTGATACGGTCGATGGTTTTCAAGGACAGGAAAGAGACATTATCGTTATCAGCCTTGTACGTTCGAACGACAAAGGAGCCATAGGATTTCTAAATGACCTGCGCCGAATGAACGTAGCCATAACACGTGCCCGCATGAAACTCATTATTCTTGGCAATGCGGCAACTCTTACCCATAATACGTTCTACAAACAGCTTTTTGAATACATTTCTTCACTTGAAGATTAAGTTTTGAACAGTTTCTTTGGGGAGAGAGATTCAATTCGTTAAATTTGCTGCCAACTGTAATAATTCAGTCCAAAGCTTTACTTATCAGTTCTGATTAGGATGTTACAAATACAACTATCCACAAAAGAATCTGCCTGTAAACTTTGAAAAAGATAAAATATTACTAATACCAAAAATAACAAACATGAGTTTAAAAATTGTTGTATTGGCAAAGCAAGTTCCCGACACACGTAATGTAGGGAAAGATGCCATGAATGCCGACGGCACAATAAACCGTGCGGCTCTCCCGGCAATATTTAACCCGGAAGACTTAAATGCCTTGGAACAGGCTCTCAGATTGAAAGACACCCACCCCGGGTCGACCGTAACAATGTTGACTATGGGTCCGGGCCGTGCTGCAGAAATCATACGTGAAGGCTTATACAGAGGAGCCGATAACGGTTATCTTCTTACCGACCGCGCATTTGCCGGAGCTGATACCTTGGCTACATCCTATGCACTTGCCACTGCTATCCGCAAAATCGGTGAATATGACATCATCATCGGCGGACGTCAGGCTATCGACGGTGATACAGCTCAGGTAGGCCCTCAGGTTGCAGAAAAGCTCGGCTTACCTCAAATTACCTATGTTGAAGAAATCCAAGAAGTAAACGACGGACGTATCCGTGTAAAACGTCATATCGACGGCGGTGTTGAAACTGTAGAAGGACCATTGCCTATCGTTCTGACTGTAAACGGAAGCGCAGCACCATGCCGTCCGCGCAATGCCAAACTGGTACAAAAATACAAACGTGCTCTCGGCGGACAGGAAAAAGCTGCCATCACCAAAGATGGAGCAGAACTTCCTTACGCTTCGCTTTACGAAAGCCGTCCTTATCTGAACATTACAGAATGGAGTGTGGCAGATGTAAATGGCGATACTGCACAATGCGGTCTTTCAGGCTCTCCTACCAAAGTTAAGAAGATTGAGAATATCATCTTCCAGGCAAAGGAAAGCAAGACAATTACAAGCAGTGACGCGGATGTAGAAAATTTGATTGTTGAACTTTTGGCTAACCACACTATTGGATAAAACTATGAACAACGTATTTGTATATTGTGAGATGGAAGGCAAACATGTTGCCGACGTAAGTCTCGAACTTTTAACCAAAGGTCGCAAGTTAGCAAATGAACTGGGTTGCCAGCTGGAAGCTATCTGCGCAGGCAGCGACCTTTCTGATGTAGAAAAACAAGTATTACCATTCGGAGTAGACAAAGTTCATGTTTTCGACGCTCCGGGATTGTTCCCTTATACTTCACTTCCCCACACTTCTATCCTTGTAAATCTGTTTAAGGAAGAAAAGCCTCAGATTTGCCTCATGGGTGCAACCGTTATCGGACGCGACCTCGGTCCTCGTGTATCGTCTGCACTTACCAGCGGACTGACAGCCGACTGTACACAACTTGAAATCGGTGATCACGAAGACAAGAAAAACGGAGTTACCTACAAGAACCTGCTGTATCAGATACGTCCGGCATTCGGAGGAAACATCGTTGCAACCATCGTTAATCCGGAACACCGCCCGCAAATGGCAACCGTACGTGAAGGTGTTATGAAAAAAGAAATCCTTGACGAAAACTATCAGGGAGAAGTCATCCGCCACGATGTAGCAAAATATGTTCCTGAAACCGACTACGTAGTTAAAGTCATCGACCGCCACGTAGAAAAGGCAAAACATAACCTTAAAGGTGCTCCTATCGTTATTGCCGGAGGTTATGGAATGGGCTCAAAAGAAGGCTTCGACATGTTATACGAATTGGCAAAGGAACTTCATGCCGAAGTTGGTGCCAGCCGTGCAGCAGTTGACGCAGGTTTCTGTGAACACGACCGTCAGATAGGCCAGACCGGTGTAACCGTACATCCCAAACTTTACATCGCCTGTGGTATCTCCGGACAGATTCAGCACATTGCCGGTATGCAGGATGCAGGTATCATCATTTCTGTAAACAGTGATGAGAATGCTCCTATCAACAGCATTGCGGATTATGTAATTAACGGAACTGTGGAAGAAGTTATTCCAAAAATGATTAAGTATTATAAAAAGAACAGTAAATAGTTTTTAAGCAGGAGTTAAAAGGAGTTATCAGGAGTTAGAAGGAGTCAGAAGCCAATACATATATGACCCAAAGCTTTAAAGATATATTAGCTTGGCAGAAAGCTCATGAATTTGTGCTTAAAGTGTATAGAATTACATGCAATTTTCCTGTACACGAGCGCTTTGGATTGTGTTTGCAATTTCAGCGTGCCGCTGTATCCATTCCAGCTAACATTGCCGAAGGGTATCGTAAAATGGGTAAAGCTGACAAACTTCGCTTCTTAAACATTTCACAAGGCAGCTTGGAAGAATGCAGATACTACATACTCCTCTCTAAAGACTTGAACTATATTACAGAAGAAGATTATTATGACTTAACAAGGAGTATCGAAGACACAAGTTATTTGCTCAATGCCTATTGCAAAGGTATCATGAACAAACAATTTAATGAGTAAAGGGATTAAGTCTAAAAATCATTTGGCCTTTAACTCCTTATAACTCCCGATAACTCCTTATAACTCCTAAAAGAAAAAAATTATGTCCAATTTTTATACCGAACACCCGGAATTACGTTTCCATCTCAATAACCCTCTGATGGAGCGTATTTGCGAACTTAAAGAACGCAATTATAGAGATAAAGACGAGTTCGATTATGCACCGCTCGACTGTGCCGATGCTATCGACTCTTACGATAAAGTATTGGAAATTACCGGTGAGATTACCGGTGAAATCATTGCAGCCAATGCGGAAGGTGTTGACGAAGAAGGTCCACACTGTGCAAACGGACGCGTAGAATACGCATCAGGAACCAAAGCCAACCTTGATGCCATGGTAAAAGCCGGCCTTAACGGAATGACCATGCCGCGCCGCTACGGAGGCTTGAACTTCCCGATTACTCCGTATACCATGTGTGCAGAAATTGTAGCACAGGCAGATGCCGGTTTTGGAAACATCTGGTCTTTGCAAGACTGTATAGAAACTTTGTATGAATTTGGTAACGAAGATCAGCACAGCCGCTTCATCCCCCGTATCTGCGCAGGTGAAACCATGTCAATGGACCTGACAGAACCGGATGCAGGTTCTGACTTGCAGAGCGTTATGCTGAAAGCTACTTACGACGAGGCCAACCAATGCTGGCGCCTGAACGGTGTGAAACGTTTCATCACCAATGGAGATGCCAACATCCACCTGGTATTGGCACGTTCAGAAGAAGGAACTCATGACGGACGTGGCTTGTCAATGTTTATCTACGACAAGAACGACGGAGGAGTAGACGTACGTCGTATTGAAAACAAACTTGGTATACACGGCTCACCAACCTGTGAACTTGTTTACAAGAATGCCAAAGCAGAACTTTGCGGCGACCGCAAGCTAGGCTTGATCAAGTACGTAATGGCATTGATGAACGGTGCACGTCTGGGTATTGCCGCACAGTCTGTAGGATTAAGCCAGGCTGCTTATGACGAAGCTTTGGCATACGCAAAAGACCGTAAGCAGTTCGGAAAGGCTATTATCGAATTCCCTGCTGTATATGACATGCTTTCTGCTATCAAGGCTAAACTCGATGCCGGCCGCGCACTGTTGTATCAGACAGCACGCTATGTAGATATCTACAAAGCACTCGATGACATCGCACGCGAACGCAAACTTACTCCGGAAGAGCGCCAGGAACAGAAACGCTACGCCAAACTGGCAGACAGCTTCACTCCGTTGGCAAAGGGTATGAACTCAGAATATGCCAACCAGAATGCATATGACTGTATCCAGGTACACGGCGGTTCAGGCTTTATGATGGAATATGCCTGTCAACGTATCTATCGTGATGCCCGCATCACCAGCATTTATGAAGGAACCACCCAGTTGCAAACCGTTGCTGCCATCCGTTATGTAACAAACGGTACCTACGCTGCAACCTTGCACGAATATGAAGCAATTCCTTGCGCACCAGAATTTGAATGCTACATGAACCGCATCAAGGAAATGACTCATAAGCTCGAAGCCTGCACCAACGCTGTAAAAGAAGCACAGAATCAGGAATTACTTGATTTCGTAGCCCGCAGACTGTATGAAATGGCTGCAGTATGTGTGATGAGCCACCTGTTGCTTCAGGATGCTACCAAAGCTCCGGAATTGTTTGCACAATCACTCAATGTTTATGTAAACTATGCAGAAGCTGAAGTTGAGAAACATTTCAATTTCATCCGCAAGTTCCAAGCTGAAGAATTGGCAAGCTACCGCAAATAATCATTTAAACATCACAATAAAAAATATCGCATCCGGCAGTCTTGCCGCGATGCGATATTTTTTTCTCCCTTTCCAACTCATAAAACCAGCCGTCTATTACTTTCTGCACCGCCCGATGCACAATTCTGCACCGGGCAATGCAGCGTTGTGCACACGGCGGTGCACTGTTGTGCATGGCCCAGTGCACAATACACAAGGTGCCTTTCCTCGCCTTTTCCTGATTAAACTAGAGCTTTTTCCGTTTTATAAACTATTCCAGTAGACAGTTACCGGAAATCACTCCTGTCAGAATAGACAGTTTGATTGATAATGCTGTTCCAACTTTTCCTTTTTATCAAACAGCAAAAAAAATAATTCATAACTTACAAGAGATGACTCTCGTAAGTTATGAATTATAAAATATCGGCTATGATTTATGGATTAATAGCCTGGATTTTGCCACTCACTTCCATTGGTAATAGTAGCTGTAAAGGTCGTTGAAATTGGTCTCAACGCATATTCCGGTTTAAAATATTGCGCAATTTCAGGATGAGTTTCATTCAGATATGTTGAGTTATTGAACATTCCGGTACGCTTCAAATCAAAGAAACGGCAATATTCACCACAAAGCTCACGTCCTCTTTCATCCAAAACATCACGAATAGTTGCAGTTCCTTGTAATAAATTTGCACCGGCACGTTGACGTACTTTGTTAATATATCCAGCCGCATTTGCACCACCGTTCAAATAAATATCAGCTTCTGCCGCTATAAGATAAATCTCAGCCATACGCATGATGAATGTAGCATTCAAATTTCCATTACGCATCTTATTGGCATTAGCAACATAAAAATTATTACTGTTGTGCTTATTCAAAGAAGGATAGAAATAACGGAATAAATTCTCACCGTTACCTTTAGTCATTATAATACTCTTATCATTGTCATTATAAACATCTTTATAATCAATCAACAGATAATTAGAATTTGGTTTATTTGCTATTTCATCTGCATAATCAGCATCTTGAGGCATTACAAATTTAATAGCCTTATCACCAACAGCTATTTTCTGACCTACAATTGACGATGCTTTATCATAATTTGTCGCATCACCAGAATTCCATTCATATTCCTGATTAGCTTTCCACTCAGTTGTAAACCATTTATGGAAACGAGGATCCAATGTTCCATCATTCTGTACATACAAGCTCAACAGATATTGTGTTGGCATATACGTACCTTCAATTCCTCCTTCCCAAGAAGTACGTGACTCTTGATTATCCAAACGAGCTCCAAAACGAGACAAAGAACAAAGGAAATATTCATGATTACGGTTCAAACGGTAATTTCCGTTACTCGATCCATAATTATCATCTCCGGCATACAAATTATATTTCCAAAGAGCTTCTTTATTAGCCATATTATTTTCCTGAGCAAAAACATCAGCACAATCGGTATACATATATGTATTATATTTACTACCTCCACCTTCGCAGTCAGAAATTAAGATTTTGGCAACTTCCAAAGCTCTAGATAAATATTCAGTGGTGCCATATTCATAAGTTTGCAAACAAGCTTTAGCCAAAAAACCTAAAGCAGATTTTTTGGTAGGAACCGCTAATGTTGTATGATCTCCTACAGTAAGGTTCTCTGCAGCATATTCCAAATCCGGAATAATTACTTCTCTATAAATAGTCATCGGATCTGTACGTACCGGCGAATAACTGACTGTAGTAGAAGGCTCGGTCAACATTACTACTCCACCAAACATCTCTACCAAATTAAAATAATATACAGCTCTCAAGAAACGAGCTTCAGCCAATTTAGCATTCCGCTCTTCTTGTGAAGAAAAAGTAGGATTATCTATTGTTGCAATAGCCAAATTGCAAGCTCCAATACCATCATAACCTGCATTCCATATATTATTGGTATATGTAGTATTCGGTGCAGCACCTCCATAAAATCTAAACAAGTAATCATAGGATCCCGATTGATTGGCCTTATATGTCCACAAATCAGTATCTGCCTCAACAAACGACATATATCCTAAAACAGCGTCACCAGTACCAGATGAACCATAAAAATGGCGTTCCAAACCAAAATAGCAGTTATTAAGCAATGTCTCATATCCCTCAGGTGAGGTAGAAAGATTATCCAATGTATAACCTCCCGGATTGACTTCTTCCAATGAACATCCCTGCAACATGCCCATTGAACCTACAACTGAAGCCAATATATATTTAAATTTATTTTTCATGTCTATAAATTCTTTCAAATTAAATTAGAATGTAATATTAACACCAAATACAAATTGCTTATATGTCGGGAAACTATCAGAACCTCCGGTTTCCGGATCCGTATCTTTCAATTTTGAATCTGCTGTAAAAATAAACGGATTATAAGCAGTGGCATATATACGGCATTTTTCCATCAAGACTTTACGAGAAATCGATTGTGGTAAGGTATAACCCAAAGTTATATTCTTAATCTTAATAAATGAGCCGTCAACTACACGCAAAGAAGAATAAACCGTAGATTGTTGAGAAGCAGTACCAGGACGAGGATAATAAGCATTTTCATCCTCTTCGGTCCAATATTTCACACCAGCCAACTGGTTGGTTGTAATACTGTTTGAAGCCGTATAATATCCCAAAAGTTCACTATTTATAGTCTGTCCATAACGCGCCATTGCAAATACAGACAAATCAAATCCTTTATAAGTAAATGAGTTATTCAAGCCAATTACCCAATCCGGATTTTCATGTCCTAATACCATACGGTCATCTGTGCCATATTTATGTACACCACCATCTCCGTTACCTTCATCATCAAACTTCTCGATAGTCTGAACTTTAATAAAACCAGGTTCAACACCATATGCCTCCATCAAAGATGCATCATCCGTAGTTTTCCACAAACCAATATACTTATAACCATATATTGATTTTATAGGATACCCTTCAAATAAGTTTTCAGCTATCACATCTCCATCTGGCAAGCTCTCAATCTGTTCCTTACTCCAAGTTACAGATAATGAAGTATCCCATGAGAAATCGTTTGTTTTAAAATTATGACTATTAATAGTCAATTCAACACCTTGATTAGATGTCTTCGCCAAATTCTGCCAACTGGTCAATGGTGATCCCCAACCAGTAATACCAGAAGTAATAGGTAATGTACGTTTAAATAACAAACCTCTGGTTATTGTACTAAACCATTCAATAGATCCATCAAGACGATTTCCAAATAATCCGAAATCCAAACCAACATTCCAGTTATAAGATTTCTCCCATCCTAAATTTCCACCTGCAAAGGTTCCTGTATATTGGGCAAACTGTACATATTCTCCATCCTTGGTTACACCCCATGCCGGATAAAGATAAGCCTGGCTTTGTGTTACATAAGCTCCTGTACCACCAGAGTTACCAGTAATACCATAACCAACACGTAATTTTAAATTATCCAACCAATCTTTGGTATCTTCCATAAATCCTTCATCTGAAATACGCCATGCTATTGCACCTGCAGGGAAACTATCCCATTTATTTCCTTCCGAGAACCATGACACACCATCCCAACGATTTGAGAATGTAAAGAGATATTTTCCTTTATATGAATAATTAAAGCGTACTGCATAACTCATTTTTTGAGTTTGCTGGTAATCTGAATATATATATTGATTTCCTGACGCAGAAGCCAAACGATGGAATAACCAACTATCGACCATATAACCACCACCTCCAGCTATTGTTTCTTCAGAAATATCCTTAGTCCAAGAAGTAATGAATTGCCCTCCAAAAGAATGATCTTTTATCGTTGTATTATACGATAAAACGTTTTCCCATGTATAGCTCCACCCGTCATTATTTGTTTTTTGTGCAAAAGGAGCAGCCGCATAAGTAGGTAAATTTGCATTAGCTTCTTTTCCCCAATACTGTCCTGTTCGTGAATGAGAAAGGGTTGCATTAATCTGACTGCGGAAACTCAATCCCTTTAACGGAGTCAATTCCAAATATCCAATAGAATTAATATATGTAGAACGTGTATTATTGGCATACTGATTTGGAATAAAGTCGCCAAGTGGGGTGAATTGTCCATTAATAAATTCACTATTAATATTTCCGTTCTCATCATAAGCATCACCTAAAGGAAATGCAGTTAAAGCCTTTGTAAAAGTATTCGATTGTCCACGATTACGATCTGAATAAGTCAAATTAGAAGTAAATCCTATTTTTGCCCACTGATTGATTTCCTGGTCTAGATTTAAACGCAAAGTATACTTATCCATATTGTCATTTGCCAACAGACCTTCA
Source organism: uncultured Phocaeicola sp. (assembly GCA_944320885.1). Taxonomy (GTDB): domain Bacteria; phylum Bacteroidota; class Bacteroidia; order Bacteroidales; family Bacteroidaceae; genus Phocaeicola_A. Next base: position 29,554 of record CALUJE010000010.1, read on the forward strand.
TCCTTACTGTAAGAGGTTGAAGCGAAAATACGAGTCTTTTCCGTACCTCCACTTACAGAAAGACTGTATTTCTGTGTAGTAGCTGTATTCCCTGCTATTTCATCAACCCAATCAATCCATTTACCAGCATTATAAGCATCCGTATAAGTCGGGTTACCAAACAACGTAGCCATGTCTGAAGGATAACTACCATTAATATACTTATAAGCTTCACGCTGATAATTTACCCATTCCTCACCGACCATACCATGACTATAATTGGGAGTTCCACTAAAGCCATAATATGCATCAAAATTTACGACAGCTTTACCTTCTTTACCTCTTTTCGTTGTTATGATAACAACACCATTGGCACCTGCAGAACCGTAAATAGCTGTAGAAGATGCATCTTTCAAAACATCAACACTTTCGATATCCGAAGGGTTTACCTGACTATAGCTTCCAGGAACACCATCAATAATAAAAAGCGGAGAGTTATCACCATAGATAGAACGAGAACCACGCAACAAAATAGTAACATCTTCACCTATCTCACCACTGGTTTTAGTAATATCCATACCGGCAATCTTACCTTGCAAAGCTTCCATTACATTATTTGTAGGAGCAATAACAATATCTTCATTCTTTACAGAAGATACAGCACCCGTCAAATCGCGCTTTTTAACTGTACCGTAACCAACAACTACGACCTCATCCAACAGTTGGTTATCTTGCTCCATTTTCACTAGGATATTTCCACTGGTAATCTTTACAGTCTTGGATTTATATCCCATGTAAGTAATCTGGAGTTCCTGTGCACCCGCCGGAGCATCAATTTTAAACTTGCCATCAAAATCTGTAATGGCTCCTACCTTAGTACCTTTTACTAAAACAGAGACACCAATCATTGGTTCCCCATTCTCATCTAACACTTGGCCAGAAACACTTCTTTTCTGATTAATTTCTTGATAATTAGAGATTTTACCCCCCCCCAGCAACATATTATCAGCGTTTACTGGGAAAGAACACATCAAAGCTAACCCCAAAGTAAAAAATGAACGGCCATAACGAATACTTGTGCTTTCAAACACTCTTTCTTTCTTGCTTTTCATGTTTATAAGGTTAATAATAAAAGTTCGATGCAAACTTAAGCAAAAGCTGTTTTGAGTGAACTTTTTACACATATGTTTAATAACATATATTCAGAAGTTTCCATTATACTTAACTATTTAACCTTGCAAAGTATCTTCATACTCTTCCCTAAATTATTTACTAGACCTTGTATGTATTATTATAGCACCATTAGCTCCTCCAGAACCATAAGCACTAGCATCTTTTAGAATTTCTATATAATCTACATCAAACAGATTTATTCCTTCCAATGAAGGAATAACCACATTATCTAAAACAAACAAAGGAGTTGAACTTGCTGAGAAACTACGATTTCCTCTTATTGTAATATCAGTAGATTCGTCATATCTTCCATTTGTGACGATACTTAACCCCGGTATTCTCCCTTGTAAAGCTGAAATAATATCATTAAACCCACTATTACGCAACTCCTCTCCTGAAATAATATTGCTAACTCCCGTATATTCTCTACGTGATACATAACCATATCCCCAATTTATTAAAACAGAATCTTCTTCTGCCATAATATGGTCAACATCAAACAAATGAATTTTCAAACTCTTTCTTCCCAAAACAGGAACTATATATTCTTTTTTCTTTCTTACAATCTTTAATGTGTCATCATACTTTATATCCGTTAGTCCAAACTGTCCTTTCTTATTAGTAATGGCATACTTCCCTGATGATAATACATAAACTCTTGTACGCTTAATTGCTTTGCCTGAAGCGTCAAGCAGTAATCCATTAAACGGAACAGACTTTTGTGCTCCAATTCCTAAACTATACAAAATAAAACAAGCTATAAAAATAATTACTCTCATAGTATAACTATCATTAGTTAATAAATAAAAAGGCTGGAACTATTAAAAAATAATTCCAGCCTCTATTATCTTAATAAAAATTAGTATCAATAACCATTTGTACCATATTCATTGGCATTGTCTATCTGGCTCAAGAAGTTAAATGAGATTGGACGTAAATAGTGCTTATTCTCATCAAAGTTTCTATATGCACGAGGATTACCTTTCTGCAAACGTTGTTTAAATGTATCTTTATGACGTTTCATTAACAACCAACGTTGGTATTCACCACAAAGTTCACGAGCATATTCATCCATTACATCATCTTGAGTTGCATTAGAAAGCTTCATAGCTTCATACGAAGCATCGTCACGTGCGGCACGTTTCTTCAATACATTCAGATACTCTGCAGCTTTTCCACCGTTACCTAACTGCTGATTAGCCTCTGCTGCAATCAGATATACCTCAGCCATACGCATAATAAATACATCTCCTGTTTTCTTTTGCAAATTTGAGCTATAAGAATCTTCAAACAACCAATTGAATTTATTGAATCCAGGATAAATATTCTTATCGTTAGTAACCTTAATATCTGTTGTACGATACTCACCATTGACAAACATATCATCAATATTGATTACATAATATCTGCGTTTAGCTTTTTCTTCTGCAGACAAAGGTTCTTTTGACAAATAAAAACAGATACGGTCATCATCTTCTGCAACAGGATAAGGTATTACATACGGATTCTTTACTTCTATCAAGTGAGAAGGATCTCCAGAATGATCGCCTTTCGGCCACACCTTTGCAACAAGTTTTGCAGCCCATGTTCCATCATAATATGTATAATTCAAATCACCGTACGGATAAATCTTTTCATTATGAAATGCAGGATTTAATCCATATGTATCTATAATTGTCTGAGTTAGCTGAGTAAACGAACTAATATTATTATTTACTCCATGTTTACTTCCTATAGTCGGTTTCGAACCATCATCCATAATCTGGCTTTTTGTATATAAATAATCACCACCAGACTGAACACCTGAGAATTGAACAAAAGCTGTTGTGAAAGTTTCTTCCCAACGTTTGTCATGGTCTGCATCAAACACATCCAACAAATACTTTGAAGGAGCCAAAGTGCTATTGTTTGTACGTCCATACCAATAGTTCTGATTATCTGGAGTCGGATATATTGTCAATGTGTTGGGTTTCGGATACATATAAGTAAATACATTGCTACATTGCGAACCAGCATTCCATGTTTCCAAATCCGTTACATTAGGACCAGCAGCAATAAACAGAGCTTCTTTGTTATTGCGATTATTTGCCGGAGCCCATACATCAGAAACATCATCATAAAGACAACTGGTTCCGTATTCTACAATCATATCCTCTGCAACTTTCCGAGCACGTTCCCAATAAGAAACACCATTTTCACTCAAACCATACTCACCACCACCCTGTGCATATACACGAGCTAACAAGCCCAACGCAGTCTTACGGGTAACACGGGCACGGTTATTTTCATACGGAGTATCTTTCAATGTATTTGCTGCAAATGTCAAATCATCAACAATTTGAGTATAAAGCTCTTCTATAGTGTTACGTTTCGGAGTTACTATCGGATTTTCTGTAGATTCCTCCAAAGTAAGGGTTATATTTCCATAATATCCTACCAATAAGGAATAATAGAATGCGCGCAAGCAACGGGCCTCAGCAACCAATGTATTAATATCTGCAGCATTGCCATCAATAACATCTTTTGCACGGTTTACAACAGCATTACAGTTACCAATCATAGAATATGCTTGTCCAAACAATTTGTTTGTTGCATTGGTATTTGTAGCCAGTCCATCATAATATATTACTTGTCTTGCATAATCCGGATTACCTGCAGGTGTCAACCAACAATCAGTTCCACCCTCAGCAACAGACAACAAATCATATACACTGAACAACTGTCCATAAAGTGAAGAATAACAATATGACTGCAATCCTTTGAATCCCTCAAAAGTAGCCAACACTTCATCTCCTGTTTTTTGACTTGGATTATATTCATCCAATGAACAGGACGCAACTGATACCGAAGCTAAAGCGGCAATTGCATATTTATATAATGAGTTTTTCATTTCTATAATAATCTTTTATTAAATAAATTAGAATGTTACATTAACACCAAAAACCAATTGTTTTGTCAAAGGATATTTTAAAGAACCATTCATTTCAGGATCATAATCTTTCAACAGATGACTCTTCGCAAAAACAAACGGGTTAGTAATCGTTGCATAGAAACGACATTTCTCCATTCCTGCCTTATTAACTAAGTTTTTCGGCATTGTATAACCTAAAGTGATGTTCTTAATCTTTATGAAAGAACCATCTACATAACGTAAAGCATAATATCCGGTATACTGTTCCAGACCTCTATTTGCATTTGCTGCAGGGAAATCATTTGAAGGATTATCCGGTGTCCAGTAATTAAAATATGTAGGGAAGTTCTTTACACCTGTAGGGTCATATGACGTCAACATATCATAAGCGAACATCTGTCCATAACGAGCATAAACAAAAATGCTCAAATCAAAATTCTTGTATGTAAAGTTATTCTGGAATCCCAAAGTCCAATCCGGAGAATTATGGCCTAAAATCTGATAATCCGCATCACTCGGAGTATATTTATTATCAGATGTATAATATACTATATTTCCTGAATCATCAACAATCGGTGCGCCGGTTTCTTCATCTAATTTATAGAACTTACCATCCGATTCCTTCACCAAATTAGGTATATTGATCTTTATATCACCAGGAGCTGCTCCAAATACAGCTGCATCAGCTTCTTCACCCAACTGCCAAATACCATCTAGTTTATAATGATAATATGAATTGACGGCCTCACCCAAAGCTAAAGCATATCCGGTATCACCATTTGACAATACTTCAGAATCACCACCAGCCAACTTGGTAATCTTTTCTTTATTATAGTTGAATGTAACTGTTGAGTTCCAAGTAAAGTCTCTTGTTATGATATTACGGGTATTTAATGTCATTTCAAATCCCTTGTTGCTGGTCTCACACATGTTCACATAAGTAGTATAGTTTGAAGTTGTACCACCATCAGGAAGATATGCACCATTTACAACCGGAAGAGATTTTTGCCAGATAACATCCTTAGTTTTTGTATCATAATAATCCAAACTTACATCAATGCGGTTATTCAGGAAAGCAGCATCAATACCAATATTCGTACTATATGATTTTTCCCATCCTAACAAATAGTTTGGAATATTCTGAGCGTATACATTAATTGGGGTAAGAATTCCACCTAATGCCATGTTTACGCGTGTAGCATCAAGAGACGCCGCAGAAGAATAAGGATCTATTCCTGCTGTACCAGTAACACCATAACCTACACGTAATTTCAAATTATCCAACCATCCTTTGGTTCCATCCATAAATTTCTCATCAGAAATTCTCCAACCAAGAGAGAATGCCGGGAAGGTATCCCAACGATTTCCTTTTGCAAGTCTTGAAGAACCATCATAACGAACTGATGCTGAGAAAAGATACTTGCCCATATATGAATAATTCAAACGACCAACATATCCCATTCCTTTTGACATCTCATATGAAGTAGAACCTGAAGTTGCCGAATTTCCATCCAATATATTATGCCATAAAAACTTATTATCAGAAATACCGGTCTGATACAAATCAACTTCATCACTTTGATTATGATTCCATGTGGTTACAGCCGTTACTGTAAAATCATGTTTTTGAGCAATCTGGAAATTGTAAGTCAAGATATTCTCCCATTTATAATTATAAGAACGGCTATCTTTTACTTCAGCTTTTATACCAGCTTCTGTCTGATTGTTTTTATACCATTGTACAGAGCCTTCACCAGTAAAGGTGTTTGTTCGTGAATATGCCAATGATGCACCTACACGAGAAATCAAAGTAAGTCCCTTAATAGGATTGATTTCAATATAAGGATTAAAATATAACTTCAGATTTTGAGCTTGATTTCTATATACATCCTTATTATCATTTAATAAATAGTTATATATAGTAGAAGAAGGATCTGCTATCGGCTGTGGATTGATAGAACCATCTTCATTATACAATGAGCCCAAAGGATTTGCCACCATCAAGTCCATCAAATCTGAATCAGCCTTATTCTGATGAACATATGAAATCTGACTGTCAACTCCAACCTTCAACCAATTCTTAACCTTATGATCTACACGAAGTTTTGAAGAATATACTTTATAGCTATCTTGTGCAAATTGTCCAGCTTCATCAGAAAAATTTAATGAAAAATATGCTTTCGTATTTTCGTTACCGCCAGAAACTGACAATGAATAATTCTGAGTAACAGCTGTATGTAACAATGCGTCTACCCAATCAATATATTGTCCATTTTGATGAGCATTCCATTCTGCTTCGGTTGTAAACAAGTTCTTATCATCAGCAGGTGAACTCCATCTACCATCTCCAGCACCAATAGAAGCATCACGCAAAGTCTGAATATAGCTTTCTCCACTACGCATAGTAGGAGTTTCAGCCCAGCCATTAAAACCTACATAAGCATTGAAGTTAACAGTTGCCTTACCAGCCTTACCACTCTTTGTTGTGATCAAAACAACACCATTGGCACCGCTTGAACCATAAATAGCTGTAGATGATGCATCCTTCAAAACTTCTATAGATTCAATATCGTTAGGATTCAATGTGGCATAATCACCAGGCATTCCATCTATGATAAATAAAGGATCTCCTGACGCTGAGAATGAGCGTGTTCCACGCAATTGCATCTTAACACCAGAACCTGCCTGACCAGATTCTTTTGTAATATCCAAACCTGCTACCTTTCCTTGTAAGGCTTGCATAGGATTTGCTGCAGGATTCAATACAATATCTTCACTTTTGACAGAAGTAATAGAACCTGTTAAGTCACGCTTCTTCATTGTTCCATAACCTATAACTACGACTTCATCCAAAAGTTTATTATCCGGCTCCATTTTAATAACCATATGTCCAGATGTAATCTTTACATCCTGAGCCTGATATCCCATATAAGTAATCTGGAGTTCTTTTGCTCCGGCTGGAGCATTCAATTTAAAATTACCATCAAAATCAGTAATTGCACCTACCTTAGTTCCTTTTACCAACACAGAAACACCAATCATCGGCTCTCCCTTTTTCATCTACAATCTGACCGGTAACATTTCTCGTTTGTTGAATTTCCTGAGGATTCAAACTTGCTACATTTCCCAATGCAGCTGACATCGGAAGTGACATTGTCATCAATGCCGCAGACAATCCCCATACAAAAAGTGAACGGCTACAATAAGCCTTAGTGCATGGTTGCACTTTTTCTTTCTTGTTCTCCATTTTCATAAGGTTAACACTTAATTAATTAATACTGTGTGCAAAAGTATATATTCTCATTGTTAATTGGAGCTGATATTTTTATGTTTTTAAGCATAAAATAGAGAAAAAGCGTATTTTTAACACTTAAAATGCTAAAAATACGCTCTTGATAAGTATTTGTTCTTACAATCTGTAAAATCTTACAATCTCTGCAACCAGTAAACCCCTTCCTTCAACGTTTTCAAATCAAAGCGATCCTTTACTTTCATCTTTTGCGTAAGAACAGTTACTTTGCAACTTTCAGGATCTATGTATTTCAATGCATATTTGCCTGAAGGCAGATCTATATGAAGTTCTACGGCTTTATGAACATTCAAAACTGCTCCACGATCATCAGAAGCTATCATTTCATAGTCGTCAGTATCAGTCGGTACTACATTCATATAAGGAACATCCTTAAGGAAACGTTCATCATCAACATGCAATACCGGACATGATCCGCCTCCCATCAGTACAGCCCATCCGTAATCGGGATAGTTCTGCGCATACAACAGTACAGCCTTATTCGGATATTTGGTACGATATTCACTCACAGCCTTATAAGCTTCCTTATAACCCATCTTGCCAACTTTCATTTTTCTGGCATGCTGACGGGGAGCCAGATTCTTTCCGCCTTCCGGAGCATATGTTGTTCCATCTGCACGATAATGCCAGTAACGGATATCAATGATATCTACTACAGCTGCCCGTTTGGGATCATTCAGTATGGCATCCTGCACGTCTTTCGTTGCACTCAAAGCAACCGTCGCATGCTTACCGGTTTCTTTCTCCCATTCGGCAATGCAGTCTAGCCAGAATTCCATAAAATGTAACGGACCGGTATATTCAGCACTTATAAACTGAATCACATTCTTATTATCGGCAAAATTGTTCAAACATTGACGAATATACTGACGATGCAATTCACGACGGACCGGATGATTTATATCATAAAACTTATCAGCCACAAAAATACGTTTGTCGCCATTAAAGTTGACAGGCTCACCCATATCCGTATTGTTGATGTTATTGGCATCACGCCACGGACAGTCTACCCAGTGTGCACCGGCTTCCAGAATATTATGCTGGAAATAATTCTGATGATAAAGTAACATTCCTTCTGTTTCGGCCTTATCAGCAAAAGATTTCAAACGACTCCAATACCATGCGTTCGGACGATTCAAATCATATTTGCTCAATCCGTCCCAGGCTTTACCTTCTCCGGAACGTCCGAAAGGCTGTTCATAAAGCGGAGCCCATACATCTCCATCACGGCGGCGAATCCGCTCATGGTCGGTACGACGCAAATCATACCACAATCCATAATTATGATCAAATGCCACATTTCCGTTACGTTTCATCATCACTACCGCAGAGTCAATGCGGTCAGTCAATCCCAATCCTTCCTGATCTGGAACAAAACGCGTTACATGCGGCTTGGCTTTCTCTATAAAATTATATTTCGTACGTCCGTTCCACCAGGTAACTTCCATACGATTACCTTCGAGCAGCATTCCATCAGCTACCAGATGGCCATTTACTATTTCAAAGTTTCTTTTTGCCGGTTCATTTTTCTGAAGAGGCTTCAAGTCGTCTACATTCTTCAATCCGGAAACTGCAACAGAAGCCGGGAACGTTCTATCCTGAATCCACATTGTCATTGTGAGACGAGGTTTCAAACTTTCCGCCGCATATTTGGCTGCCTGTTCCAGCGTCGGGCTACTGGTAGCACTTGTTGAGAGCGGTAATATGCGGGCACGTTCCGTTACATCCTTATTCAGACGTTCTTCCAACTGAGCATAGAAGAAACTGCGTGGTGACACATGATTGTTTGACTCGGCCCATTCTCCGTCACCGGAAAAAGCCCCCCAGCATCCGAATGCACGGTTTGGAGCATCCTTAACCGGTGTATAACAGAACAGTTCATTGGCTGTACACTGCCAGAACAGACTGTTACCGGTATTCCATCCGGCACCTACTTTATCCTGTCCTAGATTATCGAATTTCAAATCATGTCCGTCAATATTTACAACATCAAACAGCAGACCGGCTGCCCATGAACCGATAGAACCGCTAAAACTGTTTGACATCCATGAATCACATTGCACAAAAGCATTCGGACCAGCTGCACTGTAACCTGCAACAAAATCATTCATTGCATATTCAGAATAACAACGTTGGAAAAGTACCTGCTGTCCCATCGTATAGAAAGAACGGCGACGCATTCCCGCCAATTCAGAAACAGGTTCCAAAGAACGGCAATCTTCTACGGTCACCCGTGCACCGGTACGCTGCACAATGACTGCACTTCCGGCAAAATGTCTTAAATCAACCATGCGAACCCAGCAGTTTTCTGCATTTTCAATAGAAATACCACTCCAGCAATGGTCTTCATCCATCGGATACTTCGTATTATAATCTGATTCCAAAGTCAGATTTTCAACACCGGAATCAGCAACCCGTCCATTCCACTGATAAGTCATCAAGCGGCATGTTGCATAATTTTTGTCGAGTGCCATAGATAAAGGAGCATCGATAGTTATCTTATTTCCCTCAATTCCTGTAATTGTACGATCCCAATATAAATCAACATCACCTTCTTTCCATCCTAAAGCACTGATTCCTCCACCGAAGATTGCACAATTAAGTGAAGCAATCCACTCTTTTGTACACGGACGATAGATCATTATCTTATCACCTTTCTTCAAGCCGGATGCCGAAGCCACCTCCATTGTCAGAGAATTGACCGGAACATAATCTGAAACAATATCTGCAGACTTGATTTCCTTATAATCTTTCTTTCCTTCAATATAAACCAATGCACAACGGTCTACTCCTGTTTTCTTCAGGACTGTTTCTTCTTTGGAAACTCCTCTTAAAACAACTCCCGATGCATTTATCCATAGGGAACCGGAAAGTTCATAGGTTCCTTTTTCCAAAAGCACGGCTCCACGAAAACCATTCTCATCAGGAGTCAATGAAGCTACATAATTCAACGCACGTTGAATTCGCTCTGTATTATCACCCGGTATACAAGTAACATATACCACATTCTTTACATTCGGAATATCGACATTTGAATTCCGATAACCACATGATGAAAAATCAAGCACACGATTTCCTCTGGAATCGGTCTGATAAGTCAACTTATCGTTTTTGACCTGTATAGTAAAGGTTTGTGCAAATCCTTGCACAAACCCTATACTTAACAATCCCAGAAACAGTGTCTTTAAAAGAATTGTTCTTTTTTTCATAACAAGCTTTTACGTTTTGCCAATGTATCGTAGTTATTCTTCACATCGGTCCAATCAACTTTCTTAGTCGGATCGATACCGTTGATATACTTTTCTATATTGGTGTAACCGTCTCCGTTGCAGTCTTTCACAGCATCGGTCGGATCATTTGGATTCAATCCATATTTGATTTCCCATGCATCGGGCATACCGTCATTATCAGAATCTACCACCGGAGTTCCTTTATATTCAGGCAATCCGCCAACCTGACTGGGATGAGTAATGATACCGTTCTTATAAGAATCTGCAGGCAAACGTCTCTTAACATAAGGACTGGCAAACTCTTTTGCATCTTCTGCATAAACGACTTTTCCTGTTTTTACAGTCTTTATTACACGTGTATCTACTGCATCACGCTTGGGGAATGTCGCACCAACATTCTCCAGAACATAATTATATGCCTCTTTTGCCGGCATGATAGTTACGTTTGGCATAGGGAATGGCTTATCCATACGGATTTCTCCCCAACGTTCTTCGGGCACAGCACCGCTACCTATCTGAACTCCACCGGCCCAGTTGTCTTTCGTTACCTTATCATTACCCCAGACAACGTTGCCGTCTACATAAGCCTTTCCATAAGTATCCTTATTTTCTTTGGCTCTTCCGGAATCCAGTTTTACGATACGGTAACTGATAGGTTTTCCTACCGGAGTGATAGGTCCCGGTTTGAAGTTATTATTGATAATATTCAACCGGCTTGTATGATCACCTCCGTCAACCGAACGGTTCCACCAGTTAAAGGTCACATTATTCACAAAATTAAAATCCTCGTTCATGCCGATAGAACAGTTACGGCTGATGTTTGATGCAAACAGATTACGTGCAAACATACAATTATGTCCTCCTATGGTAGCACCAAAGGCATGATTGTACATATCCAATGCTTCAGAGAATATAGAATTCTGAATGGTTATATTTACAGTAGGAAGCTTCTCACCCTTATTTGTCTTCGGATCACGGTTGTATACATGGCGATACATTGACATGTTTTCATCCAGTCCCCATGAAGCAGACACATGGTCTATCATAATATTTCCTACACCGTTTCCTCCGAGCGCATCATCACGAAAAGCAACATCCGTGGCTCCACGACGGAAACGCATATGACGGATAACCACATCATGTGTATCTATCAGGAAAGATGCACCGGTAACACAGATACCGTCACCCGGAGCGGTCTGTCCGGCAATGGTTACGTAAGGAGCACGAAGATTGATAGGACTTTTCAATTCAATTACTCCCGATACATTAAATACAATTATACGTGCACCACCGGTTTCACATGCTTCACGGAAAGACCCGGGTCCGCGATCATTCAGGTTTGTTACCACCAGAACTTTTCCGCCACGTCCTCCGGGAGTATATGCACCACCACCTTCAGCACCGGGAAAAGCAGGAATTTCCGCTTTTAACAAGTCTGATGGCTTTGAGGCCCAAGGTTTATACGGACGTCCGTTTATAGCTTCCTGCTCAACGATTGGCAAGGCTTTTGCCCATGCTTCATCCGAGAGGCGTTCTATTTCTGCCTGCTGACGCTCCGCACGCGCCTTAACAGAGTCAGGTATCACCGGATACTGCGCCATCAACGGCAATACACATACAGAGAAAGCTGCAGTACTTACCAGTGTCTTTACGTTTTTCATAGATTTATTGTTTTTAGTTATTAAATTGATTGATTTATTGGTTAGAATATAACAAGAGTATTATAGTTTAATCGGAATAAGTTAAATAATATTATACCATAACGGATGCATAGGGAGTCTCCTCCGTATGCATCCGCAACTAAAAATATCCTTATTTAGTTATACCAAACTCACGTTGCTGTTGATCTACTTCATCCAACATCTTTCTTTTTTCTTCTTCAGTAAACTGTTGCTTTTTGCTTTCTTTTACAACCTGTCCGTTTTTCTCTACCGCAGGCATTTCTTCTTCTGAGTAACAGAAGGGAAGAGAAGCAGGAACACTTTCAAATTCAATTTCAGCCGGAGTCGGCGCTTGTGTTCCTTCAAACTGTACGCGGGCATGTATCTTTATTTTACCTGCCTTGCGGGTTGAACGAACCAGTATCGGAGCTGAGCCCCACTCTACCGCACGCGGATTGGCATTAATATTTTCATCACCGATAATAACACCTTCACCCTCTATGGTAAACACTATATTTTCTTTTGCCAAACGGCGTACATGTCCCAAATCGTCGGTAACTTCAGCTATCACCACAATAAAGTCCGAACCGTCGGCTATCAGTTGATGTTGTTTCTCGGCCACGCGCAAACGCAACTTTGTGGAACGACGTGAAGGCATCTTCTTCGTACTGCAAACTACACGTCCGTCAATGATTCCTTCGGCATACATATTTACCATCTGCCAGTTACGTTCAGTATAACTGTGCTGACGTGCTTCCCAGAAATCCCATACATTTTTAAATACTACAGGAGCATTCGGCATGTGTCCCTGTTTGTGCTCTACCGGAAGAATCCACTCCTTGGTTCCATCATACATGGATAATCTCACAGAATCACAGTTGCTGAATACCACAACATCCGCATCAGAGAACTGAGTCATTTCATGCATGATATACACCATCGGACCACTTTCGGCAGTAGGATGTTTCAAATCGGCTGGCGACTGACTTCTGAACATATAATATGCATATTTGGGCTGACGGAAGCAGTCGAATATACCTCCCCAATACGGATCGGGATGATAACCGCGCTGATGATCGAACGGATGCCACTGCGCTCCACCGATAAACTTACCCGTTGTGCGGAACAGACCGTCGTATGTTTTTGCAAGCGAAAGTGCCTGTACTTTCTGAGGACGCTCGCCCCAGCTGCGTGAAGCACGGTTGTCGTTATTATGAGCATACCAGTCATCTACATTCTCACCAAACTCACGCGTAAAAATACATTGTTCAGGAGCATCAGCCTTTTCATCATCTCCCGGCCATCCGTATACCACATCGTAATTGTCCTTTACACCGGCCGAATGCACATCAGCAGCTGCAACCGGACGTCCCGGATAAGGATATTCATCTTTGGTAATCTGCAACGCCTGCAATGCGAAATCAAGCGGATATCTTGTTTCATTCAAAATCGGTTCCCACATCAATACAGACGGATGATTGCGGTCACGACGGATAATATTGCGTGTATTCTCATGAACACGCTCTGCAAATATAGGCTTCTTGTTCCAGAACTGCCATCCGGGAGTTGCTACAATAACAAACAGACCCAACTCATCACATGCATCCATAAAAGCAGGATCCTGCGGATAGTGTGCTACTCGTATAATCGTACATCCGGCATCACGAAGTAAACGTGCATCACGCCATTGCTGTGAATTGGGAACAGCATTGCCCACATACGCAAAATCCTGATGTCTGTTGGCACCAACTAACTGTCCGTATGGCTTTCCGTTCAGGAAGAATCCTTTCTTTCCGTCAAACTCGAACCAACGTATGCCCACACGGGTTATACCTCCATCTATTGAACGGCCATTCTCCTTGATACGCGATTCTACTCTATATAAATAAGGTGAATTCGGTGACCATAAATTAGGATTCTTCACTACTATCTTCTGCATTACCGTCTGGTCAGCTCCTGCATTCAAGGTTATCTTTTCAGATACTTTTTTTACAATCTTGCCATCGGCATCGGTAAGTGTCGTTTCAACCGTTACCTTACGGCTTCTCTCCGAACTGTTCTTCACATTTGTATTTACATATACATCTGCATTCTGCTCCGAAAGGTTATCAAAATGAACAAAGACACCTCCATCGGCTACCTTGTTTGCTTCGATGGCATCAGTAATGGCTACCTGTGATTTTCCAATCATCCATACGTCACGATAGATTCCTCCATGATAAGCAAAGTCAAGTGTATATTGCGTTTTTCCAGGAGGATAATCCTTATCATCACTGTTATCGGCCATGACTGCTATCACACATTTGTCACCAGCCTTGACTCCAGCTTCCGTAAGTGATACCGTTACAGGTAAATATCCTCCCAAATGTTCTTTTACCAGATTTCCGTTCACATAAATTTTCTGCTTACCCATAATAGCCTCAAAATGAATCAGCACTTCCATACCGTCCATTTCGGCAGGCACTGTAAAATGTTTACGATACCAGGCTATTCCCTGATAATTACGGCAACCGCTAGCTTCAGCAGGCATCAGTTGTACACTGTGAGGAGTAGAAACCACTTCCCATGTCTTATCATCAAAGTCTGCCTTTTCAGCTCCTTTTACATCACCGCGGAAAAAGCGCCATCCGGGATTGAAGTTGTAAACCATTCGTCCGCTGCCTTCCAAAGGAATAAATCCGGCGACAGAGACCTCTTGTTGTGATGAAACTCCCTGCGCAAACGATAGCAACGGGAGTAATGTCAGAATAAGGGTTAACGCAATGTTTTTCATATATATGTAGCTTATTTTTGTGCAAAAGTAAACATTTTGAAGCAGTATTCAAACTTTTGACAAGTTTCACAAGCAAAAACCTCAGCGATAGCTTTATCAAGCATAGAATCTTTACTCAATAAGAAGCAAGCATCCGGTCAAAAACTATATATTTGCAGACGTATAAACTTAACATACTGATTTATGAAGATTCTTATTGTAGTCGACATGCAACATGACTTTATTGACGGTGCACTGGGTAGTCCTGAAGCCCGTTCCATTGTTGATGCCGTTATTTATAAAATTGACAAGCGGATTTCTGAAGGTTATAAGGTTATTTATACTAAAGATACGCATTATACTGACTACCTTGAAACTCAGGAAGGAAGACATTTGCCGGTAGCACATTGTATTAAAGATACTCCCGGATGGAATATTCCTGAAAAATTATGGAGAGAAGGGGCTGTAGTAATAGAAAAGAACGGATTCGGTTCCTGGGAACTTGCAGAATCACTGGCAAAAGAAAAAGATATTGAATCCATTGAACTGATAGGAGTATGTACAGACATTTGTGTAATCAGCAATGCACTTCTATTAAAAGCACGAATGCCCGAAGTTCCTGTTTATGTAGATGCATCATGCTGTGCCGGAGTAACGAAAGAAAGCCACCACAATGCCCTCAATGCAATGAAACAATGCCAGATTAATGTAATAAACGAATAATGTAAAACCATAAATATTGATTAATCCTGCACATCAAGTCTCTTAATAATTATCATTTATCTCATATAGCATAAATTTTCCAATTGCTATTTCATTCTATTGGAAAGGGAAGAGCCTTTCATTATCGGCAATTTTTCTATTCCCATTACAAAATATTATTCAAAAACGGCAATTGCCGTTTTTGAATATACTTTCGTTATCCATATTACATCTTTTTTTCATTCTTTTGCTTACACGAAGCTAGTAAAGATGAGTAAACAGGCCCCAAATCAAATGCCATTAAACACAACTCTTATTACATAGCGAGAAAGAAAAATGATTATCAACCTCAAAAGATGCAAGTATGGAAAAAGACACATCACACTCCATCTGGCTACAAGCCTCACACCTGTTACTGCTGGCCATGCTATTTCTTTTCATGAGCCCAGCTTATGCACAAACCAACCGTACCATTCATGGTATTGTAGTTGACGAAAACAATGAGCCTCTGCCCGCTGCTCACGTAAAACAAGTAAGTGAAAATCCCAAAGGCTCAATTGCCGCTATCATTACAGACATTCAGGGACATTTCAGCCTCACTCTACCCAACAATGCCAAGGAAATTGAAGTTTCTTATCTGGGTTATGAAACCCAACGGGTAAAGCTAACCGCCAATACCGAATATCACATTTCACTTAAACCTGCAACAGAACTGCTTAATGAAGTTGTTGTAACCGGTTATCAGACTATATCCAAGGAACGTACTACCGGAGCTTTTTCAAAAATTGACAGCAAAAAGCTGGAAACTCAACGTATTAATGATGTAAGTTCCATGCTTGAAGGACATGTTGCCGGATACAGTGACGGAAAGATACGTGGTGTCACTTCCATGAACGGACTGACTACTCCGCTTTATGTCATAGACGGATTCCCGGTAGAAAAAACAACCAACGACGGATATGGTAACTGGATTGAAAGCGTTCCTGACCTTAATCCGGAAGATATAGAAAGCATCACGGTTCTGAAAGATGCCGCAGCTACTTCTATATACGGTGCACGCGCAGCCAATGGCGTCGTAGTTATCACTACCAAAAGAGCTAAAAAAGATGAATTCAACATTTCATTCTCTGCAACACTCACCGTTCAGCCCTACGATGCTTATCCCGAGAAATACCTGGCCAATTCTGCAACAATGGTAGAACTTGAACGTGAATGGGCTCGTCAGAATCCAAAACTCCAAGGAGAGAACGCACGTGCCAACGCACAAACAACATTGGACAATATGACTTACCAAAGTCTTGGAATACGCAATCTGTTGAATTATTATGCCGGTCATATCACTCAAGAACAACTTGAAAATAATTTGAATGAGTTGGCCTCACAAGGATACCGCTACTATCGCGATGTAGAAAAATACGGGAAACGTAATCCTTTCTCACAACAGTATAACTTGAGTATCGGAAAAGGTTCAGAAAAGAACACATTCAATGCTTCGATCTCTTATCAGGACAATCAATTGGAAGACAAATATTCTGAAAACCGTACCATAGGTATCAATTTGCAGAATTCTGCCAAAATCACCTCATGGCTTACATTGGAAGTCGGCACTTACCTGAACTATGGAAGAGGTACAACTCAAACCTATGACCTGCTTTCACCGGGATTTACCTATATGCCTTACAACGGACTGGTTAATGCTGACGGAACATATTATACCAACACAGAGGAAGACCGATACAGCCTGTACAACCTGAATATTCTTCATAACAACGGACTTTATAACCTTGACATCACTCCACTGGATGAAATCAAGATGAACCAGACCAAAAACAAGGATTTCAGTAACAGAACCTTTGCACGCCTGACTTTCCGTTTTACCGACTGGCTGAAATACACAGCTTCTTTCCAGTATGAATATGCTGAATACAAGACCGAACAGCTCAAAGACAAGAATTCATATGAAGTACGCAACAATGTCAATACATTCTCTACATCAAACAATGACGGTACTTCTACTTTTGCCATGCCCTACGGAAACATTTATTTCACATCGGCCAATACGACTCACGCCTATAACTTCCGCCAACAGCTGGATTTCAGCAAAACCTTTGCGGGAGTACACGATGTTACCATGATTCTGGGTACTGAAACCCGTGAGAATAAAATGGATTACAGTGACCGCACTCTTTACAACTACGACCCACAGTTACTGACCTATTCACTGATAGATGCCAACCAGCTTAGCAATTTCCGCGGACAATGGGGATACGCCTCATTTTATCAGAACAACTTTGCCTACATCCGTCAGCTGGTCAACAGATATGTCTCCGTTTACAGCAACGCAGCATATACTTATGACGGCAAATATACACTGAGCGGAAGTATCCGCTGGGATAAGACAAACCTGTTCTCCACCGGCTCCAAATATCAGAAACGTCCTATCTGGTCAGTAGGTGCCGGATGGAATATTGACAAGGAAAAATTCTTCAATGTATCATGGGTAAACATGCTGAAGTTCCGTGCCAGCTATGGTATCGGTGGTAACATTGCCAAGAATTCAGCTCCTTATATGATTGCAAGCTATAGCAACAATAATCAAGTGGGAGGTATTCAGGGAATCATCTCCAGCCGCCCGAATCCTAATTTGCGTTGGGAAAAAACCACAACCCTGAACGTCGGTTTTGACTTCGCTCTCTTAGGTAATCGTCTGAATGGTTCTATTGAATATTATAACAAGCGCGGAACTGATTTATTGGCAAACACCAACGGTGTTCCTACTGAAGGATGGGGATACAGTACCTACTCTATCAACAATGGAAAAATGACCAACCAAGGTTTTGAGCTTACCCTGTCGGGTGACATCATACGTAGCAATGACTGGAACTGGAATGTAAGCGGTGTGTTGGGATACAACAAGAACAAAGTAACCTATATCAACATAGAAGCACCGGTTTCTTTTCTGGTCATTGATTATCCTACAGCTTATCCACGCGTAGGAAAACCATACAACGCCATCTACGGATATCGTTGGGCCGGACTGAGCGAGAACGGAACGCCTCAGGTTTATGACGCGGAAGGTAATCTATACACCGACATGACTCCGAGCGAAATAGAAGACCTTGTATATCTGGGAACTACCGTACCCGTCTATAATGGATCTATCAGCACGAACCTACGCTGGAAGAACTGGGAACTGGCCGCTCAGATTTTATTTGAAGGAGGGCACAAGATGCGTAATACCAATACTGCATACATAGCTTCGGGCATGGGACCGGTAAGCAAGGATATTGAAAACCGTTGGAAAGAACCGGGTGACGAAGCTCATACCGATATTCCACGATATATCTCAACAGAAAGTGAATTATATAACTACAATTACCAAAGCATGTATGAATATTCATCAGTAAATGTAATTGATGCAACCAACTGGCGCCTGAAAAATCTGTCACTGACTTATCGTATTCCGTCAAACGTATGCAACAAGCTTTACCTGAAAAACGCACGCATCATGCTGGGTATGGAAAATGTGTTCACCATTGCCAAGAGCAGCAATGCCAAATATCTGTTGGGCGGATATGCCAGTCCCAATTATTTATGTGGTATTTATCTAAACTTTTAACCCGTCATTCTTAATAACATGAAATCTATGAAAAAAGCTACATACCTCTTTGCCGTACTGATTAGTTTTCTGTTCAGTTCATGCAATGATTACCTGAACATTGAGCCTAAAGGGTCTAAAATCCCTACCACTCTGGCAGATTTCGAAGCATTGCTCCGATATGAATATACGATAGGAAGAACTCCTATTGAAAATGCGCTATATCTGCTGAATGATATCTATCTGACCAACGACAAGGTAAACAGTCCCAGTCTGGCCAGCGCGAACTACATGTGGGATGAATCGGCTGACCGAATCATGCTTAACAATGCTGATGAAGGTACATACTATTCTCTTTATGCTGCAATATCAAGCTGCAACCTGATTATAGAAAATGCGCCATCGGCAACCGAAGCTACCGAAGCAGAAAAAGCCGAAGTCATAGCATATGCAAAAGTAATACGAGCTACCTGTTTCTATGTGTTGACCAATTACTACGCCGACACTTACAATGCTGCAACAGCTTCTGAGAAACTGAGCGTACCTTATATTACAAGTGCCGTTATCAATGCTCCCTGGGAACAGGTATCCATACAAAAAATGTATGAAATCATGATTCAGGATGTTCAGGAAGCCATTAACGGCGGACTGCCCGAAGTATCAATGACTGCCATTCATCCGAATCTGGGAGCCGGCTATGCCTTACTGGCACGTATCTACCTCCAGATGCAGAACTATGACAAAGCTCTGGAATATGCCAACCTGGCTCTAGGACAGAATGACCGGCTATATGACTGGAATGCTTTTTATGATGAGCACAAGGCTGCCATCGAAGATCCGGACAATTATGACAAACTGGTTACTCCCATGCAATATGACTATGTAGAAAATTATTACCTGCGCTACGGAGTACAATCAAACTACGACTCTTACGAATACAACATTCCGGTAGAAAGAGCCGAACGTTTTGAAGAAGGCGATGCCCGCTTCCTCTCACGCTGGAAACTGAAAGTCGATAATAACGATACTTATTACAAGGCTTTGGAATCAGGATTCTTCAATCATGGAGGTCTCACCACTTGCGAAGTCTATCTTATCAAGGCTGAATGTCAGGCCCGACTGGCACAGAACAATGACTTCACCGAAGCCATGAACACTCTGAACACCGTTCGTGAAACACGTATCCGCCCGGATGTCTATCAACCGTTACAGGCAAGTACACTCGAAGAAGCCGTCAAACTGATTCGACGTACCAAAGACAACGAACTGATATTCTCTATCGTTCCGTTTGCCGATGCACGCCGTCTCAATATGGAAAGCAACTATGCACGTACATTAACCAAGACCTATAATGGAAAGGAGTACAGCCTGAGCCCTACATCACATATGTGGACAATGCCATTCCCTGCCGGAGCTATAAACAATCCCGGAAACGGAACCATACAACAAAACGTATCTAAATAAACCCATTAACTTATGAAAAAGAAAAACCTATTTCTGATTGCCTTATTAGGATTGCCAATTATGGCATGCAACAGCCAGAATTCTTCTGAAGGATATACTTTAAAAGGAAACATAGAAGGATTACCCGAAGGCACACACATACAACTCGTTCCGTTAAGCCATAACAACGAAAAGCCAATAGCCGATACGGTTGTTGTCAACGGTCAGTTTGTATTTACCGGCAAGACTGAAGAACCCAGAGCTGTGATATTATTGGTAAAAGACGCATATGGTTCACGCAACATAATGCTTGAAAACACCCAAATGGAAGTTAAGGGAAAAGTCACTCCACAAACAAGTAACGGTAGTACCATTTATAACCTCGAATCACTTTCAATATCAGGCTCACCGCTTAGTGCGCGCTATGACTCCCTCATGCAGGTACGCACTTATACGGAATCATTATACAAAGCCAATGCTCAAAAGCATGCTTCTTTTGACAGTCTTTTGCAAGAAGCCTATAAAGCCAAAGACCAGGCAAGGATCAAAGAACTTCGTGAAAGTGAAGCCGGAAAGGCCAGAGCTGCCGATGATGCACGATTCTTCCAGATTGTAGATTCTGTTTACCGCAAGACTGTTATAGACAACAAGGACTCTTTCTGGGGACCACTGATGATGATTTCACTTACCAGTTACCTGGATAAAAACACAGCCTCATGGTATGAGGCACTCTCTCCCGAAGCAAAGAATTCCTATTACGGACAACTGGTAAAAGAGGAACTCTATCCGGCCGGAAAAGAAGGTAGCAAAGTTCAGGAGTTTACCGTAAAAGACAATGACGGAAAAGAAATCACCCTTTCAGAACTGTGCCAAGGAAAAAAATACATTCTGATAGATTTCTGGGCATCGTGGTGCAACCCATGCCGTAAGGAAATACCTAACCTCAAAAAGCTTTATGCACAGTATGCCGAAAAAGGATTCAGCATCATAAGTATCTCTATCGACAAGAACAAAGCAGATTGGGAAAAGGCACTGAAAGAAGAAAACCTTCCATGGAACAATTTCCTGGATGAAACCGGAGTTGCCGACCTTTACAAGGTAAGGTTCGTTCCTACCATGTATCTGATTGACGCTAAAGGAATAATGGTTGGTGAGAATTTACGGGGTGAAGCTCTGGCCAACAAACTTCAGGAGCTTTTCCAATAAAAGAGATTTAAAGAATCGGAATTCAGAACATATTCTTTCCCTCGTACAAACATTAATCAGCGGTATATAAATCTGCTTTCGCAGTTTATATACCGCTTTCTTCATTTACAAGTTTCAGGTAAATATCATTCTGTCAATACATGCTCCAATCCCAAAGCACGTGCCACTCCAAGACCGTAAGCCTTATCGGCTTTTGCACAGTTGCGGATATGACGTATCTTGATTTCTTCAGGTATATCACCCATAGAACGGGCCGTATTGTCAAACAACACCTGCTGTTGTTCCGGAGTCATCAGTCGGAACAGTGCTCCGGGTTGTGAATAGTAATCAGAGTCATCTTCTCTGAAATCCCATTGATAGGCGCTTCCGTCCAGTTCCAAAGGAGGTTCCTTGTATTCCGGCTGGTCTTGCCACTCTCCGTAACCGTTCGGTTCATAACCCAAAGTTGCTCCATGATTGCCGTCTACACGCATCTGTCCGTCACGATGATACATGTTCAGGAAAGGACAACGGCTGCGGTTTACCGGAATCTGATGATGGTTCACTCCCAAACGGTAACGTTGCGCATCACCGTACGAGAACAGACGTCCCTGCAACATACGGTCGGGCGAGAATCCGATTCCCGGCACCACATTGGCCGGATTGAATGCGGCCTGCTCCACATCGGCAAAATAATTCTCCGGATTGCGGTTCAGCTCCAGCACACCGACTTCTATCAGCGGATACTCTTTCTGCGACCATACCTTGGTCAGGTCGAACGGATTGTAAGGTGCGTTTTTTGCCTGTTCCTCAGTCATAATCTGAACATACATGGTCCATCTTGGGAAGTCACCCTTTTCAATGCTCTCAAAGAGATCACGGTGATGGCTTTCACGGTCTTTACCGATAATCGCTTCAGCTTCCTGATCGGTAAGGTTCTTGATTCCCTGCTGGGTATGCAGATGGAATTTCACCCAATTACGTTCACCGGCAGCATTGATGAATGAAAAGGTATGGCTTCCGAACCCGTGCATATGACGGTACGAATAAGGTATACCTCTGTCACTCATGGTAATGGTTATCTGATGAAGCGCTTCGGGCAGAAGTGTCCAGAAATCCCAGTTGTTGCGTGCACTGCGCATATGGGTACGAGGGTCACGTTTTACGGCATGGTTCAAATCGGGGAATTTCAACGGGTCACGCAGGAAAAACACCGGTGTATTGTTTCCTACCAGATCCCAGTTTCCTTCTTCCGTATAAAATTTGATGGCAAATCCGCGGATATCTCTTTCCGCATCGGCAGCTCCACGCTCTCCGGCTACGGTAGAGAAACGTACGAAAACTTCCGTTTCCTTGCCTATCTGCGAAAAGATGGCAGCCTTCGTATAGCGGGTAATATCATGAGTAACCGTAAACTTACCATATGCTCCCGAACCTTTGGCATGCATACGGCGTTCGGGGATAACTTCACGGTCAAAATGGGCCAGCTTCTCAAGGAACCATACATCTTGCAAAAGCATAGGTCCTCTACGGCCGGCAGTGGCTACGTTCTGATTGTCGGCAACGGGTGCCAAAGGAGAAATGAAAAAAACTTCCTTATAATGACTGACGGCTATACCGGACTCATAAACAGAATGCCGGTATAGCCGTCTTCTTACATATAGAACACCAGTTTACAAGATATTATCCATTCATAAATTACTTATTCCACACAGCTTCTGTAATTCATTGATACTCTGATAAAAGTTTATCCTTAGGCTAAGGATACATATCCTCAGCTTAAGGATACATATCCTCAACCTAAGGATATATATACTTAAGTTAAGGATAAACTTTTCAACGGGTGGCCATGAAGTTTTATAGCGGTTGATACAATCAAGACGACAAAACAATAGCACGCACATTATCAAAGCTATGCTGTTTTAAATCAGAAGGAGATATCAGAAAATCCAATACTCCCACATCCATCAGGTTGAGCTGAAAATCTTTTCCTTCAAAGGAATCAACCTGCAACAGAATCATCCAGTCTTCATACGGAGCATCCCAATTTTCCCATGGTCTGTAGGTAGGATGGGCCAAAAGGGCATGTTCGTCTGACACATGCATCAAATCCGCATGAAAATCTATTTTCAGTTCATGGGGAACTGTCCTGCAAGATTCACCGTTCATGTATACGACCTCACGCAGATTCTTGCAAGACGGGAAATGAAGAACTTTCACCGCGCTGGTATCACTTATGACTCCCCCAATAATATCATCTGATATATAATCTCCAAGATAAGTATCTATCTTTGCAAAGAAAAGAAGCATGCCTCCATGTGGGAGGACATTATCAACATCATAAGGCGCAACTTCTTCGAGATTAATCTGGCATATGAAGACATAGGGACGCTCATTTCCTTTCTCATCAAGATATACGGGATAATCGTATTCAGATGGCAAATCCGGATTTCCCCAAAAATGAGATGCTCCGCAAGGCAACTTCTCTACCGCTTCAGACAGTTGTAAATAAACAGGTTTCATAATAGTACTATAATCCGTTTCTATCTTTAATCTATTTCTGTTATCATTCCCGGTATTTTTTTTACTTTACCATATTTCTGTCAAAAGTAGAGGTCCAATCATCCCACACATTCATACTGCGCCCTTCCATCCATGTTTCATAATCACACCAATACCACAAACCGTCTTTCTTCACATACATACGGAAATCATCTCCAAGCAGGCTTAAAACAAGAGCTACAAATGCAAGAACCAATATAACCATTCCTATTATGCTATACAAACAAAAGATAGCAGTCCCTGCAATGAGATAGAAAAGAAGCAATATGACAAATGTGATGACGTTCCTATCTGCTATTGCCCGATAACACATCAGCAATATGGGCAATAAAAGTATTCCGATTACTGAATAATTCATCCATACGGGAAAATGTTCACCAAAATGAAAGACTACAATCGAAGCCATAAAATATATCACGGCAAGCATGATAAGCTTAACACTCAGTCCGGCCTTGAAATCAAAATCATCATCGCTTTGAGTAACAAACAGAATGGTGGAAAACAGTTTCAGCTGTTGGTAAAGAGCCAGTCCACAAAGCAAGAAATAAAACAAGGCGGTTACAAACCATACGTTATTGATATCACAGAAGCCAAGAGGGTCGGGTGAGGCAAAGATATACAGCAGTTCACAACCGGAAATAACCATCGTGACAATGTAATATATCCAATACCAGACATTACAGTATCTTATCCGGTCTTCAAAGAAAGGAAATGTTATGCCCGACAACAGTAACAATACAAAAGCGATATAAAAACAACGGTCGGGGTCAAAAGGCAATTTCCCTCTCAAAAATCCAAAATCGGGCAAAGCCTCCATGATTCTGTCGGTAGAAAAATAATATCCCATTTTTCCCCACGTTCCTTTGCCCTCATCAGGATTTCTCCATGCAGGCAGCCCTGATTTATCCGTTTTTTGAATCGGAGATAAATATTCGGCTGCCGCATAACAGGTATCTCCCCGATAAATTATTTTTGCCCATCCGTCATCTATGGCAATCAACTCTATTTCTTCTCCCTCTGTTAACTTTCCGACTACAGCAGAAGTAGTTGAAGGGTCTTCTCTGATGTTCAGCATGGAAGCCTTTACAACACACATATCTCCAGCCTCACTTGTCAGTGAAACGAGAATCATAAACAGCAATATTAACCAACGCATCATCATAACTTTGATTTATTATACATGATTACTTATTTCGGGAATATGCCATAAAGATATGCATTATTATTTATCTACAATTATTTTTATAAACAAAACAACTACATTACACGCTTAAGTTCACTGCAATTACCAAAGAATTATGCTTATTTTCCGAACACGTCAGCCGTCAATACTCTCTTACGTTCCCCTTCTCCATCAGTGAGACCCATGATAAAAAAAACTGCACTCCCAAAGTCCTTATCCGACCTTGAGAGTGCAGCCGCTATACTGGTATCCCCATCGGGAATATTGTGTCATCTCATAATCACCACATCCTTTTCACGTTCTTTGGGTGTAACGACAAGTTTCTTCACCTTTCCGTTCTTGTATTCCAGTTCAACGGTAGTATTGCCGGGAGCATGCAATTTGAAATGCACGTTCCATTCTTTCTTCCAGGCGGGCAGCAGATAAATCTTCTCACCTTCGGTCTGAAGCAACATCTCCTGCAGACCTATCATTCCGCTGCCACCCCAGTTGTGGTCGGGCGTCCAGTCATAACCCGGTCCCCAGAATGCAGGGAAACGGTGCGGACCATCGGCCAGCTTTTCACCGGTCCACTTGGCAGCCTCATCGGTAAGCCCCAGACAGGCAGCCCAGATGTTGTCCTGCTTCCATCCCTTCGAAGTTCTGAACTTCAAGGTATCGGGGTCATAAAGATAGGTATTGCGGGCTACTTCCAGCTTGTTCTTGTCGGGCGATGTTACGGTATACATTCTCCACGGGAAAACAGGGTAGAGCTGCGGACTCTCTACATTGTTCACCCGCTCCCACACAATGGCAGGGGCAATCATCTCATGTCCGTCAAGAACACGATGTGGAATCTCCGGTATGCGTTCCAGAAGCTGCTTCCAACGGAATACATCGTCATCTCCCCTCTTCTCCTTTATCTCGATAAGCGTTGAAGTCACTGTGCGAAGGGCCGCAACCGTAGAAGCCGCATTATAGGCCATCTTATAGGTCTCACAACCAGAACCGGGATACAATATCAGTTTTCCGTTGCCGTCGAGTTCCTTGTTTCCGCGACGGGAAGCCAGATAACGGTAATGCTCGTCAAAGAATGTCAGCGCACTCTCCACTAGCGGCAGATAGGTTTCAATCTCTGCATCGGCATAACGGTTGGTCTCAAGAATCATCTGGCAGAACTCCAGTACGGTATCCCACTCATACTCCAGCCAGGCATTATACTCCAGTCCCGGATCAAAACCGGCAGGACGCTTCGAACCGTATTCTGCCGGATTGGGAAGACCGAAGTTTTCAATCTGTTCGCAGAAACATCCGCCCGAATGTCCCCAGTAAACCAGGCTGCGCAACTCGGCATTATCGAGCATGCGACGGTAAAAGTCAAACTGTGCGGGCATCATGTCGAAGTCGCCGCTTTTCAGCATCCCCCAGTAAACCAGACGCTGGTTCTGTGCCGTCATCGTGCCTCCGCCCCATTTGCGATAATCGGGAGTGAATGCCTGATTGGCATCTACACCCACGGGGTCGAACGTAAAGAGGCCTCCGTTGAATTTGGTAGGATAAGTTCCGTATGCATTACAGCCCAGCATGTATCGGAACAGGGTATAGTTGCGTGCAATGTTTCCAGCCTGTTCGGAATCAGACTCGATAAAACTTCTTATCCAAAAATTGTTCCACCACGAACGGGAGCTCTTCCGGTCATTTTCCGTATCGACGGAAGCAAGCGTTTCATTCAGGTTATTCTTCCAGGTTTCAATGTCGGGTGTCTGTTCCGTATAAAGTGCAATCAGTACTTCATGACTGCGCGAAGGATTTCCGGCACGGAAGTTCCAGCTTTTATAATCGGTCCCGGCATATTCACCTTGCGAAGTACCGGCATAAACCAGATTGTTTCCTACCAGTTTTCCTCCGAAAATCAGATTGCCGATAGGGTTCATCATACGGCTTTTCACACCTTCCAGTCCCTGCTGGCTGACAACCTCATCAAAAACGGTCAGCAAAGGGTTCTGATGGAAGAAGACAACTTCGCGATCTGAAGCATAAACAGAATCGCGTACAGTCGCGGCATTCTTGGGAACAGCCCACTTATAGGAGCACTGCTGCCCTTCGCCTTTCCGGATAGGACGGTCCTTATAACGCCAGTTCTCATAAGAGAGTTCGTAGGTAAAAGCCTTATCGGCCGAAAGCTCCAGATGAATTACCGGATTGAACACATCGGCCCACAGCTGCATGGTTACTCCTTTCAGACGTACTTCGGTATAACCGTCGGACAGCTTCAAGGTCTGACGAAACTCTGTGCCCGTGAGCGACGGGTCGCTCAGCCTTACACGCACACGTCCCTGCTTCAGCAACGTGTTATGCTCATCAAACGCACCGCTACGGCTGATATAGAAGAGCAAATCACCGTTTTCAACCCATACATTCATTCCGATATCTCCTCCTCCACAAGGCATGGACTCGGAAGAATTCTTGCTTTGGGTATTCCATACATAATCGGCCGGCTGGGCATAAAGTCCCGTTGTCACGGCCATAAGGAACAGCATTGTTAAAATCTTGCGCATAGTTTCCTGATAATTAAGAAGGCACAAGTCCCGACAGATATCATGTTTCTATTTCAAAAGATGATACACCATAAGGACTTGTGCCTGTATATAAAACAATGGAACTTATTCTTATTCCTTGATGGTACGTGTTTCGGGCCAGTTATCTGAACGGAAAGAAGAAACAGGTATCTCTTCACCGAACAAATCGCCGTCGGCCCAGTTTTCAAAGGCGTAGCGGACTGCTACCGGATGGGGCACTTTCTCACTCTTCACGTATACGTGTTTCTGCACAATCCAAGCCTTGGCAGGATAGAACACACGGTCTTCACCGGCCACCTTGAAATTCTTTGATTCGAACACGCCCTTACCAGCCGGCCACATCTTGTTACGGTCGAAAGTAATGATAACGGTATCGTTCTTCACTTCCATGCTCTTGTAAATGGGCGGGTCGCACACCAGTCCTTTCACACCGTAAGTCTTGCATAATGCCTGCAGGCAGAGACGCTCTCCGGCTACACTCTTCTGACGCGGGTGAATGCACGACTCCAAACCGGCATCCATCAGTACTGCCATACCGCAGTTGGGAATCATGAACTCTGCCTTTGCCTGCTGTTCACGCAAATAAGCCGAATTGATAACTTCTTCGCCTTTCTTGAAAAGCAACGAATAATCATACGGTGCTATCTGGCAATAATAGAACGGGAATTCACCTTGTCCCCACTCCGAACGCCAGCCTTTTACCATGGTGCTCAACTGGTCGGCATACGTAGAAGAACGGTCATAATTGTCTTCACCCTGATACCAGATAACGCCTTTCATGGTATACCCAATCAACGGATGAAGCATTCCGTTGTAAAGAACGGTTGCCGTACGGTTCTCTGAAGGAATCTTTCCGTCTTTGGCCGGTATGGGATATTTATAGTTCTTCATCCACTCGTCTTTTATCCATTCGGGATTCATCCATGCCTCACAGGCAGAACCACCCCACGCAGCTACAATCAGTCCTACCGGAACATCGAGCACTTCATTGAGCATGCGGCCGAAATAATAGGCTGTGGCGCTGAACTCACGCACACTTTCGGCACAGGCCTCCTGCCATTTTCCCTTTACCGTATCCTGCGGTGTAGTCTGTGAATTACGCGCTACCGTAAACAGACGGATATTCGGATTCTTGCTGTAAGCAGCTGCCATATTGGCTCCTTCAACCGGCTGCATCTTGAATCCCTTCATCGGCATTTCCATATTGCTTTGTCCGGAGCATACCCATACCTCACCAATCAGTATATTCTTCAGAGTAAGTGCCTTACCGTCACTGATAACAATGTCATAAGGTCCGCCGGCTGAAGGAGTTTCAACAGCCATCTTCCACTTTCCTGCGGCATCGGCTGTCGTAGTATAGGTTTTTCCGTTCCAACCTGTTTTCACACTCACTTGCTTCTTCGGAGAAGCCCATCCCCATAAATTTGCATTTGCTTTTTGCTGCAGCACCATATTGTCGGCAAAGAAGGCAGGAAGCTTGATATCTGCCCTCAACTGGACGGCTGTAAACTGAAATACAACCAGTGCCATCAGCATGTTTATCCATTTCATATTGATTAAGTTTTAAAATTTGTTCTTATTTTACCAGTTTCCACTTCAACGGTCCTACCAGACCGGCAGGTATGAGCTCTTTATCGGCACGGCGGTATTTGGCATTGGTCCATATTCCACTGAACGGAGCCTTTCCGGTATCAGAACCCAACAAGGCATTGGCCCAGGTATTCACTACCTCTATTTCGATGGTATTCTTACCCTTTTCCAATACCCCTGTCACCTCAACCTCATAAGGTGCGGTCCATACGATACCACACACCTTGCCGTTGATGCGTACCAATGCAACATCGTGCAACTCACCCAGCTCTAGATAAATACGGCTTCCTTCTTCCGATTTACCCGGATTCCATTTAAACTCCGACTTGTATACGGCAGTTCCCGAATAATAACGTATCTGCTCGTCGGTCGATTTCGTCCAGTCGGTCAATGCAGTAAGCTGGATATCCTTGTTCAGTGTATTGAAGTGTACGTTCCATTCCTTGACATCAAAAGGTATGCGACGGATGCTCTGTGCCACAGCCTGTCCTTCACCTTCAACAAGCGGTTTACGGAATACCACGAACATTGACTCTGCTGCGTCGAGCGAGAGCTCTACTTCTATCCGGTCACCGTCCTTCTTCCATACCAGAGGTTCCGATATCTCACCGGTCATCGGATTCCACAACTCCGGTTTCATATCCTTGATACGGAACGACGCCACAAACTCCTGTGCTTCGTTCTCTTTCTGATTGGCAATGAAATATATATCGGCTTCCTCTCCGCGACGATGAGTCCATGCGACGTTTTCAGGAACAACCACATCACGCTCCAGACCGTAGTCGGAGAAATCATCATACAAATATGGTTCACGGATAATCAGTACTCCCGACTGATACAGTTCTTTCAATTTCTTTTCCACTTCGGGCGAAGATACCTTATTGGGCATCATCGGACGGGTTTCAGGAACAACAAGCACTCTGTATTCCGCCCCCCAGGGCATTGTAATCACTCCCTTTGTATTGTCGGCCGAAGCCAGACGCAACAGCGCATCACGGTTGAACGAATCATAAGCATATCCCCGCAGCGGGTTCACCCACTTTTCAGGGTCGGCCATATTTGCCGAATGAGTTACTCCTACAGGCATTGTACGCAAAGGTTCTCCCACATTGGCCAGACGCACCTGCTCGCTAAGCACACGTTTCTTGCCGAAAATACCCGGAAGCATCGGAACCAGACGTTCGGGAAGCACTGCACGACGCGGCATTTCCTCACCGGTAAACACGGCGATATCGGTTACCGGATATCCGTATTGCAGAAGAGTCTGGCAACGGCGGATGTAATCTACCATTCCCTTGCCTCCATAATCAAACCATGTATTGTCTCGCTGGAAGAAGAATCCGATACCGTCGAGCGTCATACCGGGTTTCTTGTCCATATACGGATTATGGGTATTCACGTGGAAAAAGAGCTTGTTGATACCCAGTGCATAATTACGGTCGAGCAAAGCCTTTACGGTAGCGGGCGATTCATCCCACGTACCGCGCACCTCAGTAAATCCTTCTGCCTGAATGATGCGTTTTCCGTAAATATGCGCTCCACTGATGGCATCGAGCATATCATTCGGTTTGTCATGCGTCGGACTACGCAACCAGAACTCTCCCATCGGCAAGTCTACCATCTGGTAATGCAGCAATCCGTCACTTACCATGGTCGGTGCCACACACTCGGCAGAGAACTGGCAATCGTACTCTTTGGCGCATTGTGCCAAGGTTTCATAAAATACGTCTTTTACCAGCTCGGCACATGTAGTACGCACATCACGCAATACCTGTTCCGACTTGGCCGCACTTTCAACCGGAATACCGGCAAACAGCGGCATATAGGGCATCAGGTCATATCCTCTTCTCTTCTTGAACTCCGAAGCAAAGTTGCGGCTCCAGTTCTGACATCCGCATTCCCAGCTGTCAACGTGCATGTATTTCAACACACGGCGTGCCAGAGCGGGGTCGGTCTTTTCGAAGGCTTTTGCAAACCAGTTATCAAACTGCTTTCTTACAATATCTGCATCAAACTTACTGCATTCCAATCCTTTTCCACCACCGCCGGTAGCATTCTCATGTCCCGTAGAGGTATGTCCCATACGCAAGATGCGCCACTGGCCTTTAGGAAGTGCCGTGCTAAGATGGCCGTTCTTCAGCGAAGAGGTAACATCTACGATTTCGGCAAGTTTGATACAGTCGTCGGCAGTAACCTCATTGTCCGGTGTATCCTTGGCAACTCTCCACACCAGTCCGGTCTTTCCTTCCCACTGATTCAGAAGCGGCGTATCACGAAGTACGATTTTCTTTATCTTCAGATTAGGTTTCCATTTGGCAGCATCCATATCTTCACTGCCCGGTTCACTGCCTTCGGGAGTCCAGTAGAAACGGAAATAACGGGCAGTAGTTCTCGGAATGGAATAAGTAGAGTTCTCATCGGTATTCTGCCATCCCTGACGGGCCGGTTCCAACTGCTTCACCATGCGGAAACTTACGCCATCGTCACTGGCCATTACCTTCAGACGGTGAGCCTGATAATTATTACCGTTCAATATGATTTCTATATTGTGGCAAGTGATGGGCTGCGGATACTCATACTGAATCCAGCACGGTTCGGAAGCACGTATCACTCCCTTTTCATCGATAGTCACTGACTTGTCGGCTTTCGTCTGAATATTGACATTGCCACAGGTTATCTTTGGAGTATCGGATATTTCAGTTCCCTTTACGGGAAGTGCATATACTGCGATATCTTCATAATATCCCTTATAGCTTTCAGGTACCGGAAGCTTCAGGTTCATAATGGTTCCTCCCTGTACGACAGTATCTGCAAATACTACTTTCTGCATTGATTCGGCAGGAGTTATCCATGGTCCGCCGGCCAATGCAAACCCGTCGCAGATGTGCATTCCCAGTTTCAGTCCCAGACGGTCGGCCTGCTCCATGCTGTAACGCACCATCTCCCACCATTCGGGCGAGAGCTGTTCGGCCTGTCCCTTGAATTCCGGTCCTTGTGAAACGGATTTGATAGGCATCAGGTAAGCTCCTCCCAGACCGATGCGGCTCATAGCCTCCAAATCGGCCTTGATACCGTCTTTCGTTACGGCACCAAACATCCAATACCAGAAAGTCCAGGGTTTTGCTTCTTCGGATGAAAACTGTGTGAACTGCTTCTCCAGAGGAACAGTTGCATTCTGTGCCGCAGCATTTGTATGCAAACCGGCAAACAGGGCAAGCGCCATTCCACATTTCGCCAACAGATTATTTTTCATAATAGCTTCATTTAAGTTAAACGTATCCCGTTATGTGATACGCAGCACTAAAGGTTTGATTAGTCTGTCGATGAACAAACTGTAGCATATTGTCCATCGTATACAAAGTTAAAGAAATATCTGCGTCTGAATGTAAAAACAACAAAGAAAATACACCAAGGCAGATATTCAAGAAAAAAGGTTGCACATAATCAGAGGGCTATGCGCAACCTTTTCCATCAGGATATTATTTCCAGCTGTTATTCAAAGCTCAATACAATACGTCCGTTCTGCGGGCCGTCTACCCATTTAGCCTGTGAAGAAGGACCAATCAAGTCGGTTGTATTTACCTTGTTGCGAACCGGAGGAATCACCTTCATTACAGAGATACCGGTCTTAGGCAAGGTATAAAGCAGATGGTCACGTCCATCACGCGGTTCATATACTCCGATATAAGAATCGGGAGTTTCGTTCTGTATGGTGATAACGCCCTGTTTGGTACGCAGATTCATCCATGATACATGAGCGAAGTATCCCTTGAACTCGGGATAAGTGAAGCTCTCACCCGGAATAGGGTCATTGTAATCATTCTCCCATACTCCGTATTGCGGACCATGTACACGGTTCTGCCATACGCGATAAGGACCGTCGCCCAACCAGCGCTTGCTTAATACGTTTTCTTCAGGATAATCAAACTTCACACCCATCAGGTCAACCACTCCTGAGAAGTTATAAGTGAAGTCGAGTGCTGCGGTACCTTCAGCGTCAATGGTCCATACAGCCTTGTCAAAACATCCCAGCTTGTAGTTGGCAGTAACCACTACGCAGTTGTTTTCTTCCTTCACATCGAGTGATACGAACTTACCCTGGTCTTCAAACTCATAATATTGGGTTTTCTTCTTTTCTGCGTCCTTGTCATCGTGGTTATAGAACTGGTCCATGGAACGGTCGGCACGTTTGGCGCAAATGAAGCGAGGACCGTCTTTCAGTTCGATAAGCTTACCGTTGACAGAAACACCTTTCAACTGTCCGTCCTGCTTGCTGAAACTGAACACACGTCCGTTGGCCGAAACGATGAGCATCTTGTCATCCTGCTGATATGACGGTTTGTTTCCGGCAGTTGCCAAAGTAACGTTCTCTGCCATATAAGTCAACGGATATGACCATGTAAAGAGTTCATCACCGTATTTGTCTACAACAGTTACCATCAGTGCATCGGCTCCTTCCGCAATTTTCGGAATGGTTACCGTACCTTTGCCGTGAGCAGGAATATCGGTACCTTTTACTTCTCCCTGTTTCAGAACTTTCATCTCACCTTTCTCAAATGCACCCGGGAAAGCAACCTGTTTCCAGATGAACTTGCAGGTATTGACATTCAGGAAGTCATAACGGTTTTCTACGTTCAGCACTCCGTCGAAGTCTGAACCTATATGCTGATTCATTATCTGAACCGGACACCATACCTGCTTAACAGTCCAGTAACTGCCTTCTTTCTCATGGTGAGGACCAACGATACCATCGGCTCCATAGTTGCCCACGTTATCGATGAAACCACCCATATCCACACGTTTCACTCCTTCATCGGCCAATACCCAAAGGAATCCTCCGGCACAACGGGGATGCTTGCGCATCATTTCCCAATAGTCATAAAGTCCGGCTCCGTGACCACCGTCATACAAACCGTGCAGGAATTCTGTCGGCATGAAGATTTCAGGCAAACGCATGTAGTTCTGGCTCTCTCCGTATGAACGATAGTGCATGGTCTCAAATCCGCCGAAGTTGCCTTGCGGATGCAATACCGGACGCAACTGCGGGTCATATTTATGGAACTCTCCGTTCAATTCGTCATTCCATCCTTTTTCGTTACCGTTGCTCCACCAGATAATAGAAGGATGATTTACGTCACGCTCTACCATCTCACGCACGAGCTTCTGACCGACAATGGTTTCATGCTTACCGTGCCATCCGGAAAGTTCGCTCATCACATAAAGTCCCAAAGAGTCACACGCATCGTAAAACTCCGGATCGGCCGGATAGTGAGACAGACGAACGGCATTCATGTTCATGCTCTTGATAAGAAGTACATCTTCTATATTCTTTGCCTTGCTCAGTGTACGACCGCTTTCCGGACGGAAGCTGTGACGGTTCACACCACGGATGTTCACTTTTACCCCGTTGATATACAAGCCGTCGCTCTCACGTACTTCAATCGTACGGAAACCGAACTTCTCGCTCATGCGGTGCAAAGTCTTTCCTTCGGCATCGAGCAGGGTAAACTCAGCCTTATACAGGTTAGGAGTCTCTGCTGTCCACAATGCAGGATTGCTGACTTTCATATCTACCAGACACTGGTCGCTTCCGGTAGCAACCGATGTCATGCTCTCAGAAACCTTCTTGCCCTTGGCATCGTAAATAGCGGTTTTTACCTTAGCACCGGGTACGGCTATATTCAGATAACAGTTGGTCTTGAAAGAACCGTCGGCTTTCGCATCAATAGCCACCTGATGGATGTTCATGGCCGGACGTGCCAACATAAATACCGGACGGATGATTCCGCCAAAGTTCCAGTAGTCGGCACGGCGTTCTGCCAGATTCACTCCGGCATTCTCACTTTCCTTGCTTACGGTTACCTCCAATACATTTTTCTTCTTGGGACCGAAGAATACACGGTCGCTCACATTATAAACAAAACGGTAAAAACCTCCCTGATGCATCTCACCGGCTTTACGGCCGTTGATGGTTACGCGTGTATCGGTCATGGCAGCCTCGAATACAAGCTCTATCTGCTTGCCGTTCCATGACTCCGGCAACTCAAATTCATACTTGTACATACCTTTCTCATCGGCTATACCTTCGGGGAAAGCTTTTCCGTAGAACTTCATTCCATACTGGAAAGTTCCGAATCCCTGACATTCCCAGCAAGAAGGAACGCCAATCTTGCTCCACTTGCCCGAGTTATTACCACCGGTACACATGAAATCCCACTGTACCATATCGTCACACCCTGTGCCCGAAAGGTACTTCTTCTCCGTTTCTACAGACGACTGCGCCCACAGGCCCGTCGCAAACAGTAACGAAGCAATGCTTAGAATTGTCTTCTTCATACTATAGTTTTAGATTACAAAATTAAATTCATTTTCTTTTGTAAGGCGAAATACGCACGTTCAGCGTATGAGCCTTCTTCTCTATGGCATATTTCTTCAGCACACCCGGTCCGCAACTGCTGTTTCCAAGTCCGAGCACAGCTACGTCCAAATTCAGATAGACCGCTCCCGAAGCTTTCAGGTCACAGTCGTGAGATGCATTGTAAATATCCATCGTTGAATACGGAAGCGCTGAAGCGGAAAACGTTTTGTCAAGCGCTGTCACCTGAACGCCTGTTCCCTTCTCGTCGGTCAGACGAATCACGGCAACCGATTCCAGATTGCCCGAATCCTGCGGACGGGCGTAATGCGTATACTGGTCACCGGCCTTGGCATTCCACCATCCGACAGAAGCTGCCCTGTGACGGTCGGGATAGGTCTCCATCGGTCCGTAGCCATACCATTCTACATTATCGAATGCCTTGTCGGCCACGAATACACATCCCAGTCTGGGCAACTCAGGAAGCTCGCCCTGAGGGGTATAAGTCTGCTTCAGATCCATGGTTCCGTCACCATACACTATCCAAGTACTTTCTACCAGAATGGAACCGGACTTGTAATTATATTGCTGAACGGTTTTCACCTCCACCTGATTATCTTCAAGCAGACGGCTGGTACATGACCGCGCATCCACCTTCGGACATTCCATGCCATTGTTTTTCCAGTCTTTGGCAAGCCAGTTACCGAAGCTCTTGTCGTTATCGGTTGGCGCACGGAAAGCCTGGAAGTAATTGGCTGAAAGCGTATCTTTTGAATCAAATACTACGCGATTGCCGTAAATGACTTTTTCCAAAGCAGCTTTTGATTTGCTCCACATGAAAGATACGTCTTTATTCTTCACTATGACAGCATCTCTCTGATCGGTCATTACGAGTTTCGCTCCTCTGCGGATATCTTTCTTTGCCACATCCAATATGTTATTACGCAGGACAAGCTGTTCGTAAGCCACTTCGTGACCTGCCTGTGCCCAGTCGCAATCAGCTTTCAGTGTGAGTGAAATGTTCAGACGCACATCGCTCTTGTCCGAACGGAGCTTCTTTATCTCCTTCGAAAGGTCTATCATGACGTTTTTCGATTCTGCCGGAATAATTGAGGGCAATGCGACTTCACCGGATGCCACCTTTCGTCCATTGTCAAGAAGAGTCCATTGGCAACGGTAGGCATCTACTCCCACATGATGGTTGTGGTTGGTCATTTCTACGGCACAAATACCGGTTTCTTCATCCCAGTTGACCAGCTTCATGTAAACCGGCTGATACACTTTCTTTACTTCCAGATATTTGGGAGTAATCTCACGGTCGCACATCACAATACCGTTCAGGCAGAAAGCCTTCAGGTTGGGCTGGTCGCCGAAGTCTCCTCCGTAAGCCACCTGTTTGCGTCCGTCGGGAAGGGTACGGATAATCCCCTGGTCTACCCAGTCCCATATAAATCCGCCGAGCATACGGGGATGACTGTATATTTCATTCCAGTATTCCTGGAAGTTGCCCAACGCATTTCCCATAGAATGCGCATACTCACTGGTAAGTACCGGACGTGTATCGTTGGTACGCTGTGCGATAGACAGCAGACGCTCCCAACGTGCATTCTCAGCACGCTCTTCGTCGGCTCCCTCTTCTATTCCCGGATTCAGATATTCATCCTGCGTACGGGGGTAAAAGCGGCTGATTACATCTACCGTATAAGGGTCTGGATTTCCGTCTACTCCCTGCGCTCCCTCATAATGGATGGGGCGTGTAGGGTCAAAATCCTTCAGCCATGCAGATATAGCGGCAAAATTAGGTCCGTAACCGCTTTCGTTACCCATGCTCCAGAATACGATGCAGGCATGATTCTTGTCACGCTCGGCCATGCGTATGGCACGGTCAAGAAAAGCTGCATGCCAGTCGGAAGTACTGGCCAGCATACCACGCAATCCGTGTTCTTCTATATCGGCCTCATCCATTACATAAAGTCCGAGCGAATCGCACAACTCGTAAAAACGCGGATGGTTGGGATAGTGTGCCGTACGCACGGCATTGATGTTTGCCTTCTTCATCAGAAGCACATCCTGAAGCATGCGTTCTTCGGTCATCACACGGGCCGTATAGGGGTCATGTTCATGACGGTTCACACCACGGAAACGGATGGGACGGCCATTGACCAGAACCAGTCCATGACGTACTTCCACACTGCGGAAACCTACCTTGCTTGTCACTTTCTCCAGACTGTTGCCCGAAGCATCCTGAAGGGTAAGATTCAGCGTATAGAGATAAGGAGTCTCGGCAGTCCAGCGATGAGGAGCCTTTATCTCTCCGGAGATACGTCCCAGCTTGCGCGGGCCGCGCTGCGGATACCATTCATTCATAACGGCTGCCTTATGTTCCAAATCAAGAATCGGTTCGGCCTGTGCCTCGCCGGTAAATACCTTTTCACCGTCTTTGTCAAAAAGTTCGGCCACTACCTTGCATCCTTTGCCTTTTTCCTGACCGAATACACTCAACTGCGGGTCTATCTGCAACGTAAAGTTCTCATAACTCTTGTCGGGCAGGGTACGTACCGCGAAGTCACGGATACGGATATCGGGTGTATGAAACAAAGTAACATCACGATGAATACCTCCGAAACGCCAGAAATCCTGGTCTTCAAGATAAGAACCGTCACTGTAACGGTATACTTCAACGGCAATCTGGTTGGTTCCGGCTTTCAGATAAGAGGTAATATTGAATTCCGAAGGCTCCATGCTACCCTGACTGTATCCCACTTTCTCACCGTTTATCCACACGTAGAAAGCGCTCATCACTCCGTCAAAACGGAGGAAGGTCTGTCCGCTCTGTTCCCATCCAGCCGGCAACTCGAACGAACGGCGATACTGCCCAACCGGATTGCGCTCATCGTATGTGGTATATTTCTGTTTCGGTTCCTTCATCACATACGGAGGGTCTATACGGAACACATAACCGGCCGAAGCATAGATAGGAGTACCATATCCGTTCACTTCCCAATTGGCCGGAACCTTAAAGTCATTCCACGAAGCATCATTGAAATCTGCTTTGTAAAAATCGGTCACACGGACATCGGGAGTCTTGGTCCAATTGAACTTCCACACTCCGTTAAGCGACATCATGCGGTCGCCCTGACTGGTTCCGTAAGGCATGAAGTATGCACGTGCCGGTTCACGGTTTATCTGGAGAACATGATGATTCTCCCAGTCGTGCTGCTGGGCCTGCACTCCAAGAAACAATCCCAGAGACAAGGCCAATAAACATTTTAATCGCTTCATTCTTTATCTCGTTATTATTTTATTCTGTTATCAACAATCTTTACATGCTTTTTCCCCGTTTTACAGGCTTCTGCATTTCATATAATGAAAAGAGGCTTTACAAACCATCTGTTTATCAACAGATTATTTTTCACCAGTCCGGCGTTTGCTGAGCCTTGACACTCACCGTGCTGAGCCTTTGCCGCCAGCACGCTGGGCCTTGGTCGCCAGCAGACTGAGCCTTAAGGGAGAACAAATGCATGCTTCAAGAGCTTTTTACCGTTTGCCTGCCTTTATGAAAAAGCAGGACAAACGACATATTACTGCACATCCAGTGCTTCGAACGAAAGTCCTTCAAGATTTTCTCCGGAAATGATAACTCTATAATGACCGGCATTGATAAATGTTCCGGTAGTAGTACTTACCATACGCCATTTGGCCGGTGTTTCCGGGAAGGTCAACACATCGTCTTTCAAAACAACTCCCTTGGAATCGACAAATTTCATATTAGTGACGATAGGCTTTCCGCTTTCATTCATGTATTTAAAACGCAGAGCATATATCTGTGCCAATCCTGTAGAAATCTTCCATTCTATCTTATTGCCTGAGCCTTTTCCCATAAATACACCGGTCTTGTCCTTATGAACTTTGATGGTATATTTTCCGGTCACCTTGGCATCCTCGGCCTCATAGGTCACGTTGGCACGGGCATTCTTATCTTCGGGCAACATTTCCTTCGGGGTTTTTACAAGCACATCCTTAGCAGCTTCCTTCCAGCTCCATGCATCGTAACGGAGATTTACCGGCACCTGTTCCACCTCGGTCGAAGCTATGGCAATGGCAGAGATTACAGCCTGTCCGGCCTTCACCTCTGGGAAATCTATAACCAGCTTTCCGCCAGTCACCTCTACATCCACAACCTGTTTGAAGGCACCGTCATGTCCGGCTTCAGCCCAGATGTCAAGGTCATCGATAACGGTTTTTCCGTTGACAGCCACATCGAATATTCTCAATCCCTCACAATCGGTATAAGCTCCTCCGCCCGTACCATGCCAGGGCTCTACAAAGTACAGTTCCACGCGGTATTTTCCGTCGGGTACATTGAACTGGTAATTCAGCTTATGACGGCCGAAACGGAAACTCTGGAACAGACGCCAGTCACGGGTTCCGCGAATAGGGTCGTATGTCACACGCTGACTGGCCAGATACGGATTCAGTTCCTTGAAATCTTCAGCCCACGAATGAGAGTATGAAGTATTGTCTGTGAGCCACTTCTGTCCGAACTCATCGGTATAGTCGTCTCCACCGCAATTGATACGATACAGGTAATGATATCCTTCCTCACCTTTCAGAATAGGTTTCACGTCTTTATACAGCAGGTCAAAATTAGGTGCTTCCGGAAGATTGTTCAGTATCACTACATCCTCGGCTACCGGTTTTCCCTGATAATATCCTACCGCGCGCAATACGTTGTAGCGGATATCACGCAAAGCCCATATGAAATGAGTACCGATTTTACCTTTCAGCTTGTAACCCAGGAAAGCATCTTCACCGGCATCGTTATACAGACGTACGGAATCGCAGTTGCTGTATACCTCAATGGTAGCCCGGCGTCTTTCCGTAAAGCGGTTAGGCCATGTATGTGAAACGATATAGACCATAGGGTCTTTCTTCGGACTGACATAGTTAGAACGATACATGTAATATACATCCAGAGGCTCTTCCCACGGAGTAACTAACCCCTTGTAATTGAACGGTCCCACCTTATCAATCTTGCGGTAAGCCTCATCGGGCTGACGGCGTCCGGGATTGTCATGACTGCTGTATATCCACTGGAAATGTCCGCACACGCTGTCTTTGGCTTCTTCCGCCAGACGTACCTTCACTTCCATCAGGTGACACATGTGTTCTTCACTCCATACATTGTCACTGTTTTCGGCTCCGGGTTCGGTATGCAGGTCAATGCTTCTCCATCCTCCGTACTCACCGTTGAGCAACTGGTTTTTCTGTGACAATTCCTTGTCATACGCAAAGATATTGCCTCCGTAAGTACCACTCCAGTTCTGTATCACATTCCAGTCGGTACCGTCACCACCGTTACAGGTGGTTATGATACGCATATTCTGCGCTGTAGGGTCCATCTCACGGATGATGTCACAACATTCTTCAGCAAATTCCTTGGGCAGGGTGCTTTCATTCTGCAATCCCCACATAACTACGGAAGGCGAGTTGCGACGTTCTTTCACCCAACGGCGAAGCATGGTCTTGAAGTTCTCACGGAATTCCGGTGTATCATACCATATATGGGCCGACAACTGGGTCCAGAACAAGATACCTTCCTTATCCCAATATTTCTGATACTCCAGATTATGGGGCTGGTGAGCATCACGGAACGCATTGAATCCCGCATTCTTTATCTGCTTTACGCGTGCCTGTACCTGCTCTTTGCTGAAAGCATGGCTTTGACCGAACTGATGCTCATACTCACATACACCGTTGATAAATACCGGTTTTCCGTTCAGGAAGAAACGTCCGTCACCGTCATTGCGTTTCACCGGCCAGCTGATGGTACGGAATCCGAAAGGCGTAGTGATTTCGTCGGTGGTAGCTATACCACGCTTAATCATCGTAGCCAGATTGTAGAGATACGGGTGCTCTGTGCTCCATAATACAGGATTCTCTATATCCGTTTCCTGACGGACCACTTTTGTTTCTCCGGGCTTTAAGGTAACTTCAACCGGCAGACGGAATACTTTTATGCCGTCGGCATTATTCAGTTTGTTAACCAGCTCGACAGTCTGTTCTATCTTACTGTAATTCGTTATTTCTGTCTCAATATATACTTTCTTGATATTATCATCATGCCAGATATGTACGCCAAAAGGCTCAATACGGATTTCATCGGTTATTTCAAGTACTACCGGGCGGTAAATACCAAAAGGCTGTGAGCCCTCACTGAATCCCCACTCGGAAGAACATCCGCCACACACCCAAGGCATATCGGCTATCATTTCAGGATGTTCAGCCGTAACTTCCAACACATTGTCTGTAGCAATGACATCGGTCACATCCAGCGTCAGGGTTGTGCGGCCTACGGGATGACGTCCCAGGTTTTTTCCGTTTAACTTGATAACCGCATATGTACCCACACCTTCAAAACGCAGGAAGTAGCGTTTCTCAGGTTCTATCTGATTTAACTTGAATTCTTTGCGATATCCGGCCGTACCGTGCAGATTTCCATGTGTCAACTGACGGTATCCGTAATAATCATCCCAGTTGTGAGGAAGATTTACCTGATGCTTCTGCGCTTCAGGATTATTCTTTGTTATCAGCCAGGTAGTCCAGTCCTTGTCCAAGCTGACTAGTGTTCTGCGGTCTTTGCTCTCCGGTTCGGGGAAACGTACTTTTGAACGTCCCATCGGCTTGCTGGTAGCCACCGCAATACCACGCTGTTCGTTGTTGTTTACTGCACAATAAAAATGATATACTACCCCGTCATGTTTTATCACATAGCTTTTGTGAGCAAACATTTCATCATAGGGTTTGGTTGGATAGATAAGGTCATCTCCTTGCCAGTCGTCCCATGTTACCATGTCATAACTGCAGGCAAACGTATTGAAGGCCTTGTAAGGCCGGCTGGGATTGAATGCCGAAAAATAGAACATCACATACACATCACCCATTTTCTGAATCTGAGCATCACCGGTTATGGTGCCCTGTGCCTCGTGAGTAAAGACAGGATTACCTTCGTAACGCTTCCACTTTTTCATGTTCTTTGACAAGGCAATACCTATACGCTCTCCCTTTATCTTGGTTTCCGGATTGATGCCTCCCGCATTGTAATACATGACAAAGGGCGCTCCCAATGTCTCACTCTTGTCCCAATATACAGTACTCTTATACTGGGTAAGGTTCTCCCACCATTGCACATCCTTGTCATTAATTGAAAGGATGGGTTCTTTTGCAGACTCCCACTCGTGTGCTGTAGCCGGATTCTGTTTGGTCCATGCAAGGCCCACAAACAGAGGCTTTTCGACAGCCTCATATCCGCGTCCGTCACCACCGATATAAGTCATCCACGCACGGTCCTTGTAACGCTGCAACTCATAGTTTCCTCCCCATTCCATATCTATCAGTCCGGGGAATCCTCCTCTCTGATTGGCATCCCATGCCCCGTCACGATATGACAGGACGCGACCTAAAGTCCGCCATTCGAGCAGGTTGTCACTTTCGGCCAACCATGTTTCATATCCGCGTCCGTCCTTGGCTCCTTTACCATTATAAAGGACGTACGTCATGTACCACTTATCACCTTCACGAAAAACAGTTGGACAATCTATTTTCGCATTGTTGGTTGAAGGAGCAATTACCAAACCATACTTGTAAGGAGTCTTAGCCTCTTCATAGACTTGCGACATACGCTCTTGCGAAACATGGCGCTGTGCCTGCATATTCCATCCGCACAACACAGCCAACAGCATTACCAGTAACGATCGTTTTTTCATTCTTTTTCTATTTTCAAATTACCCAGCTGAAAAACACATAAACACAACATCACATGAGCCAAATAAGAACAGCTCATGCGATATTGTGCTTATGAATAATCTTAATTATATAATCTTGTCATTCCCTATTAGTCTACGTATCAATAAAACAGCCAGTCCATTGCATCATCCGTACCATTCAACGCTGCATTGCGGGGATTGATCTTGGAATCGGTAAATCCTAAAACCAGTGTAAATCCTTTGGGCAACAGCAACGAATGCTTACCAGCCTCAAAATGATATGCATGAATATCAGCCAAAGGCATCTTATCCAGATGTATTGCATTGGTCAATACCGGCTCTGCCTGACCATAATCGTTAGCCGAAGCATCGGTTTCCAACTTGGGAGCTTTGGCATACTTCTTCTGGTCATCCTTGAAATAACCAACCAGCAACTGTACTGGAGCAGTACACTCAAACTCTATCTTGGTACCCTCTTCACGCTGAGCAGCTCCATCCAGACAATAAGCAGTCAGTCCTTCAAGTTCCGGAGCCAAATCCTGTACCTTGTTCTCGGGCAGATTACTCATCATCAATGCGCCTTTGGTCAGCTTAACCGGTTTCATCTGGCTAGTTAATTTGACTGTTGCCGGCTTCAAAGGTTCAATGCTTGCAGCCTGATCTTTCACTTTTCCAGCAGCTTTGTCTTTCAAGGTCTGGAGATTTGCCTTAAAGTTGTCCAGCTCTTTCTCATAATGTACCAGCAATTCTTCCCAGGTCTTGTTCTTTCCGTCATCGCCACCGATTGGGATTCTGCGCTGACTGGTCTGCAT
This sequence comes from uncultured Phocaeicola sp., assembly GCA_944320885.1. Lineage (GTDB taxonomy): Bacteria > Bacteroidota > Bacteroidia > Bacteroidales > Bacteroidaceae > Phocaeicola_A. The sequence continues at coordinate 74,324 of CALUJE010000010.1, forward strand.
GCTGTTTGCATAGAGATAATGGTCTTTTGTCAACTCTACAAGCTTGCGATAATGCTCAAGACTCTTTTCCAACAACGGAGTAACCTTATCCAAATAGCTCAAATCCTTGCTCCACTGATAATTCAACACCTGTTCTGCAGCCTTTACTTTATAATTGAATGCATAGGCAAACTCACGGTAACAGTGCATATCATTAATCAGTCGGTCCATCTCTTCGGCATTCTTGGTTGCCTTTCCTTTCAGTTTGTCAATAGCTTCAACAGCCTTATCACCATGTTCTGAACACTGGTTCACGATATCCAAAGGAAGCTCACCTACATGCGGCTGTTTCTTCCATTCCTTTTCAACGTATTCAATCAGTTTCTCGCCTTCCGGTCCGCAGCTTTCATAGAATCCCGGATAAATGGTATATTTATAAGGATTTACAAGCTGGCTTACAAACATTCCCAGCAACAAAGTCTGACGGTTACCTTCTGTAATACCAAAACGGCGCAACAGTTTCGGAGCTATTTCGCCCGATTCCTCATAAGCTACACGAATGAAATCTGCATCTTCGTCAGACAAGCCGTAGAAATTGGCAAACTCACGGTCCCAATACTTGATTTCATCATTGCGGTCACGGTTGCAATTCCATGCATAACGTCCCCAAATCTTATACCATGCCCAATCACGGTACAATTGCTCCTCACGCTGTCCGTCAGGCAATTTGTCGGCAGTATACGGATATTCCCAATATGAAGCCTGAGGGAACAAGTGCAAAGCGTTGGCTCCATGTACAGCGTGCATGGCTTTCACCACTTTCTGAACAAAATCCGGAGAACTCCAACGGAACGGTTCCAAGTTAGCAAGAATATGCACATTTTCAATATGAGTAGAACCCAAAGAACTTAAATCGCTGTGAATCTTTGCCCACGGGCCTCTCGGTTCATAAGTGGTAAGCGACTCACCGTTATACTTATGCATGGTATACAGGTTCTTGTAAATAGGAAGAGCTGCATCCATCACCATCTGACAGTTGGTATCATGTGCACGAACCAGAATAGGCGGTTCGTCGGTACGTCCCAAAGCTTTCAGTCCATCCTTTACACCGGGGATAATCGTCTTGGTAAACCAGTTCACGTCATCCTCATAAGTATCCATTGCTTCTCCCAGACATACCAGCAATCCTACATTCGGATATTTTTCAATGAAAGCGGCAATGCTCTTACGTGTATAATCGCTCAATAACGGGGTAATAGGACGGTTACGGTCTTGTGTCTTTATACCATAATGTTCTGCAAATGGTTTGGATACCAGAATATTATAGAACATCTGAATAACAAAGATACCGCGTTTGTCTGCTTCTTCGGTCAAGAAAGCATACATTTCTTCATTCTTCTTGAAGGTTTCATCATCTACCTCTACGGCAAAAGGATAATCTTTGAGTTTTACCAGCGAAGCAAAAGGATGTCCGTTCCACAAATAAAGAGAATTCATACGGTTGTCTACCAGCATATCCAGATATTCAATCCATCTTTCCTTGTCATAGAACCACGGGAAGTTCTCAGGAGTATAAGGATATTCATACACGTGATATCCCGGAAGAATGGTTGTTTTCTGAATACCGATACAAGAACCTCTCAACACCATCTCCGGTGCATCCGTCAGTTCGGCCGGAGCCTCCAACTTTCCCTGATTCTGCAAGTTATCAGTCAGATAACAGGTTCCGTATATTACACCGCTTGCATCATTACCACATACAGAAATAACATTTCCTTCAGTCTTAATGGTATATCCTTCTTTCTTCAGACTGTCTTCCTTACTGACAGACAAGGCTATAATCTTATTCGAAGATTCTCCTTCAGGCATCTGTTGTACAATCTCTGCACTATAGCCATACTGATTCAGAATCTTCTCCAGACGCTCTCCGGCATATTGCACCCGGTTGTTCGCGTCCGACGGCACCACAATCGTAACTTTCTCCTTGCTGCACGCGACAGCAACAATCGACAATAATAAAATAAAAACTGATTTGTATAACTTCATCTTAATCAAACATTATATTTCACTACAACTTCATCTTTCGTATCTATCCACAAACGATATTTTCCAGCACCCAACTCCTCTACATTTCCGGCAGAAGCCTGCGGAAGCTGTTGCGATGCGATATACAGATAACCCTTTCCTTCGGTTGCCTTTATCTTTATCTGACTACCATCCATATATACATGTATATCTCCATTGGGAGTAGGAACACTTCCTTCCATCCATTCCAATCCACCCAAAACAGGAGATACGGCAAATTCCTGATATCCTTCCTTCACCGGACGCACACCAAGATAGTATTTACCCAACAAATAAATCGGACTGGCTCCCCATGCATGACACAGACTCTTTCCGTACGGACGTCCATACATGGTGAGATGCTGCGTACCTTTTTCTTCCGGATTATATTTTTCCCAGAACGATGTAGCACCTTCACGAAGCATTCCGCCCCAATATGCTTTCATTTCCTTTAATACCTCCGTCTGTTCACCCATCACACAGAGTGCTTCCAGTTCATAGAAACGCATATACGGTGTTGTTATCTTCAACACCTCATCATTCAACAAAACCGAATGTTTGATTTCTTCCTTCTGCTCATCGGACAGATAGCCGAAGAATACGGCAAACATATTGGCATAACGGGTAACATTTTCACTTTGCTTCCCGTCAAAACGGTTGTGTACCAACGCTTTCTTGGCTGCATTCCAGAAAGCAGGCATCAGGCGGGCACGCAAATTGGAGGCCAGTGTCTCGTACTTCTTTACGTCATCGGCATTTCCGGCCAGTCCGGCACAAAGCGCCATAGTCTCAAGACTCTTACAGAACAGCACCTGCTCGAAAGACAATTCGCCATGCTTATCCAGATAACCGTCGGCCCAATCAACGAATACCCAATCACCGGTCAGTCCCTCAACCATACCATTGGCATTGGTTCTTCCCAGCACATAGTCCATCATTGTCTGCATACGGGGATAAACCTGAGAAACAAAATGCTTGTCGCCCGTATACATATAATAGTCATAAATACTCATGAACCAGAAGAACGTATAGTCCATGATGGTATTTGAATGACTGGTCACCGGATCTTTTCCACGAAGCAACCAGATGGTACGTTTCACGCATTCGCTATTGAAGAAGAGATAATAATTCATCAGATAACTCTGAATGGCATCTCCACTCCATACCCAACGGTCACGCTTTATTCCGTCTATAAAGAATTCTCTTGTAGTCAGGTGCATGGTATAGGCACCGATGTTCCAGATTCTGTTCAGCTCCTCATCATTGCATCTAAAACTTCCTCTGTAATCTACCGGAAGGAACTCATACTGCATGCTTACATCACCAAGCTGTACGCCGGCATCCTTTGTTACAAATACATAACGGAAAGCCTTGCTGTTGCCCAACGTATAGTTACCGGTAATCTGCGACGTTTCATTGACGGACAAATCGGTTACCCGACTGCCTTCAACCTGCAGATGGTCTAACGTTTCACAATATTCCATATCGGTAGCCTCTTCGGGACTCTCACCATAATATATATTCACACGGCCGCAACCGGAAAGATTCTCCAATACTACATACCCGAAAGTCTCCTTGCCAAAATCATACAGCATGCCATCTTTTTCCTCTTTCTTTCCGACAGACTGCTGGGCAACTCTGTTCAGTCTGAACAAGGACGGACGTTGCGACGGATCATTGAAATTCCAGCAGGCAGCATCCATATAGACAGTAGCCGACGTATCGCTGGCCTTTCCGCTCTCGTCAATCCATTCCTTATCCTCATAGGTAACCTTCCATGAATCATCCGTATTGACTGTCTTTCCTTTTATATACAGACAAGGAGGAGTAGCCTGATTCCATATCTTGATATTCAGGCTGTGTTTTCCCGCAGGAAGCTGAAAACGTTCCGGCATACCGAACTGCAGCTTGCCGTCAAGCTTCACATTATACTTTCCTTCTGCTGCTATAAATATCTCTTCCGGCTCAGCCAGGTCAAGTTTCTTACTGAATTCTACTGTTACATAATGACTGTCCATTTTCCAGAAAGGAGGGAAAAAAGCTCCTCTTTCCGTACGGCGGTTATTCATCTGATTACCCAACCAGATTTCATAATCGCCAGGATACCAAATCCACGTAGCCTTATTTGTCATCTCCATATCTTTCCTTAGTTATTTGTTCCAACGATTTTCCACGAGTTTGCGGAGTCCATATAGTTCCTACTACAAGCGATACCAGCAGAAGAGCTATCATGATATAGGCTGCACGATAGAATCCTTCGCCGTTTTCTCCGTAAATGTATACGAAGCAAAGTCCCCATACGGCCGACACACCTCTTACGACAAAGAACATGATACCCTGAGCTGCAGCCCTATACTTGGCCGGGAACAGCTCTGACGCCCACAAAGCATAAAAAGCCTGTACGGAAACTCCTGCCTGAATAGCCCACAGGAGTGTAAAGAACAACAGTCCTGAAATGCTGCGAATACCGATTGTTACAATAATAAGCCATGCAATGACGCCCATACCCACACCGAAGCAGTAAAGCCAGCGCTGATTTACCTTGTCGACAATCATAGAAAATACCAAAGTGGCGAATATGATAATAATCCACTGTGCAGCCGACAACATGTTGGCATGGACATTCGAAAGACCTCCGGCAGTTTCGTAAATATGCTGCTGGAAGAATCCCATAACAGAGCTTACAAGATTCCATGTAAGATAGATTCCTGCCAGGAATATCATGGTACGTACATTTACCTTATTGGTCAGCAAGGTACCAAAAGACGAGAATGTACCAGCCTTTTCCTCCTTATTCTCAGCAGATTTGGCAGCTTTCCACTCTTCCGATTCGTTCAGACGGCGCTGCAACATCCAGGCGATGAGTGCCACGATAAACAATGAAGCAAAAACAATGCGGCTACTGAACACATTCAGAGCACCACCCTCAACAGTTCCACCAGTGATTGTCTCGGCACACCATCTTACCCACTCAAATAAAACGCCTCTGGTTCCGTCGCCGGTAGGAGGAGCCAGCAACATGCCAAGAATCAGAATGATAGTAGGGCCTACTCCCCACGCCATCTGTGAAATACCGATATTACGTCCGCGGTTGCCCACTTCCGAATTTTCTGAAATATAAGTCCACGATGCAGGCACACCCACACCTACAGAAATACCGGTTATTAAAAATCCCGCCAGCAACATCGGAAAGTTTACGGCAACCATAATGATTGCCACTCCCAACATATATACCAGCATATTATATGTATAAATAGCCTTACGGCCATACTTGTCGGCCAGGAATCCGCCTACAATGGCTCCGATAGCAGCTCCAAGACAGTTTGCACTGATTGCGTTAAGCCAACCCAAATCTCCTTCTGTCAATCCGAGATAATTTTGCCACAGAGTCAATCCGCTGGCTCCGGCAACAATCGCACCCGCATCCAGATAGTTTGTAAGGGATACGGCTATTGTGCTTTTCAAACTTCCTTTTTGGTTTTCCATACTATTAAACTTATAATACCTTATTTTATTCTCTTCTTATTTATTATTCCAGCTTTTGCCTTAATACTGTCATTTACCATCGGTCCGTTGTTTTCCCATACATTTCCCGGTCCGTTGGCATTTTTCAGGAATTTTTCTCCTTCCGTCCAGTTGTCTTTTACCGTAATGAAAGAAGAACCTTCGTCTGTATAAAGATAGAACCAGTGATTGGGGTCATGTGCGTAGCCCGGTTTATAGATACTGTGTACCACATTCTCCATCACATAACTCTTAGGCTGTGCTCCCAATGTATAAATACCGGCAGTATCATACATATGTTTGGCATAATGATGTATCAGGTTTGCACGTACCACATTGTTACGCATGCAGTTTACACTCTGCGTCCATCCCCATCCCAGACTGATACCCGTATAAGAGACTTCATTTATCTCATTATGTTCAATCGTTATATCGGCAACATAACCGGCACAGATAGCCACGCATCCCCAATCTTCATTGGTTACATCGGTAAACAATGAGTTGCGAATGGTCTGATGGGTACACAGTTCGCGGTTGTCATATGGGTCATACGGCTGATGTGTTTCGTGTGCTTCGGGCGAGAAGTTTCCCACTACGACTCCGTTTCCGGCAATATCCCGGAACAGACAGCCGTCTACCGTTCCACCCTTTGCACCTTCTACATAATCCAATCCGGTTGAACCCAGGTGTTCAAAGTTACAATTCTGAAAATCTATATTCTGAGCAAAGCGTACCTGTACGGCTGCTCCCGGACGTCCTAGCCATCCCTGGTTATCCAGCTTATGATTGTTGTAGTTACGTATCATCTTAGGATTTATGCGATACCCGTCGAGCAGATACATTCCGGCCTGCAAGGGAACATGTCCCATCAGAGACGGACGCATCCAGGTAGTATAATTGAAGCTGATGTTTTTGAACAGAACGTTCTTCACCGGATTGTCAATGGTTCCCAATACACGAACCAATGTTTCAACAGCGGGAACTACGGCTTCTGCCGACCGCATGTCTTCACCTTCGCGAGGGTAATAATACAGTTTACGGGTATTGATATCGTGATACCATTCTCCCGGGCGGTCCAGAAGTTCTTTTGCATTGGTCAGATAAAACGCAGAATTATGTCCATCGGTAGTCACCATCGGACGCGGCCACGGATGCTCAAACTGAATCCGGCTTTCGGGATCGTGAAAACGCACTCCGGCCGAATCACCCTGTATCTCGACTGACTTGATTCTCAGATTGGCAACACACCACATTTCATGAAGAACCATTTCGGCATAAGGGGCCTTCATTATCTTTTTGACCGCTTCTGCCGGAACCCACAATATGCGGTTTTCATTGTCTACACTGCGTATGCGGTACATCTTTTCGAAGTCTTCTACATCGCGGGCTCTTACAGCCTTGCTTCCATTAACCCACAACTGGCGGAAATCAAGCGGACGGCCGTTGAACGAAGGCACATCGGCTACCCACAATTTTCCCTGTTTCTTCCATCCGATAATCTGAACTCCACCGCTGATTGAAGCGCCATCCTCTCCCAAAATCACTGTGGGAGATGCAGATGTTCCACTATCTTCCGGACGCACAAAAAGAGGTTCATAGACATTATGCACCCCTTTTTCCAAATGTATCGTGATTCCTTCCTTTATTCCCGGGTCATTCAACCGGCGTAACTCACGCGCCTGACGCAAGGCCGCATTCAATGTTGCTTTGGGAGAGTTTTTAGAGCCATCGCCACTGTCACTCCCCGAAGGCGAGACCCAAATGTCAGTTGCCGACAAGCTGATGCTTGCCGACAACATTATGATTGATAATAAACTTCTCATAGACTTTTGAATAAAATAGAAAAAGTAAGCACTTGGTTATTTGGCCAGCGGCATCCATACGGTCATTTCTGATTTCTCACGGTTACCCCATGCGAAATACGGAATCAGCTGAATCTTTACTTTTTTCGTAGCAGAACCAACTTCACGATACAACACATTATCCCATGAAGCCTCATCCATCAGACGCGCTTCACCTTCCAATGCCACCATTTTGCTTCCGTCTATTGTAATATCTTTGGTAGTAAACTGAATATCTGCCGGAATCAGGACATCGTCTATGCGTTTGCCATCGGCCACATCAATACCTTCGAGGCAATATACCAGCGGACCGCGTTTTACAACTACCTGATTACGGGTTTCTTCAACCAGCGGATTTGATTCCAGCAGTTTCACACGCATTTCCATATCAAGCTCTACCACATCACCTTTCTTCCATACACGTTTTACTGTTGCATAGGTATTGGCTTTTGTTGCCAGGTTGACCGGAGTTCCGTTTACCTTGACCGTAGCATTGTCACACCATGCAGGGATACGCAGGTTCAGAGCCATTTCTTCTTTCTTGGGAACCGCGTTGAAGGTAAGCACCACCTTTCCATCATAAGGATAGCCGGTTACCTGAGATACCTCCAGCTTATTCTTTCCCATTGTTGTCTTCAGTTCGCTCTGTCCGTACAGATTGCACCACAAAGCATTGTCGCTTACCGTATAGGCATAATTCTGTGCCTCACAAATAGTACGCAAGGTGTTGGGAGGACAGCAGAAACAACTTATATATTCCTGACGTTCTTTCGGCCAGCGCAGGGTATACGGAAAATCATCGCTCATACGCAACGGATTGGTATAGAAATAGCGTTTTCCGTCAAGGCTCACACCGCTGAGCACACTGTTATACAATGCGGTTTCAACGATATCGGCATATTTGGCATCGCCCGTAGTCTCAAGCATACGCCAGTTGAAAAGCATGTTACCAATATTGGCACATGTTTCATTGTGTGCGGTGCTGTTGGGCAACTGATAAGCACGTCCGTAGCTCTGGTGCACTTTCTGAATGCTGTCCGGTTCATAGCATGTTCCGTCGGGTGAAGTTCCGTCATACAAAGCTCCACATGCACCGGTCACATACATTTTACGGTTTACTATGTCGTTCCAGATACTGGTCAGATTCTTCATCAGTTGTTCTTCACCGGTCTCAGCATATACATCGGCAACACCGGCATACAGGTAATTGGCACGTACGGCATGCCCCATCGCATTGTACTGTTCACGGAAAGGAATACGGTCTTGATTGTCATCCGTACCGTTCTCAACCATTCCGCGTATGTTTATCAGATTCTTCGACAATTCAAGATAGCGTGGATTTCCGGTAGCACGATACATCTCAACCACTCCCATATAATGTGACGGACAGATGGCATTGCGTGCCAGCTCTGCGGAAGCAGTCTCATAAAAATGACAAAGGAAATCGGTGGCCTTGATTGCCGCATCGAACAATGTACGTTTTCCCGTAGCACGATAATGCACGATACCCGCCATCATAAGATGTCCCAGATTATAAGTTTCGAAATTCAACCGGTTGGCAAAAGCTCCCTTTTCATTTTCCGCTCCAACCTTTGTACCGATAACGGTCTGGTCACGGTGTTCACTGTGAGAATCTACTCCTCTGTTTCTTTCGTCAATGATTACCGGAGTATGAATATATCCGTCGGCACGCTGTGCCTTCACTACCTGCTCAATAAACTTGTCCATCAAAGCATCCAGCTTCGGGTCTTTATTTACGGCATAAACAGCAGCTACGGCTTCCAGCCATTTATACATGTCACCGTCATGGAACGGAGGTCCCCAGTGTTCACCTTCACAAGTTCCGGCCGCAATTTCAAAATTACGGAATCCATGCGATATATCCGGATTACTCCATGTATTCCACATGCTTTGCAGTGAAGTGTTGCTGTATACATCAAAACGCTCTCCCCAAAATCCGCCAGTCCATCTGACTGCGCCCAATGGTGTATTGGTCATTTTGGAATATTTACTGTTTGCCATATCGGTAAGTCCACCCGACTGCGCATAGGCAGCTCCGGCAAGGCATGTAGCCACAGCAAAAGCTGAAAAGATTCTTTTTATCATAGTATTTTCGTATTGGTTTCTCAGATTAACGCACAAATATATAATAAAATAAATAGATTTTAGCGTTCCAAAAGAAAAGTTTTTAAGGTTTTCAACATTTTCATGCAACAAGTATATATAATTTAAGTCTCTGCACAGATTATGCAGAAACGAATTTAAAGTACATAAATTTCATCTGTTTCTCTTTTGAGAAAATACTTATCGTGATGTACCGGTTTTTAACAACACAACTTCTGTACTCTGGCAGGTAATCAAACATCCTTTGGGCATCTTTTCCAATACCGGTACAATCTTCTCCAGGAAACTGCTTATCTTGTCATCTTCATCAACAATCTCAACAATTACCGGTATTTTTTCATTCAATTCCCAAAACTTGACGGATGAGAGCTCACTGCTGGCTCCATACCCCATAATTCCCTTATACACAGTAGCTCCGGCCAGTCCATAACGCTTTGCTGCAAAAGCGATAGCTTCATAGGCCGAAGTGTGCTTAATTTTATCGGTATTGCTTGTATAAAATCGTAATATCTTCATCTCATATCAATTTAGTAATCATATGCCCAACATATAACATAAAAAAGCCAACCAACAGACTGAGCATAACATACAAGGCCATGTAGAAAAAATTCTCATCTTTGGCCAGCAAAAAATTCTCATTCATAAAGGTTGAAAAAGTAGTAAATCCGCCACAGAGGCCAACTGTAAGAAACATCTTCAGATTGGGGTTCATCAAATTGCCCTGTTCAAACAATCCGTAAAACAAACCGATAGCCAGGCATCCCAATACATTTACAACGAAAGTTCCTAAAGGAAAGGCGCCCAATACCCAATGTTGCAACCAGCGTGACATCAGAAAGCGAAGCACTCCTCCGGTAAAACTTCCCAAACCTATAAACAATATTGTTTTCAACATAATCTGCTATATGAATTTATTTCTACCTAACAAGGATTTTGTCTGTCAGTCATTCCGGAACAAAATCCCGCATCTGTTACCTTTCGGCATGCAAATATAGAAATTAAAAAAGAACGAATCAGGAAACAGACAGCATAAGAATGAAAATACAGGGTATCAATAAAAAAAGACGGACATTCTCTTTAATTTCACAGCTGTTTTTTCATCGGTTGTTGCCGGACAATTGTCGGGACATGCCTTGCTAAAAAATCATTCTTTGGCTACAAAGTTTGTGCACGCCGCGATGCAGTGTTGTGCACACGGCGGTGCACAACACTGCATCCCTGTATGCACAACGCTGCACCGCCCTGTGCACAAAAAACAGGATTCCGCCCCGATATTTTAATTCAAGAAGGATTTTAAGACAAGGTCTTTTCAACAATCAGCTTTTAAGTCATACAGACACTTAATCCTCCATCATTAACAAACTTTATTTAAACAAAAAAGAGTTTTTCTTTGCAACTATACAAATTAGCTGTAATTTTGTTTCAAATAAACTAACTATCAATATAACACTTATTCATTTATTTAATTAATTTATTAGTACTATGGATAACCTTATGAGCATTCCAGAGTTAACTTTGAAATGCGAACAAATCAGAAAACGCCTTGTAGAGGTAGTGTATAAAGCAAAAGCTGGACATATCGGTGGAGACTTGTCTTCATTGAATGCATTGACAGCATTGTATTTTCGCATCATGAATATAGATCCTCAAAATCCAAAAATGGAAAACAGAGATCGTTTCATCATGAGTAAAGGACATTGTGTTGAAGCGCTCTATTCCGTATTGGAAGCAAAAGGATTCATATCTAAAGAATTAGTAGATACATACGGAGAATATCTATCAGTACTTGCAGGCCATCCGACCATTGAAGTTCCTGGTATAGAATTCAACAGTGGAGCTCTCGGTCACGGTCTTTCTATCGGTGTAGGATGTGCCATAGCAGCAAAAATGGATAAAAAATCTTATCGCACTTATGTTCTGATGGGAGATGGTGAACAAGGCGAAGGCTCCATATACGAAGCAGCCATGGCCGGAAGCAATTATAATTTGGATAATCTGGTTGCACTGATAGACCGCAACGGACTTCAAATCAGCGATACTACCGAAAACGTGATGAAAATAGAACCAATACGCGACCGTTGGGAAGCTTTCGGATGGGATGTTCATGATATCAATGGCAACAGCATAGAAGAAATTGTCAACACTCTTGAGAATATTGACTATAACAACGGGAAACCACACCTTGTTATATTAAGAACAACTAAGGGATTCCATGTTTCTTTGATGGAAAATATCCTTAAATGGCATCACGGAGTACCTTCAAGCGAAGAATATACTCAAGCCATAGCCGAGATTGAAAATCGAATTGAAGAACTTAAAAAGATGTGTTGATATGGAAATAAAAAGTGTTGCTTGTCGTAAAAGCTTTACAGATGCATTAGTAGAACTTGGAAAGAAAGATAAAAATATAGTTGCAGTTACAACAGATGCAAGAGGTTCTGTTACATTAACAGATTTTGCAAAAGAATTGCCAGAACAATTCGTAGAATGCGGAATTGCAGAACAAGACGCTGTTGGTATTTCTGCAGGTTTAGCTTCATGCGGTAAAAAAGTATTCGTATGCGGACCTGCGTGTTTCTATGTCGCCAGAAGTCTGGAACAGGTTAAAGTAGACATCGCATATTCCAATCAGCCCGTAAAGATATTGGGAGTCAGTGGTGGAGTTGCTTATGGTGCTCTAGGAGCAACACATCACAGTCTTCATGATATTGCTGCATTACGTACTTTCCCGGGAATGCAAATCGTATTGCCCAGTGACGCACGCCAAACCCGGAAACTGGTAGAACAACTGGTTGACTATCCATATCCCGTATATGTACGTGTAGGCCGTAACGCGGTTCCAGATGTATATGAAGATGATAACTTCGATTACCAGATTGGTAAGTCTATACAGTTGCAAGACGGAAAAGACCTCACCATAATCGGTACCGGCGAAACTGTTTATCATGCATTGGAAGCAGGAAAGCGCCTGGCCTCAGAAGGTATCAGCACACGTGTTATTGACATGCACACATTAAAACCGGCTGATACTGAAGCAATATTAAAAGCAGCAAAAGAAACCGGACGCATCATTACTGTAGAAGAGCATAGCATGTATGGAGGATTAGGAGCTATCGTAGCAGAAACAGTATGTCAATCATGCCCTGTTCCTATGCGCATATTAGGTATACCTGATGAAAATGCCATTCATGGAAAACCTCTTGAAATTTTCCATTATTACAAGCTTGATGCTGAAGGCATTTACCAAACAGCTAAAGAATTCATAAAATAAATTCACATTATAGATATGGAGTGTTCTCCATATCTATAATTAAACAGTATACATCAGCCCTAATTCTACTGAAAAGCATGAAATATATAATAGCAATTGATCAAAGTACGTCTGCAACAAAAGCTGTATTGTTTGACGAACAATGTCAACTGATCAGTCGAAAAAACGTTGCACACAAACAATATTATCCCAAACCGGGATGGGTAGAACATGATCCGGAAGAAATATATGCCAACACCATAGAGGCAATACGATTACTGATGGCCGAGAACAAAAAACAGGATGCATCTTATTCCTTAGCCATCACCAATCAACGTGAAACCGTTGTCGTATGGAACAAAATAACCGGAAAGCCTGTTTACAATGCTGTAGTATGGCAATGCCAACGCGGTACAGATATTTGTAACGATCTTAAGCAACGTGGATATACTGAACTTATACAAGAAAAAAGCGGATTGCTAATAGACCCTTATTTTGCAGCCAGCGGTGCCAAATGGATTTTGGACAACGTAGGCGGAGCCCGTGAGAGCGCCAACAAGAACGAACTTTTGATGGGTACCATAGACTCTTGGCTTATATGGAAACTGACCGGAGGAAAAGTGCATGCTACAGACTATACCAATGCATCACGTACACTGCTATTCAATATTCACACATTGGATTGGGACGACGATTTACTCAATTTATTTACTATTCCACGTAGCATGATGGCCAAGCCTCAACCATGTGACTCTATTTTTGGAGAAACAACCGTTGAAGGACTTTTTGATACTCCAATCACCATAGCCGGAGTCTTGGGAGACTCTCATGGAGCTTTGGTAGGACAGATGTGTTTTGAGGCAGGAATGGGCAAGGCAACCTATGGTACCGGTTCTTCCGTCATGGTAAACATCGGAGAGAAGGCTGTAAAAGCTCCTCAAGGATTGGTCACTTCAGTCGGATTCGCTACTCAAGATAAGGTATTCTATGCTTTTGAAGGCAACATACATTGCACCGGTGCCACAATAAAATGGATGACCGAAAAACTTCAATTAATAAGCAACCCTTCTGTTATTGAAGAATATGCTTTAAGTGTTCCGGATAACGGAGGAGTATATCTGGTTCCTGCATTTGCCGGCTTAGGCGCTCCCTGGTGGAACTCACAAGCCAAAGCCATGATATGCGGAATGACCTTGGGCACAGAAAGAGGACACATTTGCCGCGCCGCTCTTGAAGCTATCGCATATCAAATCAAGGACCTGATTGATTTAATGACCAATCATGCAGGAATAGCTCTAAAAGAACTGCGAGTAGATGGAGGACCAACCAAGAACAATCTGCTCATGCATTTCCAGGCTGACATGCTTAATGCATGTATCAACCGTTCTGACATAGAAGAAGCATCCGCAATGGGAGCTGTCATAATGAACGGACTGGCGCGTGAAGTATGGAAAGATATGAATGAGGTTGCAGCTTTACGCACTACCGACAATCGTATCCTTCCCGATATGACAGAAGAAAAGAGAAATAAACTATATAGAGGATGGACAGAAGCAGTCCAGACAGTAAATAAAACTAACTAATTAATTAACTTATCATTAAAATTTTGCCTTATGAAAAAACAAGCAAAACCAGGAAAAGAGACATTTGGGTTAATTATCGGAACCCGTGCTTATTTCAATTCAGAGTTGGCAATTGATGTTCGCAAAACATTATTGGAAGAACTGGACAAGGCCGGCTATGGATATGTTATCCTTGACGAATGTGACACTCCTACCGGAGGCTCAATGGAAACACTTGAAGATGGAAAGAAATGTGCTGCTCTATTCCGTGCAAACCGTGAAGACATTGATGGAATCATCGTTTCACTGCCAAACTTTGGTTTTGAAATCGGTATAATTAATGCCATCAGTCGTGCAGAATTAAACGTACCGGTATTGGTACAAGCATGCGATGACCAGAATGACAAGGTAGACCTTGACAGTCGCCGTGACGCATTCTGCGGAAAAATCTCTGTTTGCAACAACTTGTATCAATATGGCATTCCTTTCACTGATACTACATTACATACATATTCTATACACAGTGAATTATTAATGAAAGACATTAATAAGTTCGCTGCAATTTGCCGGGTAGTACGCAAGATGACTCATGCAAGAATCGGTCAGATAGGAACTCGCCCACTCGGATTCAACACCTGCCGTGCCAGTGAAAAATTACTGCAAGCCAGTGGCATAACTGTCGTTCCTGTTGATTTAAGTGAAATTCTTTACAACGCACAACGCATTGACAACAACGCAGCTGTATTAAAGGCTAAGATGGAAGAAATCAGCCATTATGCAAAAGTTCCAGAAGCATATCAGGAAAAGCTTGCATTACAAGCTAAATTCGGAGTTGCCGTTGAAGAATGGATACAGGCAAATGAAGTTGATGCTGCTGCTATCCAATGCTGGGATTCATTGGAACAGAATTATGGCTGTGCAGCCTGTGTTACAATGAGTATGTTAGGCGAAAAACTTATTCCATGCGCATGCGAAACTGATATTGCCGGTGCAGTATCAATGTATGCCCTCCGTTTGGCTTCAGGACGTCCGGCTGCATTGCTTGATTGGAATAACAACTTTGCGGAAGACCGCAACAAATGTGTATGTACACACTGTGGAAACTTCCCGAAGAGCTTTGTAAACAATGAACTTAAACTTGGCCCGTTAGGCGTATTAGGAAGAACTCTAGGAAAAGTAAATACATTTGGAGCTGTATACGGTAAGTGTACAGAAGGAGAATTCACATTCTTCCGTATCTCAACAGACGACACTCTTGGCTGTATCAAGAGTTACTTGGGTAAGGGCGAAATGACAAACGATCCATACGGAATGGACGGATGTATCGCTGTAACCAAAGTAGATAACCTTCAAACACTGATGAAATTCATCTGTAAGAACGGTTTCGAACATCACGTAGCTATGGTTCGTACTGATGTTGTAGATATCCTTCAAGAAGCTATTGAAAACTATCTGGGGTGGGATTTGTACCTGCATAAATAGTGATTCTCGTCAATCACTATTTATTGGCACTCCTTTGTTGTATCATATGCTGTATTTGCTGGGGTTCATGGGCAAATACACAAAAGTTAGTTGCAACAAAGGACTGGAGTTTTGAATTATTCTACTGGGACCTGACCATTGGTCTGTTTTTAACCGCTCTACTTGGAGCACTTACATTAGGAAGCTTAGGTAACGAAGGAAGGACTTTCTTCGAAGACCTTGCTATGCTGGATTGGAACAGCCTGAAGTATGCCTTATTGGGAGGTATTGTATGGAACTTCGGCAACGTATTCCTGTCCGGAGCCATTGCCATAGCCGGAATGTCGGTAGGATTTCCTATCGGAGGAGGCTTGGGATGGATAGGGGGGGGGGGAAATTATATTCAATTATATACTGATAGCCCTAGCCGGACAAGTATATCCAGGAAATCAAATTTTATTATGGATTGGTGTAGCAATTATTATCGTTGCAATACTGATCTGTAGTAAAGCGTATGGTAAATTGTCATCAAGTAAATCCGAAACACCGATAAAAGGAATTTTATTGGCCATAGTTTCGGGTATAGCATTCATGTTCTTTTATGGTCTGGTAGTTAAATCACTCGATCCTCAATATGTTACTGGAGGAACCGGTACGCTGACCCCGTATACCGGAGTCTTTTTCTTTGCTGTAGGCATACTCATCAGTACGCCTATCTTCAACACTTTTGCCATGAGCCACCCTGTCAATGGTAAAAAAGTGACTATGAAAGACTACTTCTCCGGAAACACACGCACTCACCTGATTGGAGTATTGGGAGGGTTAATATGGATGGGCGGAATGCTCATAAGCTTTATGGGCACAGGAGCAACCAATCCGGCCATTTCATATGCACTAAGCAATGCTTCACTGGTAGTAGCCATGATTTGGGGAGTATTTGTATGGAAAGAGTTTAAAGACGCTCCTAAAGGAACGAATCCTTTACTCTTTGCTATGTTCCTGCTATTTATCGTCGGCTTGTTTATAATAACAATGTCAAACTCATAAAAAGCAATATCTGAATAATGATACAGGCTACCTAAAATACAGCCTGTATCATTATTACCATATTTCAAGAACTATGAAAACAAAACAAAAACTTACCGTAGGCCTGGTCATGAAGTCGCTTCAAGCAGACTTCTTCAAAGACATGCAACAAAGAGCTGAAACTTACGCAGCCCAACAAAACAGATTCAAACTTATCTCCGCAGGAACGAATTCACAAACGGAAATAGAACAGCAAATAGCTATTGTTAACCAACTCGTTGAGCAAAACGTCGATGCTATCGTTGTAGTTCCCATTGATTCAAAAGCATTGGTTCCTCCGGTTGTACAAGCAATCAAGAAAGGTATTACCGTTGTCAATATTGACATACGTCTTGATGAACAAATGCTGCAGTCTGAAGGTATCGATCTGACCTATGTCGGTCCGGATAATTTTACAGCATCACAGACTGTCGGCAAAGAATTGAGCAAACTGCTTGATAAAGGTGATAAAGTTTTCCTCATTGAAGGATTGCCGGTAGCAGAAAATGCTCAGCAACGTAAAGCTGGATTTGAATCAGCCATATCAGAGGCAGGTCTATATCTGGCTGAAAGTGTTCCGGCCAATTGGGAAACCGACACTGCAGAAGAAATTTTTGCAACACTCTATAAAAAACACCCTGACGTAAAAGGAGTTTTCTGCTGCAATGACGCTATGGCCTTGGGAGTAATCAAGGCCTTAAAATCACAAGGCGTCAAGCCTGGAATGATTCCCGTTGTAGGATTTGACAACGACGCCGCAATACAACCTTATCTTTCAGAAGGATGGCTATTGGCAACCATCGATGCATACGGTTCACAAATGGCTGTAGAAGGTATCAGATATGCCATGCAAATAATTGACGGACTCCCCTCCGGAGGAATACATAAAACACCTTTTACTCTCATAAAGAGAAAATAAGGAAAAACATTAGAACAAAAACAAATGAATGGACCTCTATAAAAATAATGGGATACAAATAATTCAAAGCTTATTTGTATCCCATTATTTCATATATTATAAAATTAAAAATACAGGCCATTATTTTTCAAATCATAAGTTATAACTAGAAACAGTCACCAGTTATAAAAGAAAAAATCATATCGTACTTTTCTCAAATATAATCCATAATATAAAAATTGTCCGCCTACATTCTAAAAAGAGCTCCACAGAACTGTTTGCCAAGATTTAATTTTGTAAATTTATGGCCAAAATAGTATCCCAATGAAACATCTATTTACATATTATACTATTCTGTTTTTATGCTGCTTATTCCTAACCTTGGACGTTAAAGGACAAAGCTCCATAATAGAAGACATAAGTAAAATAGAAAATATTTTGAAAGAGAACCCTAAAGACTTGCTGGCACTAAGAGAAATATGTTTTCTATATTTGAATAAGGCCGACTATCAATCGGCATATCAATATGGAAAATATCTCGAGAAACTGACAAAAGACAATACCGACAATGAAGAAGACTATATCTTCTCACAAATAATCTTGGGACAAGCAAATCTAATGCTTCACAAGCATGATGATGCATATAATTATTTAATGGAAGCAGAACAAAAAGCTATTCTGCTGAAAAAAGATACCGCCCTGTGTTCTGTATATAACGGATTGGGATTATATGCACTCAACGTTGAAAACGACCACTATCACGCTCTTTCCTACTTCTTCAAAGGACTCGAAACTGCAAACAAATTATCTTACGAGCGACTAACGTCACTCCTGCTAGCCAATATTTCTACATTATATTATCTAAAAAATGACACTACCGGCTATAAATATGCCCAACAATGTTATGAACTGGGACATAAGAGAAATGATGTCTTTCTTATGTACATAGGTTCATTATGCAACGCAGCCATGCTGAATCTAAAAAAAGAATATAAAGACGCACTTGCATATATTCAGGAAGCTGACTTCATCAACCAACAAAATCAATTCCACAATGAAGTAAACATATATAATTTGTATGGCTCCATATTCACCGCCTTGAAACAATATTCCAAAGCTGAAGAGTATCTGAAGAAAGCCTTGGAAAAATATACGGAAAACAATTCAGACTTTAATGCGGAATCATTCATATATCTGGCTAACCTTGAGATACAAAGAAAAGATTTCAGAAAAGCGGAAGAATGGCTTGAAAAAGGTTTAGAATACTTAAACAAGGAAAATATCAGCTTACAAAAGGAACACATATATTATACCTTCTCAGAATGCTATCAAGAAGCTGGAGACTACAACACTGCACTGGAATATTTCAAAAAATACCATTATTATAATGACAGTATATACAATTCTGAAAAAGAAGCCTTAATAAGTCGCCTACGTGTTCAGTATGAAACCTTAAGACTGGAAAATCAGGTCAAAACTATAACATGGGAAAAAGATAAACAAAGAAACACCATATACTGGATGAGTTCTCTCCTCTTTATTTTCATATTATTTATCATCATATCCACTTACCAATACCATAAAAAGAATAAGCTCTATAAATCCATTGTAGTTCAAAATCAAGAGGCTATCAGAAGAGAAGAATCGCTAAAAAATCAACTGAAAAAAGCCAAAGAAAAATCTATCCAGCAAAAAGCGGAAGAATCTCAAATCTCCATACAAGCAGAAAACACAGAAGAAGGACATAACAATAAATATGTAGGTTCCTCACTCAGTAATGAGAAAAGCTGTAATTTGTTCAAACGCTTGGAAAGCCTGATGACCGAAGAACAAATATATAAGGATCCTCTATTGACAAAAGAAAAGGTTGCCGACATGTTAGGAACAAACAGAACATACTTGTCACAAATAATTAACGAACAGAGCAATAAAAATTTCACGCAATATATTAATGAATACCGCATATACGAAGCTGTGCGAATATTGTCCGACCCACAGAATACACAACCGCTCAAAGCATTGTCGGTAGAATTAGGATTTAATTCCATGACAACGTTCTATAAGCTTTTTCAACAGCAAACCAGTATGACACCTGCTCAGTATAGGAAACAAGTCAATGAATTGAAAAAAACATAAAAGTGATAATGATATATAGCTTGTAGAAAATAACATCAACTAAAGAATATTACTGATAAAAACTATTTTTAGCAAGAACACCCATAAAAAACGAATAAAACTTATTTAACGTGAGTTCGAAATAAAATCAAAAAATAGCAAGTTGTCCGTCATTGACAAAATTCACGTCAATGGCGGGCTTCT
>CALUJE010000011.1 GCA_944320885.1 uncultured Phocaeicola sp.
TTTCTCCTCCCTTTCCGCTACGCTCCAAGGACGGAGGAAGAGGGGGATGGTGTTGCACTTCTATCTTGACGGTAGCGATGATTTGATAAGTGTCTGTAAAACAACTATGTTGTAGAACATATTTTTTGGGCCTTTTTACAGGGGTGTGACGGATCTGGAACGGTTTTTGGAGTACCAGCGAGAATTTAATGGAAGATATTTCCTCGTTCCGGAGTGAAAAAAAGGTAACCTAATACATGAATAAGCAATATTCAAGACAACCTTTTTGATGAATATGCCTTTTGCATCAGTTCCACCGAAGAGAAACTTTTGTTCCAACGGCTTGAAACTTTTGTTTCTCTTCGACGAAACTTTTGTTTCTTCCCAATGAAACTAAAGTTTCTACGCGTGGAACTTTTGTGAAACTTCTAACTAAAGAGATTTCCCAACGAATGATAAGGGAAATAAAAAGCGGAAAGCAGATTATAAACATAGAAGAGCCCCTATAAAAAAGCCTCTTTCCACCTATATAATAAATATGGAGAGTAAAAGTCTACCTATACCATAAATATTATATCTTTGCAAGTTCAAAGAAAAACGATATAGAATTACAGATATTATACCATAATGAAGAATAAAACAGGATATCCGTTTTTGCTGACAGTATTGATTATTGTCATTCTACTGGGACTTTATTATATCCCTCGTCCAACCATAAACGGATTTACTCCCCGACGGGTCAATTTACTCTCTGACATAGAAAAGAAAGAACCGGAACCAACTTTTACGGATACCCTCCTACCTCCACCGCCTGTAAAGCCAATAGCCGTGAGAGATACCATTCCCGAAGGAATGACCTGCATTATAGATTATGCTGACTCTACACAAAAGGGTATGAAACCCCTATATAAGGCTTTGGACAATTGTGAAGACAACGTAGTACACATAGCTTGGCTGGGAGACTCGTTTGTAGAAGCAGACATACTCACATCGGATTTGCGACGCATGCTTCAGGGTTACTTTGGAGGATGCGGAGTAGGTTTTGTTGACATCACATCTATCACACATGGCATGCGCCCGACTATCAGTCACGAATATGCCAACTGGCGAACCCATTCTATCAGTGATTCGACCGGATGCGACAGTAAACGCATCGGACTGTCAAACAAATATTTCATTCCCCAACCGGGAGCCTGGGTAGAAGGACGCCTGAACAGAAAAAACTATCCCGACAGTTGTTATACAGCATCCATCCTATTTAATGCGCCCGAAGAAATAACTTTAAGCGCACAAATAAACAAAGGTGAAGCTGATACTTTCAATATCTGTACACATGATGAAATTCAAGCAAAAGAGCTGTACGGAAACATACGACAAGTAAAATGGGAAGTACATCAAAGCGACAATAATACAACTTTTTACGGTATGACTTTCGATGGGAAAAACGGTGTTTCGCTTGATAACTTCGGTGTAAGAAGCAGCAGCGGACTTACTCTCAGAAGCATTCCTCTTAACCGCTTGCACCAACTGGCACGCCTGCGCCCATATGACCTGATAATTCTGCAATACGGACTGAACGTTGCTACAGAGCGAGGTTACGACTACGACTATTACCGCAAAGGTATCAATCTGGTAATCGAACATCTGAAAGAGGCATATCCGCATGCCGGATTCCTGCTCATCGGAGTCGGAGACCGAAAAATGAAAGACGAAGAAGGAAACCTAAAGACAATGCCCGGCGTCATCAACCTGATGCGCTATCAACAAAAGATTGCAGAAGAAAACCACATTGCCTTCTGGAATCTGTATGATGCCATGCAAACCGAAGGCGGTATAGAAGGAATGGTCAACGCCCGCCCCTCTCAAGCCAACCTTGACTACACTCACATCAATTTCAGAGGTGGAAAAGTATTGGCCAAAAAGCTTTATGAAGCCATCATATTCGGCAAAAAACAATACGACAAAGGATTCTAAACATGAAAACACACCTTATAATATATATACTTACAGGACTCATGTGCTGGTGCTACACACTCACAATCAGCGCACAAGACCCCATACCACTCCAATTGCAGCCACAGGATACCCTAAGGAATCCGGATATTCATCTGCAACATGGAGCACGCCCGATTATGAACGCCGTAAAGGTAAACAATTCCATGCCCAAAAGCTTTCGCAATACGGCCGAGAACCAAATTACCAACGAACAGTTGCTTTACCCGATATTCGACAAACTGGCTCATGGTACGGAACCCGTAAGAATCGTACAAATAGGCGACTCTCACGTGCGCGGACATGTATTCAGCGTAGCCGCCCGACATACTCTTGAAAACGCATTCGGCTCACAGGCCGTATATCCGGATGAAATAACCTACAAGACCGACGCCTTAGCCCATGAGACCGGAGCTCCCGGCATCGTATACCACGCTATCGGGATAAACGGAGCTACGACTACAGCCTTCTGCAACGAAGAGAAAGTGAAGCAAATCAAAGACTTGCAACCAGACTTGATAATATTGTCATTCGGAACCAACGAATGCCATACCCGCAAATATGATCCTGTGGAACACTATGCTCAAATGGATGCCATTCTGACATTAATAAACCATTACATTCCCGACGCAACAGTTATGCTGACAACCCCTCCGGGAGCTTACGTGCGTTACAGCCGCCGACGGAAAGTAGTCAATCCGCGTACTGATACCGCCGTAAAAACAATTCTACGGTTTGCACAAGACCGTGAACTTCCGGTATGGGACCAATACAATATCGTAGGAGGAAAGAAAAATGCCTGCACCAACTGGCTGAACAACCGTATGACGCAACGCGACCAAATACATTTTACACACAACGGATATACTTTGCAAGGCAATCTGCTCGGCGAAGCTATCTTAAACGCATTTAACAACTATGTGGCAAATTGACTGGAACAAACTTATTGAAGAACTTTCTTATCAGGCTCAGCAACCCATGATATTCAGCAGCGGAATCTTTTTATTCCTGTTTGCCGGATTCACTCTGATATATGCCCTGCTTCAGAAACAAACTACCCTGCGACTTTTGTTCGTGGTAGCCTTTTCATACTATTTTTATTACAAAAGCAGCGGATTTTATTTCTTCCTGCTGGGAGTAGTCACCGTATCAGACTTCCTCCTGGCACGCATCATGGAAAAGACCGAGCACAAACACGCCAGAAAAGCTCTGCTTCTATGCAGTCTTATCATCAATCTCGGACTGTTGTGTTACTTCAAGTATACCAACTTCTTCTATGAGATGCTGGCGCCGCTGTGGAACGGAGAATTCCATAAACTCGATATTTTCCTTCCTGTAGGAATATCATTCTTCACCTTCCAGTCGCTCAGTTACACCATAGACGTGTACCGTCGCGATCTGAAGCCGCTTCACAATCTGCTCGACTACGCATTTTACGTATCATTCTTCCCACAGCTGGTAGCCGGTCCGATTGTGCGTGCCCGTGACTTTATTACACAAATAAGACAGCCCCTCACCGTCACCTCCGAAATGTTTGGCAAAGGTATATACTTCATTGCTGCCGGACTTTTCAAGAAGGCAGTCATTTCCGACTATATCAGTGTCAATTTTGTGGAACGCATCTTTGAGAATCCCAACCTCTATTCGGGTATTGAAAATCTGATGGGAGTATACGGATATGCGCTTCAGATATATTGCGACTTCTCAGGATACAGCGATATGGCCATCGGTATAGCTCTGTTACTGGGATTCCATTTCCCGATGAACTTCAACTCACCTTACCAGTCAGCATCAATTACTGAATTCTGGCGGCGATGGCACATATCACTTTCTTCATGGTTGCGCGATTATCTTTACATTTCAATGGGAGGAAACCGTAAAGGACGTCTGCGCACCTATTTCAACCTGTTCATGACCATGCTTCTGGGCGGTCTCTGGCACGGCGCTTCATGGAACTTTGTCGTATGGGGAGCCATTCATGGTGTGGCACTGGCTCTGCATAAATTCTGGCGCAGCCTGCTCGGACGTGACAAACATTATGAGAGTCACGGCATCAGACGTGTTTTCGGTATTATTCTGACTTTCCATCTGGTATGTTTCTGCTGGATATTCTTCCGCAACAGCACATTCGAGGCTTCATGGTCTATGATTACCCAGATATTCACCAACTTCCAGCCTCAACTGTTTAGCCAACTGATTGAAGGATATAAGGCCGTATTCGCACTCATGCTGCTGGGATATGTTCTTCACTTCCTTCCTACAGGATGCGAAAGAGCCTGCCAACGTGCAGTTACACGCCTTCCTCTTGTAGGACAAGCCCTGCTGCTGGTTGTAATCATCTATGTGGTCATTCAGGTAAAGACCAGTGATATTCAACCGTTCATCTATTTCCAGTTCTGACAGATAACACCCTAAAAACATAAAGGCAGTTCACGTTTGTACAGACCGCAAACATGAACTGCCCAAGTCTTAATGACTTTTTCATTCAATAACCCGATAAACTATAAAAGCACATATTATCAAAAAATGATATTTATCCGTCACGTGTTAAGCCACATTTTCAGGGCCGTAATCTTTTCACGACTGACCAATATCTGCCCGTTGTAAGGTGGATTTACCTGTATCACTACCCTTCCGTTAAAATAAGGCTCGATATTTCTGACCGAATCGGCCGAAAGAATAAACTGACGGTTCACTCTGAAAAATATCCGGTCATCAAGTTCTTCTTCCAATTTGCTTAAAGGCAAATCTATCACATGCGTCTTTTTATCATGGGTAACGGCATAAGTAATCTTTTCTTCCGAATAAAAATAAGCAATGTCAGTTACCATTACCGTATAAAAACGACGATTCCCGGTAACAAGGAAACGGGTGCGGAACGTTTTTGTGTTACGCTCTGCTATAACCTTCATCAGTTCGTTTACATCAAACAGATTCTTCATGGCATGCAGATAACCGTTGTTCAATCGCTCAAACTTATTTATGGCATCGAGCAAACGCTCCTTATGAACAGGTTTAAGCAGATAGTCTATGCTGTTGACGGTAAATGCCCTTACCGCATATTCATCATATGCCGTAGTAAAAACAATCATAGAATCAGGTTTGGCCTGCTCTATAAACATAAAGGAGATACCGTCGGTCAACTGTATGTCAAGAAACAGAATATCCGGATGCGGATTATTTCTGAACCACTCAACCGATTCCTCTATGGTTCCCGGCAAAAGAATTATCTCCCACTCCGGTCGCAACTCCTGAAGCATGTTGCTCAGCAGTCGTGCGGCCGGGACCTCGTCTTCAATAATAGCAGCCTTTATCTTATTCATAAAACAATGGTATTTTTACGGTAAAACACTGATTGCTGTTGTCTATGACAATATCCTTATCATACATCAGTTTATAACGGAGAGACAGATTGTCAAGCCCTTTTCCGGAAGAGACAACACCCTGCTTCAGCCGTATCGGATTCATTACACACAGCCACCTGTCGCTATCCTCTTCCTGTACGGCTATCGTTATGGTCATAGGCCTGGACATGCTGATA
The DNA here is from genome assembly GCA_944320885.1 of uncultured Phocaeicola sp. Taxonomy (GTDB): domain Bacteria; phylum Bacteroidota; class Bacteroidia; order Bacteroidales; family Bacteroidaceae; genus Phocaeicola_A. The sequence continues at coordinate 5,513 of CALUJE010000011.1, forward strand.
ACATTGTGCTTTACTATATTCTCTACAAGCAGCTGTAATGTAAGAGGCAACACGTTTACCTCACGCAATTCCTCACTTACACGCAAATCGAGAAACAGACAATCGCCCAAACGTACTCTGTGCAAAGCCATGAACTTATCAACAAAATCAAGTTCCTGATTCAGGGAAACGAACTGCTTGTCCTGACAATACAGGATATAACGGTATGTATCAGACAAATCACGCGTGAACTGTACGGCATTGGCCTGATTGTATTCAATCTCTGAAACCAGCGTATTCAGACAGTTAAACAGAAAATGCGGATTCAACTGATTATGTAAAGCCATGTAACGGCTCTGCATGTTTGTCTCTTCCAGTTCTTTGGAATGCCTGTACAGCTCTATCACACTTTTATAAAACTCGTTTACCATGAAAAGGCTTACCACCATCAATTCAATCAATCCTATCAGCGTAAGCAACAAAGTTCCTCTAAATGCCAATGTAAAAGGATGGGGCAATCCAATCAGTATTTTGGCTGCAACCAGCAGGAAATAATTCAGAAAAAACAGAAAGACAGCTGCAAGCAGGAAGAAAAAGAAAACAACCCGCCTGTTTTTCAGAAACGTGGGAAACATCTCTCGCAACTTCACATTTACATATCGCATTCCCAGTCCGACACCACTAAACGATATGATAACAGCTATAAAAGTCTGTAACGTAAGCAGATTATCCTGATAACGGAGCGGAATATCCGTGTAAAAGGCGATAAAAAAGAAAGAGAAACACCCCAGTAAAGAGAAAAGCAGTGCATCTTTCCAATAATGTTTTCCCATCTGATTTTTCATGACTATACTATTTGTTAATCTGTCCTACAGCTCTATACAAGCCGCTTCTGGCTATCTGCGCATTCAGTTTTGACTGGATGTAATTGACTTTTGCTTCCTGATGATACAGCTGCGCATTGATAACCTCAACCACAGAAACGGTCCCTTCACGATATTTGTTCATGGCCATTTCTTCACTCTCGGCAGCTTTCTGCAATGAGCTCTCTGTCAGCAATACCTTCTGCACTGCCTGTGAATAGGTATAACGCGCCGTTTCTATCTCCAAACGAATATTATCGGCTACCTTATGCCGGTTCTCTACAGCAATATCAACTCCACGTTTGCTCGCATTACGGGTATTGCGACGTTTTCCCCACTCAAACAAAGGTACACTTACTTTGGCATATATTGCATAATTCGGGTCTAAATCTGAATTAAAATCATATCCGGGCGATGAATAACTGCCATTCACCCCTAAGGAAACGTTAGGAAGATAACGTGAATTGGCAATTTTTGCATCGGCACTCTGGATATCAACTTTGCTTTCCGCAATCTTCAACTCCGGACGCAAAGCCATGCCTTCCTCTACGGAAACACATGCCGCTTCAGCTTTCCTCAAAGGAATAACCAGCGAATCGAGCGCAATGACATCATCGACCGAACAGCCCGCAAAGGTATTGAGCGACATACGTGCCACCTCATAATTGTTCCCTGCCTGCACCAGCTGATAATCGGCATCATTGAGTTTCACTTCGGCCATCAGAAGATCATTCCTGTCTATATATTCCACCTCAACCCTTTGCTGAACGACTTCAACCAACTGTTTCACCGACGCACGAAATTCTTCGGCTACCTGAACCATCTCTTTCCGTGCCACACAATTCCAATAATACACATCGGCATCATAAAGGACATTGTTCGTTACACGCTCCTGTTCATGCAAAGCCATCTCCTTTTCAGTTTTTGCCTTATCGTATCCGGCTTTGATGGCTCCACCCGTATAAAGTGGCTGTGCCAAAGTCAAATCAGCTCCATAACGCGTATCATTACCCTGAAAATGCAATGGACTCTCATAACCAGGCAAATCAACCGAAAGTTCCAACGGGTTGCCTGTGTATTTAAAATCGGCTCCGGCTGACAAGGACGGCAGAAACTCGGCCTTTGCCACCTTTTCCATGTTCTGTTTCAGAGAAACCGCATGTCCGGCAGCCTTCATATCCTGATTGTATCGGGTAACCTTTGCCCGATATTCCTGCAACAGCGCACTTTCCTGTGCCTGAATGGTGCCAGAAAGAGAAACGACCTCTGCCAGCGCAAACAGAAGCAGGCTCTTCACACATCTACTGACATTCATTGCTTTCATTCTGAAAAACGAGACACCTCGGCCTTGCATGCCCTTCGTACTATTATTTCCAAAACAAATATATCTTTCTACTTTATACATATGCATTAGTTTGTCTTTCTGATTTTATAAAATATGGCATACAATGCCGGTGTTACAAACAAGGTAAGCAACGTGGCAAATGACAATCCGAAAACGATTGTTGCCGCCATTCCTCCAAAAACCACATCAAACAGTAGAGGAATGCTTCCGCATATTGTCGTGATAGCAGCCATCAGAACCGGCCGTGCTCTTGATACCGTAGCCTCAACTACAGCCTGATAGGGCGGTACACCTTCACGCCGCTGTATATTAACCTCATCGAGCAGCACAATTACATTCTTTATAATCATTCCGAGCAATCCCAACCATCCTGCTATGCAGAAGAATCCAAACTGGAATCCGGTAACCAGCAAGCCTACTACCACTCCTATCAGCGACAAAGGCAATATCAGGAATATAATCAAAGGCTGTCTGAAATTATTGAACAGTGCAACAAGAATTACCGTCAGAAGCACAATAGCCAGCGGAAAAAAACGGGTCAAAGCCTCCATAGCTTCTTTCTGGCCTTTGTATTGTGAATCCCAAAAGAAGGTATATCCTTGCGGAAGCTTCATATTTTCAATTTCTTCCCTTATCTCTGAATGTACCTCTTTCATGGTATGTCCGGGCTTCACGTCGCATTGTGCAGCCATAGACAATTCACGGTTATATGTACGTACAAGAGGGAATTCCCATTCCAGCGAAACACTGTCGGTAAGCTGAGCCAGCGGAGCTGAATGAACGCCATTCCAAACCATCAGGTCCTCCAGTCTGTCCTGACTGAAATTTCCGTCGTTTACCGTATGAAGCAGAACCGGGACCTTATTTTCTCCATCTCTGTAAACTCCTACAGCTGTTCCGTCATTGATACTCTTTACGGCATTCATCATATCCGAGCGCTTAATGTTCAGCATTCCTGCTTTCAACGGATTGTAATCGGCACGTATCATCATGGCGCGGTTTCCCCACTCGTTTCTCACATTCAAGGTCTTGGAATTCTTCCTCATTATTTCCATGGCCGCCTGTGTAAGCGAATCGAGTACTTCCGGATCTTCTCCACAGAAACGCGCCTCTATCAGAGCCTGCGGAACAGAATTCAACTCAAAACGGTTCACACGAACAACTGCATCCGAGAAATGTCCTGCAATCTCCTTATTCAAAACTTCCTGCAGAGCACGTGCCTTTTTCGGATCTACAGCCTCAACCAGACACTGCGCATAATTGGGCTGAGGACCATAAGCTGCATTGGCCAGATAAAAACGCGGAGCTGTCTGACCAATAAAAGAAGAAACCTGTTTTACATCTTCAAAACTTTCCAGATAAGATGTCAGACTGTCTGCCATGGATTCTGTCTCTTCAAACCGAACCCCTTCGGGCAACCACATATCGACCGTAAAATATTGTTTGTTCAACAATGGCATGAACTGCTGGGGAATGAAACGAAATCCCCATGCCGAAACAAGCAGCAGTCCGACCATTACGGCTACCAGCGAATATTTTCTGTTGATTACTGCCGACAATGTCTTACGGAACTTGTTATAGAACACACCTCCAAACAGTTCGCCCTTCAATTCTCCAGGACGCGGAAGCCGCACAAATTCCTGCACAAAAAATACATTCTGAGTTACAGCCAATACCCAGCTCAGCAACAAAGACACGGCTATGACAATGAAAAGAGAAGAGAGAATCTCACCCGTAATATGCGGCGACAGATACACTGGCAAGAATGTCAATATGGCTATCAGCGTAGCTCCCAGAAGAGGCATGGCTGTTGCCGACACGGCATTTAATATGGCAACCCTCTTGCGCAATCCTCTTTGCATGCCAACCAAAGCAGCATCGTAAACCACAATAGCGTTATCTACCAGCATACCCATGGCAATGATAATGGCAGCCAAAGACATACGTTGAAGAGCTATTCCGGATGCATACATATAAATCAGGGTTCCGAATATGGAGAAGAACAGTCCGCTTCCTATCATAACTCCATTCTTCAATCCGATGAAGAAAAGCAGGACGGCAACTACCGTTATCACCGAAATAATCAGATTCAGCACAAATCCGTCATTGGCTACTGCCGACTCATGCCCCTGGTCATAGACTTTTTTCAAATCATATCCCTCAGGCATTGTCTTCTCAAACTGAGTCATGCATTCTTCCACCAACTCCGACATATCCACTACATTTCCGTCGGAAACCGTAGATATGGCAATACCGATTGAAGGGACATTTCCCGTTTTCATCTTATTGCGTGCCGGATGCACATAGCTTTGGCATACAAGTGCAATATCTCCCAGCCTGAAATAATCACCATTTTTCGAAACAACCGTCAGGTTTTCTATCTCTTCAACACTTGAAAACGCGCCTCCAGCCTCAACTCTCAAACGGTTCGTTTCAGTTTCAACGGCACCCGCATCAACTATCTTATTCTGTCCGACAAAAGCCGAAGCGATATCCGCCATTGTCAGTCCGCTCTCAGTCAGCGCATGACTGTTGACCTGTATCTCGATGGTACGGTTCTGCACTCCGAAAAGCTCTACCTTTGCCACATCCTTTACAGAGAGAATTTCATTCTTGATAGCTTTCGCCATATCTTCTATCTCTCTGTAAGTATGCGAACTGCTGATTAAAGAATAAAACACCCCAGCACATCTCCAAAATCATCATTAACCGTCGACGGTCCGGCACCTTCGGGAAGACGAGACTGCACATCGTTCACCTTACGGCGCAATTTGTCCCACAGCTGCTGCATCTCATCGGCACGTATTTCTTTCTTTACATACACGGTTATCTTCGACAGTCCGGCACGGTTATCAGTCTTCAGATAATAAAGTTCGCCCAGTGACTGTATGGCTTCTTCAAGCACATCGGTAACCTGTTGCTGCACTTCCATGGCCGACGCACCCGGATAGGGAGTCGTCACCAATGCCTGCTTGATGGTAAAGGGAGCATCTTCCAGCTTACCCATGTTTACATAAGATATCAGTCCACCCACTACGACCAATACCAGAAGCAATACCGACAAGGCTTTGTTTTTAAGAAAAAATGAAACCAGTTTCTTCATACCACACTTCTTTATTAATCCAAGATTTGAACTTTTTCGTTATCAGACAAAGCCGTCAGTCCGGTAAACACTATGCGTTCGTCTCCACTCAGGCCACTTTTCACTTCTACCATGCCATCGGTCAGAAGCCGCCCCAATTCAACATATTTCTTTCTCACTGTATTATCGCCATCAACTGCCCAGACGTACGAACGCTGCTCAATCTCACGCGCCACAGCCTTTACGGGGACAGCCATCTTCCCTTCTGAGATTTTCCGGCTCTCTGCATCTACCATCAGATTGCCAGCCATACCTCCCATCAGGGTTCTGTCGGCATTGTCAATAATGGCCGTCAGCATATACGACAGCTTATTCTCCGTAACGCTTTGGGTTATCCAGGCTTTTTCGGGTTTGTATGTTTTTCCTTCAAGAGCATGAAAGCGAATGGTACAAGCTTCCTTTTCTCTTCCTCTCAACAGGGACGCGACCTCTTCAGTAACGCTGGCCTGTATCTTGATTTCATCAATATCAATCAGAGTAACAATGGGTTGTGAAGGCTTCACATCCTGAAAATGTTCTATGTGAGTTTGCTGTATGTAGCCATTGAACGGCGCAACAAGTCTGGTATCGGACAAATCGTTCTTGGCCTGCTCATAGTCAGCCTTTGTACGTTCGTAATTGGCCTTCGACTGTTCATAAGTCATTCCCGAAATATTATTGTTTTCATACAATCTGGAAGTACGCAGATAATCGGCCTCAGCCTGTCTGAACGAAGCTTCTGCCCGCTGTTTTTTAAGCTTGTAGTCACGATTGTCTATCACGGCAATCTGCTCACCTTTAGCATAATACTGACCATCAAGGGCGTCAAACCTCATAACCTGTCCGCCCACTCTGAAAGACAGCTCGGTAGTACGGACAGGCATGGATATGAACGGATATTCATGAGTCTGGGAAACGTCCATTCTCTGAACTTTTCCAACCTTCACCGTCTGTAACTGTTCACTGACTTCTCCGGTTTGTCTGCATGCCAGCAGGCAAACACAACACATAACGATAAGAATGTTTTGTTTCATTTACTTTATTCTTGAATGCTTTTATTACAACACAAAGCTAGAACCTGTACATATAATAAAAAACAGGCAAACAACCGAAATGTCTGTACAAGTAGCCGAAACGGTAAAAGAAGCAACTAAACCCAACGGGAGGATAAGTAAAAACTGATTTCCACGGATTATAAAGTTTATCCTTAAGCTAAGGATATGTATCTCTAGCCTAAGTACATGTATCCTTAACCTAAGGATATGTATCTTCAGGCTAGAGATAAACTTTTCTTTGGATACCAATCGCTTTTGGGAGTCATAAATTGAAAGTTCTGTCTCAGGGAGCAACAAAAAAAGCCCGCCGATATGATTCCAGTTTCACAACTCGAATTCATACCGACGAATTGACCTGTACTTTCATCTTCAATGCAAAGCTATTTTTATATCTATTATCACAACTGTTAATACCAGTTGTAATTTCTGACTAAAAAGGTACGGTAGCAATATTTTTACTTACTTTGCATTGTCTTTCATTATGCATTCAGGGTATGATATTCACGTATTGCACCCACAATTTTAAATTATAAACCTATTTAAATACACAACATGAGAAAAACACCGTTTTATGCACTCATGCTCTGCCTGCCCCTCTGCATGGGAGCATGTACCGACAAAGACGAAAACAAAGATTCTGAAAGCAGTGATACAGAAACAGTAACCGAAGAACTTAAAGCATTTCCCACAGCAGAAGGTTTCGGAAAGCATGCTACCGGAGGAAGAGGCGGACAAGTGGTTTACGTAACCAATCTTGACGACGACGGCGAAGGTTCTTTCCGTTGGGCACTAAACCAATATGAGAGTGACTTTACCGTAGTATTTGCCGTTTCGGGTACCATCGAACTGAAAAAAGACCTGCGGTGCAAAAAACAAAACTTTACCATAGCAGGACAGACCGCACCGGGTGACGGAATATGCATCACTAAGAATGAAGTAAACTTCGGAGGTTCCAAAAACTTTATCATCCGACATCTGCGTTTCCGCGTAGGTGATGAAGATGCCAGCGGAAAAGATCTTAATGCCGGATGTCTGAGAGTAGAAAATGCCGATAACTTTATCATCGACCACTGCTCTTTCAGTTGGGCAGCCGAGGAAAACACAGACTTTATTGACACACACTTCACAACCGTACAATATTGTATCATGAGTGAAGGTTTGTACGAATCGGTCAACGGAAAAGGTGCCCGTGGATATGGAGGCTCATGGGGAGGAACTTCTGCAACCTATCATCATAACCTGTTTGCCCATAACAACTCACGTACTCCTCTGGTAAACGGAGCCAGAGGTAAAGACCCCGGACAGGATCTTACCGTATATTGGGAATTTATCAATAACGTAAACTATAACTGGGGAAGCAAGATGTCTACTTATGGAGGTGAAAACGAATCACAAGATCCTGACTACTATGGATTCAAGGGTAACTTCGTAAACAACTACTATAAGCCAGGCCCTGCAACATTAGCCAACGTTGGAAAAGAAAATCTCAAGTTTTTCCGTCAAAGCGGAGCACGCGCTCCTGAAGAAGCTCCAGACAGAGGACCTACGAAATGGTATTTTGGAGGCAATGTAATGGAAGGAAGTGCCGAACTTACGGCTGATAATTCTAAGGGTGTATATTATGAACCGGATGACTATCTCTATACTTTGGAAGAGACACTCGTTTCAAGCTTTATCATTCCTACCGGACAGGAAAATCGCCAGCAATACTGGTATGATTGGAAAAACTATACTTACGACAAGTATGAAACTGCCGAAGAAGCTTATCAGACTGTAATTGCCGAAGGAGGTGCAGGAGCTGCTCCACGTGACAAAATAGACCAACGTATTATCAATGAAGTAACAAAGGGTACTTATACATACGGAAACAACGGTATCATTGACCATCCTAGCGACGCTGAAGGCTTCATTGAATACAAGAGCGGAACACCTGTAACCGATAATGACCGCGACGGAATGGATGATGAATGGGAAAAGAAAGTAGGACTTGACCCAACTAATCCTGACGACAGAAATACACTGACCGAAACCGGATATACAGCTCTGGAAGTATATCTGAATTCATTGGTGGGAGAAAATATCTCTCATAAATTCAATAAAAAAATAAAAGGAGCTTTTCAATAAGGTATTACATTTATATTTTTATGAAGCAGGAGACAGTCTTACAGGATGTTCTCCTGCTTTTTTAATCGAACAAAACAGAATATAAAAAAAGAATAATGAAGTGAAAATCTCCACTCCATTATTCTTTTTAATGCCTTCTATTCTGTATGTGTTATTTTCTAATCCAAGCTTTTCCGATACCCCAATTAGAATCACCATCTTTTACAGCTCCGGTATAATCTGTTTCTGTAAAGAAAGAGTCACTCAATTTTACCGCACCATCTATTACCCCAACAAAGCTGTTGTCTGCAAAAGCCGGGATATTTGCTGAATTAACCTGATTCTTATTTGCCTCTGTCAAGAACAAATCTTCAGTATAGATTCCTTCGTTAGAAGAGAACGCCTGTCCTAAAACAACATACTGCAGTTTTGATTTGCCATCTTTCAAGGCATTTTCTGTAATCTCTGTTTCTACAGTCAGTGATTTTGGTTTACCGGTAACGATAGAATTATAGATTTCTACCTCAGTACCCTCACGCAAACGAATACCTCTGCTGCCTTCTGAAGAACTGTTTCCAATCAAAGTCATGTTTGCCAAAATCGGATGTGCTACAGGAGATGCGGCATTGTCATCACCATTATTGTCGGCTTCAATCAAACAGTCGCCGTCATCTTTTACACCAGAAGTACCTCTCTGGTCGGCAACAAGGAACTGACCTTTACCGTTCCAACCTTCAGTCCAGTCGAATGAATCATCTTCACAATCTGTAGCTACAAGATATTTTACATTTACAGAACCGCCAAAGAATTCAAATCCGTCATCTGCACCTTTGTATGCCTGAATATGATCAATTGTAGTACCGCTACCCACTGCATAACAGGTAAGTCCGTTTGACTCCTTCTCTTTGGTAAACGCATAACCGGTATATTCCAGACGGATATAACGTAAAGTTCCTGAATTGTCATTATCATTGGCTGTAGAAGTTCCTGAACCATAAGAAGCATCACCGATTTCAGATTTTGTACCGGTTCCCTTATTGGTGTGTGCCTTACCACAGATATGGATACCACCCCAAGCCTTGCTTTCTTTCAGCTGTGCAGTCATGATAATAGGAGAATCGGCTGTTCCCTGAGCGTCTATTTTACCGCCCATCTTTACAAGTATGAAGTCTACAATATCATCCTCAACAGCTTCAATGGTTACTCCCGGCTCTATCTTGAGCAATCCGCCGTCTTCAACGGTATATCCGCCAGAGAGTTTAAAGCTACGTCCTTCTTTCAGGATAACAGTCTGACCTTTTGTAACTATTCCACTTAAAGTAGCTCCGTTATCAACAACTATTTCACCGGTATCTCCACCATCACCCGGACCATCATCGTCACTGCTGCAAGATGATAAAGAACCCATTCCAACAAGAGCGGCCAAAGCCCAGACATTCACATTCCAATTTAGAAAATTTAGTTTCATAGAATTTAAATAATTAAGTGTGTTATTATATTTCCAATGTTATATGTTTTGTTTATCAAAAGCGATAGCTTACTCCGATTTCGGCTACAGTACCCGGCTTGAAAGATTCTATTGTTACGTTTTCACCGGTTTCCTTCACTTTCTGTTTGAAACGGACAGTACTGTCAAGCAAGTTGTCTACCTGACATTTCACAGAGAAATGTTTGTTTATCTGATAAGTTCCTACCCAATTCAGCGTATGAAGTGTTTCCTGCTCCACATCACCCAGTCCGAAGATTCCTACAGAATGTATACGCGGACCTTGCAGGTTGTAAACCAATGCCAGAATCAACTGACTTTCTTCATCGAAACGGGGAGCATAACTGATATCGGCATTAGCCAAATAAGGAGAAGCACCCTGCAATGAGCGCTGTGTTTCGGTATAGATACCCTCACCCTGAGGAAGATTTACATTGGTATACATGTATGAACCGTTGACTCCTACACGGAAGTCCTTGAATATCTCCTTACGTGCTTCCAGTTCTATTCCGGCAGCAATACCGTCACTGGCATTCCGGAATGAATGAACCGATTCGCCTCCTTCGGCCTGCTGGATACGTTCAATAGGGTCTTGCAGATATTTGAAGTAAGCGGTAACCGAGAACATATCTGTACTGTTTTTCGGGAACAAGTCATAACGCAGATCGACGTTGAAGTTATAACCGTTCTGCAAATCGACATTACCACGAATCGAAGCGCTTCCGTAACTGGGCTGATAGAGGAAAGGAGCCATCTCGACAAATGCCGGACGAGTAACCGTACGCGAAACAGAGAAACGTAAGCTTTGTTCTTCATCCAAATCATATTTCATGTTCAATGCCGGGAACAAATCAGCCTTATTAAGCTCTGCCGTAAAAGGAAGCGAAGCATCGTCATAATAATCGACCGACTGGCGTGAGTATTCAAAACGTACTCCCAGATTGACCATCAGTCTGTGCCAGAAATGATATTCAGCCTCAACAAAACCTGCCATTATATCATTCTGTGCCGTATAACTGTTACGCTTCTGCATGTTGCGGTCTACGGTAATCAGACCGCTAAGTACATTGTCAAAATTGAGATAGCTGTCGGTATCGTATATTGTTGTAATATCAGCATCCACCCCGTCAACGTTATAGTAGAAATTGGCACTGCGGAAATCGCGCGACTTGTTTTTGTAGGATGCACCGAACTTCAGAAGATTTTTTTCACCCAGACTATAGCTGGCACGGATATCGCCTACGGCTTCTTTCTCTTCCAACTCGCCGAAGTAACGCATCGAGCCTTCCTGATTCAGCAGGAACAAACCTACAGGTTCGCCGGTTTCAGGATCTCTTCTGAACATTACCTGGCGACGGTCCGGTTCATCACTTCGGGTTATTCCGTATGAACCTGCCCAATCCAGTTTCCATCTGTCACCAAACTCATGATGTCCAAGCAACTGATTGCTTAACAGGCTGTATGCATTGAACATGCTGTTACTGCTCAACAAATCGGTTCCTTCAAAGTCAAATCCGCTTCTCGACATGTAATTGTCTACAGCATTACGGGCATAGAAGAATGTATATGTAATGCGGTCTGTATTCCTGAAAGAATATCCCAGATTCATCAAACCTGTAGCTTTCAGCTCCGTAGTATAACTGTCATAATCAAAGCTGGTCTTCACGGTTCCCTGAGCACGATAGGTCTTTACAAATGCATCCTTAAGAATCCTTGATGAATTACTTACTCCCAATGAGGCCAACAGACTTAAGACACTGTTGTCATCGAATGTCCAATGTTTCGAGCCTCCTATCGAGCCGCTGAAATCGGGCAAGGCTGTCTTCTTGTCGATAGAGAAGCCAGTGCCAAAAGGATCTTCCTTCTTGGCCGCATCCTTGAATTCATCGTACGACATATTCCAATATCTGTCTGACAGATTGTTGGTTTTAAACATAGATCCCTTACGGTCACTATGATAAAAGTCTTTTCCGATTGTATTGAATGCCGCTCCTGTACTGAAATCTACCGTAAAGAAATCGTTACCTGTATTCTCTTTGGTACTGATGTCTATGTGCGCTCCGGAATAGTCGGCAAACGAACCCACTTCGTAGACTTTGCTGACCGTTATGTTCTGTACCGAAGCTGCCGGAAATATATCCAGCGGAATAAGCTTCTTATCCGGATTAGGAGATGCTATAGGCAATCCGTTTAATGTAGTAGAGCTGTATCGGTCACCCAATCCACGCACAATGAGCTGTCCGGCATTTGCTACCGAAATACCTGTTATCTTGGTAAGTCCCTCCTGAACATTGCTCACACCTTTCAGTGACATTTCCTTTGCTCCCATATTCTCTATGGCAAAAGATGCCTGCTGGCGTTCAAGCTGCAACGTTTTCTCATTCTCCAGATTCTTTTTTGCCGTAACCATTACTTCACCAAGCTCCTGCGTATCATCTTCCATATCCACATTAAGCAATACGGTTTCTTTTCCTACCTTAATATTCTCCAATACTTTTTCACGATAACCTACGTAAGTAACAGTCAGTGTATAATTCCCAGATTTTACTTTTTTCAGGATATAATTTCCATCCATATCCGTTACTGCTCCTTGAGCGGTTTCTACAACCTTTACCATTGCTCCGGGCAAAGGCTCACCAGTAGTCTTGTCACGAACACATCCTTTTATATCGCCAGCCCATGCAGTAACCGAAAGCATGAATGACAATAAAGTCAGAATTAAATAATTCAAGTTTAATTTCATGTTTTTTTCCTGTTTCTAATTCCGCTGCAAAGTTGAGATGATAAGGTTACATGCTTTATACATCATCCATACAAATCAGAAACAATCATACTACATCTGTATGACGAAAAAAAACAGAAAGAGCAATCACGGAATTACCGGTTATAAATAAAAAAAAGAAGGATATGATTTTTAAAATGATAAGTTATAAAAGAGAAGAAAGATAGTTATGAAAGAGAGAAAAGACAGTTATAAAAAAGAAAAAGAAGGCCTTCATTTTTCAAATGCCATATATTAATGGTATAAAAAACGCGGTAATCTGTATGAAACAAATTACCGCGCTAAATCTTTCCAAGACTTTATATCCTACGAATTATCCTAATTTGATAGCTTCTGAAGGACAAACATCTGCACAAGTTCCACACTCTGTGCACATTTCCGGGTTGATAGAATATTTATCACCTTCAGAGATTGCTCCTACCGGACATTCGTCGATACAAGTACCGCATGCGATACAATCGTCACCAATTACGTAAGCCATTTTCTTATTAATTTAATAGTTAGTACCAATTTGTATGATGCAAATATACACCATTCTTTGATAGGTTGTAACGTCTTTACCGGAATTGGCTTTAATTTGTACCCATTCTAAATAAGGAATAGAAAAAGTCCATAAATGGGTTTACTATGTACGTCCGTATAATATTCGGAATATCAAATATTTATTTCTGTAAAAAGAAACGTTTGTCAACTGTATACACACGTCATATTACATCCTTAAAAAATCTATTCTAAATAATTGTTTCCTATGAAAGGAACTATTTCTTCTCAAAATCAAGAATAATCCATCCCAGGAAACGGCCATACTTCCCCATCTGCTGAAGAGGAATCATCTTGCCGTCCAAGTTCTTATAAAACAAAGGTTTGTCAAAATATGAGTGCGTATGCCCTCCCAGTACCATATCTATATTCCGTGTATTGGCTATCAGAGTTTCATCACTCACGCTCCCCTGCCAGCCCAAATGAGACAGACAGATTACCAAATCACAATGTTTCTTTGTTTTCAAGAACGAAGCCATTTCGTTCACGGCTTTCACCGGCTCCATATATGTTACGTTTCCGTAAAACTCCTCATATACCAATCCACGAAGTTCCGGACCAACTCCCAGAACTCCAATCTTCAACCCGCCACGATGCAAGATAACATATGGCCTTACGACACCTTCGAGCGAAGTATTCTTAAAACAATAATTAGAACAAACGACCGGAAACGAAGCCTTTTTGAATATCCGTGCCATATTTTCCAATCCATAATCAAACTCATGATTACCTATGGTACAGGCATCATATCCCATCGCATTCATCAAATCAATCTCAGCCTCACCCTTAAATACATTATAATAAGGAGAACCCTGCGAAAAATCACCGGAATCAAACAACAGCATATTATTCTCACCGTATTTTTCACGCAATTGCTTGATTAAAGCAGCTCTCCTCACAAAACCACCTTTTCCGGCAAGCGCGGTATCGGCATCATTGACCGAAACCGGATCAATGGTACTATGCGTATCGTTTGTATGAAAAATATAAAGTTTTTCCGTATGCTGGGCCTGCATGCATGCGGATATCAGAATACACAGATATATCAGCAAAACTCTTTTCATATTCATTCTCCATGCTTAACGGTTATTCTTCCGTCCAGTCTTGAGGTCAGCATCTTACCTTCTGCCTCAACCTTCCTTATATAATCTGCAAATAAATCACGCAGCCACACCCCTTCAGGATAATATTTGTCTATCGCCTGTTTCATTACAGTCATATCACTGTTTCCCTCGGCCAAATAATCTATTGTGGCAATGCGATATATTGCATCCGTTTCAACAGGTTTACCCTTTATTGTTGCCTCAACCAGCTCATGCTGTTCACTGCCCACCAAACGTACACCCGAAACAGCCATCGACTCCTGATTCAGAATGACTTGAAACAATTCCAAAAGTTGCCGGCCATTCAATGATACGATGCAATATCTGTTTTCAAATGAAAGAACCCTGCATATATCTCCATAAGTAATTTCTCCCTTCGGCAGTGAGTTGCGAATGGCACCCAGATTCAGCAATGCCATATCTGCCCCAGTACTTCCATAGTTGTCTGAAGCATCCAGCATAATATCAGCTATCAGATTCCCCAATAAACTTTCAGGATAAGACGCAACCATTGCTTTTTCAGAATATCCCACTACCGGAGTCATCACAGCCTTCACAGAATCGCTGTAATGTTTCCATATCTTCAAGGCTGCCGTATCGGGACTTTTATCCAAATCGGACGTAATTTCAATCCGTCCCCCCTCAACAGACAACACGCTAAACGAAGAATGATGAGAAATGCAAGAACTCAGCAACATACTGGCTATAACCGTAACTTTCCAATAAAATCTCATTTATAATATTATCCTGTTCTTTCCAGAAAAGAAGCGTTCACAAAATATATAGAATCTGAAACTCAAAATACGGCCGCAAAAATACACAAAAATCAAATAATCACAGTTTTCTCAAAAAAATAAATGAGTCATGAAGTTGTATAACTGACAAATAACTCGTACCTTTGCACCGCTTTCCGCGCAATCGCTGTCACAGGAAGAGTAACTTGATATGTTGCGTTGGTTACGATAAACAATTTAATAAATAAAAAAAATGGATTTAATTAAAATTGCAGAAGAAGCATTCGCTACCGGTAAAGAATTTCCTAAGTTCAAAGCAGGAGATACTGTTACTGTAGATTATCGTATTATCGAAGGTACTAAGGAACGTATCCAGTCTTATCGTGGTGTAGTAATCAAAATCGCTGGTCACGGTAACAAAAAACGTTTCACTGTTCGTAAAATGTCGGGAACTGTAGGTGTAGAGCGTATCTTCCCTATCGAATCTCCGGCTATCGACAAAATTACTGTTAACAAAATCGGTAAAGTTCGCAGAGCTAAATTGTATTACTTGCGTGCCCTTACTGGTAAGAAAGCCAGAATCCAAGAAAAAAGAGCAATCCTCTAACAATTGGCCCAACAGTATAAAAAAAGGAACTTATCATGATAAGTTCCTTTTTTTATGCCCATACACTCTCTATACATTATATATTTTCATACCTTAGCGGCAAAACCAATCAAAACTGAAATGAAAAGAATATCGCTTGCATTGCTGTTGCTTCTGGCCGTTTCATCATGGACCATGGCAAACACTCCGGAAGATAATGTCACTAGAACTGAAAAACAGCCACAAATTCCGAATGGAACAATGTATCACCGGCCTATTTCCGTGCTGAGTGCACAAGGTTTTGAACGCATCTTCGGTCTGATAAAGACAGAAGCGTTTGACGATGACAAATTCAAGATGATTGAAATAGCATGTACCGAACGATACCTGACAGTCAACCAATGTCTTCGTCTCATGAAACTGTTTACATTTGACGATGAGCGGCTCAAGGTATTGAAACATATAGGCCCGAGAATAGCAGACCGGGAAAACATTTACGAAATACTCGACGCACTGAGTTTTCCCTCCAGCCAGGACAAGGCACGCAATATCATGCAAATGCGCAAGCGGCCCCAATGGTAAAGGCTCGCTTGCGCAACAACATCTGCTTTAAAATCTAAATTTTATCAGGGAATAATCTTACAACCTATATAGTAAGTACGAGGTTGTGTAGGACCATAGAAGTATCCGGAATCACGATAAGGACCTTTATCCAAATCTTTCTGGAAACTGTTGAACATATTCTGTACGCCCGCACTTAACTGCAACTTGATATGATCACGCAATACGAATGTATAGTTCATTTTCAAGTTCAATTCAAAGAAATCGGGAGTATGTACCATACAGTCTTTCTGAATATATGAACCGGCATACTCTTCGGGAATATCCGTAGGAGCTACGTGAGGTACCATCATACGTCCGGTATAGATGCCCGACAAAGAAGCATCAAACTTCTTAAGCGGGCTGGCTGTCAGTGTAAAATACCCGTAATAATTGGGAGTGCGCGGCATTTGTTTGGTAAGAGGAACGCTTTCATCCTCACTCCAGCCGGTATATTCCTTATAAAGGCTTCTCTGGGCCGTAAAACCCAATTGCAGGGTCATCAGTTTCCGATAAGCAAACTTGGCATCGGCATTGGCTCCAAATACACGGGCACACCTGCATTCTGACGTTCCTGTATGATATTTCCATTTTCCATACCAATCTTTGTCAGAGTGAAAACATCGCGCAAATCCGTATAAAATCCTTCAAGCAACAAATTGGAAGAGAATGGTCCCAATTCTCCGGTCCAGTCCAAAGAACCGCTGAAACTGTTTGAATATTCCGGCTTCAGTCCTTTTGCCAGTCTGATAAGCATTCCGGTACCACCCACAGCCGTTACGTGCAGGTCTTCATCAAAAGCCTGCGGAGCGCGGAAACCGGTAGAATAAGTCAAACGAGCCTGCAACGGTTCCGCCGGCTTATAAAGAAGGTTCACACGTGGACTGAAAATAGGATTGTCAATCAGATTATGCTTGTCCAGACGTCCGCCTACCAGCAGAATAACCTTATTCATCTTCCATTCATTCTGAATGAAACCTCCCCATATACGCACATCCTGCTTCATGTCACGTCCGTAGCCGGTCATCACGTCGTGCATGGAATTATTCTGATATTCCAGTCCGCCGGTAAATGTAGCCGGTGCAAACAGACACTGTTTCATATTATTCACATAAGTAGCTCCGGCTACCCATGTCAAATCATCTGTTTTTCCGTAAGCATTCATATTCTGCTGTGCGCCATAATAACTGTTACGGTCTGTATGCTGTACAGAACCATACACAGACAACTTATGCTTGTACTCATTCCAGAACAAATCATAGGTTACCCCACCGCTGTTTATCACATGCTTGGTCTGTTCGGCAATATCAGCCTCATGCGGCTGCAGGTCGAACTTGTTTCCTCCACGACGGAATTCGTTGGTCGTATGATACTCCACTCCCAATCGGCTCATTGTCGTAGGGCGATAATAAGCACGCAGTCCGAAAGTATTCATATTCAATTTTCCCAATTCAGAGAACCCGTCACCATCGGCATCATAAGGGTTACGGTTCCGGTATGCTTCATACAAGGCTATACCATATGAATTGTCCGGAGAAACCAGTGATACATTGGCCCCCATATATTGTTCCCAGCTTTTCCCGTTAAGAGACGAAAAGTTGGAAGCTATCTGATATGAATTACTTACAGGATCTTTCGTAATAATATTAATAGTACCTCCCACGGCATTGGCACCAAACAGGGCAGAGCCTCCACCACGTACCACTTCTACCCTTTCAATCATGTTCACCGGAATATGTTCCAGCCCGTATACTCCCGAAAGAGCACTGATTACAGGACGGCTATTGATAAGTATCTGTGAATACGGCCCCTCCAGTCCGTTGATGCGAACCTGAGGAAATCCACAGTTCTGACAATTATTCTCTACACGGAGTCCCGACTGATAGGAAAGTGATTTGGCCAAGTCGGTCGAGTTGACCGTTTCAAACAGTTTTGTATTCAAGACATTGACCACTACCGGAGCATCTCTTCTGCTCACTTCATTTCTATTGGCCGAAACCACTACCTCATCTGTTGTAAAAACGGCCTCTTCCAGAAAGAAATGCACTACGGTAGCATATTCTCTTTTTACATCTACTTTCTTTTCCTGAGCCTTATACCCCACGGCATGTACTTTCAGCGTATAACTACCTTCGGGCAAACCTTTTATCTGAAACTGTCCGTTTTCATTGGCTACTGCTCCTTTTCCCGGTTGTTCCACTACCTGTACGGTTGCATAAGGAACATTCTCTTCAGTTCCCTTCACTACGACGTGCCCGTCTATAATATTCCCCTGCCGAATTTGGTCCACGGCATAAAGAGTCATACCCACCCATGTGAGTACAACAAATAATATGTATTTTTTCATTGAATTCTGATTATGAATAAATAAAACCGATAAAATCTCTCTTTTTATTTATCCAATACAGGGAGGAGCACGTAATAATACATTCTTTAAATGAATGTCTTCAACAGTCAGTGACTTCGTTGCAGGTTCCAGATAATAGAATACATGCGGCTTAAAGTCAATGAAAGAAACAACATTCGGGGTTTCAGCCTGAAAATGACTTAACTGACCCAATACCAGCAATTGAGTCTTTGTGTGTGTATGATTCTTATCTTTAGAAGGGTGAGAGTGTACAATCACTGCACCATCTACATAGTGCATATGGCAGAACATTGTAATACCGGCCTGGTATGAAACAAACACGGCCAATAAAAACAATGGAACTATGATTCTTTTAAATACTCTCATCGATTACTGATTATGAGCCGCAAAGATAGAACAAAAAAATGATATCTCCGATACCTAATCTTCGGTATATATAAAACAAGAGCTTTCTAAAAAGACCCAATCATGTCTTTCAGAAAGCTCTCTTATTATGGAAACGTTATTAGCTTATAAAAAAACAACTATACTTTAAATATATTTCTTCTGTTCTGGTTTTCCTTCTTGTCATCCGACGGACGATGTGACGGACGAGACGGCTTTTTATCCGGTTTCACTGACGGACGGGAAGGCCGCACATTGGAAGGACGATTCTCATGAGACGGTTTTACCGACGGACGGTGATTCGGACGAGATGGTTTATTGTCCGGCTTTACCGATGGGTGAGAAGGACGCCCTGCAGACGGACGTTCCGGACGAACGGAAGGTTTATAATCCGGTCGTGAAGGTCTATGTTCCGGACGTGCTACCGGATGATTCGGACGTGACGGCGGACGAACCACTACTCCCGGACGATGAGGCGGAGCTACCGGCTGATTGGGGCGTGATACATAAGGCGGACGCGTCGGACGACCGGCAATACCCGGTCCGAAGTCATGATGACGATACGTTACATAATGAACATGATGGCTCGGACGAGTCCACGGCCCTACATAGCGAGCATGATGATAACGGTTGCAATAATAACCATTCACATAATGCACTCTGCTATGAATGCCCACATAAGTCAGAAAGTTCAGCGGAGCCGCAAAATAATAAAATGACGGATTATCATATTCCAGATACAGACGAATCGTACAATGCTTGTTCTCTACATATATCGGACGATAAAAATAATCCTTGTTCATAAAACGTTCAAACTGTCTGCGGGTAAGAACGTAACTTAAGTCTTCATTCCGAAGGTCCAGACTATTATAATACTGATCAATGGCATACGTATATCCATAAGCCAGATCATCCATTATGTCACGCACTCCATAAAAGAAATCATAATTGATTTCATACACATCGTTACGCTGCATACTGCTTAACGAAAGCTCATGTGCCATTCGGTCTGTCATAAAGCGTGCATTGTTTCTGATTTCCGATACAGTCATTGCAGCCCGGCCAGTCTGAACTACAAACAAACAAAGCACCATCCATATCAGTCTCCTTACACTTCTCATATTTATCTGTTTTTACGGTTTGACAATAACAATCATTTTTCTATGTCAACAAAGATAAAAGAAGAAAAAACCTTAATCAACAGTTTTTCCCTAAAATTAAATAGGGATTTCCCTATTCTGATTTATCCACATTTGTTACGGACAACTACCTTTAGATAAAATTATTGTATATATTTGTATTCAAATGAATCTCTACAATTATGAAAGCAAAATTACTCCTTATTCTTTTTACCTTGTCGCTATGTAGCGGACTGACATCATGCATCCATATCAAGCACGCAAAGAAACCGCATAAAAAAATACCTCCCGGACATGCAAAGAAAATCAAAGGTAAGAAGGCCGCAAAGTTTTATGCTCCGGGACATCGTCATTAAAAACAAAAGCTCCGTTGTTCGCATATTACCGACAACGGAGCTTTTCATATTTCTTATACCAGCCTTATCCCATTCTCTTCAAGAACTATCAGGCGTTTCTTATACAAATCACCGACAGCCTTTTTAAATGTTTTCTTGCTTACGCCGAAGGTTTCATATATCTCTTCGGCCGGACTTTTATCATTGAAACCGGTATAGCCGTCATGATTACGGATATACTCAAGCAGAACAATTGAGAAGTCATCCACCTTGCGTGCTCCTCCCCGCTGAAGTTCGAGGTCAATCTTTCCATCCGGACGTACCTGCTTGATATACGCCTCCAGACGGTCGCCAATATTAACCGGCTGAAATATCTCATTGGCATAAATCATACCGACAAAGCGGTTTTCTATAATTGCCTTGAATCCCAAATCGGTCTTCTGCCATACCAGCACTTCCACCTTTTCACCCGGACGGTAGTCGGGCATTTCCTTCGAGAGGAAGTGCTCTACCTTGGCCGACGCCATGATACGGTAACTGTCCTCATCAATATGCACGTGCACCACATAACTGTTTCCTTTCTGCATTTTCATTTTCTGCTCTCTAAAAGGAACAAACAAGTCTTTCATCAGTCCCCAATCAAGAAAAGCCCCGAATTCGTTTGTCCATGCCACTTTGAGACAAGCAAACTCCCCTACCTGAACATACGGAGTAAGCGTCGTTGCAATAAGCCGCTCTTCATTATCCAGATAAATAAACACATTGAGCATATCTCCCGGTTTACATCCGGCAGGGACATAACGTGTGGGAAGCAGAATTTCACCATCGTCACCTCCGTCAAGGTATACGCCGAAATCTACTGTCTTAACCACTTCCAGCTGATTATACTTTCCTAATTGTACGTGCATATCGGTTTAAGTTTATTGAAAAATACTCTTTAAATACCTGGCATTTGTGCCATAATTCTTCTTCACGTTGTGAACATCGTTCTTGTCGCGTGAGCGTTCCATTACGAGCCATCCGCTCCATCCCATACGGTCGAGTGTCTGTTTCACTTTTTTCAAGTCCAGACGCGTATTGTCCGGCAAGGTTACACCGTCGGTATCCGTACAGTGAATCTGGCAGATGTTCTCTTTTCCCAGAATCTCAAGCTCGCTGCACACATCACGTCCGGCATCCAGTGCATTCTGGAACTTGAAGTAGATTTTTATTCCTTCAGAATTTATCTCCTTCAGCAGTTCAAGCTCACCTTTTGCGTCGAGCGATGTCTCTATGCCTATCACCATTCCTTTGCGTGCAGCCATATCCCCTACAACCTTCATCCGCTTTACCAGTTCCGGACGCAGTTCAGGATTCTTTGTCAGATTACATACACCCAAAGGAAGGAAAGCAATCTTCACACCCATAGCCTCCATGGTGTTCAGACAGTCCTGAACCAGGTCTACATAATTGTCACGCTCTACAAACGACTGTCCGTAAAAGCCCGACATGGCAATGGATGAAATCTCAACATCAAATTCCTGTGCCTTTTCTCTGAACAGCTTCTGAAAATGAGGATACCGCAACTTATTGTCAAACGTATCTCTTTTTCCCAGTCCGCCCATATCCACCTCTATACCGTCACAACCTATCTCACGTGCCAGCTGGAATTCACCGATTTTCTGTCTTTTCAGAATCATCCAGTCACACACCGATATCTTATAACGCTGCTCTTTCGATGATTGTGCCAATACAAATTCAGGCGAAAGAACCAACAGGAACAATAATGTCAGAATAATACTTCCTTTTGTTTTCATAATTTCAGATTAACGTTTGGTTATTTAGCTGCAAAGAAAGAGGATATTTTTTTATTTTTAGAATGATTTGTCATAAAAAAAAGAAATATGCTACTTTTGCATACAGAAACAAAAAACGCTCACATTATGGTTCTTAATTATATATGGATAGCTTTCTTTCTGATAGCTTTTCTCATGGCTTTGGGAAAACTGGTCATCTTCGGTGACACCTCAGTGTTTCCTGCCATTATCGATTCCACTTTCGCCTCATCAAAGACAGCTTTCGAGATATCGCTCGGACTTACCGGCGTATTGTCACTCTGGCTGGGCATCATGCGCATAGGCGAGAAAGGCGGTGTGGTAGCCATCATTGCCCGTTGGCTGAGCCCGCTGTTCTGCAGGCTTTTTCCCGATATTCCCAAGGGGCATCCCGTAACAGGAACCATTTTCATGAACATATCGGCCAACATGCTGGGACTGGACAATGCCGCCACTCCCATGGGACTGAAAGCCATGGAACAGCTTCAGGAAATGAACCGGCAGAAAGACACTGCCACCAATCCCATGATTATGTTTCTGGTACTGAACACATCGGGACTGACCATCATCCCTATCAGCATTATGGTATACCGGGCACAGATGGGAGCGGCACAACCTACCGATGTATTCATTCCGCTTCTGCTGGCCACATTCTTCTCTACGCTGGCCGGAATCATCTGCGTAAGCCTGTATCAGCGCATCAACCTGCTTAACCGTACCTTGCTGCTTGCCCTGGGAGGCGCCTCTGTGGTTGTAGCCGCCATCATATGGGGATTCGGCCGCCTGTCACAAACACAGATTGACGTTGTCTCGACCTCTGCCGCAAACATCATTCTGTTTCTGATTATCATCGCCTTCATCATAGCCGGCATACGGCGCAAAATAAACGTATACGACGCCTTTATCGAAGGTGCAAAAGACGGCTTCCAGACTGCCGTGCGCATCATTCCCTATCTGGTAGCGATACTGGTAGCCATCGGCGTATTCCGTGCTTCGGGTGCCATGGACATGCTTATCAGCGGCATAGAGTGGCTGGTAGCCGTATGCGGAGGCGATACTGATTTTGTGGGCGCACTGCCTACCGCTCTGATGAAACCGCTGAGCGGAAGCGGAGCGCGCGGACTGATGGTCGACGCCATGAATACCTACGGTCCCGACTCGTTTGTAGGCCGGCTTGCCTGTATCTTCCAGGGCTCAACCGATACCACCTTTTACATACTGGCCGTATATTTCGGCAGCGTAGGCATCAAGCATACCCGCCATGCCGTATCGTGCGGACTGCTGGCCGATTTGGCCGGAGTACTGGCTGCCATATTCATTGCCTATTTCTTCTTTGCATAAACTTAAAACCGGAATAATATGATAAGTTATCAGACAGAAGGCGTAAAGATGCCTCAGATAAAGAAACGCGAAAACAATGCCTGGATAAAGGCCGTTGCCGCATCATACGGCAAAAAGGTTGGCGAAATAGCCTACATCTTTTGCGATGACGAAAAGATTCTTGAAGTAAACCGGGAATACTTGCAGCACGATTATTATACCGACATCATCACGTTCGACTATTGTGAAGACAACGTAATCAGTGGTGACCTGTTCATCAGCCTGGATACCGTGCGCAGCAATGCCGAACAGGTAGGAAGCACTTATGACGAAGAGTTGCACCGTGTTATCATACACGGCATTCTGCATTTGTGCGGCATCAATGACAAGGGACCGGGCGAACGTGAAATCATGGAAGCTGCCGAAAACAAGGCACTCGCCATGAGGCAGAACAATGCCTGACCGGCACACATAAAAAAGGACACATGCTTTTCCGCAAGAGCACGTGTCCTTTTTTTAAAAGCACGCGTGCTTTCCGACAAAAGGACGCGTGCTTTTTTTCATATGATTATTCCTTCAGATTTACCTCCTTACCATTTATCTTCAGATTACTGAAATTCACATCCTCAGCGCCGCTTACGCTATACTCTTTCTCCACATTTGAGAAGTTGCAATCCTTTACGCTTACATGTTCCACATTGACAGCGTCTTTCAATCCGATAATGAGCACACCGTATTTGCTCTTACCGCTGGTAATGTTCTGCAGATATACATTCTTTACCGTAGGCGGAAAGTTTCTGTCACAATCTTCGTTCGGTTCATATTCCAGATTGATTTTTAGCACAGCCTCCTTACACTGACCTACCGTAATATTGCGTGCATATACGTTTTCTACCACACCTCCGCGACAGGTATTGGTCTTGATTCGGATTACACGGTCAAGCTCCGGACTGTCCATCTTGCAGTTTTCTACAAACAGGTTTCTGAACCCTCCCGAAATCTCGCTTCCTATCACTACTCCTCCGTGACCGTTTTTCATATAACAGTCTCTCACCACAATGTTTTCACTCGGCACATTCCATTTGCGTCCGTCTGCATTACGGCCCGACTTGATGGCAATACAGTCATCGCCTGTATCGAAATAACATTTCTCTATCAGCACGTTGCTGCATGATTCGGGGTCACATCCGTCACCGTTGGGGCCCAGATTGTGGATGGTCACGTCGCGCACAATCATGTCCTTGCAGAGCAAGGGGTGTATCATCCAGAACGGAGAATTTTTCAATGTCACTCCTTCAATAAGAATGGTATTGCAGAAATACAGGTTCACCATCTGCGGACGGAGCGCATCTTCTATTGTAAAAATACGCTCGGCTATGGGTTTCAGATTCTCGGCCGATTCGAGCAGACGGTTGCGGCTTCCATTCTTTTGTGAAGGAATTCCCTCTTTCCAGCCGAAGCGCGGATTTCCGTTCCAGCTCCACCAGGTATCGTTCGACGCCTGTCCGTCAATAATACCGGAGCCTGTAATGGCAATGTTGCTCTCGCCATATGCATATATCAGCGGACTGGTATT
Source organism: uncultured Phocaeicola sp. (assembly GCA_944320885.1). Lineage (GTDB taxonomy): Bacteria > Bacteroidota > Bacteroidia > Bacteroidales > Bacteroidaceae > Phocaeicola_A. The sequence goes on from CALUJE010000011.1 coordinate 30,746, forward strand.
GTAGCAGTCCACTCCTTCCCAGCGGGTAAGCACCGACGGCATATAAAGCTTGGGGTCTGTAGCAAATTTCAGTACGGCTCCATCTTCCAGATGCAGGTTGACATTACTCTTCAGCACCACCGGACCGGTAAGAAATTCGCCCCGAGGTACCAGCACGATACCTCCTCCGTTCTGATTGCAGGTAACAATGGCCTTGTTGATAGCTTCGGTCGAAAGCACGTGACCGCCTTCGCGCGCCCCGAAATCTACGATGTTATAAAACTTTTGCGGGAACGATGTCTTCCGGATGCTGTTTACTATCTGGTTTGCCTTGTCCCAATCCGACTGTCCCATCAGATAATTTCCTACTCCAGTCACAAAAATCAAAAGTAATAAAAGTGTTTTTTTCATGTGCATAGTATTTTTTGTTTAATTGATTAGTCCGTTTTAAAAATACAGGCTATAAATTATTTTTTCATAAGTTATGATTTTCAAAATTATATCCTGTATTCTCTAAAATCACCGTTATGAAAATAAAAATATAGGCTATGATTTTTTTATTCTGCAATGATACCATCCTTCATATGAATAGTACGATCGGTCAGACGGGCCAGTTCTTCATCGTGAATAAAAAAACCCCCGTTAAAGGACGAGGGCAACCTAAATGTTTACACAACGGAATAATCCTTATTGTGATTTGCTTCATTTATGATGTAAAAATACGTCTATTTTTTTGAACTTAAAATTTTTCCGTTGAAATAATTTATATATTTTTGAAGAAATCTATAAAAAATAACTTATGAGAAAGATTTTAGGCCTCGATTTAGGAACCAACAGCATAGGATGGTCTGTTGTTAAAGCAGAAAGCAACAAAGACGGGAAAGAAGTATTATGTGGTATAGAAGCTGCAGGAAGTCGCATTATCCCCATGGATGCATCAGTTCTAGCCGATTTTGACAAAGGTGTTTCAAAATCACAAACAGCAGAAAGAACCAGATTAAGAGGAATCAGACGTCTGTATGAACGTTCCATTTTACGCCGTGAACGTTTACACAGAGTTCTTGACTTATTAGGATTTTTACCAACACATTATGCAGAATCTCTTACACGATACGGAAAATTCAAACAACCTGACGGATGTAAACTTGCATGGAAAAAGAATGATGATGGTTCCTACGAATTTATTTTTCAAGAATCGTTTGATGAAATGGTTGCTGAATTCAGAACACATCATCCTGAGTTATTGCAAAACGGAAAAAAAATTCCATATGACTGGACCATATATTACCTGCGAACCAAAGCTCTAAAAGAAAAAATAAAAAAAGAAGAGCTTGCATGGATACTATTAAACTTCAATCAAAAGCGCGGATACCACCAACTGCGTGAGGAAGAAGAAGAAAATTCAAACAAACGCATGGAATATTATGCCTTAAAGGTCATTAATGTAGAAGATTCCGGTGAGAAAAAAGGAAAAGATACAATATATAAGGTATACTTGGAAAATGGAATGATTTACCAACGTGTCAGCAAAACACCATTAGACTGGATTGGAAAAACAAAAGAATTTATTGTAACCACAGAATTAAATCCAGACGGGACTGAAAAACGGAATAAAGAGGGTGAAATAAAACGTTCATTCCGTCAACCCAATGAAAATGACTGGAATCTTGTAAAAATACGGACCGAAGAAAACATCGCAAAATCCCACTATACCATAGGTGAATACATATACCGTTCACTTTTGGACAATCCCAAACAAAAAATACGTGGCAGATTGGTTCGTACGGTAGAGCGCAAATTCTATAAAGATGAGTTAAAACAAATTCTTGAAACCCAGGTTAAGTTTCATGCAGAGTTACAAGATTCTGAGCTCTATAAAGCCTGTCTGCAAGAGCTCTATCCTTCCAATGAAAGCCATCGGAATAATATATCTGCACGCAATTTTGTATATCTCTTTTTGGAAGATATTCTCTTTTATCAACGTCCGCTAAAAAGCAAAAAATCGCAGATAGATAATTGCCCGTATGAAGAACATAGCTATGTAGACAAAAGTACAGGAGAAATAATACCTGTTCCCATCAAATGCATAGCCAAATCTAACCCATTGTTCCAAGAATTCAGGCTCTGGCAATTCATAAAAAATCTGCGCATTTACAAACGTGATGCTTTTGTTAATGGAAAACCAATTTCTAATCTCGACGTAACTCAGGAATTTCTTCCTGACGAGGATGCTTATGTCAACTTATTTAAATGGATAAACGAAAAAGAAACCATCAAACAAAATGAGCTGTTAACGGCACCTTGTATTGGCATATCCAAAAAAGAATCGGACAAGTACCGATGGAATTTTGTAGAAGATAAAACTTACCCCGGAAATGAGACCCGTAGTAAAATTCTCAAATATCTGATAAAAGCCGGAATTAAAGAAAACTTCTTGACTCCCGAAAAAGAAGAAGCGTTATGGCACATTCTATACTCTGTTGAAGATAAGACAGAAATACGAAGTGCCTTAGAACACTTTGCCACACGCTATGAACTGCCATCTACATTTGTTGACATATTCTGCAAATTTCCTCCTTTTGAAAAAGAATATGGTTCTTACTCTGCTAAAGCAATCAAAAAACTATTATCTCTCATGCGCATGGGAGAATACTGGAATCCAGATAATATCTGCGCGGAAGTAAAACTTCAAATAAATGAATTCATCAAAGGCAATATAGATGAAAAGCTCATAAAACGCATCAGTGAAAAAATGCAATTGACAGATATATCACAATGTCATGGCCTGCCATTGTGGATTGCCTGCTATTTGATTTACGGCCGACATTCAGAAGCTAAGGAAACAGAAAAATGGTCATCACCAAAAGATATTGATATCTATTTGAAAACATTCAAGCAGCATTCGTTACGAAACCCTATAGTGGAACAGATTATACTGGAAACTCTGCGTACGGTACGTGATATATGGAAACAAGTAGGTCAAATAGATGAAATACACATTGAGTTAGGTCGTGAAATGAAAAATCCGGCAGACAAACGCGCACGTATCACCAGACAAGTTCTTGAAAATGAGAATACAAACCTCCGCATCAAAGCGTTACTCTCTGAATTTATAAATCCAGAGTTCCAGATAGAAAACGTACGCCCCTATTCTGCCAGCCAACAGGAGATTCTCCGCATCTATGAAGAAGACATTTTAAGATGTAATGAAATACCAGAAGACCTGGAACCCATATTTAAAAAGTTGAGCGAAACAGAAGCCAATAAACGTCCGAGCAAATCCGATGTATTACGATACAAATGCTGGCTGGAACAGAAATATCGCTCACCTTATACCGGAGAGCCTATTCCGTTGGGAAAACTGTTCACTCCCGCCTACGAGATAGAACATATTATCCCACAAAGCCGTTACTTTGACGATTCTTTGAGTAATAAAGTTATTTGTGAAGCTGAAGTTAACAAGCTAAAAGACAAAATGCTGGGATATGAATTTATTAGTCAAAAACACGGCACGATAGTTCCTATAAGCTTCGGGAAACCAATCCGCATATTTGAAGTAGAAGAATACCTGACTTTTGTCAATGAGCATTATTCTTCTAATCCTGTTAAAAAGGCCAAGTTGCTCATGAGTGATATTCCTGAACAGTTTATAGCCCGACAACTGAATGACAGCCGATATATAAGCAAGAAAATCAAGACCTTGCTTTCAAATATCGTACGTGAAGAAAATGAAATGGAAGAAACATCCAAAAATGTTATTTCCTGTACCGGAGGAATAACCGACCGTTTGAAAAACGATTGGGGCATAAACGATGTATGGAATAAAATTATCTTACCTCGCTTTATACGCCTGAATGAGATAAAAAAATGCAATCTATTTACATCTACTACCGAGAATGGTCACCTCATCCCCTCACTTCCGCTCGAATTCCAAAAAGGATTCAGCAAAAAGCGTATTGACCACCGTCACCACGCCATGGATGCCATAATCATAGCTTGTGCCAGCCGTAACATCGTAAACTACCTGAACAACGAATCGGCTTGTGCAAGAGCCAGCATCAGTAGAGGAGACCTGAAGAAACTATTGTGCACCGACCCGAAAACAGGACGCGAATCCAAGTATATCAACAAACCATGGGATACATTTACCACCGATGTATACGATGTTCTTAGCAACATTATAGTCAGTTTCAAGCAAAACCTGCGCATTATAAACAAGACTTCCAATCGCTACCTGCATTACGAAGATGGAAAGAAAGTACGTTACACACAAAACAAAGGCAATCTTTTATCTATCCGAAAACCAATGCATAAGGAAACATACTTTGGTGAAATAAACCTCAGACTCACTAAAACCGTAACTTTGACAAAAGCATTGGAATGTATTGCCAACATTGTAAACAAGGACTTACGTAAGAAACTGAGAGAGCTGTTACAGATGGGATACAATGAAAAGACCATCAAGAAATATTTCAAAGAAAATAAAGACACATGGAGTGATGTAAACCTTTCAAAAATAAACATATACTATTTCAGCAAAGAAGGTTCAGAGCGTTTCTTTGCATCACGTAAGCCTCTAGATGAAAGTTTCACAAAGGATAAAATAAAAGATGAAATAGCCGACACGGCTATTCAAAAAATTTTGCTGCGTCATTTGGAAAATAAAGACGGAGATCCTTCTATTGCATTCTCACCCGATGGAATTGATGAGATGAATGCCAATATCGTGTCACTAAACGATGGTGTTTTCCACCAACCCATCTATAAGGTACGTATATACGAAAAAAGCAGTAAATATGCAGTTGGACAAAAAGGTAATAAAGCAACCAAATTTGTAGAAGCAGCAAAAGGGACTAATCTATTTTATGCAGTATATGAAAAAACTGAAACTACCGAAAGTGGTAGTACTGTTTTTGAACGCACATGCACTACCTTACCTCTCAACGAATGTATTGATCGGAAAAAGAAGGGGCTTCCCATTACTATACCCAACGAATCTGGAGAAATGCCTAAGTTTATATTATCACCCAATGATTTAGTATATGTACCCACTTCTGAAGAGATAAAAAACAGACAAATAAAGCATCCGATAAATCGAGACAGAATTTACAAATTGGTAAGTGTAGATAAGAAGCGAAGTTTCTTTATTCCATCCAATGTGGCATCTTGCATCATCAATAAAGACGAGTATACAACAAGCAATAAGATTGAACGTGCTGTGTCCGGAGAAATCATAAGAGAAATATGCCTTCCTGTAAAAACAGATCGGTTAGGGAATATTGTCAATGACATAACATTCTAATTTCAAATATTATGATAAAACGCACATTTTACTTTGGAAATCCGGCATACCTCTCATTACGAAACGGACAGATGATTATCAAACTGCCCGAAGTAGAAAAATGCGCATCATTTTCTGAACAACAGAAAAATGAAATGACAATAAGCAAACCTATCGAAGATATCGGTATAGTAGTTCTTGACCATTCACAAATTACATTTACCCAAGGTTTGATGGAAGCTTTGCTCGAAAATAACAGTGCAGTTATCACTTGCAATTCAAAAGGTATGCCGGTAGGTTTAATGCTACCATTGTATGGTAACACTACACAAAATGAGCGTTTCAGGAAACAGCTTGATGCATCTCTTCCTCTGAAAAAGCAATTATGGCAACAAACCATACAAGCAAAAATAAATAATCAAGCCTCTGTTCTGGAGATTTGCACTAGTGAAAAAGTTAAATGCATGCGCGTATGGGCCAACGATGTCCGAAGTGGAGACCCAGACAACCTTGAAGCCCGAGCCGCTGCATTTTACTGGAAATATCTGTTCCAACCAATAGAAGACTTCACACGTTCCAGAGAAGGAGCTTATCCCAATAATCTCCTGAACTACGGCTATGCTATATTGCGTGCCGTCATAGCACGCAGTCTGGTATGCAGTGGTCTGCTTCCCACTTTAGGTATCCATCACCATAACCGATACAATGCCTATTGTCTGGCTGATGATATAATGGAACCTTATCGCCCTTATGTAGACAAACTCGTATATGATATGGTAAGAAATAAAGAAGGAATAGACGGTTTAAATCGTGATGCCAAAGCACGTCTACTGTCTATTCCTACTTTAGATGTTACAATTTCCGGGAAAAGAAGCCCCTTAATGGTTGCCGCAACCCAAACGACCGCTTCTCTCTATAAATGTTTTGATGGAGAATTACGCCGTATTTCATACCCTGAAATTAAATAGTAATGGAACGCTTTAACGAATACCGCATTATGTGGATACTTGTACTATTCGATTTGCCTACCGAAACAAAAAAAGACAAGAAGGCTTATGTCGAATTCCGCAAGAATCTACAAAGAGATGGCTTTACCATGTTTCAGTTTTCCATTTATGTAAGGCATTGTGCCAGTCAGGAAAATGCAGCCGTACATATAAAACGAGTCAAATCATTTCTTCCTGATTATGGGAAAGTAGGTATTATGTGCATTACAGACAAACAATTTGGGAATATTGAATTATTTTATGGGAAAAAGCAACAAGGAGTTAAAGCCGCAGAACAGCAACTGGAATTGTTTTAAAATAATAAATCCCGCTTTTATGCGGGATTTATTATACCTTAAACCAATCTTTTTTTATTTCTAATATACCAGACAACTATTTATAAATCAATCATATCCTTACATTCAGTTGTCTTTGTTGGTTCAAAGGTAATTAAAATGAAGCAAATCACAACAGGGCTGTAACGAGTAGGGGCCCCGCGTGCGTTGTCTTTGTTGGTTCAAAGGTAATTAAAATGAAGCAAATCACAACGATATGTTCCTTAGTGTATCCCTTTATGTGTTGTCTTTGTTGGTTCAAAGGTAATTAAAATGAAGCAAATCACAACTGCGTTGGAGCTGCTCCCGCGCTATCGCTTGTTGTCTTTGTTGGTTCAAAGGTAATTAAAATGAAGCAAATCACAACCCCGCCTTTTTTTTATTACTTTGCTCCTGCGTTGTCTTTGTTGGTTCAAAGGTAATTAAAATGAAGCAAATCACAACCTTTCATATCCTTATAATTTATGTTATATGTTGTCTTTGTTGGTTCAAAGGTAATTAAAATGAAGCAAATCACAACACACCTGCGGGCAATCCCTTACAAGTGATAGTTGTCTTTGTTGGTTCAAAGGTAATTAAAATGAAGCAAATCACAACATCCGCGCCCGTTAGGCTTGGGGTGGTACCGTTGTCTTTGTTGGTTCAAAGGTAATTAAAATGAAGCAAATCACAACTTGCCTGCAACGGTACGCACGAACTGTAAGGTTGTCTTTGTTGGTTCAAAGGTAATTAAAATGAAGCAAATCACAACGCTAGCACTGTAGGCGCTAGCAAGAGAAGCGTTGTCTTTGTTGGTTCAAAGGTAATTAAAATGAAGCAAATCACAACCATCCGCATATGTCACCCAAGGTGGTGAAGGTTGTCTTTGTTGGTTCAAAGGTAATTAAAATGAAGCAAATCACAACAATATGCCGATTGTTGCTTCACAGTACTGGGTTGTCTTTGTTGGTTCAAAGGTAATTAAAATGAAGCAAATCACAACCCGGTACTTATTCTAAAGTCAAATACACGTGTTGTCTTTGTTGGTTCAAAGGTAATTAAAATGAAGCAAATCACAACGAATTTCTTATGGATTTCTTTTCACATCAAGTTGTCTTTGTTGGTTCAAAGGTAATTAAAATGAAGCAAATCACAACTTCTCGATTATCGTAGAAAAGATACGGCCTGTTGTCTTTGTTGGTTCAAAGGTAATTAAAATGAAGCAAATCACAACCGGCCCAGCAATACTCCCAACATAATAAGGTTGTCTTTGTTGGTTCAAAGGTAATTAAAATGAAGCAAATCACAACGTCCACACAGTTGACCAAAGGTGGTCCGACGTTGTCTTTGTTGGTTCAAAGGTAATTAAAATGAAGCAAATCACAACACCCCACACAGAAGCCAGTAGCATTGATTGTTGTCTTTGTTGGTTCAAAGGTAATTAAAATGAAGCAAATCACAACCTATCTCTGCCGCCAGAACAGCTACTTGCTGTTGTCTTTGTTGGTTCAAAGGTAATTAAAATGAAGCAAATCACAACCTATCTCTGCCGCCAGAACAGCTACTTGCTGTTGTCTTTGTTGGTTCAAAGGTAATTAAAATGAAGCAAATCACAACTCGAGCCGGAAACCTATACGCAAGACTACAGTTGTCTTTGTTGGTTCAAAGGTAATTAAAATGAAGCAAATCACAACACAACTGAATAAAGCCTTCCTTCCGTCAGAGTTGTCTTTGTTGGTTCAAAGGTAATTAAAATGAAGCAAATCACAACACAGACGGAGTATTTTCCATCAACTTTTCAGTTGTCTTTGTTGGTTCAAAGGTAATTAAAATGAAGCAAATCACAACAGTACCGGAATCAATAAAGCATATTACAAGTTGTCTTTGTTGGTTCAAAGGTAATTAAAATGAAGCAAATCACAACCGAGAACATGAAGAACGTTACAGCACGTTCGTTGTCTTTGTTGGTTCAAAGGTAATTAAAATGAAGCAAATCACAACTTAAGCTGCTCTATCTCTTCATAGTCTTTCGTTGTCTTTGTTGGTTCAAAGGTAATTAAAATGAAGCAAATCACAACTTAAGCTGCTCTATCTCTTCATAGTCATTCGTTGTCTTTGTTGGTTCAAAGGTAATTAAAATGAAGCAAATCACAACCAAGTTTAACTGTCAAATCTTCTCCCTCAAGTTGTCTTTGTTGGTTCAAAGGTAATTAAAATGAAGCAAATCACAACCTTATTGTCGGTCTGAGTAAATGGATATATGTTGTCTTTGTTGGTTCAAAGGTAATTAAAATGAAGCAAATCACAACTCTCCGCCTGTGTTACTCTTTGTGTTAAGCGTTGTCTTTGTTGGTTCAAAAGTAATTAAAATGAAGCAAATCACAACGGTGTCGGATGCGGACTGCTGACATTCCTGTTGTCTTTGTTGGTTCAAATATAATTAAAATACAACCATTCATAACATAAATTACCTTCAAAATCCATTTCCTACTCCACAATCACCCCATCCTTCATATGAATAGTACGATCAGTCAGGCGGGCCAGTTCTTCGTCGTGAGTGACGATGACAAATGTCTGTCCGTACGTATCGCGCAAATGGAAGAACAGTTCGTGCAGTTCTGTCTTGTTTTGGGTATCGAGACTACCCGACGGCTCATCGGCCAGGATAACGGCCGGATTGTTGACCAACGCACGTGCCACGGCCACCCGCTGCTTTTCGCCTCCCGAAAGTTCGTTGGGCTTGTGCGATGCACGGTCTTCGAGGCCCATAAAACTCAGGAGTTCACGCGCCCGCTCTTCGGCCTTGCGTTGTGACATGCCGGCTATGAATGCCGGAATCATAATGTTTTCAAGGGCTGTGAATTCCGGGAGCAGCTGATGAAACTGAAAGACAAATCCTACATGGCGGTTACGGAAACGGGAAAGCTCCTTTTCTTTCAGCTTATTGACCTCTATACCGTCTACTATCAGTTTTCCGGCATCGGGTTTGTCAAGCGTTCCCATTATCTGAAGCAACGTTGTCTTGCCGGCTCCACTGGGACCGACAATGCTCACCACTTCTTTCTCGGCAATAGAAAGGTCTATCCCTTTCAATACCTCCAGAGCTCCGAAGCTCTTTCTTATTCCTTGCAATTCAATCATAGATGTTCTATTACGTATTGTGCCAGATAGCAACCGAAAACGGCTGGCATGTAACTTACGGTTCCGGCAGTAGATTTCTTGTTTTTCTCGTTATCGACCAGCAGAATGGCGTTCGTATCGGCCTGTTCGGTGCTGAACACTACCGGCAACTTGCGTTTGGGACCCATCTTCTGCAGGCGTTTGCGTACGGCCTTGCTCAGGCCACAATGATAAGTGTCCCAGAGGTCGGCAAACTGAATCTTGCTCAAATCGTGCTTGGCTCCGGCTCCCATGCTCGAAACGATGGGGATATGCCTTTTCCATGCCTCGGATATGAGTGTACATTTCGGGGTGATGGTATCGATAGCGTCGACAATAAAGCTGAATTTCTCACTGTCGAGCAGTTGCGGTATGTCTTCCTCGGTCAGATATGCGGCCCTGGCCTCAACCTGAAGCTCCGGATTGATGTCGCGGAAACGGTCGGCCAGAATCTTTACCTTAGGCTGTCCGAGTGTGGAATGCATGGCGGGCAGCTGACGGTTCAGGTTGGTAATCTGCACTTCATCGGCATCTACCAGCGTAAGGCGGCCTACTCCTGCCCTGCAAATCATTTCGGCGGCATAAGCGCCCACACCTCCGGTACCTACAACCAGCACATGGGCATCGTGCAGACGTTTCATCTTTTCAGCTCCGAAGAGCAGTTCCGTGCGTTGTAACCAGTGTTCTGCCATTTAATTCTTCTTAAACCATTTGTAAAACCAGTTTTCTACCGCATCATACATTTGCGTCGGGTCATTATGATGACGGTTCTCAACGAAAGTAAGCTCCTGCATGTCATCGCCATACTCGTCTGGATAGATAATCAGCAGACTGTTGTTGAAGAAGTAGCGGGTTATCTGCGCGGGAAGTTTCTCGAACGATGACTGGTAAGAGATGGAACCCTTACGTGCCGATACGACTACAAACAGATGGTCATAGCTTACCTGCCCGGTAAGAATGAGCAAATCGTCCCAACTCTCAAGCATCTGATACTCCACATTCTCGGCTCCTTCATGCTGTACGATGCTTTTGATATATTTCAGGCTTTCTGTCGTTGCGAAAATCATCATCCGGCATCCCAGCGAGCGGCTCAGCCTGCACAGCTGTGTCACCCATTTACTGAAACCGGACTCGTATTCGGCCTTTTCAGGAACGGCCACCACGATGCGGCGCAAGGTGTTGACTGGCATCAGCAACTTGGCAATCATGATTTGCCGGTGGGTTCCCTTCAACAGGGCTTCGGTTCTGGAACCGAAGAACGAATCCATCAGATTGGTTTTCCGGTGCAATCCTATCACAAGGTCGGTTATATCGTTTTCCTTCATGGTGTGCAGGATTCCCTGTGCCACATTCAGGTCATAGCGCAAGAAGGTTTTCGCTTCCGTATCGGAGGCCGAAGCCTGAATGGATATACGCTCCAGATTGCGTTTGGCTCTTATTTCCTTCAACTCCGAATTGCCATTGTCGTCAACCACGCTCAAGGCGAATATTTCCTTCTTCTGCTTGGGCGACTTAATCATCAGCGCCATATCGACCAGTCCTTCGATGTTTTCAGGATTGGCAACCGGAATCATGATTCGCTCATTCTGTCTGTTTTTCTTTTCGGTGATTTCTTCCTGATGCTCCATCGTTACCAGCTTGCGTGCGGCACGCTCGGTTGCTATGGAACTGATGATGCAGGTAAACAGAATCATCACGACCGTACCGTTGAGCACATCGTCGTTAAGCAGGCGTTCACCGTTTTCAAGAATAATGTTATGACCGATGAGTACGGCAGCCAGCGTGGCTGCAGCCTGCGCGTTGCTCAGTCCGAAAATGAGTCCTCTGTCGGCCTTTGTCATGTGATAGGATTTCTGGGTAATCCATGCGGCCAGCCATTTGCTCAGAGTGGCTATGACGGTCATCACGATGGCTACCTTCAACGCCGTTCCTTCAGAAAAGAGGCAACGCACGTCAATAATCATACCTACACCTATCAGGAAATATGGAATAAACAGGGCATTACCCACAAACTCCAGACGGTTCATCAACGGAGAAACATGAGGCACATAGCGGTTAAGCACCAGTCCGGCGAGAAACGCTCCGAGAATACCTTCCATTCCGACAATCTCCATCAGGCCTGCACCCAGGAACACCATCGCCAGAACGAAGATAAACTGCATTACATTATCGTCATATTTTCTGAAAAACCAACGGCACAGACGGGGCATTACAAGAATGATGAGCAGGCAGAGCAAACAGACCTTCACCACCAGCAATACCCAATAAAGTCCGTTTACGCCCTCACCCTTATACATACCGCCTATCACGGCCAGCACAATCAGGGCAAGCACTACGGTCACAGCCGTTCCGCCAATGCTTATGCTCACACTGCTGTTACGGTTCAGTCCGTAACGGCTCACTATAGGATAGGCTATCAGCGTATGGCTGGCATACATACTGGCCAGCAATACCGAAGTGACAAAACTGTAGTCGAGCAGTGTCATGCTGCTCCAGATACCCAGTCCCATCGGAATAAAGAATGTCCACAAACCGAATACCAGTCCCTTTGTACGGTTCTTCTTGAAATCGTCCATATCCATCTCCAGACCGGCCAGAAACATGATATAAAGCAATCCCACTTTTCCGAAAAGTTCAAAACTGCTGTCGCGCTCAAGAATATTGAAACCGTGCTCGCCTACTACTACACCGGCCAGAATCATTCCGATAATATGGGGAATGCGAAGACGGCCCAACAGAATAGGCGCAAACAATATGATACAGAGAACCAGAAAGAATATCCACGTAGGATCGGTTATCGGCAAATAATTCGTCAAGTCTAAGGCATTCATAATACGTACTCATTAAATTCTTTTGCAAAATAACTAAAAAGAATTCAATTTATATGCTCTTATACACCAAAATGTTATAATTTTGCAGGCGATTATATCAATATGAAAATACGAATAAACAATTTTATTAATTAAGACGAAAAAAGATGAAAGTAGCTATTGTTGGTGCGAGCGGAGCTGTAGGACAAGAGTTCCTTCGCGTACTCGAAGAGAGAAATTTTCCGGTTGACGAACTGGTATTGTTTGGTTCTCCACGCAGTGCAGGTACTAAATATACCTTCTGCGGTAAAGAGTATGAAGTTAAACTTCTTCAACATAACGATGACTTTAAAGGGGTTGACATTGCTTTCACTTCTGCCGGCGCAGGAACTTCTAAAGAGTATGCCGAAACCATTACCAAGTATGGAGCGGTAATGATTGACAACTCAAGCGCTTTCCGTATGGACAGCGATGTACCTTTGGTGGTTCCCGAAGTTAATGCAGCTGATGCACTGGAGCGTCCGCGCGGAATCATTGCAAACCCGAACTGTACTACCATACAGATGGTAGTAGCACTGAAAGCCATCGAAAACCTTTCACACATAAAACGCGTGCACGTAGCCACTTATCAGGCTGCCAGCGGTGCCGGAGCTGCCGCCATGCAGGAGTTGCACGAACAATACCGTCAGGTTTTGGCCGGCGAACCGGTAAAGGTTGAAAAATTCGCTTACCAGTTGGCTTACAACCTTATCCCGCAAATTGACGTATTTACCGACAACGGATATACCAAAGAAGAGATGAAGATGTTTAACGAAACACGCAAAATCATGCACTCTGACATCAAGACAAGTGCAACCTGCGTACGTGTGCCGGCTCTCCGCTCACACTCTGAAAGCATCTGGGTTGAAACTGAACGCCCCATCTCGGTAGAAGAAGCGCGCGAAGCCTTTGCCAAAGGCGAAGGACTGGTACTGATGGACGAACCGGAAAACAAGGTTTACCCCATGCCGCTGTTCCTTGCCGGAAAAGACCCTGTATACGTAGGCCGTATCCGCAAAGACCTGACCGACGAGAACGGACTCACCTTCTGGATTGTAGGCGACCAGATTAAAAAAGGCGCTGCACTGAATGCCGTTCAGATTGCAGAATACCTTATCAAGGTAGGAAACATCAAGTAAGAATAACAAGACTCCTTATAAAAGCCGGATGAACGAACCTGTTTGCCCGGCTTTCTTTTTATCTGCCCCTCCTGTTTTCTCATCCCTATATCCCCACTTTATTGAGCCTTAACTCCCAGCATGCTGAGCCTTAACTCCCAGCATGCTGAGCCTTAACTCCCAGCGCGCTGAGCCTTGGTTGCCAGCACGGTGAGCCTTGGTCGCCAATAAGCCGGATATTATTCCAATATATTACACTGATATACAGAGACAAAGACGTAACAGTATTCATCCTGCGTTTTCTGCTAACTTTAAAAGAAGTTAAATGCAAGTCTCCTTCTGAACAATTTAAAGGAAAAACAAATACTTTAGCAGTGTAATATTAAACTATTACACTAAAACAGATATCAATTCTTTAAAACCATACGATTATGATAGACATTCAAAACGTAACATTCGGTTACCAGCGCGCAGTAAGAATATTTGAAGACTTTTCACTAAAACTTAAACCGGGCTGCATCTACGGACTGCTTGGAAAAAACGGAACCGGAAAATCAACCCTTCTCTATCTGATAACCGGACTGCTGAGAGCGCAACAGGGTAAAGTTACTTTCGACGGAAACGACGTCGCACGGAGACTCCCCGAAACCTTGCAGGAGATGTTTCTTATCCCTGAAGAGGTGACACTGCCCAACGTAAACATCAGGCAATATGCCCGCATGTACGGCCCGTTCTATCCGAAGTTCAGTAGCGAGCAACTGGACAACTATCTGAAAGAATTTGAAGTTGACCCGCAAGCAAAACTCTCAGACCTCTCCATGGGACAGCGCAAGAAAGCGTATATCAGTTTTGCACTGGCCACCAACACGCGCTTCATATTTATGGATGAACCGACCAACGGACTGGATATTCCTTCGAAAAGCCAGTTCCGCAAAATCGTAGCTTCGACCATGACCGACGAACGTAGCATCGTAATCTCAACGCATCAGGTGCGCGACCTCGATTACCTGCTCGACCACCTGATTATCATTGACCAGAAACAACTGCTGCTGAACCGCTCAGTGAGCGATATCACCGAACGCCTCTGCTTCGACGAGCTCCGACCCAACGAGATGAGCGAAGGAGGTGTATTGTTCAGCATGCCGTCAATGAACGGAAACAGCATAATAAGCCGCAACGTAAACCATCGTGAAACTTCCATCAATCTGGAACTCTTTTTCAATGCCATGCTCGAAAAGACCGAGATGATGCAGGACATACTGAAATAAAAACATCATTCAAAGAAACAGTGCGTTATGAATACAAATTCCTTTAGTTTCAGACGGGTGGCGTGGCTCTTGAAAATAAACGGAACGTTTACTCTCAGGTCACACCTGCTATGGGTGGCATGTATTGTGGCAGCGGCCGTGGCGGTAAACCTACTGCTGCTGTATGAGGTGGAAAAGACATTCTATGTTCTGTTTGCCATCTTCTGCGCCTTACCGCTCTTCAAGATTTATCCGGTCAAATACGGACTCAAATATCAGTCACTGCCCTGTTATCTGCTGATACCGGCGTCGAACAGTGAACGCTTCACTGTACAGATGCTTCTGACTGTCGGCATCGGACTACTATATGCTTTCATCGGAATACTTCTTCTGTTCGGATGCAACCAGCTGCTGCACTCGTTTATCGACGGATATCCGCTTATCGGCATAAACGGATTCTACGAGCCGCTGCACGATGCCTTATGCAAAGCCTTTCTGCTGCCGGACAGCCCGATGGCCGGGTGGTGTATCGCTCTCAATATCTGCTGGATTCTCGGATTTCTGATATGGATTCTGTGCCAATGGCCCGGTTTCTTTGTAATCGGCTTCATCGCATTTACTTATCTGTATGGTGATGTCGTGTCATGGCTGCATACCAATACCGGATTACAGGATTTCTTTGCCGGACACTTTTACGTGGCCATCCTGCTATCCATAGCGGCATCCGCAATATTTTATACACTCACTTACCGTGCTTTCTGCAAGACTGAAATAAGAAGCTTGCGGAGAAGGGCATAAACCAAATTAACAAGCAGTATGAACAGAAATGTACTCAACACAAGGCGTACAATCCGCCTCATCCGGAACCAGTTTACCGAAGACTGGAGCATGAATATGATAATCTACATAGCGGCACTTGTTGTATACATATTCACCACCATCATAAACAGGCCCGACAATATAGAAGAGCTTATAAGTAAGGAATGGGCCACTTTGGCCATGTTTTTCTATTTCTTCTGCGCCACCTACTTTACCGACAGTAACCGGAAAGCAGTCTGGTATCTGAATCTCCCCGCCAGCACAGGCGAGAAGTTTGCGGCACACATCGCATACTCCATACTGGCCTGCCTGCTGTTTTTTACGGTAACCATCCTCGCCGGCGAAGGAATCCGCCTGGCAGTATACGGTCTGCAGGGCATGCCGACTGATATGATGAGCTTCATGCCTGCTTTCGACGTGTTCCCTTCAGGGTGGTTAATTGTCCTGGTATCCGTATTCGTCCTGTGGCTGGCTTCGGGTTTCCTGCTGGGAGGATATCTGTTTGAGAAGCTGATGTTTCAAAAGGTTCTCATCACACACATCACTACGGTAGTCATCATCGGAGGTATTCTTTATCTCATTTATGGAAATACCGACCTTTCCAGTCTGACTGTTGCCGGAAACTGCATCAGCGTCCTGCTGACAATAAGTACGGTTGCCAATACTGCATGGGCTTACCGCCTGTTCAGACAATGCGAAATAGTAAAAACTGAAAAGTAAACCATAACACGAATATAAACATGAACACAAACAGTTTCAACATACAAAATGTGATTCGGCTTACCAAGAACAGAATCATCGAGAGCAAAAGGAAGCTTTTGCTTCAGGCACTGCTTTACTACGGAATTATTCTCTGTATCGGGTTCTTTTGGCTGTCGATAACCAATAACGACCTGCCATATATAATCATGTATACAGGATTCCTGATTTTCTTCTTTGCTGTAAACACGGCCAGCTTCTTTGCCAACATTCTGGAAGACATACAAACCAAAGAGAGTAACTGCTTCTATTTCATGATACCCGCCTCAATCAGTGAGAAGTTCGTCTCTCGTCTGGCTTTTGTCATTATAAAGTGCATCTTTTTATTGGGAATTACATTCATACTTGCAGAACTGACTCGCTATATGCTCGACTTGTTGCTCGGCATGCCGAATTTCAATATCATCAAATGCTATTCACAGAGTCTGTCTGTCAATCAGAATCTTGTCATGAATACCTATAATGTAATATTGAGCATCTGGATTCTCAGTACTTTTATACTAGGCGGATGCTGGTATCGGAAAAGACCTTTCGGAAAAGTTATCCTGTGGCATATACTGCTGTTCATGCTTATCATGATAATAGGAAAAAATCTGTTTTTTTACTTTATACAGGTAAACAGTGTATTCACTCAAGACGTAGCGGAACTTACAGAAGAATATGCAAGGCAAGGACAAAATATCGTTTCTGTAATAGAAATACTATTCACACTGTTATCCGTATTCAACATCTGGCTTTCATACCGGCTGTTCAAACGCAGACAAATCATAAAATAAACCGACATGATATTTAAGGAGAACAAACCCATATACCTGCAAATAGCAGAACGACTGTGCGATGAAATCATTCAGGGATGTTACGGAGAGGAAAGCCGTATACCTTCGGTACGCGAATATTCCGCAACACTCGAAGTGAACGTCAACACGGTGGTGCGCTCGTACGAATATCTGCAGAACGCCAGCATCATCTACAACAAACGTGGACTGGGATATTTCGTCAAGGAAGGAGCCACACGGGCCATCATCGCACAACGCAAGAAAGAATTCATGAATGAGGAACTGCCGGAGTTCTTAAACAAGCTGAAACAACTGGACATCCCCATCGAAGAAATCGTGGAAAAGTATCACAGCATGGAATAAGTTTTGTAACTTCGCACGCACTTAACAGAAAGATACAGAATGATAGACCAGGCTACCATAGACAAAATCATGGATGCGGCACAGATAGTGGATGTCGTATCGGAGTTTGTGACTCTGCGCAAAAGAGGCGTAAACTATGTGGGCCTGTGTCCGTTCCATAGCGAAAAGACACCGTCGTTCAGCGTATCACCGTCGAAGGGATTGTGCAAATGCTTCAGCTGCGGAAAAGGCGGAAACGTGGTGCACTTCATCATGGAACACGAACAGATGTCGTATTACGAGGCCCTGAAATGGCTGGCACGCAAATACAACATCGAGGTGAAGGAACGCGAACTGACCAATGAGGAGAAGCATGCACAAAGCGTACGCGAAAGTATGTTTGTGGTCAACGAATATGCGCGTGACTATTTCCAGAACATACTCTATAACCACGTAGACGGACAGACCATCGGAATGACTTATTTCCGTCAACGCGGATTCCGTGATGACATTATTCGGAAATTCCAGCTCGGCTTCTGTCTCGACCAGTTCGACGCGTTTGCCAAAGAAGCCTTGCGCAAGGGTTACAAAGCCGAATATCTAGTCAAGACCGGCCTTTGCTATACCAAAGACGACGGTTCTCTGCGCGACCGCTTCTGGGGACGTGTGATTTTCCCGGTACACTCGCTGTCGGGAAAAGTAGTGGCATTTGGCGGACGTGTACTGAAAACCGATGCCAAGACTGCCAAATATGTAAACTCGCCCGAATCGGAAATTTATCACAAGAGTAATGAACTTTACGGAATATACTTTGCCAAACAGGCTATCGTAAAACAAGACCGGTGTTTCCTGGTCGAAGGATATACCGACGTGATATCCATGCACCAGTCTGGCATAGAGAATGTGGTTGCTTCATCGGGCACTTCACTGACTCCCGGACAGATTCGCCTGATTCATCGCTTTACGAACAACATTACGGTGCTTTATGACGGCGACATGGCCGGTATAAAGGCGTCAATCCGTGGTATTGACATGCTGCTCGAAGAAGGCATGAATATCAAAGTGGTACTCCTGCCCGACGGTGACGACCCCGACAGTTTTGCACGCAAGCATAACGCTACCGATTATCAGAACTATATCAACTCGCACGAGGTGGACTTTATCCGCTTCAAGACCAACCTGCTGCTGGAGGATGCCGGAAATGATCCTATCAAACGTGCCGGACTGATAACCGACATCGTGCGAAGCATCTCCATGATTCCCGAAGCCATCGTACGCTCTGTCTATACCAAGGAATGCAGTCAGTTGCTGCAGGTTGAGGAGAAACTGCTTATTGCCGAGATAAACAAGCGCAAGGGCGAACAGGCAGAAAAAGAATACAAGGCAGCACACAACCAGACAGCACAGCCCGGAACAGAAGAAGCCACCGGCAGCAATCAGGAAGGAAAAGACCGGCAGGCAGCAGAGCCGGAGGACAAGTACGAATCGTTCATTCCGCAGGAAAACAAGGAAAGCAGAACATTCTACCCCAAAGAGAAACTGATAATGGAAATACTGGTACGTTACGGTGAGAAAATCATGTGTAACGTGACCGACGATGAGGGAAACGAAAGAGGGCTGACTGTCATAGAATACATTGCAAGTGACCTGCAGACCGATGACTTGCAGTTTCACAACCCTATACACCGGCAGATTCTGGCAGAAGCCGTAGCGCACATACATGACGCCAATTTCAGGGCCGAACATTATTTCAGTACTCATCCTGACTCTACCATAAGCCAATATACCGTCAGTCTTATCAATGAAAAGTATACGCTGAGCAAGTATCACACGAAGAACCAGAAAATCGTAACCGATGACGAACGTCTGCTCGAGCTCGTTCCCCACCTGATGATTGACTTCAAGCATGCCATTGTGGAGGAAGAGCTGAAACATACGCTCCAGGCCTTACAGAATCCGGAGAATGCAAAGGATGAAAAGAAGTGCATGGCCATCATGAAACACTACAAGGAACTGTCTGAAGTTCAGAAAATCATGGCTAAACGACTGGGTGACCGGGTGGTTAATGCATAAAAACAAAAAGACCATCGCATGATAACATCTCATACAATGGTCTCTTTCGCTAGGATTTATATCAATTATCAGTTTCTGCTGCGAATCAGATTCATAAATTCTTCACGGGTCTTTGCCTGATTAAACGCTCCTGTAAAATCGGAAGTAGTAGTAATGGAATTCTGCTTCTCGACGCCACGCATCTGCATGCACATATGCTTGGCTTCGACAACAACCATCACCCCTAACGGATTTAATGTTTCCTGAATACATTCCTTTATCTGCAGAGTCATACGTTCCTGTACCTGCAAACGATGGGAAAAGATATCCACCACTCTGGCTATCTTGCTCAAACCGGTTATATACCCGTTCGGAATATAGGCTACGTGTGCCTTACCATAAAAAGGAAGCATATGGTGTTCACAAAGAGAGAAGAAATCGATATCCTTGACAATTACCATCTGGCTATAGTCTTCCTTAAACTTGGCAGACAACAATACCTCGTGCGGATCCATATGATAACCGCGTGTTAATGTCAACATTGCCTTTGCCACACGCTCCGGAGTCTTTATCAGTCCCTCACGTTCGGGGTCTTCACCCAACAATGACAATACCTGTCTGTAAGCTCCTTTCAAATCGTCAACGACTTGAGGATTTGCATAATTTTGAAATTCGTCCATTTAATAAGTTATATTTATTTGAGCACGCACTATAGATACTTCTTTGAACTCACCTGTTGTTTTCAGCTTACGCATTACCATATCGGCTTCTTCTATACTACGGAAGTCGCCAACCTGACATATCCAGCGGGGATTGATGAAATGCGTATATACAGCCAGCTCCGGAAAAGCCGTTCTCACTTTCTCAGCAATACTGTAGGCTTCGCTCCGTGCCTGACGCGAATTGTTTCCGGCATAAACCTGTACTCGAAAACCTGCAATCTTTACGGTATTTGACTGTTCTTCATCGGAATTGGCATACGGAGTTCTCTGCAACAAAGCGTTCAACCGTGAATCCTGATGAATAGTCACGGTTCCTTCGCCAGCCTTTTTCCGGGTCAAGTTTGACAAGATATCATCTTGTGCCCACCCACAAAACGAACAAAATACAAAAAGCAGCAAAAAAATCAGCCTCATAACTAATGTCTGAAAAGAAAGGCCAAACGTAAACATTGCCGTTCGGCCTTTCTGATATAACCTTTTAATATTTAATTATTTGAATGCGTCAATGATGCCTTTGAAATCGGCAGCTTTCAATGAAGCTCCACCAATCAGACCACCATCAACATCCGGATTAGCAAACAGTTCCTTAGCATTTGACGGTTTGCAGCTTCCTCCATACAGAATTGAAGTATTTTCTGCAACTTCTTTTCCATACTTGTCAGCAACCAGTGAACGGATATATGCGTGAATTTCCTGTGCCTGTTCAGGAGTTGCAGTCTTTCCGGTACCGATAGCCCAAACCGGTTCGTATGCAAGAATTACCTTAGAGAAATCTTCGGCAGAAAGTGAGAATACAGAAGCCAATTGTGCAGCAACTACCTCATTTTGCTTGTTAGCTTCACGCTCTTCCAATACTTCACCGATACAGAAGATAGGTTTCAGATTGTTTGCCAAAGCCAACTTAACTTTCTCTTCAAGGATTTCTACTGTTTCATGATAATATGCGCGACGCTCTGAGTGACCAAGAATCACATATTGAGCACCTGTAGAAGCAACCATTTCAGCAGATACTTCACCGGTATATGCTCCGGAAACCTTATCTGCACAGTTTTCTGCACCAACACCAATAATTTCAGAATTTACAATAGGAGTTACAGAAGCCAGATGAATAAACGGAGTGCAGATAACTACATCACAATTTGGTTTGTCTGCAGACAACACTTCATTCAATTCTTTCGCCAAAGCGATACCCTCTTGCAGGTTCTTGTTCATCTTCCAGTTTCCTGCTACAATATTCTTTCTCATTTTAGTTAGTTTTATATATTAATAAATCTCATATTCTTTCTTACGCCCGCATTCTTCGTCTGCGAATCCAGCGGTACAGATTGTCTGTCATCGTAAACAGAAGCAAAGGTACAAAAAACCATAGAAATACACCTAATATTCTTTGATTCAACTGCATGGTTTGAATCTCTCCCAACGGTATATTTTCCAATCTTCCGTTTAATACATATTCATCGGGAAGATTCTGGTTGCTCCATTTGTTTATAATGGTTCCTCCTTTCAGCAGCATCAGTCCGGGATTGGAACGTATCATTGTCTTCAGCATCACGTCATCGGCGACAAGATAGGGATATTCTGCTCCTGTACGGTCTTTCCACTGCTCAATGTCGGCATCGGATGAGGATGATGTGACACAATAAAACGGATAACCGTTTTCTACGCTATAGTCATATATCTCATTTATCAAATCGATAGAACTGTCATCCGCAATATTCAGATAAGGAGCTATCAGAAGGAACGTATATCCCTCGTCGTCCAATATCTGCTGGGTGACATCTTCGTCCGTATCAAGACTGCGCAAGGCAAAATCAATTATCGGCGGAACGTATCCTTCCTGCTTTACAGATGTCTTGCTGTCAATAAACGTCCATGTACTGTCGGGATAATTGTCAAGCGTAAACTCCTTACGAACTCCGTCTTTCTCCAGAATAAAAGTGGTTTCATATACGGGCGGCTCCTCACCTTCAGGAATTTCCATCTGTTGCCGGATGTTCGCTCCGACATAATAAGGGCGAAAATCAAATATCGGCAAATATATAATGCAATAAGCCACAACCGACACACTGTATAAGATGCTATACAAGGATATCAGCCACTGACTTTTCTTACTGATAAAACGAAGTATCAACGAGTTGTTGAAATAGAGCCAAAGCGCAAAGAACAGCAGCAATACATTCTTCCAGAACGTTTCCCAGTTGGTCAATACTATCGCATCGCCAAAGCATCCACAGTCTGAAACAGGATTTGCCAATGCCAGATAAAGCGTAAAAGGAGTCATCAGCAGCATTACCAGCGCGGTAGCTATTGAAGTCAACTTCTTACGAATGCCGAAAAAGAGATAGACTCCCAACGTAAACTCGAGAACTGCCATCAGGCATGACAAAAACAACGGAGCTAACGAAGGAACATAATCAGTCCATCCGAATGCCGAGAAATAGTCTTCTATCTTGTATACGGTTCCATAAGGATCGTCGGCCTTTACAAAACCGGAAAAAATAAAGACTATACCCAATGCAAAACGGCAGAAATTTGTCCAGACGACATTCGCTCTATGTAATGCCTTATTCTCCAAAGTCAATCTTTATTAGTCCAAACACAGCGTAATTAATCATATCCATGTAATTGGCATCGATTCCTTCTGATACGATTGTATGTCCGGCAAGCGCCTCTATCTGTTTGGTTCTGTAAATCTTCATCAGAATCAAATCTGTATAAGAAGAAATTCTCATGCTGCGCCAGGCCTCATCATAGTCATGATTCTTGGCTTTCATCAGTTCCAAAGCCTTATGCGCATACTTGTCATAATATTCCAACGCCTTTTCTACACTCAAATCGTCTTTATCGGCATATCCAAGCTCCAGCTGAATCAGTCCGATAATTCCGTAATTGACGATACCGATAAACTCCGAACGGGGTCCTTCATTAATCATGGCACTGCCCTTTGTCTCGATGCTGCGAATACGGTTTGCCTTGATAAATATCTGGTCGGTAACCGAAGAGGGACGCATTATGCGCCAGGCAGCTCCATAGTCGTGCAGTTTCTTTGAATACAAGTCACGACACAAGGTTATTATCTGCTCAAACTGTTTGTTCGTATCTTCCATATATCTGCTTAAATGACATGCAAAAATACTAAAAAGGATAGGTATTGCAAGAAGAGAAAAGAAAACAAATAAAACACGGATGATACGACTTGCGACAAGTATCGCCAGAATACGTATAATCCGTGTTCAATCTGATATTTTATTTATTCATTTATCTATTACGAGAAGCGAAGTACCTGGCCTATTCTCAACACAGTTCTCTTCGTGATACCGTTAAGCTTGCACAGGCGGTCGACAGACACTCCCTGACGTGAGGCAATCTTCGACAAGGTATCTCCTTTCTTAACCCGGTAATAACGAACGCTTCCACTATTGTCGTTCGAAGCAACACTCTTCTGAGACTTGTTCTTGACTCCCGGTTTGTAATAAGTATAGGTTTCTGTTACGATATCCTGATTAGGAAAGTCAAACATCAACGCCGGATTGATATCCTTTCCAAGGAAACGGGTTTCGAAATGCAGATGTGACCCCGTAGAACGACCGGTATTTCCACCCAATCCTATCGGCTCTCCAGCCTTAACATACTGATTGATTGCGACCAGTTGTTTTGACAGGTGACCATATACGGTTTCGAGTCCGTTGTCATGGCGAATCACTACATATTTTCCATAGCCGCGTCGCTCATAATCTACTACACGTACCTTTCCGTCGAAAGCTGAGCGGATAGTATCACCGATGTATACTTTTATATCTATTCCCTTATGCATACGGCGACGACGGGGACCGTACTTGGAAGTTACTTTATTGTTGGTAGTCGGCATACAGAATCCCTTCAAATCAATAGTGAAGGAATCGGGGAGGGTCACGTCATTGTATACATGTACATGGTCTGTTATCCAACTGGGATACAATGCAAAACCCGGATACTCCATTTTTTCTTTCTGAATCTGGCGCTGTAAAGCTACCGAATCAATTGCTTTCATTTTTTTGTCTACGGGAGCCTGGCTTGCCAGCAGGTCCTGAGAGTAAGCGTTTACGCCTACCATTGCCAATACGACAACTGCAATAGTTCGAATACTTTTTAAAATCATCACATAAGAACATTCTTTAGAACTCATCGTTTGCATACAGATACTGGAATGTAGTCTGTTTGTAATCGAAGATTTCTTCTGGTTTAAAAAAACGGTTTAACTCAACAACCGCATTTTCAACAGAATCTGAGGTGTGGACTATGTTTTCCTGAAAACTCATGCTGTAATCACCACGAATTGTTCCGGGAAGCGCCAAACGACCATTCGTGACACCTGCCATTGCGCGTACAGTCTGCACGGCATCAACGCCTTCATAGCAGCACACAATCACAGGAGTCGCCATCATAGAATCTTTTACACGCTGAAAAAACGGTTTCGCACTCAGATGTGCATAGTGTTCATTTAGTATTTCGTCGTTCAGTTGCATCATTTTCATGCCTGCCAACCGTAAGCCTTTACGCTCAAAACGAGTGGTTATTTCACCCACCAGGCCTCTCTGCAATGTACAAGGTTTTAAGATGACAAGTGTTTTTTCCATAAAAATCATGTTATTAGACGTTCATACTAAAATCAAAATTGCTTCAAAGATAAATTTTATTCTTTAAAATCGTAGAATTTACACTCTCTTTTTTGGGAAAAAGTTAGAGTTCTTAACACTTTTAACTTCATGAAATCAAGAAAATATGTCATTAAGCAGCAAAAGACAAAAGGGCATTATGCGGGGTGCTGTTTTTTGAATACAGTTTACTGCCAGGCATTGCACTGGAGAAGTATTTTGTGCACCGCCCGATGCAGTAATGTGCATTGCCCCATGCACAACTGTGCACCGCCCGATGCACAACAGTGCATCCTCGTATGCAGCAAACAGGAGTCGGCAATCTTTAAAGGAAAGTACAGATAAATGCAATATAAGGACTGACCTTAAGAAATGGCAGCCCAATTCACATTGGTCTTTCTCAAAGCTCTCAGCTGATTCCACAGGACGGCATTTTCCGGACGTTTTTCTTCGGGGTCATCATTTACAATGGCTTGTGCCACATCACGTACCAACTGCAACAGTTGTCCGTCACGTGCCAGATTAGCGATTTTCAAATCAAAGGCAATGCCGCTTTGCTGGGTTCCTTCCAAATCGCCCGGTCCGCGCAGCTTCAAATCGGCTTCGGCTATTTCAAAACCATCGTTCGAACGGACCATGATTTCCAGTCTTTTACGCGTTTCTTCCGTGAGTTTGTATCCTGTCACCAGAATACAATAAGACTGGTCGGCTCCACGTCCTACTCTTCCGCGCAACTGATGCAGCTGCGAAAGCCCGAAACGTTCGGCATTCTCTATTACCATCACCGAAGCATTGGGCACATTCACTCCCACCTCGATAACGGTTGTAGCCACCATTATCTTTGTTTCGCCCGATACGAAGCGCTGCATCTCGGCATCTTTTTCGGCAGGTTTCATCTTGCCATGTACCTTGCTCACCTTGTATTGGGGGAACTCTTCACAGATATGTTCGTATCCTTCTTCCAGATTCTTGATATCCATCTTTTCGCTTTCCTGTATCAACGGATAAACGATATAAATCTGCCGGCCGGCTTCAATCTGTTTTCTGATAAAATCATACATGGAAGCTCTCCGGTTGTCAAACTGATGAATGGTTTGAATGGGTTTTCTTCCCGGAGGCAGCTCGTCAATGACAGACACGTCCAAATCGCCATACATGGTCATGGCCAGCGTACGCGGAATAGGTGTTGCCGTCATTACCAGCACGTGAGGCGGACATACGTTCTTAGACCACATCTTGGCCCGTTGCGCCACTCCAAAACGATGCTGCTCGTCAATGATTACCATTCCCAAAGAAGCAAAAGTCACCGTATCTTCAAGCACGGCATGGGTTCCTATCAGCAAATCGACTTTGCCCAGTGTCAGTCCGGCAAGGATTTCCTCACGTTTCTTTCCCTTTACGGACCCCGTCAGCAGTTCTACACGTACCGGCAAGTCTTTCAGAAACGCTTTTATGGTCTCATAGTGCTGCGTTGCAAGGATTTCTGTAGGCGCCATCAGACAGGCCTGAAACTTGTTATCGAGCGCAATCAGGATACACATCAACGCCACGAGTGTCTTTCCGCTTCCTACGTCACCTTGCAGCAAACGGTTCATCTGCCGGCCGCTTCCCATATCCTTGCGTATTTCCTTAATCACTCTTTTCTGCGCGTTGGTCAAGGGGAACGGCAGGTTCTTGCTATAAAAGGTATTGAATATTTCACCTACCCGTTCAAAGACAAATCCTCTGTACTTACGCTGACGGTCCTTGCTGTAACGCAATATGTTAAGCTGTACATAGAAAAGCTCTTCAAACTTCAGGCGGTATTGGGCCTTCCGGAGCAAATCGGGATTGACGGGATAATGAATGTTGCGCAAAGCCTCGTCAAGCGACATCAGATGATGCTTCTCTACCAGCCATTGCGGCAACGTTTCAGGGACAGGTTCTTTGAGAAATGCCAGCAGATTCTTGGTCAGTTTCTCTATGGCATGTGAGTTCAGCCCTCCCTTTTTCATACGCTCGGTCGTATTGTAATATGGCTGCATGCCCATATTGGTGAGCACAAGCTCATTTACAGGGTCAATATCCGGATGAGCCACATTGATGCGTCCGTTGAATATCGTAGGCTTTCCAAATACGATATACTCCGTATGAAGTTTGTATCGTGTAAGCAAGTATTTTATTCCCTGAAACCATACGAGGTCTATCACACCCGTACCGTCAGAAAAATGAGCAACCAGCCGTCGCTGACGTCCTTCGCCAAAAGTCTCGAAACTCAGGATTTCTCCTTTCAGCTGGATATAAGGCATGTTTCCGTCAATATCCACCACATGATAAAGACGGCTCCGGTCTACGTATTTATAAGGGAAATAATAAAGCAAATCGTGCAAAGAATAGATTGACAGTTCCTTGTTAAGAACCGCAGCACGCTGGGGACCAACGCCCGGCAAATACATGATATCTCTGGTTGTCAGGTCGAACATCAGATGAGTGTATTTGCTATTTTTATGTCAAAAGGAGTTGTTATCTTTATATTTTCACGGTTGCCCGCCACCAGAAAGACCTTTTCACCCAAGGCTTCCACTACCGAAGCGTCATCGGTAAAAGCGTCACAATAAGGCTGCATGTAGGCTTTCTTCAAAAGTTGCACGGAAAAGACCTGAGGAGTCTGAACCAGTTTATATTCCGAACGGTTTACCGTATGGCTTTCATTTCCTTGCAGATGCCGTACTGTCTCTACGACATCAATAACCGGAATCACGGCACCACACTTTTCTGCCTCGCGGTAACAGGTATCTATCACCTGCTCTGCCACAAAGGGACGTACACCGTCGTGCACTCCCACCAGTCCGTTCTCGTCATCGACCAGTGCCAGTCCGTTTTTCACGGAGTGGAAACGCGTTTCTCCTCCACAAGCCACCTTATGGGGCAACACAAAATGATGATTATGGCACAGCTCGTTCCAATACGCCTGTTGGCTTTCGGGCAATACCACAATCATCGTAATATTCTTATCATAGCGATAAAAGGCTTCCAGCGTATGCATGAGCACAGGCTTGCCCCCTATCGGAAGGAACTGTTTGGGAATATCCGTTCCCATACGCAATCCTTTTCCTCCGGCCACTATGATAATAAACTTTCTCATTTCAGTAACATTCCAGCTCTAACTTCTTCAATTTTTGCATTTCCGGCAAATTTTGCCACGATGGCTGATGCAAAGTCAAATGCAGCTCCCGGTCCTTTTCCCGTAATGAAGTTGCCATCCTGCTCAACCATAGCACCAGTTGTCTCAGCTCCTTCCAGATATTTTTCAAATCCCGGATAGCAAGTAGCCTTCTTGCCTTTCAACAGACCCAACTGTCCATAAACCATAGGAGCAGCACAGATAGCGGCCAACGGACGTCCGGCAGCACAAAAACCAAGAATCATCTTGCGCAAGCCTTCATGCTCAGACAAGTTTACGGCACCCGGCATTCCTCCCGGCAATACCAGCATTTCAGCATCTGCACTGATTTCTTTGGCATCGAACAGCATATCAGCATTAACCGTCACTTTATGTGAACTGGTTACTGCGATGTTTCCCGTAACAGAAACCGTACGGATAGACAAGCCGGCACGACGTACCACATCCACAACAGCCAAAGCTTCCATTTCTTCAAATCCTTCAGCCAAAAACAAATAAATAGTTCCCATGATTATCTTAGTTTAAAGTAATAAGTAATTGTTCCTGTTTGATTATTCACACCGGAAATTGTGTTAAAGGTTGCCTTACGGGCTGCTTCTTCCGCTGCCCGGCGCAATGCGGCATTTACCGTATTGGTACGTTTGTTTATGCTTGTACTGATAACTTTTCCAGCCGGATTGACCGTAATTGTAACTACCACACGTCCTTCATCCTGAACATTATAGACCGGTACCGGCAGACTGCCATTCAAAGAACGTCCGTTCAAGTCCCAACTGCCAACGCCTCCTACTCCGGTAGACTTTCCTACATTACCATTTCCGGTAGGACTTCCTTCAATCCCCTTGCCAGTAGTGCCGGAACCTTTGCTTCCCATAGTTGTTCCCTTGCCGAATGCCCCGGCAATTTTCTTAGCGGCAGCTTCTGCAGCAGCTTTTTCGGCAGCAGCTTTTTTCTCGGCTTCTATCTGCTCACGGGTCTTTTCCGGAACGGTTTTCTTAGGCTGTTCCTTTTCTGTTTTCTTGGCAGTATCTTTTTTCTTCTGTGGAGTTACGGCCACTGTTTCTTCCACATCCTGAGTAATCATTTCCTGTTCTGAAGCCTCAACATCCGAAGTCTGTTCCGGAACACTCTCCATCTGAGGTTCATTCAGTATGTCGACTTCTGTCAGCGTATAAGGATCGGAGTCACCTTGTGACAACTCCGTATTACCCAGCATTACAGGCACACCACCTTCTTCCTGCACTTCCGTTCCATGAATGAAAACAAAAAGCAGAATCAGCAGAATGACCAGATGGACAATCACCGTACCAACAATTCCCTGTATACGACTATTCTTCATTCTCATTTTTCAGGCGGGCGTGTCGCCAGCACCATTTTATACTGATTTTCATTAGCTACGTTAAGCACTCTTACAATTTCACGATAAGGCACAGACTCATCGGCATACAGCGCTACATACATATCCGGCTCACGCTGCGCACATTCTTTCAGAAAAGCAGGCAGTTCTTCCAGAGAGAGCGGCATTTCTGCCTCGTTACCGAATCCGCCGTAATAATTCAGGTCCTTATCAATGATAACCCGTGTCAATGGTTTGGCCGATGTTTGCTGTTTACCCTGAGGCAACAAGACTTTAATGGCATTGGGCGAAACCATGGTAGAAGTTATCATAAAAAATATCAGCAACAGAAATATGATATCAGTCATTGATGCCATACTGAAAGCTGCAGATATTCTGGTTCTTCGTTTTAATGCCATAATCTATCAATCTTTACGAGGTTCTTCATTCAGCAGGTCCATGAAAGCCAAAGTCTTTGCTTCCAACTGATTTACAACGGTATCAACCTTTGCAACCAGATAGTTATAAGCAAACAGAGACGGTATTCCGACTATCAATCCTCCTACCGTAGTAATCATGGCTTCATAAATACCGCTGGACAAGAGTGTGATATCAATATTATTTCCGGCATTTGCCATATCCCAGAATGCTGTAACCATACCGGTAACCGTTCCCAAGAAACCAATCATGGGAGCTCCCGCCGCAATGGTAGCAATCACCGGCAATCTCCGCTCCAGACGTCCAACCTCAATATTACCCGCATTCTCAATAGCGGCCTGTACGTCTGCTGCCGGACGCCCGATACGAATAATACCTTTCTCTACCATACGTGCTACCGGAGTATTGTTCATCCGACAGTAATTGATAGCCGATTTCAATTCTCCATTCTGAATATAGTCGCGCATGCGTTCCATAAACAAAGGATCTTCTTTCTCTGCACTGCGAATCACAGCCCAGCGCTCAAAGAATATATAACAGCATAATATGGAAAGCGCAGCCAGAACAATCATAATCCAACCACCTTTCATGGCCATATCCCAAAGATTCATTTCAGGTTCTGCAGATACAACCGGTGTCAATACCGGATTTTCAGTCAAAGTTTCGGCCACATTCTGAGCAGCTTGGGCCAGTAATAAAGAAACATTCATCAGCGAAGGCATTTTTTATATTCTTCAATTGTATTTTTTAATCCCAGATAAAGCGCATCACAAATCAGCGCATGTCCGATAGAAACTTCGTCCAGCCAGGGAATACACTTTGCCATATAAGCCAGATTGACCAGACTTAAATCATGACCGGCATTCAAACCTAACCCTAAAGAACGCGCACGGCGTGCTGCCTCAACAAAAGGAGCGATTGCCTGTTCCGCATTTTTCGGATACATGCTAGCATAAGGCTCTGTATAAAGTTCTACACGGTCTGTACCGGCCTTTGCAGCAAAATCCAGCATTTCCAAATCCGTACTTACAAAAACAGACGTACGGATACCGGCTTTCTTAAACTCATCCAATACTTCTGTCAGAAATTCAAGATTGGCTTTTGTATCCCATCCTGCATTTGAAGTCAGCTGGTCCGGTTTATCCGGCACCAAAGTTACTTGAGTCGGTTTTACCTTCAATACCAAGTCGATAAAACTCTCGGTGGGATATCCTTCAATATTAAACTCTGTATGCAACACTCCGCGCAAGTCCAAAACATCCGTTCTACGAATATGGCGTTCATCCGGACGGGGATGCACTGTTATACCATCAGCTCCAAAGGCTTCACAATCCAAAGCAACCTTTATAACATCCGGATTGTTTCCTCCACGTGCATTACGCAACGTTGCTACCTTATTAATATTTACACTTAACTTTGTCATCGTTTCAAAATAATCTATTCTAAAAAAAGTGTATCTTTGCAATTAATTATTGCAAAAGTAATAGGTTTTACGTAAAAGAGGACCTTTTTACGTAGAAAAGAATTATAAATTTAATATAAAAGAAACAGCAACTCCCTATGAAATTGGTTCTTTTCGGAAATACATTCCAAACAAAAAAATCCATTCATATACAAAAACTTCTAAACGTATTGCATTCGCTCAACGTTGAACTGTATGTTGACGCATCTTTTTATCAGTTTGTTAAACAGGAGCTGAACATAGCGTTCACTCCAACCGGAATCTTCGAAGGCAATCAATTCGAAGCCGACCTTGCCATCAGCATGGGAGGAGACGGAACTTTTCTGAAAGCCGCAAGCCGCATTGGCAAGAAAAACATTCCGATTATCGGAATCAACACCGGCCGTCTCGGTTTTCTGGCAGACATCTCACCCGAAGAAATCGAAAACACGTTCACACGAATCATGCAAGGAGACTATAAAACGGAAGAAAGAAAAGTCTTGCAAATAGAATGTGAGGGACAAGAACTGAAAGGATATCCTTATGCGCTCAATGAAGTAGCCGTACTGAAACGCGACAGTTCATCCATGATATCCATCCATACTACGGTCAACGGTGAATTCCTCAATACATATCAGGCTGACGGGTTAATCATTGCCACTCCTACAGGTTCTACAGCCTACTCACTCAGCGTAGGTGGTCCTATCATGGTACCCCAATCCGGAATTATGGCTCTTACCCCAGTAGCACCGCACAGTCTGAACGTACGCCCTATCGTTATACGTGACGATTGCGAAATCATGCTCGATATAGAAAGTCGTAGCCACAGCTTCCTCGTAGCCATTGACGGACGAAGTGAAAGCTGTCATGAAGGGACTCGTCTGACTATCCGAAAGGCTGACTATACCATCAAGCTGATACAACAACCCGGATATACATTTTTCAATACGCTGCGTAATAAAATGATGTGGGGAGTAGATTCACGACAATAAGAATCATCCCTTATCATGAACCAAACGCATTTGTGGCTTTTCCAGACATAAAAGACTTATTGTTATCTTCAGACAAGTCTGGATGCAGTTTGGCACAGTCAAATTGAAAAACTGCATTTTTCATTTGTCTCTGCTCTCGCCTTTTACTATCTTTGAATAAGTTAGGATGCGGCTTGGCATAGTCAAATTGAAAAACTGCATTTTTCATTTGCCTCTGCTCTCGCCTTTCACTATCTTTGTCAACAAACAAATTCAGTTCCAGCTATATGAAAGATTTTTTAAAATACACATTAGCCACAGTTACCGGTTTAATTATAGCCGGTGTTATCTTTACCATTATCAGCATTTCGGCCATTATCGGCATGATTGCATCCTTATCACCCAGCACACCATCTGCGCTGCAAGACAATTCAATCCTGCACATAAAGTTAAAGGGAGAAATGACAGAATTGCTGCAAGAAGATCCATTATCCATGTTTTTAGAAGAAGAGTTCCCCAACATAAGTCTTCAACAGATAACCAGTGCCATAGAAACCGCCAAGAACTCACCCGAAATAAAAGGTATATATATTGAGGCTGGAGCACTTGCAGCTTCGCCAGCAGCCTTGCAGGAGATTCGCAATGCACTGACAGATTTTAAAGAAAGCGGCAAATTTATCGCAGCCTATGCCGACAACTACACTCAAGGCACTTATTATCTGTGCAGCGTTGCCGACCATGTTATGCTTAATCCGCAAGGAAACATTGCATGGACCGGAATGAATGCCGAAACAATGTTTTACAAAGACTTGCTCGACAAACTCGGCATCGAGATGCAAATATTCAAGGTGGGAACATACAAGTCTGCCGTAGAACCTTTTACCACGACACAAATGAGTGAGGCAAACCGAGAACAGACAAGAGCGTACCTGCAATCCATATGGACACAGATTGTAAACGGAATTTCTGAGAGCCGTAACATTCCGGCCGATTCTCTGAATGCCTATGCCGACAACCTGCTGGCATATGCCTCGCCCGAAACCTTTACGGCCAACAACATGGTAGACACACTTATCTATCGCAATGATGCCATTTTGTACGTAAACAATCTGTATAACTCAAAACAACAGATATTCAAGCCGGTTACTCCTTCTGAAATAGCCGCTATCAACAGTCTGGAAATTCCCAAATCACTTCCGACCATTGCCGTATACTATGCTGAAGGCGGTATTGACGATTCCGAATCTGATTTGGAATTCGGTATTCACGCGCCCCTTGTATGCAAAGACCTTCGCAGCCTTGCCGAAGACGATAATGTAAAGGCCGTAGTACTCCGTGTAAATTCTCCCGGTGGAAGTGCATACGGTTCAGAACAGATCTGGCATGAAATCATGAACCTGAAAGCTCATAAACCAGTTATCGTTTCAATGGGAGGTTATGCAGCTTCAGGCGGGTATTACATTTCCTGTGCAGCCGACAGCATCATAGCAGAACCGACTACTATTACCGGTTCAATAGGTATATTCGGCATGATTCCCAACATACAGGGACTGACCAACAAAATAGGAATTCATGTTGATGGAGTAAGCACCAACCAACATGCCGGAGGAGTTTCTCTCTTCCGCCCTCTCGACGCACCCAATAAAGCAGCCATACAGCAAATGATAGAACGTGGATATGCTCTGTTTGTAAAACGTTGTGCCGAAGGACGGCAAATGAGCGAACAGGATATACGCAATATTGCCGAAGGACGGGTATGGACCGGAGAAATGGCAGTAAAGAACGGACTGGTAGATTCTTTAGGAGATTTGAATACGGCTATTGATATTGCCGCACAAAAGGCTGGGCTGGATAATTATGACATCAGTAATTACCCGATGCCAGAAGACTTGTTTACCAAGATACTCAACGGAAAGTTCAGCAGCTTTGCCGAATCACACATACGCAGCTTCCTGGGCCAGGACTACGAAAGTCTCCGTTTCTTCAAACACATACAGCAACAGGCTCCTGTACAGGCACGCGTACCTTATGATATTCAGTTCAACCTATAACCGGAAAGATTCATGAAACAACAGCGTATACCTATATATAAGATACTTTATCCTTTGGCTTTTCTATATGAGCTGGGCGTAAGGATACGCAATTGCATGTTCAATCACAACGTGCTTCACTCACAAAGCTTTCCGTTACCGGTCATATGTATCGGCAATCTTACCGTTGGCGGTACAGGAAAAACTCCTCATACAGAATACCTGATACGCATGCTTCTGAAAGAGAACCTGCGCGTTGGTGTCCTCAGCCGAGGATACAAACGCACATCCAAAGGTTTTGTATGGGCTACTTCTGAAACTACGATGCCGCAAATCGGTGATGAACCATATCAGATGAAAAGCAAGTTTCCTTCTGTTCTTTTAGCAGTCGATGCAAACAGATGCCACGGTATATCTTGTATGATTTCAGGAAACGAACATCCTGTGCCCGATGTGATTCTGCTTGATGACGCTTATCAGCACCGCTACGTAAAACCGGGAATGAACATATTGCTTACCGATTACAACCGGCCCATTTACAAAGATGCCATGCTGCCGGCCGGGCGTTTGCGCGAGCCATTGTCCGGAAAGAAACGTGCCAATATTATGATTGTATCCAAATGCCCTTCTGATTTATCAAGAGACGAAGCCGGACTCATTATTGAAAAGCTGTCTCCGGAACATGGGCAGTCTATTTATTTCACGACTTTGCTTTATGGCAATCTGACTATGGTACACAAAGAATATGCATCCGATACGCAAGCTGCCGAACGACCATTGTCCTCGCTCCGCAAGGATGAACACGTTATCCTTCTTACCGGTATCGCAACTCCCGAAAAACTGATACATGATATCAGTATATATACAGACAACATACAGTCTGTGCGTTTTGCGGATCATCATCAGTTTACCGAAAAAGAAGTAAAGAACCTCAACGCTCTTTTTGAACGTTCCGGAACAGACAGCATCGTCATAACGACCGAAAAAGATGCAACCCGCCTCATGAGTCTTCCTCTGAGCAAGGAATTGAAATCACACTTGTATACACTTCCCATCGAAGTAAAAATACTGTTTGAAAAAGAACATGAATTCAACAACCAAATCTTAAATTATGTCAGAACCGATTCTAGAAACAACAGCCTATCTGAATAAACGAATTGCCCACATGCCTCAAAAGGCAGTTATTTTAGGTACGGGATTGGGCAATCTGGCAGAAGCCATTATCGACAAAGAGGAAATTCCATATGGCGAGATTCCTCATTTTCCTGTTTCTACCGTCGAAGGACACAGTGGCAAACTTATTGTCGGGAAACTGGGAGAGCAATACATCCTCGCCATGCAAGGACGTTTTCACTACTATGAAGGATACTCCATGAAAGAGGTAACCTATCCCATCCGTGTAATGCGTGAGCTCGGCATAAAAACACTATTTGTATCCAACGCTTCGGGAGGAACCAACCCGACGTTCCGTGTAGGAGACCTCATGATTATAACCGACCATATCAACTTTTTCCCCGAACATCCTTTACGAGGAAAGAACATTGATTACGGTCCACGCTTTCCGGATATGACCCACGCCTATGACCAAGACCTGATCAGACAAGCGAAAGAAATAGCGGAACAGAAAAAAATACACGTACGTGAAGGTGTATATCTGGGCACTCAAGGCCCCACGTTCGAAACTCCGGCCGAATACAGAATGTACCGCATTCTGGGAGCCGATGCAGTAGGAATGTCTACTGTACCAGAAGTAATTGTAGCCAACCACTGCGGCATAAAAGTATTTGGAATTTCCGTTATTACAAACATCGGAATAGACAGTCAGACAGAAGAAGTGTCTCACCTCGAAGTACAGGAAGCTGCAGACAAGGCACAACCTAAAATGACAGAAATTATCAGAGAATTAATAAACAGAGTTTAAATATCATGCAAGAGAAACAAAGAACTGAAATAGCCACATTGGGTGAGTTCGGCCTTATACGCCACCTTACCGAGCATATTGAACTGAAGAATGAATCTACCCGCTATGGAGTAGGCGATGATGCAGCCGTACTCTCCTATCCCAACAGTGAGGTCCTTATCACAACAGACCTTCTGATGGAAGGCGTACATTTTGACCTCACATATGTTCCGCTGAAACATTTGGGTTACAAATCGGCCATGGTAAACATATCCGATATCTATGCCATGAACGGAACACCGCGCCAAATGACCGTTTCACTGGCTTTATCCAAACGCTTCTGCATAGAAGATATGGAAGAGTTTTATGAGGGCTTGAAACTTGCCTGCGCACATCACAATGTTGATATTGTAGGAGGTGACACGACTTCTTCATATACCGGACTGGCCATCAGCATCACTTGTATAGGCGATGCACCCAAAGATCGGATAGTATACCGCAACGGAGCCAAGGAAACTGACCTTATCTGTGTCAGCGGTGACCTGGGAGCTGCCTACATGGGACTCCAACTGTTGGAGCGTGAAAAGAAGGTTTTTGAGGGACAGAAAGAAGTCAATCCCGATTTCTCCGGGAAAGAATATCTTCTGGAACGTCAGCTCAAACCCGAAGCACGGGGAGATATCATAAAAAAACTCGCAGAACTTCATATCAAGCCTACATCCATGATGGATATATCCGACGGATTATCTTCAGAACTGATGCACATATGCAGTCAGAGCAATACCGGATGCCGCATTTATGAAGAACGTATTCCGCTTGATTATCAGACAGCCGTCATGGCCGAAGAACTGAACATGAATGTAACCACCTGCGCCCTCAACGGAGGTGAAGATTATGAGTTGCTGTTTACCGTTCCTTTGGCAGACAATGAAAAAGTATCTCAAATGGAGAATGTACGCGTCATCGGATACATAACCAAACCGGAACTAGGACTTGCCCTTATTACCCGCGACGGACAGGAATTTGAACTGAAAGCTCAAGGATGGAATCCGTTAAAACAATAGGCCGGGTAAAAAAACAGTTATACTTATTTATCAAAAAGCACACGTCCTTTTTTTAAAAGCACACGTCCTCTCCGACCAAAGCTCCCGTGCTTTTTTAAAAAGGACGTGTGCTTTTCTTTTTATCTCACCTCTCAAACTATGCCCAAGTCCTCTTTTTTAACCTTCAATTCACTAAAAACCTCTTTTTTCTGACATTTTCTTAAAAAAAATCTCAAAAGCTATTGCAGAATCAAATTATTTGCATACCTTTGCATCCGCAATCGAGAAACAACGGTGCCATAGCTCAGTTGGTAGAGCAAAGGACTGAAAATCCTTGTGTCCCCGGTTCGATTCCTGGTGGCACCACAGAAAGTAAAAATCCTGATTCCTCTTTGGAGTCGGGATTTTATTTTAATTAGCTGTAACAGTTCAAAAAACTCTTTATATAACACACTATTATGCGAACCTTACGTAACAGCTTAATCCCTTGTATCCTTGCTGTTTTTCTGAATATTTCCTGCATCCGTGAAAACATAGAAGCACCAGACGAAGGTCTTGCCGTAAACGATTATTTACCAGAATTTACACTGACCATGAATGATGGAACAGAAGTCTCTTCTGATGACTTATATGGAAAGATATCTGTTCTGGTCTTTTTTCACACTTCATGCTCAGACTGTCGCCAGGAACTTCCTGAAATACAGAAAATATACACATCTTATGCTACCGAAGACAACATAACCATTATTGCCATAAGCCGAGAACAAAGCTATGATTCCGTTTCAGAATACTGGACAAAAAACAATTTATCCATTCCATTCTCAGCACAAAACGACAGAAAGATATACAACTTATTTGCAACAAGCGGAATTCCAAGAATATATATATCCGATGACAAATTGAAGATACGCTTCCTTTTTACAGACAAATCACTTCCCACATCTGAACAAATAAATACAGTTATCAAACAACTCCAAAACGAAATAACAGCAACAAAGTAAAAAACAACAAATAAAATCGTATTTAAGAAAAAATCCATATATTTGCCAACATAAACCTTCCCAAAAGAGTGATATTTTAAAATAATTTTAATAACGCTATCAAAAGTTAATGGGGGGGGGTAATTCTATCAGTTAAAAACTGATAGTCTTGCCCAAAACATGATTTCGATGGTTTTATCTTAAATTATTGAGAACATTTACTTTTTTATAGAATCTATAAAGCCATAGGAATCGTTTTTATGATGATTTTAATAACTATCAAAAAAAACGAGCCAATATATGCTACACTATGTAAAAGAACATTTAGGCTGCAACATATATGCGACGCAAGAAACATCCTTGTTTTTCATTCGTAAAATACCTGCAGGAGAAAAGACTCAAAGAAAATATCCAGATTATACACTACTAGTTTTTTTATTGGAAGGCAATATTGAAATTAATTACGGAATTAATCAACGATTGAAGTTGAAAGCTGGTAATATATTTCTCCTAACAAAAAATTGCGACATCAACATTACAGCTATTGAAAACGATGCACGCGTATTGCTCTGCAAATTCACCAGTGAAATCAAGATGTGTTCTCGATATTCTCTGAAGCAACTGGAAAAATACATACCTCAGAATATAGGTCCCAACCTCTTCTATCTCCCCTTTGATCATAGAATCAAAGCTTTTGTTGATCTTATTGAGATGGCACTGTCTGAAGGACTTAACTGTACCCATTACCACCAACTCAAACGCGACGAACTGTTCATCTATCTCCGCGCGGGATATACAAAAGAAGAATTAGCCTTGTTTTTCTATCCAGTAATCGGTCAGGACATTGATTTCAAAGATTTTGTGCTCTCCAATTATAAAAACATGTACGATGTAAAAGAGTTCGCCGAAAAAGCCAACATGAGCCCAAGCACTTTTAACCGCCGTTTCAAGGAAGCGTTCAATGACACGGCATTAAAATGGCTTTTGGCACGCAAGTCAGAAGGAATCTTAAATGACATACTTAAAAGTGAACTGACATTCGCCGAGATATCCGAAAAATATCATTTTTCTTCACCCGCTTATTTTGCCGCTTTCTGTAAAAAGCACTACGGAAAAACGGCAGCCGAACTTCGAAAAGAAGGATTTTGAAGCAAATTCATAAGTTTTTGACACATTTTCATAATAAGCCCCTCGGCAATAGCCTATACTTTTGCATCACATAATTTTACATACAAACACTAATGAAGCCGAAAAACAGAAGAATTTTCATTTTATGCTGTTTTTTGCTCGTGTTTAGCGGAATGAGGGCACAGAGTTTTGCTATCAAGACAAACCTTCTTTATTGGGGAACGTTAACTCCTAATGTCAGTATAGAAGCTAAATTGAGCAAACAGTTTACAACCGATTTACAGGCAGCCTACAATCCGTTTACGCTTCAGGATGGGAAGAAGCTGAAGTTCTGGCTTGCGCAACCCGAGCTGCGTTATTGGTTCTGTGATGCATTTGAAGGACATTTTCTAGGAGTACACTTACATGCTGCCCAATTTTATGCTGTACCTAAAGATAAAGTATACGACGGCTACCTGGCCGGAGGAGGACTTACCTACGGATACAACTGGATTCTTTCTCCCAGATGGAACCTCGAAGCACTGATAGGAGTAGGCTATGCACACCTGTGGTATAAAGAATACCCCAACATAGATTGCATAAAATGTCATGAAGACAAGACGAAAGATTACATCGGTCCTACCAAGGTAGCCCTTACTGTTTCTTACATATTTTAATTAAATGTGTTTTTCTGGTATGAAGTCAAGATATACATATTATTTTTTAATGAGCGTTTTGCCTTTTACCTTTTCCGGATGTGCTGTTTCAGACCGCGCAAAAAAGGTTACGGTAAATCCTGTGGAAACACTTACTCCCGACAGCACTTCGTGTGTCGACATAGACGTCACCATAAATATTCCGGCCCAGACATTTTCAAAACGAAGCCGCTTAATTATAGAGCCTCAACTTATCAATAACGACTCTACGATTTCAGAGTGCAGACTTATGGTTCTTGATGCGCCCATATACTCAAAGAAAATGGAAAGACGCAGAAAAATAGAAGGTTATGTGGATTCTTTACAAACAATGGCTAAAGAAGCAAATAACCGTCAACTGCTATCAGTTCCTTACAAAGAGAAAATTTGCGTACCACAAGATATCAATGGAGGACGTGTTATTGCAATCTTATCTACTGACGGGTGCAGTGAATGCGAAGCTGTCGATACAATTGACATAGCTTACGTAGCCAATATTCCGGCACTTATAGAGCCTAAGAAATCACTACAGCTCAACTGGATAGAACCAGAATTTGTGATACGTCCCAAGGTAGTAAACGGACGTGGCGAGGCGTTGCTTCAATTTGTAATCAACAAGTATGACATCAACCTCTCGTTAAGCAACAACCGGAAAGAAATGAATGGCATGCTCTCAAAACTCAGCAGCATAGTCAGTGACAGCCTTGCTACCCTCAACAGCGTGAGCATCTATGGTATGGCATCGGCCGACGGTTCGTATGCCTTCAACACCACTTTGTCAAAGAACCGTGCACAGTCGGCAAAGAACTGGCTGGTACAGCAACTGGGCATACCGGCCGAAGAAGCGGAAAGTTTCAGCGTAGGTTCACGCCCCGAAGGATGGATGCCGGTACTGGAAGCCATGCGTGCCGACGGACATAAGGACACGCTGAAAGTAAAAGAGATTCTCGACAAATACAACAACGAAAATGACGATGTGGCCGAACGGTACATCCGCCGGCTGACATGCTGGAACGACATACGCGACAGATACCTGCAGAAAGACCGTAAGGTAGAATATGAATACACCTATACCATCAGGAATTTTACTACCGATGCTGAGCTGCTCGCCATGTACAGCAAACGTCCGGACGCATTTAATGAAGAAGAGCTTCTCAGAGTATCTACGCTGAAACAGAGCCACGAAGAGAAAAAAGAAGTTTACCGCACCATTCTTCACTATTTTCCACAATCACAGATTGCGGCAAACAATCTGGCCGTACTGCTGCTCAGAGAAAACAAGGCAGACGAGGCCGAAGCGGTTATCAATTCACTCGAAGAATATTCACCCGAGACATTGAACACCAAGGCAGCCGTATACATATATAAAGACAACTACGAAAAGGCTGTTGAGCTTCTCGAAACGAACGCGCAGTTGCCCGAGGCCAGATACAATCTCGGACTCTTGAAGGCCAAAGCCCGACAACTTGACGAAGCCTACTCGCTACTGAAGGACTACAAAGATACCAATGCCGCCATTGTGGCACTGAGCGTAAACCGCAACAGCGAGGCACACGACATAATGAGCTGCAATGACGACCGTACTCCCCGCGCCGAATACGTAAGAGCTCTGATTTATGCCCGTATGGAAGACGGCAACCGGATGATGACACACCTCAGAAAGTCGGTCGTTGATAAGAAGTTCAGAGACAGAGCATCGCAGGAAGCCGACTTCATGCCCTATGCCCGCCGTACTGATTTTATAGAACTGACAAAGGAAGGAGGGAACGGATATGAATAAACACGCTGTAAGATACATCCCGCTGGTGGCGGTTATTCCCATCATGCTCCTTGTCATGACTCTGGGAAGCTGCATCCGCGAGACCTTACCCGACTGTCCGCCGCTGCAAATCAATCTTGTGGTAAAAGACAAGAACTATTTCAACATAGACGACGCCGTGAAGCTGGGGCTGATGGAGCGCAAGGCCGAAGACCTTCCGTTCCGTCAATACGTGAGTACCCTCTATTACATTGTGCATGACTCCGAAGGCAATGTGGTGGCCGAACAGAAGAATACCACAGTGGATAACGACAAGCTCACGCAGAGCATCGTCCTCCCCACCTCGTTGCCATATGGCAAATATACGGTTACCGTATGGGGGAACATGAAGAGTGACACTCCGCTGGGCGAAGACGCCACCAATGCCGAGATGGAAGCGGTCGGTGCCGCGTCAAACGACATCTACCTGGCCAGCGCCACTTTCGATTATCAGTATGGCAACGAAACGCATACGCTGGGCATGGAACGCACCAAAGGCAATCTGCTTATCAAGGCCGAAGGCATACCCGACAACATCGACTTCTCGACGAAAGATATTCAGGATATCTTCGGATGGGTAGACAACAGATTCAATTACGCACGCCTGACCGACATACATACCGAACTCGACTGGGATGTGAGCAATGAAATCCAGAGTGAGACACTGATGTGCCCGTCGCCGTCGTACGAGGGTTCTACCCTCAGCGTGATGTTTATTGACAAGTCGGCCACGACGCAGGGAAGCAGGGCCACTTACTACCCCACCCTGGTTCCGCAGGATGTAAACATCACCATGGGGCGAAACGAAATCACCATTCTGAAGTATGTATATACCGAGGAGGGAGGCTCATCGGGTGAAGGCGAGTTCAGCATTTACGTGCTTGTAAATGACAACTGGGAACTCATACACGGCATGGAGATTGAATAAGAACGTTTGTTTTGATATGAACATAATAACTATATTTTAATTTACACTTAAATTTATCTACAATGAACAAGAAATATTTATTGGGAATGGCATTGATGGCATCTATGGCATTCTATTCTTGCACGGAAGAAAAAATTTACGTACAAGGCGGCGACGGTTCGGAACAGGTAGCAGAAGACGTGCAAACCATCACGCTGCAGGTAGAAAACAGTGGCGATGGCCTGACTACCCGTGCCGGACGTCCGCTCTATAGCGCCGAAGCAAAACAGACCATTGAAAATGTAAAGGTGATTGTTTGCAATGGAACAAGTGTGGTATATACAAAAGATTTCGCAAATTGGAATACAGACAATACTTCTACTGCTTATACATCTGGCGGTCATGGCCGTCAGGCTACAATCAAGCTCGAAGGCGATGAAAAACTTGGTCAAGGAAGCTATACTGTTTATGCGATAGGTTATCACAACGGAAGTGGTTATGAAGATAATGCAGAAACCACATTAAATAGTGTAATGACCAATATCACAAAAGGCAAGACATTCAATGCTGACATGGTATTGAAATATACAGGTAGCAGCAACGCGGAAGAAATCTTTGCAGGCTCTGCTGAATTATCTATTTCAGATAAAAAAGCAGGAAGTGCAACCGTAATACTTAACCGTCAGGTAGCCGGTGCATTTGTATACCTTAAAGATATTCCTTATTTTGAGGGCGCTACAAAAATAGAATTGGTAGCCTCTACAACCAACGATCAGTTGGTTTTGGGAAAATTTGCCAATACAAACTTCGAATCAAACGGTGGTAACAGCGTAGCTATGAATGTTATCAACGGATGGAACAGCGATTCAGGCTGGACATTAGGCAAAGCAAAGGAAACTGTTATTGCAACGATTACATTGTCTGACTGGTTTACCTCTATAACTGACAACAATGGTTTGATTAATACTGCTAACTGGAAAAACCCATATACGGAAGATAATCATCCGACCTTCCAGAAAGGTTCTGTTTTCGCCGGTACTTTCCTGATTCCTTTTGCCAAGGTTTCTAGCACTCAGACTCTGAAACTGGTTATGAAAGACAAAAGTGGCAAACAATATGCATTCTGGAATGTTAACTTATCAAGTACCGGACAGAATTATTCAAATCTGTTTACCTGGAACGGTTCTAGTTGGGGAACAGGCACTACTGAAGATCTCAATAAAAATTCTTACAGCATCGTGCGTAACCACCTGTATGGTATCGGTACCAGAATGAACGATCAAGCAGATCCAGAAAAACCAGGGACAGACCCAGAACCAGACACAGAAGATCCAGATGACAAACCAGAATCATTGAATAACAAACAGGAACTTACCTTACAAGTAAACGACAACTGGGAAGTTATTCACGGAATGGAACTGGAATAAACCTTCTATAAATCCTTTAATTCGTATTGCCTGTATCGGGGCAATACGAATTAATCTGCCATTTTATCTGAAAATGATTTCCCTACGTTCAAGAAATTCTTTCCGGATACAGCCTTTCAGCTTTGCTGACGAATGCTTGTTCAATGAAACAATCCTCTTGACCGATAAGAGCTGAAGCCGGAATACTGCTTGCCTTTTAATATCACAAGGCAAAAGTCAGGCAGCTTTCCGTCACTATTGACCAAATTATCAAGCAACGCCGGTTTGTTGCATCACATAAAGACTTTGCGAACTTTCGGAAGTTATAACCATCGTAAAATAATAAATCACATACTATATGAAACTATTTTTCCAGACATCCCAACAAAAGAGTTTTCTTTATGCGTGCCGTGCAGCCGGAAAAGAGTTGGCTTCATCTGCCTCCCTGCTCTGGGTAGCACTGCTTTCTATCGTTCTTTGCGCATGCCGTGACGACCTGGATATGGCCGGCTTCAACAGCGCACCTACCGGCACTACCACCCGTACCGAAGTTCAAAGTAATTCCGGACTTACTGCATACGAGTCTGCAGGTTCATATTATTACAAGCCCAATAACTGCCGTGTGCCACTGGTAGGTAAAGGAAGAGTTATAAATCAGATGAGCAAGAGCCTGGTATCTGTCCTTAGCGAGAATCAAAACTTGGA
This sequence comes from uncultured Phocaeicola sp., assembly GCA_944320885.1. Lineage (GTDB taxonomy): Bacteria > Bacteroidota > Bacteroidia > Bacteroidales > Bacteroidaceae > Phocaeicola_A. The sequence continues at coordinate 75,703 of CALUJE010000011.1, forward strand.
ATCACTCGTAGATACGTTGCTGTCAACAGGTGTAACTATTACAAAATTAGTAGGAGCGGTCGATGCGGTTCCTGTCTTTTCTGTTCGTGATATCAATAGGGTTTATTACGATGATAAGGGTATAAAAGTGGGATTCATTTATCAGACAAATGGAGGTATTCTTGATGCTGATGTGCTAAATTCATTTTACATACAAACACTTCTTAAAGGAAAAGAGCAGCAAACATCTCTTGATCAATCAACGGAAGGAGGCAGCCTAGTAAATCTTGATTTACTAAATACGGCAGGCGGAAACAGTGAAGTATCTTTTTATGCAACTAAACCTTTTGATGAAGTTCGTATTGGATATTCAGGAATTCAAGCTGATGTTGCTACCAACACTACATTCTATTATGCTTTCATTGGAGAAAATCCGGAAAAACGAGCAACAACAAACGGATATTATACATCTGCAGATAGTGAGACAAAGAAACTTACAAACAGTAAAGATGACGATTATGAAATTCTACATACAGGAATAGCAGGAATAGCAGCTCAAACAGAACTATGCGTAGATTTTAATTCCAAAGTTGAAAAGGGAAGCGAAATTGGTTTCAACATCAGCCAATTAAAGATCTTAGATGTAGATTTATCCGGACTTTCTCTATTCGAACTGAATGAAAACGGCCAATGGGCCAATGAAACAGAATTGAAAAAAGGTATAGGTGTATCTTTACTTGATTATAAAGAAAAAGGAACACTAAGTACCATTGCCAAAGAAGACTGCTACGGAGTGAAAGTAGAACTAAAAACTACTGGATCAATAGGCGATTTACTAGAAACATTACTGGGTCTTCTCGGAAAGACATATTTTTATTACGCCTACTCCCGCGACCCTGTAAAGGTAGACGTTTCTTCGCATTTCACACTAGGAAACGATACCATCTCGGCCGACTATTATGACTTGCCTACGGTATCAGAAGGAACCGTATACTATTTTCCAGTCAGCGCACCCAATGGCACAGTTGAATTCTCGTCGGACAACCGCAGAATAATCAACATGACCACAAACGGCAATTATGTGATAAAAGCACAATACACCCTCGACGGACAAACCACTGAGGCCTATGCCATCATTACACGCGACAAGAAAGGAACTGTATCCGACTGTAATGTAACGATGACCGGAAGCGGATACAGCGTTCAGGAACCCATCGGCATTCAAGGAGGTATTTCACTATTTAATAAGATAGAAGATACCTCTAACCTGACCGATTCCGACGAGAGCAATTATGCCGAAGCTACCAATGTATTGAGCCTGCTGCAGATGGGCGGACTGGTTGGTGTAAAATCCGATTCAAAGATAGATCCTCCCTCCGACGGTTCAAAAACCCGTGTGGGATTTGTAATGCAGACCAGCAACCAGCTGCTCGGCGCCGATGTGCTGAAATATTTCTTTATCAGACTCTATAACGGAAATGATGTTGTCTACTCCGGACTGACACAGGAAAACAATACAATAGGAGTAGGTCTGATAAACGACAACGGCGGCAAGCTGCGCTTCTATGTAGAAACAGACCAGACGTTCGACCGCGTGGAACTCTGGACCGCCGGATTGCTGAATGTCAACCTGAATACATTCCGCCTGTATTATGCCTTCTACGAACCTACCTCGTGCGAGAAATATGAAGGAACATCGGCCGCCTGTATGGAAATGATTACCGCACAGAAGCATGGAGCTACCATCAATTATGCCGAAACCCAAATGGCATCAGCAATAAGTGTCGGCTCCACGATAACCGACCTTTCTTATGTGATTGACAACAGCATCAATACGGGAGCTCTCATTGTAAAAGGGCTGAGCCTGATAGACCGTACTACCATCGCCGTAAAGTTCAATAACATAAAGGGTGGGCAACCGGTGGGGGCCGTTCTGCGCTCCACCCCCAAGATTCTGAAAGTCTCTGCACTTCAGAATATCAGAGTAGCCGCTTATCTGGGCGGGCAGGTTGTTGCCAGCGAATCAACATCCAGCGGACTTGCTTCGATCGAAGTAATCAGTGATTCCGGCCTTGCCTATCTGGAGATTACTCCACTTTCCGACTACGATGAGGTGCGCATCTCATTCCCGTCGTTGGCCGATATCAGTGAAGCTATGTACCTGGCAGGATTTTACATACGGCCGGATGCCAACAGTAACGGCATTCCCGACTGTGCGGAAGACCCTGACGGTGTGACGGACAACAAATACGATTATCAGGATGTAACCAGCCACGTTTGCGTAGAGCCGAAGACGAACAAGGGTAACGTTTGTGTATACGTCAGTGCTACCGACAAGCTGCTTGGAGACAGCATTGATTTCACCTGCTATCCGCTGAATGGAAACGGACAGGCGGTAAATGTCAAAGCCGCTCTTGAAAAAGAAGGAAATGAATATTTCTTCACACTGCCCTTACCCGTGGGCGACTATTCCATATCGGGCTTATCTACCTTTAACGGAATCCGTGCACAGGTACATCCGCAGAAAACCACATGGAAGAAGAACCCCATAGACACCGACTGGAACAACTGGAACAACTGGACCGACGGCTCTCCGTGGGGATGTACGAATGTGATTATTCCTACCGGAGCTGCGAAATATCCCAAATTGTTGTCATGGAACAGTATTGACAGATTCTACATGGGCAATTTCTGCAAGAACATTCATTTCGAACCGGGTGCCGCCGTTCTTAACACACAGTATCTCGACTATAAGCGTGCCTATGTAGATATGGCTGTTACCGCCGGAAGTTATGCCATGATTTCCACTCCGCTCCACGGCATGGTTACGGGCGACATGTTTGTTTCGTCTGAACTGCCTGCATACTTTACCCAACTGACCCCGACTTCCTATCCGGAGGTACGGCACAATCCGGTTGTACGCCAGAAAATGTACAGCCGTGACGTCAATACTACTACCCAGACAGGCAGCGGAACCGTTACAGTCACCGCAGACTGGAGCCGTACGTTCAATGCCGTGGCACAATCTTACGACCCTGCCCAAGGAATAAAACTGATGGTAGGCAACGGAGCAGATCAGACTACCTACCGTCTCCGTTTCCCAAAAGATTATGATACCTATAATTATTATAACTTATCCGGCAATCAAATAAAATTTGAAGATTTGCCAGCTGAAGCAAGAAACCTGAACGGAAGATTCGCCTATGAAGACAGTAACTTCAAACCGGAAGAAGCCGGTAGCGAATTTACGTTCACGTTAAGTAACAAGGAAACCGACAACAGTTGCTGCTTTGTGACAGGCAATCCGTTTATGAGCTATCTTGACATCAAGAAATTCCTTATCGAAAACAAGAGTGTGGTAACCAGTATACAGCTTATACCGGAAGGAAGTTCTGAAGAAGCCGGTGGAGTAATCACCGTCATGCTGGATAAGAGCGAAAGCCTGACATTTAATGGAGGGCAGGAAGTGCATGTCATTGCCCCGCTACAGGCATATTATGTAAACTCTGTACAGAAAAACATAAATAATCTGCAGATTACATATACTGCCGAAATGTTTGTGCAGCCGGCATCAACCGCCACTACCCGAAGCGCCGGAGTCACATCATCGTCCGCCAGCGGTGAAATGAAGATATCGGTTACATCCGGCAATTCGGCAAACTCATGTCTGCTCACGCGCAGTGCAACCGCATCAAACGCATACAATGCCAAGGAGGATATCATTACACTGATTGACGAGGATTACATGCCAAAAGTAAAGGTCTACACAGTGGCCGACAAACGTGCGCTCGACATACAAAGCTTACACAATGCCACCCGTGTGGAACTGGGATTCATTGTACAGAACAACAGTCAGGACTCTGAGATTACACTCAACTACGGCAACAGCTGGAAGGGATGGACGCTGGTAGACAAGCAGACCGGCAACCGGTATAAGCTGAACGGCAATACCCTCTCGGTAAGTGTCAAGGCCCTGAGAAGTAACGAGGGACGTTTCTATCTTGAAAAACAATGAAAGGAATAAGAGTTATGACAATAAAGATATTCAAGCATTTCATTTTTACGTTACTGGCTGCATGTGCTCTGCTTCCGGTTGTAACGTCGTGCAGCAATGACACAGACAGTGAGCCGCTTCAGACCGTAGACGGACTGACCATTACCATTTCGCCACAAAGTGACCTGCAGACCAGAACCACCTTACCGTCTTATGACGGTAATAAGTATGGAAATAACATTGAGGGAATACAGCATGTAACCGATGTGTATCTTTATATCTATGAAATGAATGCCGATAATACGGATGGAGTTTGCAAAGCCCGGTTTAACGTGGGATGGAGAGACTATTTCGGGAAAGAGCTTCCTACTGCGACACAGTCAATGACTTATCAGCTATCCTATACGTTTGTTGTAGGCAAAACCTACCGGTTGGTGGCAATAGGGGTAGACGGTGCCGAGTCTGGGGATATTATGCCGGATTATGACGGAATGAACTCAACATTTACCTATGGCCTGCCCACTGCTGTGAGCGTTGGAAGCAAGTTAAGTGCTCCTGTTCAGCTTCAGAATAACATGACAACGACAGACATGGCACACTCCGAATTCTTCACCGGTAACGTAGAATACAAGCCACAGCTTGCCGGTGACAATCAGATTAAGCCCATTCATCTGTGGCGCAGAGTAGCCGGTGTACAGGTTTTTCTGACTGACATTCCTGAAGAGGTGGAACGTGTAAGAATATTGCTCTACAACGCACAAAATACACAGGTAAATATCATTCCCCAACCGGAAGAGGATTACATAACCAGTCCGTTCGGTGGAAACCCGTTCAATGACAGAGGAAGAGTGCTGATGGATATCCCCATAGAACATTCTTCAGGAGATTCAAGTTCCGGTATCGCTGGAGCACCTACATATTCCATGACAGCATTCATGCTTCCGATGGGCACCCCAGACAGAGAGAAGTATGACTATACGCTCGTGGCCGAATTTGTCACTACCTCAATCACCGGCATTGTAGGCAGCAGCAAAAAGATACGTCTTATAAAGCCCGGCCGGAATAGCGACAATCTCGGCTTGGGCGAAGATACAGATATCGGTACCGGCATCATTGACGACCTTAACCAATACCTTTTTCCCATAGAAGCAAACCATATGTATTGTCTCGGGACGAAATCAAAACCTATAATCTGTAATAATGTACTGAATTAAAACTAGTAGCTAACCACATCAACGTTTTGAATCTGCTTATGAGACTGAACAGACTAAAATATATCATCCTTGCTTTCTGTGTACTGTTTGCATCGTGCGACAACTCGTTGTCTGACGATACAGACAGACAGAACAGCAAGCCCCAGCAACAAACTTTCACGGTGGTAGTGGAAAGTGTTGGCGAACTCTTTACCGGCGGTGAAGGAGTAAATCCGACTAAAACCGCCCGACGCCCTATCTCAAGCGTCACCCCCACACAGACTTTCGACAAACTTAGTGTACTTATTGTAGAATACCAGAGTCCGGCAAAGGTTGTGTACAAAAAAACGATTGACAACTGGAGCAATCCGGACAATAAGGCAAGCATTCCATGGAGCACGGAAGATGGCTTGGGACGCTATGCCACCCTCACCCTTACCGACAACGAATGCCTGGAGGAAGGAAAGAACTACATGGCTTATGTAATAGGGTACCAAAGCGGAACATACGGCGAATATGAACCTTTCAAGGGAATTGAGCCTGGCGATTATTTCAACCGCACAGAAGTGGCTACCGTGCCCGAAAACGGTTTTGCAGAAGAAATATTTGCAGGAGCCGAAATACTGTTTGTGCAGAACGGTGTGATTCTTTCAAAACTAAGCGATGAAGCTGAAGTACAGCACGGACTTGTAATCGCACGGCGTCAGGTAGCAGGAACATTCGGATATTTTACCCGTATACCCGTAGAAATAAACAACAATAAAGTATCCAAACTCAGACTCGTAGCTACCAAACGCAACCAGACCGTTATTTTCGGAGGATTCAGAAGCGTAGACGATTCGTATGATTTCCATAAAGACAATGTCATAAACGGAATGAATCCACGCACTGATTATGACTGCGTTTTGGCCGGTTCGACCGTAAACAATGCCTTCAAGGTATATGACATTGATTTGTGCAGATGGTTTCCGGGCAATACGGAGAATGAATCGCTGCCTCTCGATGCAAACGGAGACGGATACCTGGACAGCAAAGACGGAAACTGGTGCATGGACGAGGACGCATATCCCAAAGGAACCATATCACTACCCAGAGGAACAGTATTTGGAGACAGTTTTTGGGTTTCTGTTGCCATGACGCAAAACGATATAGACGCTGGGATTCCTACATTTCAAATGCAGATACTTGATACAAATGAACATATTATAAAATCTTGGGATGTAGTATTACGTAACTATGAAACTGCCGGTGAAAACCGCACACTGGTATCATTGCCCGAAGGTACAGATGGGCGTACCGTGATTACCGAGCTTGACAATATAGATACTGAAACATGTTTCAGCATCGTACGCAATCGCCTTTATACCATGGGAGTAAAAAACCAGTCACAAAACTACGGTGAAGACGAACCCATTGATCTAAGTATTGCTGATGTACTAGTATTGGATGCACGCCATGAATGGCAAATTATTAGCTCTATTATATTTAATTAACCCACACAACAAACTATACAGAAAGTCTATAAACAGTTGCTATTTTACAACATTTCAATGAAGAGAGAATATATCTTCTCTCTTTTTTGCTACTTTTGCCAAACATAAAAAATTAAACCAACTTATTTACATATAGACAGTATGGCTACAGACATTGAAATTGCAAGACAAATCAAACTTAAACCTATCACAGAAATAGCAGCACAACTAGGCATTGGAGAAGACGACTTGGAACTTTACGGAAAATACAAGGCAAAACTCCCTTTGACTTTTAAAGACAACTATGACAAGAACGGATGCAAACTGATACTCGTTTCGGCCATCTCACCAACTCCTGCAGGTGAAGGAAAAACTACCGTTTCAATCGGACTGGCACAGGCACTCAACAGAATCGGGAAAAAAGCAACCGTAGTATTGAGAGAGCCGTCACTAGGACCGGTATTCGGTATTAAGGGAGGTGCTACCGGAGGAGGATATTCACAGGTATTACCGATGGAAGACATTAACCTGCACTTTACAGGTGATTTTAGCGCCATAGAGAAAGCACATAACCTGCTTGCTGCTCTAATTGACAACAACATACAGAGTAAAAAACATTCTTTGGGACTTGACCCCCGCACCATTTCATGGAAAAGAGTCATGGACATGAACGACCGCTCACTCAGAAAAATTGTAACAGGACTTGGAGGTACTACCTCTGGCGTTCCTAGAGAAACAGGCTTCGACATTACTGCGGCTTCGGAAGTTATGGCCATACTTTGTGTATCAAACAATATACAGGATCTCAAAACCAGACTGGGTAACATCTTCATAGGATATACTTATGACAAACGGCCCATCTATGCCAGAGACCTCAATGCACACGGCGCCATGGCTGCCTTGCTGAAAGATGCTATCAAACCGAACCTCGTACAGACGATAGAAGGCACACCGGCAATTGTTCACGGAGGACCTTTTGCCAATATTGCACAAGGAACCAATACCATCATTGCCACCAAAACGGCGATGGCGTTAAGCGAATATACCATTACGGAAGCCGGATTCGGATTCGACTTGGGAGCAGAAAAATTCCTTGATATCAAATGCCGTTTCGGCGGACTATCACCCAATGGTGTGGTACTGGTAGCCACCGTGAGAGCACTTAAATATCACGGAGGAGCTGATCTAAAAGAGCTCACCACTCCTAATATGGAAGCCCTCAAAAAAGGCATTCTAAACCTGCAGAAACATATAGAAAACATCAAGGCATTCAACCTGACTCCAGTCGTAGCTATCAACCGTTTTGCTACTGACTCTGAAGAAGAACTGCAATACGTAAAACAGTATTGTGAGGAACTGGGAGTTGCCGTATCCATTTCAAATGTATGGGGAGAAGGAGGAAAAGGAGCAGAAGAACTTGCCGAATTAGTTGTTGAAGCAGCCTCTACATGTTGCAATCAGTTCAAACCACTTTATGAACTTGAAGACAGCATTGAAAATAAAATTGAAAAAATAGCCAAAACGATATATGGTGCAGTGGCCGTAGACTACACCCCGAAAGCAAAGAACCATCTGAAAAGAGCATACGATTTGGGATTCGGAAACTTTGCCGTATGTGTAGCCAAAACCCAGAAATCACTGTCGGACAATCCGAAACTTCTGGGACGTCCTAAAGACTTTGTCATCACAGTCAGAGAAATAGAAGTTGCTTCCGGAGCCGGATTCCTTATCCCCATCACAGGTGATATCATGCGTATGCCGGGACTTCCTGAAGAACCGGCCTCAAACAACATTGACATTGACGAGAACGGTGAAATAAGCGGACTGTTCTAATCGTAAACAAAGATTAAACAACCAACTTACTCATATTCGAAACAGAATAATCGAGTAGGAGAAAAACGAAGTGATTTTCTTCCTACTTTCGTTTTCCGACCTCTCCCACCACCACGCATGCGGTTCCGCACGTGGCGGT
>CALUJE010000012.1 GCA_944320885.1 uncultured Phocaeicola sp.
TATAAAAATATAGGAAATAAACGGATAGCTCTGGGGGGCGTGTGGTCGCTGGTTCGAATCCAGTCACCCCGACTGGTAAAAATAAGGAGTTAAGTCTTTGGCTTAACTCCTTATTTTGTATTATGCAGGTTCCCTTTTTCCGGTGACTTCCTTCATTTGATCTGATAACTTGGCATTATTCCACTTCCCATTCAAATACTCCCGATGAAACTTTAGGCTGGAGGCTGACTTCCAGTTTTACGGCAGCTGTTTTTACCTTGTCGAAGTGAACCGTATTCGGATTTCCTTTCTTTACGGAATATCCGGACGGATGAGCCACTTCCTGCCATTTACCTTCACTGTCCTTATAATACAGTTTCCATGAAGCCGGTACACGGCATCCGCCCCACGGGCCGTCATCATACCAGTATACGGTAGATGAGCTTATGGTCATCGGTTGCGGAAACTCGTAGGTAATCCATTCTGTAGTGCCTTCCTTCGGCCACCAGTGATAGTAGGGGATGCTGCGGTCAGATTCATTCTTGGGAATCAGTCCGTCAGTGATGGCTTTCAGTGATGTAGTCTTGTGTGATGCTCTTACCTTGCTCTTTGATGCTAGTGTAGGAATGGCGGCCGGACGGGTGGCATATACTTCCTGCGGCAGCCATACGGTCATGTTTCCCTGTCCGCGGTGTGCCCATGCATAATAAGGAATCAGTGTGAGTGTGCGGTCTTTGGTCTGCAATCGGCCGTTCTCGTCGTACTCCAGCGTCTGTGCCTGCGTCTTTATCTGATTGATGCCGCAGAGCAGTTCCGGTTTGCCGATAACTTCAAATGCGGGCTTGCGGTTCATTAGTGTACTCAGTACATCGAAGTCGTTGTCGGGCCATTCGGCACAATACACTATCGGTCCGCGTTCGATGCTGATGCGTCCGCGGTCGGCTTCCACATTGGCGTTGGCTTTTACCGTGCGGACTTCCATGTCGAAGTGTACTGAAACTTCATCTCCCTTTTTCCATTTCCGGTCGATGGTGAAATATCCGTTTTCAAGCGATGCTGTTACAGTTTCTCCGTTGACCTTCACCGAATATTGCGAGCGCAGTCCGTCGGAATACATATAAAGGTCGCTGGGAACAACCTGATTGCGCACCCATCCCGGAATACGTATTTTCAGGGCGAAGCGTCCGGCCGCATTCTTTTCCACACGGAGAGTGATGTCGCCGTCCCATGGATAGGCAGTCTGCTGGCTGAGTTTTACCTTCTTTCCGACAACGGTCAGGGTAGCGTTGTTGGCAACGAACAGGTTTACATAAACCTTCCGCCCGTCTACGGCATAGACATATCCCGGCAGTGAGGGGATGAAACGGCAAATGTTCGAGGGACAGCATGCGCACCCGAACCAGGGCTGGCGCTGGTGCTGGCCCATCGACTCCAGTGGATTGGGATAAAAGAAACCGCCTCCGTCGAGCGATACACCCGAAATCAGTCCGTTATACAGGCTTCTTTCAAGCACATCGTAATATTTTGATTCTCCGTGCAGCAGGAAGAGACGGTAGTTCATATATACGTTGCCTATGGCGGCACACGTCTCGCAGTAGGCCGACATGTTCGGAAGTTCATAGTTCTTTCCGAAAGCCTCACCCTGACTGGTGGCTCCTATGCCGCCTGTGATATAAAGCTTTTTGCTTACGATATTTTCCCATATCCGGTCTATGGCATGGATGTAAGCAGTATCGCCCGTCAGTGCTGCTACATCGGCCATGCCCGAGTACATGTAGGCGGCCCGTACGGCATGTCCCACCGCCTCATCCTGTTCCGTTACGGGTTTGTGAGCCTGGCTGTATTCATCCCGTCGGGTGGTATGTCCACGCTTGTCGAGGAAGAATTTTGCCTGGTCCAGGTATTTGCGGTCACCGGTTACCAGAAAAAGCTTCGCCAGTGCCATTTCGGCAATCTGATGTCCCGGCACTCTGATTAGCTGGTTGGGAGCGTCGCCGATTTCACGGCACACGCAGTCGGCATAACGGATGGCAATGTCCAGGAAGTTCCGTTGTCCCGTAGCCTGATAGTGGGCGATTGCACCTTCCACCATGTGCCCCAGATTATAGAACTCATGGCTCAGCTCTTCCACCTTTTCCCACCGTTTGCTTCCGGCCCACTCGTGCGGATGTTCCGGGTTCATGGTACGTGCGGTATACAGATATCCGTCCGGCTCCTGTGCGGCAGCCACGATTACCAGTACGCTGTCAATGTATTCCTTCAGTTTTCGGTCCGGATAAGTCTGCAGCAGATAGCTGGCTCCTTCTATGGTCTTGTATACGTCGGTATCGTCAAAAGAATAGCCGGTCACTTTGTTGTCTTTGCTCGGATGGGCCGCCATTTCAAAGTTTTTGTAGCGTCCCGTTTCTTCACATTTTCTGAAAGCAAGGGGAATTGTTACTTCACGGCTGGTCTTCAGGCGTTGTCCCCAGAACGAATCGGTAATCTTTACCGATGTAAACGGTACGGGGTCAATAGGATATCCGTGCTTTTGGTTTTTCTCGCTCTGGCCACAAATCGTTCCTCCGGTCAGCAGGAAGAGCAGTGTGGATATAATCAGTCTGTTCATGGTTGTTTGGTTTATTCGTTAATTTTCCATTCAATGATTCCGCCCGATACACCATCTTTGAGCTGGGCGGCAATTTTCAGTCCGGTAGTTGTTACAGGCTTGAAGATCAGTTTGTTGTAACAGACTTTCTTTACGCCGTATTCGTTCAGTGCTTCCACCTCTTTCCATGTGTTTCCGGCTTTGTAATACAGTTTCCAGCTTTCTGGCACCCTGAAGTCGCCGTCGTAATGGTCGAAGTCGAGCCAGTATACCTCTACGCCTGAAACCGGATAAGGCTTGTCAAACTCGTAAGCCAGTGTCTCAAGACTGCCTTTCTTCAGCCACCAGTAAAAATACGGTTTAGACGTGTCGGACGATGATTTCGGTTCCCATTGGTCATTTACTCCCCAGGCCCATACTTCTTTGGCAGCTGATTCGGGTGCGTCTTTCTGTATGGGAGCCTGAATGCTGAACGTTCTGGCTTTGGAAGCGATGGTAGGAAGCGGAGTAGGAGTGGCATATTCCTTGGCCGAAGCCATCCACACTTCCATCTGGTCTGTTCCCCGGTTGTTCCAGGTGGCATAAGGAATGGCCTTGAAAGGAACATCCTTGACGTTTCCTTGGCGGTCTACCTCCTTGGCCGTACCGCTCAATACCACTACACCGTTGAGCAGGTTGGCGTCATAGGTTGAGTTCACTTTCGTGTCGGCCGGGATGTATTTGTTGAACACCGTATTGTCGGGCTGGTCTTTCCCTTCCAGGCAATACACAATCGGTCCGCGTTCCATTGCCAGGAATCCCCGATTGGTCTCAACCTTGTCGTTGGCCTTAATTCTGCGTACCTCCATCGGCCAGTTTATTTCTATCACGTCACCCGCTTTCCAGGTGCGTTGCAAGGTGGCATATCCGTCGCCCTCCATGATGCTGGCCGGAGAGCCGTTTACACTGATTGTATACGCCTTGGGTGCATCGGTATAGGCATAGAGGTCCGATGCCACCGGTCTGTCGGTTACCCATCCCGGGATGCGCAGACGGATAGCGAATTCTTTTTCCGTTTCGGGGGTTACCTTTATGCTTACTTTTCCGTCCCACGGATATTCGGTAGTCTGTTCCACAGTAACTTTGTTGCTGGCGGTAGTAAGGTTGCATGTTCCCTGAATGTAAAGGTTCACGTAAATATCGTTCTGCTGTGTGGCATACTGATATCCTGAAACGGAAGCGATGAACCGCGTAATGTTTCCGGGGCAACATGCGCATCCGAACCATTTTTGCCGTTCGTGCTGGCCCATTGATTCGAGCGGATTGTCATAAAAGAACCGGTCACCGCTCAGCGATACGCCCGAGATAACTCCGTTATACAGGGCACGCTCGTATACGTCGACGTATTTGGCCTGTCCCGTAGCCAGAAACATGCGGTAGTTCCAGAATACGTTGGCTATGGCTGCGCAGGTCTCGCAATAAGCCGTGTGGTTGGGCAGTTCATAGTCGGGCCCGAACCCTTCTCCCTGTGCGCGCGAGCCCATTCCACCCGTGATATACAGCTTGCGTCCGGCAAGATTGTCCCACAGGCGCTTCAGGGCGTTCAGATAGGCTGTATCGTTGGTGAGGGTTGCCACGTCGGCCACTCCCGAATACAGGTAACCGGCTCTCACGGCATGTCCGGCCATTTCCTTTTGTTGCAGTATAGGCATGTGGTCCTGGCTGTATTCGCTCAGTTTGTGTCCGTCGGTTCCCCGTCCGGTTTCTTCTATAAAGTACTTGGCTGTTTGCAGATATTTCTCGTTGCCGGTAACCTTATAGAGTTTTACCAGCGCCATTTCCACGATGGGATGGCCTGAAGGTACGTGTTTCTGTCCTTCCTCCGGTCCGAACACCTTGCATACTAGGTCGGCATTCCGGATGGCCACATCCAGTAAGGTGCGTTTTCCTGTTGTCCGGTAGTGCGCCACGGCCGCCTCGTAAAGATGTCCGCAGTTGTAAAGTTCATGGCTGTTGAGCTTTTCCCATTTCGAGCGTCCCCACCATCCCGACAGACGGTAACATTTGTTGGTGACGCATGTGGTTAGGTATCCGTCGGGTTCCTGTGCTGCGGCAATAACATTGATTACACTGTCCAGATACTGGTCAAGGCTGGAATCATATCGGGCAGCCAGTGAATACGAGGCTCCTTCTATTACTTTGTAAGGGTCGGTATCATCGAACGAAAAGTCGCCTCGGTGTTCTCCTTTTTTCATTCCGGCAGCAATGGCAAAGTTGTCAAAGCGTCCGTTTTTCTCACATTCTTTAAAGGCCGAAGGAATGGATACGGTACGGTTGGTTTCAATCCTCAGCGACCAGAATTTGTCTGTCAGGTGAACCTGTGTGAAAGGTATTTCCTGAACGGGGGCTTCCGGCTGCTGGTATTCCGATGGCCGGCAAGCATACATGCAGCATAAGGCTATCAGTCCTATGCTGGCAGACACACAATACTTCATATAGGTAAGAGCGATTTAAGTTGTTAACAGTGAATATTTTCTCTCCTTGTTTGGGATACTGGCAAAGTTAACATATTTCCCGGATAAAGGCAAGTGTCATGAGTGTCTTGTTTACAAGTTAATTTTGTTCCGGATTATTTTTCAAGAACAGCGCCCGGAAAGTTTATCCTTAACCTGAGGATATGTATCTCCAGCCTAAGGATATGTATCCTCAGCTTAAGGATATGTATCCTTAGCCTAAGGATAAACTTTTGATTGGGTGTCAGGCATTTTCTGCAGGAGTGGTTCCCGGCTTTCTGTCAGGGAGTTATTGCATAATTCTGCGCTTCGTCATACCTTTGCACGAAAATGCTTTGTAAATTGTAACTTATGATACTGAAAACAACCGTTTATTCTTCGAATAAGGAATTTGATGCAGACCGTTTTGTCGAAATAGCGGGCGGAGAGCTCGTACTGGATTATGCATGTGATAAGGAGGGAGCGGATGTGTATGTCTTTTCGCGTCCCGGTTATTCTACCACCTTTTTTATGCTTGAATATGACGGTTTGGAAAAATACGTCCTGCGTATGGATGCGATGGCTTCGTATGACGATTACCGTTTTTTCCCTTATATGGCCGACAGTCTGAGTTCATATCTTAATGGTGTGCCTCTTATGATTGGCGGAAAGTCGGTATTTGCCTGCTATGACGAAGACTGGATTGCCGCTTCGATAGGCGATGAAGTGGCCATGCTCAAGTCCACGCTTTCGATTGCTCCCAGATATTACCTTTCCTTTCCCTTCGTCCTGAGGGGATGCATCTCAAAAGAGCTTCTTGCAGAAGTTGGAGTGGGAATAACCTCATCCACATCCCGTATTTACGGATATGTGCAATATCTGTTGGAGAACGGACGTATTCAGACCCCGTCCGAGGATGAGCTGGCCGAAGACCTTTCTATGATAGATAAGGAATTTAATGTGGAAGTTCCCCAACACGTATCGGTGGGAGAAGTGAAGTCGTGGCAGACCGACGGTTCGGAGACCTGGGAAAGCTTTTCGGCCGAGGATGTGGACCTGCTGCTCCGGCTGGGTGAAGAATACCGTTGTGGAAAACAGGTAGACGGCGTAGTGCTCAACGATATCGGAACCCTTTATCAGGAAGGAATAGGTGTGCCCCGTGACATACAGGCAGCTGCCGATTGGTTCAGGGCAGGAATCCGTGAGGGCGACCATCTGTATGCCCCCGTCAATCTGGGCGATTTGCTGTGCAAGCATGGCGACAGGCTGGGCGCATCGCCGGCCGATGCTTTCAACGCTTACATGCAGTCGGACGACCCTTATGCCCATTACCGCATCGGGCGGGCCTACGAAGAGGGATGGCTGGGCTATAAAGACCCGGATGAGGCCATGAGATGGTATGCGAAAGCTGCCGATGAAGGGCATCATCTGGCCTTGAAACGGCTGAACGGTGAGCGTTGAGGCCGGTGATTACTTTCTGTCTGTACGTTCACCGTTCGGCTGAGTCTTATGGTTTGAGTTTATCGTCAGTTTCCGTCGGGCTTTTCAATTTCCGTAAACGGACTGTTGTTCCAGTGAAAGCTTTCCATGCTGTCGGGGTGTGCCGGGTCGTATGGCTTATAGTCGTTGCGCAGATGCTTGATGATGGGCAGTCCGGCTTTCTTCATGCCTTCGATGACACACTTTGCAATCTGGTAAGCTCCGTAAGGATTGAAGTGTGTGTTGTCGGCCAGCTCTTCCTTCTGTCCGGGATATGTGCCGGCGGGATAATGTACGAATGCCTTCTTTGACTCTTCTACGCCCATCGCTTCGTAAAGGGTGCGGGTCATTTCGTTGAGATCGATGAGAGGAACATTCTCCTTTTCGGCAAGCCAGCGCATGGCTTCGGGATAGTCTTCGTGCGTATCCATAATCTTTCCGTCGTTGCCGAAGCTGCGTCGCTGGGTAGGAGTGACCAGTACCGGATGTGCTCCGCGTGCCCGTGCCTCGTCAATGAATGTCTTCAGACTGGTCATGTAGGAATAATAGGCACCTTTTCCCGGTCCCTTCTGCTTCTGGTCGTTGTGACCGAACTCCATGAACACATAGTCGCCCGCCTTCATCTGCGTGAGGGCTTTCTTGAGGCGTCGTGCGGCAAGGAATGTATTGGCGCTTTCGCCCGACTCGGCATAGTTGGCAAAGCAGATACCCGTATCAAAGAAGCGAGGAATCATCTGTCCCCAGCTTCCCCACGGCTCGTTGTCCTGGTCCACTACCGTAGAGTTTCCGCACAGGAATACGGTGCATACGGAGTCTACCCGTTCGATGGTCAGTTCCGAAAGCATCGGTGCGTCGCCGTTGAACTCCAGCGTGAGCTTGTCGTCCCAGTTCAGTTTATGGCGTTCGCGTGGTTTTATCTTTACATCCTCTTTGGCAGATATGTGCTTGTTGCGTTTGTTGATGACAAACGGGCATGCAATCAGTTCTCCCTTCCGGGTAGGCACATTCTCGTAGAACAGTCGTCTGGATTCTCCGCGCAGGGTAGTAGAGCCTGCCGAGCGTTTGCCTCCGATAACGGCTGTTACCAGATAATTTCCGTCGGGTACGTTGACCGAGAAGAAGAACGGTGTGTGGCTGTTTTTTTGCGGTATGGGCTGCAAGTCATATCCATATCCCCTGTCGGTGCTGAACGTATCGGCCGGTGTGATGCGGATATATCCTTCCTTCACCTTCTTTCGGTTGGTAAAATCAAACTTGAATGACTGGGCTTCGGCAGTGCCTGCGAGCAAGCCGGCCAGCAGTAATATAAACAGATGTTTCATAACTTGATGGTGTTACGGTTTGGTTCGTTTTCTTTTTTCTTCGGCTAAGATAATGCTTTCCGGGAGGCGGATAAATGGAAAAACGTACACAAAGCATGGATATTTGTATACCGGAGAGGCTTTTGCGTACGTTTATCGGCGTCGTGACGGCTGATAAAGAAAAAACACGCGGCCTTTCGGGATGAAAAGTCGCGTGTCTGAAAATATCGTTACGGACGATGTTTATTGCATGAGTAGCGGTAATAGCAGTCCTGCCGAAAGCAGTACGCCGAAGAGGAAGATGTTGCGTGCCGTTTTGCCCAGTATCTCGTTCAGCGCTTTTCCCTGATGAATCTCCACCATGCGGTTCCATGTCCGGATATGCGGGATAAGGTAAAGCTGAGGCAGTATGGCTGCCCATATGTGTCCGCCGATAACCAGTGTCAGGCAGCCGATGCAGGGAATGAATCCCAGCAGCAGGTATCCGATGCTTCCTGCCTTGATGCCGAAACGCACCACGACGGTCTGCTTGCCGCTGATACGGTCCTGGTCACGGTCACGGAAATTATTCACCATGAGCAGGGTGTCGATGACAAGTCCGCAGGCCACAGCCGTAACGGTAGTCTCCCAGTTCCAGTATCCGGTCTGTATGTAATAGGTGAATCCCACGGGAATCAGGCCGAAGAATACCAGTACCAGCAGGTCGCCCCATCCGCGGTAAGAAAGTATCAGCGTGTAGAGGAAGGCGAAGATAACGCATATCAGTCCGATGGCTACAAGTTCCGGTCCCGAATAATAGAGCAGCGGCAGTCCGGCTCCGCAGGCCAGCATGGTGGTAAACAGGATGCCGCGTTTCATGGCGGGCACGTGTATCCATCCTTCGGCACAGGCACGTCGCGGGCCCAACCGGTCTTTACGGTCACTACCTTTCTTGTAGTCGAAATAATCGTTTATAAAGTTAGCGTCAATCTGCATGATAAAGGCAAACAGGAAACAAAACAGGCAGGGAGCCCACTGGAAATCCTCGCGCAATGTGTTGGCGGCAAGAGCCGAGCCAATCATTACCGGAACGGCGGCAGCCGACAGTGTCTTGGGGCGTGCTGCCAGTATCCATGCATGCAGTGAGTTGGTTTTTACTTCTTTCATAAGCAGAACTTTTATTGAATCTATCGATTGAAGGCGAAGCCTTAATGCAAAGATAAAAATAATATTGTCGTGTACATTGTTTTTTACGCAATAGTATTTTGTTTATTGTATTTTATTCCTTATGTTTGTCGGCGTAACTTTAACTTTAAAATCATGAAAGAGAGTATTATTAAGAAATGCATGTATGCATGGCTTTCTGTGTTTCTTTTCGCTTGTTCCTCAGAAAGCCTTTTAACAACGAATTCCACTTCTTGAATGCCAGGGTTACAAACAGTAGTCCTGTTATAACTACACCATGTGATCCTGAATATTAAAAAGAGAAGTTTATTAATGTTTAAAAATTCGTTATTATGAGAAAACAAGTATTTTGTATTTTATCATTCTTTTTTTTGGTCCTTTCTCATTTGTCAGCTCAGATAAAGACGCGTGATAGCCGTGAAGATATTTCCATAAACGGCATAAAGTTCGGTTATATTTATAGTATAGACCAGTTTAAAAAGGCGTTAGGGGAACCAAACAGAATAGATACATGGGATGCTACCGATTATGGTAAGGGGCATGAGTTGATTTATGGAAATGATTTGACTATTCGTTTTAATGATGACGCGCGAGATCTTCAACCCGGCATTATCTGTTTTATATTGAACACCGATAAATACACGCTGGATATAAAAGGAACAAAGCTAAAAGTGGGTGATTCTGTAGAAAAAGTGAAAACTATAAAGGGATATACCAAACTAGAATGGCGTTGGGACGATTATTACGTTGTTCTGTTTAACAACCATATGACGGACGAGTCTGTCATGGTACAGGTAAAAGACGGCATCATCACTCAGATAAATATAGAAGACAGGTATTACTGATAAGCATTGCGTTTTAAAATAACAAAGAAAGGCACAGCTTCCGTCCGGCATTTTATGAAAGCCGGTTGGAGCTGTGCCTTTTGTTGAAAAAACAGCAATTATATGAAATGCTTCTTCTTATTGAGCCATAGATACGGTGGTGTAAGCCTCAAAATCGTTGGTTGAGTTGTTGGTATCGACCAGCTTGCCTTCGGCCGATTTACGGCGCACTCCTTTTCCGTAACGGTTAGTGTCACTGCTATTGAGCGAACAGTACGTATAGCCCGCATCGATGCTACTGTCGAAAGGAGGCAACTTGTAATCTTCCTTGGTTCCGAGAACAACTCCGTCGAGCACCCAGTCGTTGGGGATGACATGAATGTTTTTCACGGTTGTGGAGAATTCTCTGCCGGCAGCGTTGCTCCAGGTTTTGGTCGCGCTCCAGATATAGGCTTCGTCCGTCATGAACTGTTCCTTGCTTACCGAAGAAGGCAGTTGAGCTATCAGGTAACCGCGCACGCCGGTGTTGAAGAGAATCCAGATAGAGACGGTATTTGCTTCCCAGATATCCAGATTCGGCACATCGGGATTGTCAATATCCTGCATGCTTGCTACCGTTGACTCATTATACCATTCGAAGTCGGCCTTTGAAAGGTCGAAAGAGTTGGGATTGGTAGCCTTGTGGTTCTGTGCATTATTGGCGATGATAACCGACTGATGCGCTTCGAGCGGGTACTGGCTTCCGTCTCCCGGAATAACATACAGTGCCTGTACCGGAGCAGACTCGGGACGGATGTCAGGATTATACGTTTCGTTGAAAGTCGCCGTAGAAGACGTGTTCATGTATGATTCGGCAATTATGGTACCGTCGATAAACAGCGTTTCATCGGTGTTGTTGGTCAGACGGAAATACTGGTCACCGTAAACCTTGTCGGGCTTTCCGGTAGAAGTGATGATGTTTCCGGTGCAGAATATTTCTTCGATGAGCAGTTCGCCCGGCTCAATGTTACGCCAGCTTTGCTTGATTTTGAGTGTAGCCAGCTTGCTGCCGTCGGTCTTGTTGACGATAACGTCGGCATTGCGGTATTCGGCGCTTCCGTTGACGGTAAACGAAAGGATTACGCTGTCGTCTTTTTTCTCCTTTACGCTTACCCATTGCGCATCCGCCGGAATGGACACCTCGTATCCGTCACTTTCGGGGAGAAGAATCTCCTGGTCACCTCCTTTGGCACGGATGGTAAAGCTCTGGTTGGCCGGGTCATCGGGGTTGACAAGGTAGGTTTGCGTCACGGCAAGCGTAGCCGTAGAGTTGCCGCAGTGAATGGTAAGGAGCGCACTTCGACCGGCAGCAGCTTCGAAAGCTTCGGCGGTTACGGTCACTTCGGCGCTTCCGTTACCGCTCAGGGGAGTAACGCTGTACCATGTCTGGCCGTCGGTTGTTATGTTCCATTCGCCGTTGGCCTGAACGGTGAACTTCGCATTGCCTCCGTTGGCATCGAACTTGACTTCCCGGGCAGAGAGAGTCACTTGCAGGTTCTCGTCTGAATCGCTGCAGGCAGTGAAGCCGGCGAGCAACATCATGAATAGGAAAAGACTTTTTAGTTTGTTCATAATGACTGTTTTTATATTGTTAGTATTTCTTTTCTAAAAGCAGAGCCCGGCCGATACGTGCAGATAGCCGGCTCCGTAGTTGCCGCTGTCAATCCGTCTTTGGTATCCGGCGCTGACAAACACGGCATTGGTGGGCGACAGCTCTTTCTGGATGCGTGCTTCGGCATGAATGCGGGTGCGGTTGCGTGTGAACTGTCCGTAATCATAGTTGAGCATTCCGAGTATGCGTTGGTCGGTCAGGCCGTTTGTCACGTTCAGCGTGCCGCTGAGATTGCCTTCGTACGAACCTCCGGCGCTGAGCTTGAACAGCCAGTCTTTGCAGAAAGCGGTATATGCGGCCGAAGCTCCGGCGTGAAACAGCGAGTATCTCATTTCCCGTTCGGGGAAGAGATAAGCCTCGTCACGGTGAAAGAATCCGGCAGCAGGTTGGAAGGTCCAGCTGTGGTTCTTCCTTTTCCATTCCATTACGCCTTCCACACGGGTACAGACCACATGGCTTGTATACATGGTCTGTTCGCCCAAAGGAAGATTGTCATTGTTATTGCTGCTGCCCAGAATGCTTTCAGTGCCCAGACGCCGCTCATAGTTACCCTTGAGCGCTATTCCCCAGTCAAATATCTTTCCTTTCCGGCGGTAAGTCACTTCGGCAATACCTTGCCGGGTCAGCAGGTTGGTAAGGGTTACCATGTTGAAGTCGGCCAGCTTTCGGTCGGTACTGAAACGGTCGTAGGCCAAAGTGGCATACCATCCGTTTCCCTGTCGAGGAAGAAGGGTAACGGCCGACTGGAAGCCCGTGCCGCGATAACGGTTGTCGGTAGTGCTCGTTCCGGAATATCGGGTATGAAACGTTCCGAGTCCGGTCATCAGCAGCTCCGAAGTGTTGGCTCCGTTCTCGTTATAGAAAGCTACATCCTGTGCCTGCTTGTAGATGCGTATGCCGGCCGAAAGGCTTGCAACATACGTGCCCAGCGTGTATCCTCCCGAGAGTGTGGCCGAAAGGTCGGCGGTTATGTTGCGCGGACGCGGATCGACCTGGCGGTATTCGTGCAAGGCACGGTAATCGGCCAGGATGCCGTAGTGGAAACGCCCGTCGCGACGGCAATAGCCTCCGTAAAACCGGTAAGCCTCGTGCCGGAGGTCTCCTCCGATGGAGTCGGCCTGGATATATGGATAGAGCAACTGGTAGTCGGAAGTAGAGTTCCAGCACACGTTGTTCTTCTTTCCGTTCGTATAGGATGCGCCGGCAAAGGCTGCGGAGTGGCGGTTGAGCCTGATGTGCGAGTGCACGCGGAACATGCCTTCGCGGTTACCGTCGCCTTCGGCCTGAAGAAAAGCCTGCTCTTCGTTGCGGAGATTCATTCCGGCCTCAAGTTCGGTGAACGAATCCGAAAAACGGAACAGGGTGTTGGCCGCCGCATATTGGTAGACCGAACTGCCGATACGGTTGGTTGCCGATATCCGTTCCAGCGTGCGGTTGTTCACATCGGCCGGATTGCTCTTTTCCTGCGCGCCAAGAGTCATGCAGGCAGAAACAACAGACAGGGAGCAAAGGAGATGACGCATGTTCATAGGGCAGTTCAGTTAATTTGTGTCAGACGCAATACAATGGTCTCATTGTCATCAAGCAGTTCTGCGGCCGTTTCGGCAGCCGAATATCCCGAACACCGCACACGGGCCGTAGTTCCGTCGGCAAAGGTGGCATCGGCATCGAACGCAATCAGATAGACTCCTTTCTGTAACTTCACGTTACCGCAGTTGTTGATAAACAGGGGGAATTCATATTCCATCCGGTTGTTGATGTTGCGCAGATAGGTTCCGTCGAGAGATTCGTCGGCCTCCATGCGCACGATGGAGCGTCCGTCGGGAAGCTCGGCTACCATGGTTACCTGTGTATAGATGTTACGGTCTGTATAGTCATCGCACGAGGTGCAGCATATGGCGCTTGCCACGACCATCATCAGGAGTATGCAGTGTAATCTTCTTTTCATATCGTTTGTTTTTAAAGTTTAAAGTTCAGTTCCATTCCGAAATAGGGTTGCACTTCCCTGCGTACGGTTGTTCCGTAACGTGATTTGTACGACGGCGTATAGTCTAGAATCTTGTTGGCAAAGACCGCCAGCGCTATCTTGTCACGATAGAGCGTCTTGGTTATCTTCAGGTTGACATTCATGCTGAACGGCACCCGGTTGTAATCGTAGATGGTGCTGTTGTAATTGCGGACAAGGTATGCCAGAACTGCATCGGAGGCCGATTCTTCGGTAAACGGATGCCGTTCGTTGTTCTTGTCGATATACTCCAGCGGATAGGGATTCTTCCAGTTGCTTTTGCTCCCTGTAAACCACAGGCACTGGAAAGAACTGGAGAAGATGAGGCCCAGACGCGGAATCTGCGTATCGGCCGTGAAGTTGGTGTTGAACATCTCACGCACATAACCGTCTTCGTCGGCATAGTATCCGATGTAGGGATACGCCTTGCCGTCGATAACCGTTGCGGGTGAATAATACCCGGGAAGGCTGTTGCTGTAAACCGTACGGAACCATGCTCCGGTAACGGTAAACTTGGTGCGTAACGGCTTGATGCGGGGAGTAGTGAGGGTAAACTCAATACCTTCCTTCCGGGTACGGCTTCCGTTGGTAGTATAAGAGTATGTGGTGAGCAGCGTATCAAGCACATACGGTGTAGTCTCCAGCGAAGGCGGACCGGTAAGTGTGCTTCCGTCAATGGCCTGCTCGTCATAGTTCTTATAAACCATTGTGACCGGTTGCGAGCCGGAACGGAACCCGTTCTTCATGTCTTCCTTGAAATAGGTAACGGAAAGGGCACACCCATACCATTCGAGCTGTGTCCGTATTTCCCATTTGAAATTGCGGGCGGCCTTGAGCGAATAGTTGGTCGGGTTTATCTTGAACACACGCACGTTGATGCGTCTTTTCGATTCATCGGTAGGCCAGTAGTTCAGCTGGGTGATGTCATAGTAAATCATGTCGGGATAAAGCTGGTCCATCGTAGGGAATTTGGTGTGCCAGCCCAGTCCGCCGCCGATACCCAGACGCATTTCTTCGCCCAGCAGGCTGAAGCGTGGAAGGTCAACGTGAAGGTTCATACGGGGGTCGAGGTATACTTTTCCTTCGATGGCATATTCGCTGCCTGTGTTGAACAGACTCTGTGCGCGCACGCCTGCCATCCATTCTACTCCGAACCGGCCAAGCTGGAGGCGTGACTCGTTTTCAAGGAACAGTGCTCCCTGATGTTGGGCCGGTATGACGTTGAAAGCGCGCGGACGTACGTTCATATCGACGGAGAAGGGATATTCTTCATCAAACAAAGTTCCTTTACCATAATTCTTGTTCATGGACCATTCGGCTCCGGTCTTGAACTTCCACACCCGGCGGCTGTCGGGCGAAATCTCGAACGAGGCCGTGCTGCGCGCGAAGGCATAGAACGGCTTTCCGTCGACTTGCAGGGTAGCTTCGTAAGATGACGGTACGACAGTTACGTCGTGCTCGCCTTCCTGGAGATTGGTCGACAGGGGGACGGTATTGCTCATGGCCACATATTTCCAGCGGTCGATGAGGCTGTTTTCGGAAGTAACCGAGACCGTAGCGTCCAGTCCGCGGAAGAAAGTCTGTTCTTTGGAGCGCATGCGGAAATTTCCGCTCATGCTGATACGGTTGTAACTCGATTTGTAGGTCTCTATCGGTCCGTTGGTTCCGTTGTCGAGGTCGCGGTCGGATTTCTGATTGTCGAACGAACCGGTATAGTCGATGCTTCCGCCCAGTGTATAGTAATAGGCTGAAAAGTCATTCCATTTCTTGTTTATGCGGATGCTTCCGGTAAGGCGGTTGTAACTTTGGCGGGTGTTGCGCGGGTCGGCCTGTGCATCCAGATAGTTGATGCCCGTATTGAGCGTGAGCGGATTGGCTGCATTCCACTCAAAGGCCTTTCCTACGTAGAACAGCTTGCTGTCCATGTCCGACTTGAAGCGGGCGTCGAAGGCATTGCCTCCCTGTTTGCGCTTGATTTTTACCAGTCCGCTGGTCAGGTCGCCATACTCTACCGACGGAATGCCGCGTACTACCTCAACCGATTCAATGTCGTCGGTAGAGATGGAGCGCATGTCGGCTCCGCTGTTTACGAAGCTGCTGCCATAATTGTTGCTTGTGGGCGTAGACTGCAGGTTGGCATCGTTGCTCATGGGAACGCCGTCAATCATGAACTGCGTTCCCAGTGAAGACGTGTTGTAGTTTGAGCCTACCGGAACAGCCTCGCGCAGGCGGATGCTCTGTGGAGAACTGAAGTTGGGGTCGGACGAACGGCCACCGGGAAGGAGCTCCAGCAGGTCGGCAATGCTCGACGGCTGTATATGGCGGATAGCCTCCTTTCCGATTTCGGAAGCAGTAGAAAGCGACTTCGATTCGGAAGCGGTGACAATAACCTCTCCTATATTGATAGGATTGTAGTTTACACGGATGTGAAGGCTTGAGCGTTTTCGGGGATTTATAACTAGATCGGGCAGACGGAAAGTCTGTCCCATATAGAAAACGTGCGCCTGATAAGTTCCTGCCGGAACGTTCTCATGAAAAAAACATCTCCCGTCTTCATCGGCTGTTGCTGTAAACCTTTGCCCGGCAATACTGTCTGTACGAATCAGGCTGCATACGGCATAAGCCATAGGCTCATTGTTTTCCTTTTCGGTAATGATGACGGTAAAGGCTGGCAAGTGCGAACCTTTGCTCTGTCCCAGACTTTTATTGCCGGATACGAAAAGAAAAATGAGTGCGGTGAGTGTCAGTATCTTGTATTTAAAAGTCATATTCTTTTTTTGCCGCAAAGGTAGGAAGAGCAGGAAGTGCGGTCAATCGCTATTTATAGGTATATGTTACAGAGCGTATAACAACATATAGGTATGTATCATAAGGTATAAAGAGCAGGCACACCCCATACCGATGAGATATATCGGGGGTGTGCCTGCAGATTACAAACTAGTATGAGTGTTTTTTATCAGTCCGTTACAACCGGAGTACGGCTGCTTTGATTTGTGCACCGCCGCATGCACAATACTGCACCGCCGTATGCACAACACTGCATTGCCCGGTGCACAACGCTGCATCGCCCGGTGCAGAAACCCCGTGCGGCGCTCTTCTGAAAATTATATGCGCGGGCGTACGTACTGGTCGTAAGGCGAGGTAAAGCTCAGACCGGGAATCTCCGTGTTTTCTGACGGTATCTCGTATTGTTTCAGGAGACTGAAGTCAGAAGCCTTGATACCATAATATACGATATTCTCGGGCGATGCTATTCTTACAGTCCAGTCGAACATGTTGCCGAATATGGTTATTTCGTCCTGTTCCGGATTATATCCGGGTACACCCGTGAGTGCGATGCTTCCGTCGGCCATGATTGCATACAGCCTGTGGTTGGTATCGGTGAGAAGTCCCAGCATCTTCCGGTCTCTGAATTCGGTGATGAATACGTGTGCCGGCTTTATTCCGACGGGAACGGGCAGTGCCTTTACATAAGGCAGTCCTCTGGTTTGTTTCATATGGAAAAGATTTCCGTCAGCATCGATAAGCAGGTATCCGTTATCATACTCTTTCATGGTAGTAGGATTGCCTGAAACTTCCTTGGGCGGGAAACGGAATCCTTTGTCAGAAAGCATTTGGGTAAACTTGCGGCTCTTTTCTTCGTTGACGGTATTTGTCTCCATATTGACAAACTCTATTCCTTTGCGGTTAAAACGGAATGCGTCGTCGGGCATGTCAAGGTCTACGCGGCTTGGCATCGATTCAAGCAGGAAATAAATGCCGGTCTGAGGAGTATTGATAGCCGAAGGGCGGGTACGGAAGTTGAAAGAGGTCATCTGTATCTCTTTGGGACTTACCGGAACCCCCATGATGCTGTCGGGAAAGCGTTCGTCGGCAACGAGCTGACGCATGAAGAAGGCCGGAAGCAGACTGTCTGTCTGTTCGGTAGTATATTGATTGCCTGCCAGGTCGCGGCGTATGCTTCCTTTGTCTTTATCGTATTCTGTCACGATGAAATCGTCGAGCAAAGAACTGTACATGACAAAGCGGTTGGGCCCGGCTTTCGTGGTAAGGAAAGCATAGCACCAGGGCAGTTGCCAGACGAGCAGGATGGCAATGGTAAACAGTAATAGTATTTTGCTGAATTGATTCATAAGTGCATGTGTTTAGTGGTTAATCTTGTCTGCCGGCTTTAAAACGTCTGATGGAAATGAATGAAAGTGTTGTGAGCAGAATGGTATAAACCAGCAGATAAGGAAGAAAATCATTATAAGACTGCGGAACGACGCCCAGGAAATAAACGCGCAGTGTTATCGCCGCAACGGCAGCGTTGAGAATGCGGCGTTTCCATGTCGGTTCCAGACAAATCCATGCAGTAAAAAGATATCCGGCAAAGCCCGACAGATACCAGGGAGCAGCTGCCGACAGAATATTCCTGGTGAGTTCGTATGGAAGTACGCCGGGAAGATAACTTACGGCAATCAGCAGATTGGCAAGGTAGCATCCAAATAGTACGGTTACACCCGTAGCAAGCATGGCAACAGTCATCTTCTGCTGAGAACAGGGAAGATGAAGCGTGAGCTTGAGACACTTGCGCTGCATCTCGGGAATAAACTGTACCAGAGCTGCTATTATGCCGGTAATTAGTGGTACATACTGAAGCAGGTCAATGAAGGTAACGTTCTTGAGCACCATTACTTCCCAGATGTGAGCGGCTCCTTTCAGCTCGATGGCACGGTCTATGCGAAGCATGCAGTAGGCAACCATGCCGTTGCTCACGATGAATGCCAGCAGGAAATACCAGCGGAGCTTGAGCCACTCTTTGTAAAATATAGCTTTTGTCATATTTGAATATTCTTGTTGGGTTAATACTTTCCTGTCAGTCCGATGAATGCGTCTTCCAGGTTTACGTGTCCGAAGCTCAGACTGCGGTACGGCACACCGTGTTTCTTCAGTGCTTCTTCGGCTTCTGCAGGGGGAAGGAACGAGCAGGTTTCGAGCGTTCCTCTTATGACCGACGGATGATAGAAACTGTCTGGGAGTTGAGGCTCATATCCTTCCGGTACCTGACAGGTGTACTGGTACAGACTGGACAACAGTTCCTTGACCGGTTTCTGGGTGAGGATGCGTCCGTAGTCCATAATAATGCAATCGTCAATAAGACGTTCCATATCCTGAATGATGTGTGAGGTGAGGAATACCGTCTTGTTCTCGGCCTGTGCATAGTCTCTCAGATAGTCGGAGAAAAGTCGCCGGTATCCGGGGTCAAGTCCGAGTGAGAAGTCGTCGAGTACAAGCAAGTCGGGGTCTTGTGCCAGTATCAGTCCCAGCGCTACCTGCGAGCGTTGTCCGTTCGACATGCGCGCGATGATTTGTCCGGGAGCAACCTTCAGCTTGTTCATCAGTTCATAATAAGCTTCCTTCTTCCACTGTCCCGGATAGAAGGATGAGTAGAACTTTTCTATCTGCACGATATTCATGAAATGATACTGCACGTGTCCTTCGAGCAGCAGTCCTATCCTGCGTCGCATGTGCGAGGGCATGGTGCGGATGTTCTCTCCGAAAATAAGGCATTCGCCTTCGCGCGGTTCAAGATATCCGCTGAGAATGTTGATGGTAGTGGTTTTTCCGGTTCCGTTTTTCCCCAGCAGGCCCAGTATGCGTCCCTGGGGAACTTCGAAACTCAGGTCTTCATATATTTTGCGTTTCCCATAATAATGGGTCAGGTGTTTGCATTCAAGTATTGTGTTCATTTTGAGTAGTATTGTAAGAACCCAGTGAGAGCGTAACGAATCTCCGCCTTCGGCAAGGAGGAGATTCGCGGATACTCTTGTTTAAATCAAAGCAATAAAAATGAAATGGGAATCAGTATTCCTATTATCAGCTCTATTCCGCCGCGTCCCCATAGTCCTTTAGGACCCTTAATCATAAACAGCCCCGTCAGTGTAATCAGAATAAGACAGACAGAGAAGGCATCGGCAAACCATGTCCACCAGCTTCCCGGATTGAAATGGAGCTTTACCATCTGCGATATGAGCGGACGGCTTTTTACCGATTCGTAAACAGCTTCTCCGCTTTGTGTGTCTATCACCAGACTGGAGCCTCCTTTCAGGAAAACCTTCAGCTGGTTGGCCGACGGATAATAGAACTGCGTGAAGTTCTGTGCTTCGTCAAGCGGTTTCAGGACTTCCAGAATGAACTCTCTGTCCATGCTTGCCTTATCGGGTATATCGCCGGCAGGAATATGGAAGGTAGAACGGTTTATGACGTAACTTGGGTCTAAATCACGCCGGTGGTTCATGAATATCCCCGACAGCGCGTAGATGATAACCATTCCCGCAAAGAAGAAGGAAAGGTCGCGGTGCAGGGTGCGGCATATCTTTCTGAAAAATGTACCGTTATTCCTTGATATCATAACTTGCGGCATCAACGTGATAGAATGACAGGTAGTCTTTTCCGGTCTGTGCCTTCTGCTGTGCTATCTTGGCACGGAAGTCGGCAATACGTTCCTGAGCAGTATTTCCGGTTTCACCGCGTGCCTTTTTCTCCGTGTCGCATCCGGCTTCTCCGTCACCGTGCTGTTTTTCGGTCTGTGCACTCAACTGTTTTTCCCAGTTCTGGAGGTAAGCTTCATCAATGCGGTCTTCTACAAGTGTTCCTTTTACCTCTACGATGGAATTCACGCATTTGCTGTCGAATGAACCCAGTTTGCATGCTTCAACACGGATGGTCTTGGTGTCATCACTTCCCATCAGGAATATTTTGGTTGCTCCGTGTTTGCAGGTATGCGTGCATATGCCTTGTATGGTGACTTCTTTTCCTGCCAGTGAATCGGCACTGGCCAGAACCTCATCAATGCTGAGGGCTGCAGAACTGGTAGCTTCGGACGCCTGTTGGGTGTCATTCTTTTTATTGTTGGAACAAGCACTGAATGTAAGGGCGGAAAATGCCATAAAGGCAACTAATAAGCTTCTTGTTTTCATCTTCTTTTCTTTTTTATGTTAAACTGTTTTTTCACTTTGCGAAAGTAGACTGATAAAGAGCTTTGGTCAATACCTTAAACTATGTATTCTTTTCCCTGTAGAAGCGTTGCCGGTAACTACTTTTAGGTATATTGTTTCCTGAAACTGTATATTGAGTTGTTTTTTATTTACTTTTGCCGTATGAAAAACTGTGTTTTGTTGCTCTTGTTTGTGAGCTTGCTGACTTCGTGTGCATCATTGGCAAAATATCCCGGCATTGGCAGGACGAAAGTTTATAATTATTCACATCCCCAGGTTCCGGAAGCCTTTGATGGTTTTCGTATTGCCTTTATTTCGGACTTGCACTATCCGAGCAAGTTCGGAAAGAAACGGCTGAACAGCCTGGTTCGTGCGCTTGATGCGTTGCATCCCGATTTGCTGCTGATGGGTGGCGATTATCAGGAAGGATGTGAGTATGTGGATGAGTTGTTTTCAAGACTGTCGGAAGTCCATATTCCTTATGGAGTAGCCGGAGTGTTGGGCAACAATGACTATGAACGTTGCACGGACGAAATCCGCATGTCGATGGAGAGGCATGGAATGCGCGTGCTTGAACACCGTAACGATACGGTATTTAAGGAGGATGCGTTTATTATAATAAGTGGGGTGAGGAACCCGTTTGATTTGAAACGGAACGGCGTCTCGCCTTCGAACACATTGCACGAAGATGACTTTGTGATTCTGCTTACGCACACGCCGGACTATGTGGAAGAGGCTGATATCAGATGTGCGGATCTGGCTCTGGCCGGACATACCCATGGAGGACAGGTATCCTTTTTAAGACTCTGGACTCCGGAAACAGGTTCGCGTTATGGCCGAAAACTGCTTACGGGAAAGAAAACCAGCAGTAAGGGACTTCCGGTGATTATAACCAACGGGCTGGGAACTTCGCGTATCAAGATGCGCATGTGTGCGCCGAGTGAGATTGTTGAGATTGTGTTGCACCGAAAATAAGTGCGGTATGCACTTATTTTCTGCGTTGCTTTTCGTTATCGAACCATTTTCCGACGAAAATCTTTTCCTGTACTCCGAAAAGGGCTCCGTATCCGTTGCGGATATTATGTTTGTACTGGCCATACCAGAACTGGCCGTCTTGCCAGTAATAAATGCCGTATCCGTGTCGTTTGCCCTGATATGTTTCGCCTACATACCGGTCGCCGTTGGCATAGGTCAATGACTCGAAACGGTAATCTTTGGCAACATCGGGATCGGGTGTAACAGGTCCGTTGGGAGTTTGTATGCGTAATAGGTTTCCTGTTGTGAGGTCATACAAAGCATAGAATTCCTTGGAACCGACGTTTGCCGTTTGAGTATCCATCAGTATACCGAATATGCATTCTCCGCCACGGTATTGTCCGACCCATTGATTTCCGTTATTGTCAATGAATATGCCGTATCCGTAAAGAGAGCCGTCGGTCATCTGTCCCCAGTACTGTCCGCTCTTTGTGTTCATGATACCGGTGATGCATAATGAAGATGCATCAATGAAAGCTTCCTGAAAGCTGTCGGGAATGCGGTCGTATTTATAGAGCTCGTCCCACTGTGCATACAGGTTTAAGGAACAAAGCAGTAAGGCAATGATGGAGAATGTTATTTTTTTCATAAGTACCATTTTTCTTGTTTGATTTTTGAATAAACTGCCTCGGGCAGAAAGAAGCGGATGTCTTTTCCTTTACGCAAGCTTTCGCGGATAAAGGTAGAGCTGACATCAAATAGCGGTGCCTTGACCAGACGGACCTGAGTCGGTAATTCGTTGGGATTAAGCTCAAATCCGGGGCGCGGATACACTATCAGTTTGTTTTCGGCTATCAGCTTTCTGGGTTCATGCCATAAGTCAAAAACCTTCCAATTGTCACTTCCTATGATTAAATGGAATTCATTCTCGGGGAATGTTTCTTTCAGCGCTTTTAAGGTATTGTATGTATATGAAGGGCGTGGAAGATGGAACTCGAAATCGGAAACATGAAACTTTTTATATCCCATAATGGCAAGCCGGGTCAGTTCCAGTCGTGACTGGTCATCCAGAAGGTCATGATGCTGTTTCAGCGGATTTTGCGGGCTGACAAGAAACCATACGCCATCCAGTCCGCCAAATTCACAAAGGTAATTTGCCAGTGCCAGATGACCGATATGTATGGGATTGAACGAACCTCCGAAAATACCAATCTTTTTCTTATTGTTTCCTTCGTCCATTGCTTGATTTACGTTGTGGATGATATTTCAGCAGATTTATGACTTGCAGTGCAATGACAAAAAACATGGCAAAAGCGATGATGTATTCTGCTTTTATCAGTGCATAGATGCCTACAACCAATGCTATTATAGCTATGACAATGAAAGTGATGCGCATTTCTGTTAGTCTTGAGTGTTGATAAAATTGTTTACCAGCTCATATACTTGCTGACATGCTTCTTCCAGATTGTCGTTTATCACAACCTTATC
Source organism: uncultured Phocaeicola sp. (assembly GCA_944320885.1). Taxonomy (GTDB): domain Bacteria; phylum Bacteroidota; class Bacteroidia; order Bacteroidales; family Bacteroidaceae; genus Phocaeicola_A. The sequence goes on from CALUJE010000012.1 coordinate 22,905, forward strand.
GAAGCGGGGAGCAAAGGTCAGTTCATATTCTGCTTTGGCAATTCTGCTTTCTATGACTTCCGGAGCGTCTGTCCCACGACCGTTCAGTCTGTTTCGCAGTTCTTCTACCGATGGCGGCTGTATAAAGATGGCCAAGGCACGGTTTCCGTAAAAGCTCTTGATATTGCATCCTCCTACAACATCCACGTCGAAGATGATGTTCTGTCCGGCTTCCAATTGCTTTTCTACCTGTGATTTCAAGGTTCCGTAAAAGCGGTCAGGATAAACTTCTTCATATTCAAGAAACTCATTGTTCGCAATACGGTTACGGAACTCTTCAGGAGTGAGGAAGAAGTATTCAACTCCGTTCTTTTCCTGTCCGCGTGGAGGACGGCTTGTAGCCGATATGGAAAAATACAGGTTTAACTTCTGCTGTAGCAGATAGTTGATAATTGTAGACTTGCCTGAGCCGGATGGCGCAGAAAATATGATAAGCTTTCCTTTGTTCATGTTGCTGTTTTTGATTGTTTGTATATGGTTGGGTTACATGACGTTCAGAACCTGTTCTTTTATCTGTTCCAGTTCGTCTTTCATTCGTACAACAATCTTCTGCATTTCTGCATGATTTGATTTGCTTCCGGTAGTATTGATTTCACGTCCCATTTCTTGTGCAATAAAGCCAAGCTTTTTGCCTTGTCCGTGTCCGTCGTTCATAGTTTCACGGAAGTACTTCAGATGGTTGGCCAGACGTTGCTTTTCCTCATTTATATCCAGTTTCTCGATGTAGTAGATTAATTCCTGTTCCAGTCTGTTTTTATCATAATCTACTCCGATGATTTTCTCCAGTGCATCTGTTATGCGTTCCTTGATTCGCTGCACACGTTCCTCTTCATAACTCTTGATAGATTCAAGAAGAGCTGCTATGTTGTCCAGCTTTTCGTTAAATTTCTTTTCAAGTGCGGCTCCTTCCTGAACGCGGAAATCTATCAGATGATTCAGAGCTTCATGTATGGTATTGTTGACCACTTCCCATTCTTCGTCAGAAAGTTCCTGAATCTCAACTTTATTCAATACATCAGGAAGTCGTAACAGGGTAGGAAACCAGTCACTTGGCAAAGGTATGCCTGTAGTATTGGAAATGGCTGAAATTTGTTTGTAGTAACTTTCCAGTATGGCTGCATTGATGGGGGTAGCTGAATCCGTTGCATCCTTTTCAATCCAGAGCATGAAATCAACCTTACCTCGTTCCAGCTTTTGTGACAGTAGATTGCGTATCTCCATTTCCTTTTCACGGTAAAGGGGAGCTATGCGCGTTGATAAGTCAAGAGCCTTGCTGTTAAGTGATTTGATTTCTACATTTATTTTTTTTCCTTCAAATACGGCTGTAGCCTTGCCGTATCCAGTCATTGATTGTATCATAGTTGTTATATTTTTTGCAAAAGTAATGCTTTTCCATAAGTCGGCAAAGTGCTGTTTCAAGAATTGCAGCGTGTCAGAGGCGTAACGATATAAAATTATGAATTTTATAGTTAACTCGACAACTTTTTATTATCTCCAGATTTGTAAAGACTTTGCTTGCTGTGATAAAATTCCTATTTTTACATAAAAAATAAGCTTTACTTATTCATTTGTGTGGCATTTAAACTTGAAAAGTATACCTTTGCACCTAATATAATAAGGATTATTAATTTATGTCGTGTATTTTACATATAGAAACCTCTACGGAGGTTTGTTCTGTTGCCGTTAGTGAGGACGGACAGTGTATTTTTTCAAAAACGGATATGAAGGGCCCTTCACACGCGGTTACTTTGGGCGTGTATGTTGATGAGGCTTTATCGTTTACAGATAATCATGCAATACCTCTTGACGCAGTAGCTGTAAGTTGTGGCCCGGGTTCCTATACCGGATTGCGTATAGGAGTGTCAATGGCCAAGGGAATCTGCTATGGACGTAATATACCGTTGATAGGACTGCCTACCTTAAAAGTAATGTGCGTGCCTTTGTTGCTGAGAGATGAACTGATAGAGAACGCTTTGTTCTGTCCGATGATTGATGCCCGCAGAATGGAAGTTTATGCAGCCGTCTATGATAGAGCATTACGCCCGGTTCGCGAGATTTCGGCAGATATTATAGACGAGCATTCCTACGAAGAACTGCTCAATGAAAATCCCATTTATTTTTTCGGAAACGGAGCAGCCAAGTGTAAGGAAAAGATACAGCATGTCAATGCACATTTCATAGATGACATTCATCCTTTGGCCGAGTGGATGTTCCCATTGGCAGAAAGAGCTTTTGCAGAGGGTAAATTTGAAGATGTTGCTTATTTTGAACCTTTTTATTTGAAAGAGTTCGTAGCATCAACCCCTAAAAAATTATTATGAATATAATTCGAAATACGAATGACTCAAAGTTATAATTACAATACTCAAAGAAAAAAGATGGCGCTTCCTGAATATGGAAGAAGTGTACAGAATATGGTTGATTATGCTATGACTATCGAAGACAGAGCCGAGCGTCAACGCTGTGCCAATACAATAGTCAATATTATGGGAAGCATGTTCCCACATTTGCGGGATATTCCGGATTTTAAGCATAAGTTGTGGGACCATTTGGCTATCATGTCTGATTTTAAACTCGATATTGATTATCCTTATGAGATTGTAAAACCTGATAATCTGACTGTAAAGCCGGAACGTATACCTTATTCTGCCGGACATATACGCTACAGACATTATGGCCGGGCTATTGAACTGTTGATACAAAAAGCAGTGGAACTTCCGGACGGTGACGAAAAAAGACAACTGATACGGATGATTGCCAGTCACATGAAGAAAGACTATATTACATGGAACAAGGATACGGTAGAAGACCAGAAGATATTTGATGATATCCGTGAAATGTCTGACGGCAAAATCTGTCTCAGCGAGAGTGATCTTCATCTGGATATCAATGCGCCACAGCCGCAGCGTCAATTCGTTCAGCGTAAGCGTACAAACAATAATTCCAACAATCAGAAGAGAAAATATTAAGTAACTTATAAATCGATATATCATGGCAGCATTTGTGATAGAAGGCGGGCATCGTTTGCATGGAGATATTACTCCTCAGGGTGCAAAGAATGAAGTCCTTCAGATTCTTTGTGCAACGTTATTGACAGAGGAAAAGGTGACAATACATAATGTACCTAACATATTGGATGTGAATAATCTCATACAGTTACTCCGCGATATGGGGGTAAAGGTAGCCAAGGAAGGGCCCAGTTCATATAGCTTTCAGGCGGATGATATTGACATGGATTTTGCCGGAAGTGATGCTTTCTTGAAAAAATGTGCCAAATTGCGTGGCTCCGTAATGCTTATCGGCTCTATGCTGGGACGATTTGGACGGGCCGTATATTCCAAACCGGGCGGAGATCAGATAGGACGTCGCCGATTGGATACGCATTTCTTCGGTATTCAGAAGTTGGGTGCCAAATTTGTTTATGATTCGGAGCTGAAGGCTTATGTCATTACGGCAGAAGAACTGAAAGGTACGTATATGTTGCTTGATGAAGCGTCGGTTACCGGTACGGCCAACATAATAATGGCTTCGGTGATGGCCCATGGCACCACGACAATATACAATGCGGCTTGTGAGCCTTATTTGCAGCAGCTTTGCAAAATGTTGAACCGGATGGGAGCCAGGATCAGCGGTATCGCTTCAAACTTATTGACCATTGAAGGAGTTGAATCACTTCATGGTTGTGAACATACCATTCTTCCTGACATGATTGAAGTAGGAAGCTTTATCGGAATGGCGGCAATGACGCAGAGCGAAATTACTATTAAGAATGTGTCATATGACAATCTGGGTATTATTCCGGAAAGCTTCAGAAGATTAGGTATCAATCTGGAGCAGCGCGGAGATGATATATTTGTTCCGGAACAGGAACATTATGTGATAGAATCGTTTATGGACGGCTCAATCTTGACTCTGGCCGACGCACCATGGCCCGGATTGACACCCGACTTGCTGAGCGTATTGCTGGTCGTTGCAACCCAGGCGCAGGGAAGTGTGCTGATTCATCAGAAGATGTTTGAAAGCCGTCTGTTCTTTGTCGATAAACTGATTGATATGGGAGCCCAGATAATCTTGTGTGACCCACATCGCGCAGTCGTTATCGGACATGACCGTAAGTTCCGTTTGCATGGCGGCAATATGGCTTCGCCCGATATCCGTGCCGGTATTGCACTGCTGATAGCAGCAATGAGTGCCGATGGAATAAGCCGTATCAGTAATATTGAACAGATAGACCGTGGCTATCAGAATATAGAACAACGTTTGAATGATTTGGGAGCCGGTATAACTCGTATTGCATGATAAGAAAAGAAGAAGTATATAAAATAGGTGTATTGACCAAACCGCATGGGGTAAAAGGAGAGATTGCCTTTTCTTTTACGGATGATATATTTGACCGTGTAGACTGTGATTATCTTATTTGCATGATGGATGGCATTCTTGTGCCGTTCTTCATTGAAGAATACAGATTTAAGTCAGATAATGTGGCATTAGTCAAATTTGAAGGATTTGATACGGCCGAACAGGCGCGGCGTTTTACCAATATAGAAGTCTATTTCCCGATACATCTGGCAAAAGAAGAGCCGGAAGGCGAATATTCGTGGAGCTACTTTATCGGTTTTGATGTAAAGGATGTAAACCACGGTGATTTGGGAGTCATCGAACATGTAGATGATTCTACAATGAATGTATTATTTGTCATAAGACGTGGGGATGATGAGATTCTGGTTCCTGCACATGAAGAATTTATCGTAGAATTGAATCATGAAGAACGTTTTATGTTGCTGGATTTGCCGGATGGTTTGCTGAATCTTGATTCTTTGGACGACTAGTGTTTGATTAAGGAAATACAATGGCTAAGAGAAGACGTTTTTTTTGGAAGAATTTCAGGTTTAAGTATAAGCTGACGATAATAAACGAGAATACTTTGGAAGAAGTTTTGGGACTTCATGTCTCAAAACTGAACGGCTTGTCTGTGCTTTTGTCTGTTTTTGCGGTATTGTTTCTTATAGCTGCGCTGATTGTTTCTTTTACTCCCCTTCGTAATTATCTGCCGGGCTATATGAATAGTGAAGTGCGTAAACAGATTGTTGTCAATGCATTGAGAGCCGATTCGCTGGCCCAGTTGCTGGAACGCCAGAATCTGTATATCATGAACATACAGGATATAATAAAAGGTGAAGTGAAACTGGATTCGGTTCATTCAATAGATTCGCTTACCATACAGCGTTCTGAGGAATTGATGGAAAGGACTCAGAATGAAGAAGCCTTTCGCAATGAGTACGAAGAGCGGGAAAAGTATAATCTGTCGAATTCGAAACGAAGTAATGCGATAAATGATGCCATCTTTTATCGTCCTACGCGTGGTTTGCTTTCGGCAAACTTCGACCCTCAGAACAAGCATTTCGGTGTAGATATTGCAGCCAGTCCCAATGAAAGTATATTGGCTACTTTAGACGGTACGGTAATCTTTAGCGGATATACTTCAGAAACGGGTTATGTTATTCAGTTGCAACACGTAGGCAATCTGGTGTCAATATACAAGCATTGTGGTTCTCTCTTGAAAACCATGGGTGACAAGGTAAAGGCAGGAGAGGTTATCGCACTGGTAGGAAATACCGGTCAGCTGAGTACCGGTCCTCACCTTCATTTTGAACTCTGGCACAGAGGACAGCCTTTGAATCCTCAGCAATATATAGAATTTTAACTGACTAAGACTTGAATATATAATATGAAGAAGCAGATAGCAATATTAGGTTCTACAGGTTCTATCGGTACGCAGGCGCTTCAGGTAATAGAGGAACATCCGGATTTGTATGAGGCTTATGTACTGACAGCCAATAATAAGGTGGAACTTCTTATACAGCAGGCACGTAAATTCATGCCGGAGGCTGTGGTTATAGCCAATCCGCAGAAATACGGTGAACTGAAAGAAGCCTTGAAGGATTTGCCTATCAAGGTTTATGCCGGTGAAGATGCGTTATGCCAGGTGGTAGAAGCTGCTCCCATTGATATGGTGCTGACTGCCATGGTGGGATATGCCGGATTGAGACCGACGATGAATGCCATAAAGGCAGGGAAAGTCATCGCACTGGCTAATAAGGAGACACTCGTTGTGGCCGGTGACCTTATCAATAAGATGGCCAATAAATATAATACCGTTATTTTGCCGGTCGATTCAGAACACTCGGCGGTGTTCCAATGTTTGTCGGGCGAATATAATAATAAGGTAGAGAAAGTGATTCTTACAGCTTCGGGAGGCCCGTTCCGTCACTTTACTATGGAGCAGCTGGCAACGGTTACCAAGGAGCAGGCTTTGAAGCATCCGAACTGGAAGATGGGAGCAAAGATTACCATTGATTCTGCTTCGATGATGAACAAGGGATTTGAGGTCATAGAGGCAAAGTGGCTTTTCGATGTACGTCCGGAGCAGATTGAGGTGGTGGTTCATCCGCAGTCGGTCATCCATTCCATGGTGCAGTTTGAAGACGGTGCTGTGATGGCTCAGCTGGGTATGCCCGACATGCGTCTGCCCATTCAGTATGCATTCTCTTATCCCAAGCGTATCCATTCCTCGTTTGAGCGTCTGGACTTTACGAAGATGGCAAGTCTTACGTTCGAGAAACCCGATACGGAACGTTTCCGTAATCTGGGGCTGGCTTATGAAGCCTTGCACCGGGGAGGAAACATGCCATGCATCGTAAACGCTGCCAACGAAGTGGTTGTGGCTGCGTTCTTGCATGACCGGATTTCATTCATGGGTATGAGTGATGTGATAGAAAAAGCCATGCAGAAAGCTACCTTTGTGCAGAATCCTACGTATGATGATTATGTGCAGACAGATGCCGAAGTTCGACGCCTGGCAGAAGAAATGATTAAATCGTAAATTTTAATTTTTGAAGTGTATATATGGAAACTTTTTTGATTCGTGCGCTACAGCTGATGATGTCCTTGTCGTTGCTGGTTATTATTCATGAGGGAGGACATTATCTTTTTGCGCGTTTGTTTAAGATACGTGTAGAGAAATTCTATCTGTTTTTCGATGCATGGTTTGCCTTGTTTCGCTATAAGCCCAAGAACAGCCACACGGAATATGGAATAGGATGGTTGCCTTTGGGAGGATATGTGAAGATTGCCGGAATGATTGACGAGTCGATGGACAAGGAGCAGATGGCACAGCCTCCCAAGCCTTGGGAGTTCCGCTCCAAGCCGGCATGGCAACGTCTGCTGGTTATGATTGGAGGCGTGCTGTTCAACTTCCTGTTGGCATTGTTTATCTATTCTATGATTCTTTTCAAGTGGGGCGATCAGTATTATGCGCTTTCTGAGATGAGCTATGGAATGAAATTCAACGAACGTGCCAAGGAGATAGGATTCCGTGACGGAGATATCCTCTTGCGTGCCGATGACAAGGCTTTTGAGCGTTACGGCATGGACATGCTCCGTGACATTGTAGATGCCAAGGTCGTAACAGTAATGCGCGACGGAAAGGAAACTCCAGTATATATTCCGGCCGATTTGAGCTTGCTTACCGTTGGCAAGGAAGTGCCGGTGTTTGTTGATATGCTGATTCCCGCAAAGGTCGATTCTGTATTGGCCGGTTCTGCTGCAGCTGCTGCCGGACTGCAGAAAGGCGACAGTCTGATAGCACTGAACGGACAGCCCATGAATTCATGGAATGATTTTCAGTCGGGACTGGCATCCTTGAAGAATAAGGCTGCTATGAATACAGCCAATATCGCAGAGTATCAGCAGGTAACTCTGAATGTAGTCCGAGACGGAGTGGTTGATACGTTACAGATGAAACTCGATTCAACCTTTATTGCCGGTGTTGTGGCTCGTCCTGTTTCATCTTATTACAAGCCTCACAAGGTAGAATACGGCTTTTGGGCTTCTTTCCCTGCAGGTATCGACCACGGTATCAACGTGCTGAAAGGCTATGTGAGCGACATGAAGTATGTATTCAGCAAGGAGGGAGCTTCAAGTCTGGGAGGTTTTGGTACGATAGGAAGCATATTCCCTACCGAATGGAACTGGCTTCGTTTCTGGGAGATGACCGCATTCCTTTCCATCATTCTTGCCTTTATGAACATTCTGCCTATTCCGGCTCTTGACGGAGGACATGTACTGTTCCTTATATACGAGATTGTGGCACGCCGCAAGCCGAGTGACAAGTTTATGGAACGTGCCCAGATGGTGGGAATGTCTATCCTGTTCCTGCTGTTGATTTGGGCAAACTTCAATGACATACTGCGATTCCTGTTTTAGGACGGACCTTGAATGCTGACTGTTTCCGGATAAGGAGCAGTTGGTGTGATGCATTCATCCATTATTTTCGGGCAGACCGGAGGTAATGGATGAATGTTTTTTTTGTTGCCCGATGGCAATGGATGGGTTCTGAACGCAAATACATGACGGTATTATTCTCTTCCCGGCTGCAATCTTTTGCAGATTTTCCTTATGAGAAAACTGTAAGACAGGGGTATTATAATCATTTGATACTTAATAAAAAGTTTATCCTCAGCCTAAGGATACATATCCTTAGCCTGAGGATACATGTCTTTAACCTGAGGATAAACTTTTTGATTCGTACAGATTAGTTTCTTTTCAGCCTGTAATAAAAATGAACACATGTGATTCCCTTTGTTGTTCCTGCTTGGGCAGATTCTGCCGGAAGCTGTTTTTTGATGGCGGATGAATACGTGCTTTCGAATGCTTTTCAGGCATCGGCTGAAAGCCCTGTCGCGTAACCTGAACGTTTCTCCATCTATTCGTAAGAAGATGGGCGGAAAAGGAAACGGATTATAACTTTTTAAAGAAAGTTCTTGGGTTTAGTGTTAAGATAATCAATAAAAAACACTATTTTTGCAGTCTGATAATTATCATATAAAAATTGTTTATGGAGCTTGATATTCTCACGGCTATTTCGCCGATTGACGGACGTTACAGAAGCAAAGCGGGAGCTTTGGCTTCTTATTTTTCAGAATATGCACTTATCAAATATCGTGTGCAGGTTGAAATAGAATACTTTATAACATTATGCGAGTTACCTCTTCCACAGTTGAAGGGAGTAGACCATCAGATGTTTGAAACTTTCCGCAACATATACCGCAATTTCTCAGAAGCAGACGCTGCTCGTGTAAAGGATATTGAAAGTGTAACCAATCACGATGTGAAAGCTGTTGAATATTTTATAAAAGAACAGTTTGACAAGATTGGTGGACTGGAAGCTTATAAGGAATTCATTCATTTTGGTCTGACCTCACAAGATATCAACAATACATCCGTTCCATTGTCAATCAAGGACGCTCTGAATGACGTGTATTATCCTCAGATTGAAGAACTGATAGCACAATTGAGAACTTATGCCGAAGAGTGGGCCGACATCCCCATGCTGGCAAAGACACACGGACAACCTGCTTCGCCTACCCGTTTGGGAAAAGAGATTATGGTGTTTGTATACCGTCTGGAACGTCAGCTTGAGGTATTGAAAAATTGTCCTGTTACCGCTAAATTCGGAGGTGCTACCGGTAATCTGAACGCACATCACGTGGCTTATCCTGAATATGACTGGAAAGCTTTCGGAAACAAGTTTGTGGCCGAAAAGCTTGGATTGGAACGCGAACAGTATACTACCCAGATTTCAAACTACGACTGTCTGGGAGCTATCTTTGATGCGATGAAGCGTATCAATACCATCATGATTGACATGAACCGTGACTTCTGGATGTATATCTCAATGGAATATTTCAAACAGAAGATTAAAGCCGGTGAGGTAGGATCCAGCGCCATGCCTCATAAGGTTAATCCGATTGATTTTGAGAATGCCGAAGGTAACTTGGGTATGGCCAATGCCATTTTCGAACACTTGTCGACCAAACTTCCGGTATCACGTCTGCAACGTGACCTGACCGATTCTACCGTGCTTCGTAACGTAGGTGTTCCTTTCGGACACACAGTTATTGCCATACAAAGCTCACTGAAAGGATTGCGTAAGTTGCTGTTGAATCAGGATGCCATTAACCGTGATTTGGATAATTGCTGGAGTGTGGTTGCAGAGGCTATTCAGACCGTTCTCCGCCGTGAAGCATATCCTCATCCGTATGAAGCTTTGAAAGCTTTGACCAGAACCAACCAAGCTATAACCGAGAAATCAATAAAAGACTTTATAGAAGAATTGAATGTGAGTGAAGACATCAAGAAAGAACTTCGTGCCATCACTCCTCATAACTATACAGGAATGTAACAATCAGCCCGCGAGGGCGAATAAAATTATGATAATATAAATATTAAAACTCATGAGTACAGATGTAGAAAAATGGCAGGAGAATTCGGGTGAGAATGCAAATGCCGGCCGTGAAGAATCACGTTCTTTTAATAGAGAGTACAGAAAGGTGAATTACAATCGCGAGAATGGTGAAGAGGGCCGTTCATACCGTCCTTCTCCAAACCGTTATAATAATGACGGCGGAACTTATAATCGCGAAGAACGTCCTCGTCGTCCGCGTTTTGTGCGCTCGGCCAATAACGAATCGGGCAATGGAGGCGCAGAATCTCGTCCCCGTCGTCCGCGTATAGGAGGTGGAAACAATTCACCTGCATATCACAGTGATGGCAATTCTGGTTATCGCGGTGGTGAACGCCAGGGCGGAGGATACCGTAACAACCAGCGTAGCTATAACCCTAATTTCCGTAACAACAATCAGGAACAGCGTCAGTGGCGCTCGAACAGTTATGACGGAAATTATAATAACGAACCAAACGGAAACCGTTGGGATAATGGCGAAGAGCGTCCACGTCAGAATTACCGTCCTCAGAACAATGGCGGTTATAACAACAACCGTGGAAACTCATATGGTCAGGGCTCAGGATACCGTCAGCAAGGACAGGGAAACTATCGTCCGCAAGGAGGTAATGCACGTCCTCGCCGCACAGCCGATTATGACCCCAATGCTAAATACAGCAAGAAGAAACAATTTGAATATAAAGACGTACTCACCGATCCGAACGAGCCGATTCGTCTGAACAAGTTCCTTGCCAACGCCGGAGTATGCTCACGTCGTGAAGCCGATGAATTCATTACAGCCGGAGTGGTAAGTGTGAACGGTGTGGTAGTTACCGAACTTGGAACAAAAATCAAACGTAGTGATGAGGTGAAGTTCCATGACCAGCCGGTAAATATCGAGCGTAAGGTATACGTATTGCTCAACAAGCCGAAGGATTGTGTTACTACATCCGACGACCCGCATGAACGCAAAACAGTGATGGATTGTGTGAAGGGTGCATGTAAGGAACGCATCTATCCGGTAGGACGTCTTGACCGCAACACTACCGGTGTGCTGCTGCTCACAAACGATGGTGATTTGGCTTCAAAACTTACTCATCCGAAGTATCTGAAGAAAAAGATATATCACGTATATTGTGACAAGAATGTGACAAAAGCCGATATGGACCAGATTGTAAACGGTATTACGCTTGAGGATGGTGAGATTCATGCAGATGCCATCAGCTATGCTTCTGATACCGACAAGTCACAGGTAGGTATTGAAATCCATTCCGGAAAGAACCGTATCGTGCGTCGTATTTTTGAATCCTTGGGCTATAAGGTAGTAAAACTCGACCGCGTATTCTTCGCCGGACTGACAAAGAAGAATCTTCGTCGCGGACAGTGGAGATATCTGACCGAGAAAGAAGTAAACATGCTTCGTATGGGGGCATTTGAATAAATTGGAACTTAAAAACACTTATTATAATGGAGAACGTTCGTAGAACAAAAGTTGTTGACCTTTTGAAACGTACCGATATCGGTGCTCAGGTCAATGTGAAAGGATGGGTACGTACTCGTCGCGGTAGTAAACAAGTCAATTTTGTGGCTATAAATGACGGTTCTACTATCTATAATGTGCAAGTGGTGGTGGATGTTGAGAAGTTCGATGCAGAAATGCTGAAACAAATAACTACCGGAGCTTGCTTAAGTGTGAACGGAATTTTGGCAGAGTCTGTTGGTTCAGGTCAGGCTGTAGAAATACAGGCAACAGAAATAGAAATCCTGGGTACATGTGACAACTCTTATCCATTGCAAAAGAAAGGACACTCTATGGAATTCCTTCGCGAGATTGCACACTTGCGTCCGCGTACGAATACCTTTGGAGCAGTGTTCCGTATTCGTCATAACATGGCTTATGCCATTCATAAATATTTCCATGACAAAGGTTTCTTCTATTTCCATACTCCGCTTATCACAGCTTCCGATTGTGAAGGTGCCGGTCAGATGTTTCAGGTTACTACACTGAATCTCTATGACTTGAAGAAGGATGAGAACGGTTCGATTATTTATGATAATGACTTTTTCGGAAAGCAGGCCAGCTTGACTGTTTCCGGTCAGCTTGAAGGCGAATTGGCTGCAACTTCATTGGGCGCTATCTATACGTTTGGTCCTACATTCCGTGCCGAGAACTCCAATACCCCGCGTCACCTTGCCGAATTCTGGATGATTGAGCCGGAAGTAGCGTTCAATGATATTACCGACAATATGGATTTGGCCGAGGACTTCATCAAATATTGTGTACGCTGGGCTCTCGAAAATTGTTATGATGATGTGAAGTTCCTGAACGATATGTTCGACAGAGGTCTGATTGAACGTTTGCAGGGAGTATTGAAGGAAGATTTTGTTCGTTTGTCTTATACTGAAGGTATCAAGATTCTTGAAGAAGCCGTAGCAAAAGGACACAAGTTTGAATTCCCAGTATATTGGGGAGTTGATTTGGCTTCAGAGCACGAACGCTTCCTTGTAGAAGACCACTTCAAACGTCCGGTAATCCTGACCGATTATCCGAAGGAAATCAAGGCATTCTATATGAAACAGAATGAAGACGGAAAGACAGTGCGTGCCATGGATGTATTGTTCCCGAAGATTGGTGAAATCATCGGAGGTTCAGAACGTGAAGCCGATTATGACAAGCTGTTGACCCGTATCAAAGAGTTGAATATCCCGATGAAAGACATGTGGTGGTATCTGGATACCCGTAAGTACGGTTCATGTCCACATTCTGGATTTGGTTTAGGATTTGAGCGTTTGTTGCTCTTCGTGACAGGTATGACCAATATACGTGATGTTATACCTTTCCCACGTACTCCTCATAATGCCGAGTTCTAATAAATGATATAAGAAAAAGACATGCTTCCTTGTTTTGAAAGCATGTCTTTTTTATATCTTTTATATTGCTTGTTGAGTTGAAAACTTTAAGTAGTCTGCTGTATTCAGTTGACCTCTGCGATAGTGAGCTCTATGCCCATTTCTTCTATTTTCTTTATGATGGAGGGAGATACATGGCTGTCTGTTATTATTTGGTCTACTTCTTCCATATCGCATATTTTACTGAATCCTCTTCTTCCAAACTTTGATGAATCTGCCAATACAATTGTCTTTTGAGCTGTCTGTATCATGGTCCGGTTCAGGTTGGCTTCCATTAAATTGGTTGTAGTGATGCCGTAATCTAAGTCAATACCGTCTACGCCCAAATAAAGTTTGCTGCATGAAAAATTAGCCAGCATCATCTCTGCATATTTCGAAACTACTGACAAGCTGCTGTGTCGTAATAATCCTCCCAATTGTATAATGTCAATATCCTGGTGTTGTGATAAAATTTCTGATACTTGTAGAGACGCTGTTATTACAGTTAAGTGATCAGGATTGTGTATTTGTCGTGCAAAATAATGCACTGTTGTTCCGGATGCGATTAAAATGGAATCTTTAGGAGTGATTAAGCTTGCAGCACATGTTCCAATAGCTCTTTTCTCTTCAACGAAGAATTTTTCTTTTTCATTTACATCACGGTTTGTAATATATGGATTTATAAGGATAGCTTTACCGTGATTTCGATATAGCTTTTTTTCTTTTTCAAGCTCCGTTAGATCTTTTCTTATAGTTACAGACGAGACATTTAGCTTTGCAGACAAATCGCTGACTAATACAGAATTATGCTGCATAAGATAGTCTAGAATTAGGTTGTGGCGTTCTTCTTTTGTCATAATGGTATAGTGTAGAATGGGTATTGGAAGTTTGAAGTTTAATAAAAGGCAAATCTTTATCCAATTTTTGCAAAGGAATGCATTTTTTTGACAACGACAAAGAAAAACATTCTAATTTCAACATTTTAACTCTTTCGATAAACGTCATATAATTTCTAAGTGGATAAAATCCTTCGTTTTTGGCTCTGTAGACTTATGTTTAATAACATACAATTTGATATGTGAAATAATATTAATCTATTGTTTATTAGTATGTTATACTTTGTGACGAAATGCAATAATGAGCAAAACGAAATTAAATGTGCTTTATACACTTTCAAAAAATAACATTTTTTGTTTCGTTGTGAAATTAATAATCCTTATTTTTGCTTCGAAATAAAACAGAAACCAAATGCAATTATATAATAAATAGTATATCATGAAAAAAGTTGGCGAAGGAAACGAATATGATGTAATCATTATTGGTGGGGGCGCAACGGGTGCAGGAACTGCTCGTGATTGCGCTATGCGTGGTCTTCGCGTTCTGCTTTTGGAACGTTTCGACTATACTAATGGTGCAACCGGCCGTAATCATGGCTTATTACATAGTGGGGCACGATATGCGGTAAATGACAGCGAATCGGCTACAGAATGTATCAAGGAAAATATGATACTTCGTAAGATTGCTAGTCATTGTGTTGAAGAAAATGATGGTCTGTTTATTTCTTTACCTGAAGATGATATTGCATATCAGGCAAAATTTATAGATAGCTGTCGGAAAGCTGGTATATCTGCAGAGGCAATTGATCCGAAGGAAGCAATAAGGATTGAGCCTTCTGTAAATCCTTCTTTAATAGGAGCCGTGAAGGTGCCTGATGGATCTATTGACCCGTTCAGACTTACATTGGCAAATGTACTTGATGCCAGGCAGCATGGAGCTGTAACAAAGGTCTATCATGAAGTTGTCAAGTTTATTAGAGAACAAGACCGGATTGTAGGTGTTTGTGCTCTCAATCATAAGACTAAAGAGGTAGAGACTTATTATGCTCAGTTTGTTGTGAATGCCGGTGGTATATGGGGACATCATATAGCAGAAATGGCAGGTGTAACAGTGAATATGTATCCGGCAAAGGGAGCTCTTCTGATTTTTGGACATCGTGTAAATAATGTTGTTCTGAATCGTTGTCGTAAGGCTGCAGATGCGGATATATTGGTTCCGGGTGATACCATTACTGTTATAGGAACAACATCCAGTCATATACCCTATGACGAGATAGACAATATGCGTGTAACTCCGGAAGAAGTTGATTTGCTGTTGCGTGAAGGTGAAAAACTGGCTCCTTCTTTGGCTACTACCCGCATATTGAGAGCTTACGCAGGTGTTCGTCCGTTAGTTGCTGCAGATGATGATCCTACCGGAAGAAATATCAGTCGTGGTATTGTGCTTCTGGATCATGCTGAGCGTGATGGATTGAATAGCTTCTTGACTATTACTGGTGGAAAATTGATAACATATCGTTTGATGGCCGAATGGACAACGAATCTGATATGTAAAAAGATGGGCTTAAATGAACCTTGTCGCACAGCCGAAGTTCCATTGCCCGGATCTCGCCAAGAATCAGAAGAAGTAAAAGAACGTATAGCTTCTAATAATGTATACCGTGCTGCGGAAGGAAGACATGGAGACCTTACAAAAGAAATACCATTAGATAATGAATATGATAACAGTTTGGTGTGTGAGTGTGAAGGAGTAAGTGTTGGTGAAGTAAATTATGCACTGAAAGAACTGGAAATATCCGATCTTGTTTCTTTACGTCGAAGAACAAGAGTTGGTATGGGTACATGTCAAGGTGAGTTATGTGCTTGTCGTGCCGCAGGTTTATTAAGTCAGGCTCATAATTGTACAGAAAAGGCGAAAGCTGATTTGGTAAACTTCTTAAATGAACGTTGGAAAGGTATGTATCCTATAGCATGGGGAGAAAGTCTTCGAGAAAGTCAATTCTCTGCATGGGTATATGGAAGTGTATGTAATCTAAGTTCAGGCAAAACTAAATAGAGGAGGATAAAACGATGAAATTTGATACAATTATTATTGGTGGTGGTTTGGCAGGATTAGTCGCTGGCATCCGGTTACAGGAGAAAGGTCGTCAGTGTGCTATTGTTTCTACAGGACAGAGTGCTTTGCATTTTTCTTCTGGCTCTTTTGATTTGCTTGGAAAACTTCCAGATGGAACTGAAGTAGACAATCCTATGGGAATGATGAACAGACTTGATGCTCCTCATCCTTATTCATACATTGGTTCTGAGGCTATAGCTGTATATGCTGATGAATTTTCTGAAATGATGAAAAGGGCAGGAGTGAATCTTGTTGGGAATGTATCACAGAATCATTACCATTTTACTCCGATGGGAAGTGTTAAGAAAACATGGTTGACTTTAAAAGATTTCACAATTTTAGACAGACCGGACAATTTCCCATGGAAGAGTGTTGCCATTATTAATTTTCCCGGCTTCCTTGACTTCTATACCAAGTTTATTGCCGACGAACTTGAAAAACATGATGTAAAATGTAAACTTTCATTAGTAAAGTTACCATTTATTGAAAAGATACGAACCAATCCGACAGAAATGCGTTCGGCCAATATTGCTAAGACTTTTGAAAAAGAGGAAAATATAGACGCTTTTGTTGAAGCTGTTTCACCATATATAAAAGATGTAGAGGCCATTGTTGTTCCGGCAGTCTTTGGTATTTATTCAGATAAACCATTACTTTACCTGAAGAGCAAACTAAATAAAGACGTTTGCACCATAGCTACAATGCCGCCTTCTGTTCCAGGAATTCGTATGCAGCAGCAACTTATTCATTATTTCATTCGTCAGGGTGGAACGTTTATGTTGGGTGATACTGTAGAGCGTGCTGATATTGAAAAAGATGAGGTAAAAGCAGTTTATACAGCCAATCATTCAGATATTAAGATGACTGCAGACAATTATATATTGGCTTCGGGAAGTTTCTTTAGTCGTGGAATTATTGCCCGTCCTGATTCTGTATACGAGCCAGTTTTTGACTTGGATGTTTTTTATGATACGGATCGTTCACATTGGTATGATACTGATGTTTTTGCACCACAAAAATATATGAGTTTTGGTGTTATTACGACCCCTGATTTTCATGCCATACGTAAGCATGTAACAATAACCAATTTATATGCGATAGGTTCTATATTGTCTGGACATAACGCTTTGCATGAAGGATGCGGCGGTGGTGTCTCTATTATGAGTGCAATGCATGTTGCCGATAATTTGTTAAAGAATAAATAGTCGTATCATGAATTTACAACAATATAATATTAGCGAGAATAATTTTGAACAATGCATTAAATGTACTGTTTGTACAGTTTATTGCCCGGTTATTCCAATAAATTCGAATTTCCCGGGTCCTAAACATGCAGGGCCTGATGGAGAACGTTTCCGTTTGAAAGATCCTGATTTCTATGATAAATCATTGAAATACTGTTTGAACTGTAAACGATGTGAAGTTGCATGTCCGTCGGGAGTTAAGATTGGTGATATTATTCAGTCAGCTCGCATAAAATATAATACAGCATCTCCTAAGTTGCGTGATATTTTGCTGGCTAATACTGATTTTGTCGGAACGCTGTCTACTCCTTTTGCTCCGGTTGTAAATATGGCTCTTGGGCTGAAACCGGTAAAGCTTGTGATGGATTCTGTACTGAAGATAGATCATCATCGCACGTTCCCTCGTTATTCTTCACAGACATTTGAAAGCTGGTATCGGAAAAATGCCGAAGAAGAGCAGAAAAAATTCCCTCGTCATATCAGTTATTTCCATGGTTGTTATGTGAACTATAACTATCCTCAGCTGGGAAAAGATTTGATTAAGATAATGAATGCAGCCGGTTACGGTGTTCATTTGTTGAATAAGGAAAAATGTTGTGGAGTTCCTTTGATCTCAAATGGTTTGATTAAGCAAGCTACCAGTCAGGGACAGCATAATATTGATGTTATTCGTGAAGCCGTAGTTGATAAGAATATGACGGTAGTCGGAACGTCTTCGAGCTGTATGTTTACTTTGCGTGAAGAATATCCTCATTTATTGCATATTGATAACAGTGATGTGCATGACCGTGTGGAATTGGCAACTCGTTTCTTGTTCCGCTTGATTGATAACGGTGATTTGAAACTGGTGTTCCGCAAAGATTATAAAAAGCGCATAGCATATCACACACCTTGTCATATGGAACGATTGGGATGGGCTATTTATTCAACCTCATTGTTGCGTATGATACCGGGGCTTGAGTTTATCATGCTTGATTCACAATGTTGTGGTATTGCTGGAACTTATGGATTTAAGAAAGAAAACTACGCAACATCACAAGGTATTGGAGCTTCTTTATTCAAACAGATAGCAGATGTGAATCCAGACTTTGTTGCTACAGACTGTGAAACTTGTAAGTGGCAGATAGAGATGTCTACTCCATATAAGGTAATGAATCCAATTTCTATTTTGGCTGAAGCTTTAGATGTAGAGGCAATACAAAAAATAAACAGATTATAAAATTATTAACTTAAAAAACAAATTAATACCATGGCATCATTTTTAACTCCTCCTCCTCATAAGGCAGAGTTGCCAAAGGAACAGATTGACAGTACGTACAAAGCGTTACGTTGGAAAGTATTTATCGGCATATTTGTAGGTTATGCAGGTTATTATTTGGTTCGTAAGAACTTTACAATGGCTATGCCCGAGCTTGAGAATATGGGCTATGAACATGCAGCATTAGGATTTGCTATTTCTGCGAATGCTATTGCTTATGCTCTTTCAAAATTTTTGATGGGAAGTGTTTCTGACCGGAGTGATGCGCGTAAGTTCCTTCCGTTAGGATTGATTCTGGCAGCAGCTGCTACCATGTTAATGGGAACTTCTTTTGGAACATCATCCATTATAATGATGTTTGTTCTTCAGTTCTGTATTGGTTGGTTCCAGGGTATGGGATGGCCTCCGTGCGGACGTGTCATGACTCACTGGTTCTCTATTAAAGAACGTGGAACCAAGATGTCTATTTGGAACTGTGCACATAATGTGGGAGGTGCCTTGGTTGGTCCGATGGCTGCATATGGTTTAATCTGGTTTGGTGGTTGGCAACAAGGAACATTCTGGTTCCCGGCTGTAGTTGCTATCATAATAGCTTTTATCGCATATGCATTAATTCGTGATACGCCGCAGTCTTGTGGATTGCCTTCAATTGAAAAATACCGTAATGATTATCCGAAGAACTATAGTGCAAAGAGCGAGGAAGTATTGACAACCAAAGAAATCTTCTTCAAGTATGTACTGAACAATAAAACTTTGTGGTTTATTGCATTTGCAAACGCCTTCATTTACATGGTACGTTACGGATGTCTTGACTGGGCTCCTACTTATTTGCAGAATGTGAAAGACTATAACCTCAAAGATATAGGTTGGGCTTATTTCGCTTATGAGTTTGCTGCAATTCCTGGTACAATTATTTGCGGTTGGCTTAGTGATAAGGTATTTAAAGGTCGTCGTGCTATTACAACCATGATTTACATGGTATTAGTTGCAATCTTTATTGCTATTTACTGGCTGAATCCAGCAGGACATCAAATGATTGACATTGTTTGTCTTATTGCAATTGGTTTCTTGATTTATGGTCCTGTAATGCTTATCGGTGTTCAAGCTCTTGATTTGGCTCCGAAAAATGCAGCCGGAACATCTGCCGGATTGACTGGATTCTTTGGATACTTCTTTGGAACTGCATTGCTTGCAAATATCTGCGTAGGTTTTGTTGTTGACCACTTTGGATGGGATTGGTACTTTATCATGATGATTATAGCATGTGCTCTTTCATTCCTGTTCGTAGCATTTACTTACAAAGATGAACAGTATTTAGTTAAACAGCAAAGTAAATAATCAACCATTTAATTTGAACGGTCAGTATTGACCGTTCATTTAATAGAATTTTCATTTTTAATATTATCTAATATCTAAAAACTATGTTCAAGAATCTGATTCGTTTAGGCATCACATGTAGTGTTGCTTTAGTTGCGTTCTCATGCGAAAATCAAGATTTTACAAATGTGAACGAAGATGTAAATCGAGTAGACGTGAAGCACTTGTCTCCAGAAATGGAAAAAGTTAGAGACTATGTTCCGATGTATGCTGTAATGGCTCATCGTGGTTCTACGTTCTGGACTCCGGAAGAAACCGAAGCCGCTTATCGCTGGGCTCGTGAAATGGGGGCAGACTATCTGGAAGCAGATTTGCAATGTTCAAAAGACGGTGTTATTTTGGCTTTGCATGATGATAACCTGAGTAGAACCACAAACATTGAGCAAATGTATGGAAATGATGTTCCGCGTACACGTGTTCAGTATTATATGGATCGTGGAATGACGGCAGAGCAAGCTCAAGCGCAGTATGAAGAAGACCGTAAGAATTTCTCTATGCCATATTATGCAAAATCATACATGTATGAAGAGTTGATGGCACTTGATGCTGGTACTTGGTTCAATCAAGATCCTGCAACTGTAGAGCAAGCTCGTCAGGGATTCTCAGAGACGCATTTGTATATATCTACTTTAGAGGACCTTATCAGGTATGCAGAGGGTAAGAAATTAGCTCGTTACACAGCCTCTGATCCTGAGGTTATAAATAATCAGAGAAAGGTAGGTGAAAGAAAATATACTATAACCAATAATCCAGATGGTAGTGTAACTTACAACTTTGAGTATGAAGAAGATACAGAAGGAAACTCTGGAAATAGACCGGGTATCTACATTGAGTTTAAGGAATCATGGCTGAATCCTGTGACTTTTGAGCAGGATGTTTATGACGAACTTGATCGTTTGGGTTGGAATATCATCACTAAGCCGGCTACAGAAACTGCTCATTATAAAGATGGTAAAGTTAATGTAGGTAATACAAACGGTAAGGTAGTTCTTCAAACCTTCTCTCTTGAAAGTTTGAAACGTACTTCTAAAGTATTTAAAGGACAGATTCCTATGTGTTTCCTTTTGTGGAAGGGTACTGCTGCAACAGATATCAAATATGATACACCTGCAGGATATGCTTCATTTATAAATTTGGGTGTTGATAATTTGGCTCATATCATCGGTCCGTGTATTGCCGGTGCTCCTAACAATTATCCGGAACTGAATGCTCCATGGCAAGATTATTTGATTAGCCGTTCTGGTATGTTGAATCACCCGTATTCTTTTGATTCACGTGAGCAAATGGGTAAGTATTTTGGCGAATATAATTTTGGAAACAGTCTGTATAGAGAACATTATCTTGACGGTGCATTTACTAACCGTTCTGAAATGACTATCCAGTATTTTATTGACCAAGGAGTGCGTCCGGGAACAGCTGCAACTCCAGTTCCAGATCCTAATACATTGTTGGATGAACTCGGATATGTAAAATAAGTTATAAGAGTGATTCATTATTAATAATCCATTTTAAAATTTGAAACAATGAAAAAACATATATTTTTCTCTGCACTGGTAGCTATGGCAATGACTGCTACATTTGCTTCTGCTCAGGACTTTGATACAAAACCTACGGTGAGATATGACAATGAAAAAGAAGACGTTCACTTTACTGTAGGAGCGCGCTTTATGGCTGATGGAGCATATTATCATACAGACTATACTCCGTTGAAATCAGGTGTGGCTATTACCGATGCTCGTATTCGTACTTCTATGAGTTTTCAGGACTGGTATTTTTATGCAGACTTTGATTTCTCTAAAGGTAAATTCAGCCAGAAGAATATTTTCTTGCAGTATGCCTTGAATGGTGGTGAATCTGGATACTTGAAAGCTGGTTATTACAATGACCCTTCAACTATGGGTAACAATACCAGTCGTGGAAGTCTTCACTTCATCTCACGTGCAGGTTCTGTCAATGCATTGTCTGCTGGACGTCAGCTGGGTGTAACTTATAAATATTACAATGACAAGTTCTTCTTCAACCAAGGTGTATTTGCTGAAAACAAATACAATGATCAGGAAGACGGATATCAAGGTGTAACCTTCGGCGGACGTTGGTTGTATATGCCTATTAATACCGACGAACAGACACTTCATGTAGGTGCTGCTTTCCGTTATTCACGTATCAATACCGGTGTTGTTGAAAACAATGTAAAGAAAACCAGTTTGGAATTTGGTTCTTCTGTGCAAACTTATGTAGATCCATTCCAGTTTACAAGTGTTACCCTTCCATGGGCAAAGAATGAGTTCAATGTAGGTGCTGAGGCTCTTTACCGTAATGAGAAAATGTTCTTGCGTGGTGAATACATGTTCAAGTATGTAAATAAAGAACGTGATGACCAGACTTTGTTTGAAAACCAGTTGGGTGGAAGTCAGTCATGGACTACTCTTGAGTCTTGGCAGAATGGTAACGGACTTGCTCCGAACCGTTTCCACGGAGGTTACATTGAAGCTGGTTACCAAATCTTCGGAAATGGTTATAAGTATGACAAGCACGAAGGTTTGTTGAAAGGATTTGATGGCCGTTCACTCGAAATCGTAGCTCGTTACAACTATCTTGGTCTGAACGATATCAGAGACAACGAATTGTATGTTTTGGGTCGTGACCAATATTATCCGGCTGACCTTGTTAACGGTGCATTGAAAGACTATCCAAGTACATCTAAGAGTATCGGTGGTGGTAACATGCATTCATTCACTGTAGGAGCTAACTATTCGTTCAACAAATATGCACAGTTCTTGCTTGAATATACATATAACAGACTTGACCGTGATAAATATCAGTATGACAAGAACATTCATACCGTACAAGCTCGTTTGATGTTCTCATTCTAATAAAAAGATATAATCAGTTTTTCAATAGGTATACTTAATAATTCTAATCAGGGACGAATATAAGGATAACACTCTACTACTTTATCTTACAGCAATTAAATATATTCGTCTCCTGATTTCTGTAGAAAATTAATGATTGAGAATAGTGCCGCATGCCTTTTTTGGTAAAAGGTATGCGGCTTTTTTATTGGGGTATATCGAAAAGAATGTTAGATGTCTGCTTACTGCATGGCCGGATGCACTGTTGTGCATAGGGCGGTGCACTGTAGTGCACACGGGGATGCACAGTGCTGCACAGGGCTATGCACAAAGTTTTTATCCAGTCTTTCAACAGGCGCACATTACTTTCACAGAAAAATCAAAGAATAGTTTGACTTTTTAACAAGAAGCCTATCAGTGAGAATTTTTATATAAAATTCTTTATCGACAACCGATAAAATTAAATAAAATTGTACTTGTCAGGCTGTATTGTGGAAGTAACTTCGTTTGAATCAAACAGTTAAATATTGTAAAATGCGGGGGGGGGGGGGTAATAATATTTTATATCTTTGCTCCGTTTATAATAGGAGCTGTAAAGTCTATGAAGGATATATATATTAGGTTATTGGTTGTCTGGCGATAGATAAAAGAGCTCTTGATTAAAAGTAGTCGAGCTTAAACCAAAAACTATGATAGAACTGAAGATTCTTTTGAATTGGGCATCTTGTGCTTTTCTGTTAAGTAGTGGGTTGCTTTTTATGCGTCGTCATTGCGGCGATCGCTCTCGTCTTTATTTGGCTTTGACGTGGCTGGTGTTTGGACTTGTTTTTCTGCTTCGTTTGTTTGTGGCTGAATTTGGTGAACCTATTGTAAATAGAGTTCTTCCTGTTGAAAATCTGGCTGGTGGTCTTTGGGCTATTGTGATTCTTTATTTGTACCCTTTAGAGGCTATTAGCGGTGGGTTGTTTAGTAAGAAATACATGATATTTTTCTTTTTGCCTGGTATAATTCTAGGACTTTGTCTGTGGATTATGAAGTCTTATGTGAGAGAATTAAGCTCTTTGAATGAAATTTGGGTATATATTGGCGAATTTAATGTATGGTTTCGATTGTTTGTACTGTTTTTTGCTGTTTCATTTTATACTATTTCTTTGTATTATATTCCCTATAATTGGATGAAGAGCAATGTACATTATCGTTGGATAGTGAGTTACTCATTGAAAATACAAGTCATTGCCATATTATTTGTCGCTTTCATGCTGACGGGGGATGTATTGCTCAGCTCCATTCATTTGTTGGCCTGTATACTGTTTGTGTTAACAGTTACTTATGAGGAACTTTTTATTCGTTTTGAGACTCCTTGCAAAGAAAGTTTACGTCCGTTAACTGATGTGTCTGATGCTTTATCTGGGCTGGTTACAGATATTAAACCGATAGATCCATTGATTGAACAGTTACGTCTTTTGATGGATGATGAAGAAATTTGGAGAAATCCTAATTTGGATTTGTCATATCTGGCATTGAGGTTGAAAACTAATAGAAGCTATTTGTCAAAAGCTATTCAAAATGATGGATATAAGAACTTTTCGGATATGATTAATAGAAAACGTGTTGCAGAATTTTTAAAGTTGGCCGATGCTGGTTTGGTTGTCAATATACAAGATTCTTTTTTTTATGTAGGTTTTCGTTCGCGTGAGACAGCTTTGCGATGTTTTAAGAAATACGTAGGCATGTCACCTACTGATTACTTGCGTTTTCGTATGACTTCCCACTAGCATTAAAGGGGAGGATTGTTTTTTTGACTCAATAGATTTGTAAAAATGAAACATCCGGAACGGATAAGTTTGCTTATTTTGTATATAGATTATATGTGTTTTGTAAATATAGCTCTATTAAATAGGTTATGAAGAGTTCTCTGCTTTATATACATGGATATCTAGTTTTCTGCCTGGTATTTGTGGTTGGGGCATTTCTTGATGTAAACTCATTATATGCACAACAGACGAATTTCAGGCAGACCGAGAAGTCGTATACCCTTCTGTTTAAGGTCGATCGTCAGACGATTGATACGGCTTATTGTTCCAATAGCACTATCCTTAACAAATTGGAAGCGGAGCTCGATAAGCTTCTGACTACGGCAGAAGCGACGGTAGATTCGGTAGTCATACTCTCCTCGGCGTCGCCGGATGGAGACAGTTGTTACAATTACCGTCTTTCTGTAGAGCGTGGCCATAGTGTGTACAGCTATTTGCGCGCTAATCATTCCGGTTATCCTGAAGAGCGATGGGTGTTGCAGCCCAAAGGCGAAGACTGGGTTGCTTTTCGTCATCTCTTGAATGAGGATGATAGTCTGCCTTTCCGGCAAGAGTTGCTTGATGTTGTTGACGCCGATTATTCTATTGATGAGAAAGAGCGTCAGATCAAGAAGCTGAAGCAAGCTTATGCTTATCTGGCAGAGCACTATCTGTACAAGTTAAGGGCTGTTACTGTTATTGTATATACTTCCGTCCGTGAGGCTGTTATGTCTTCACCGGTCTTGGCATGGCCGGCTGGTTGGAAAGAAAAGATGAACCCTTTCTTGGAAAATCAATTGGCGTTACGCGAAGAGCCTGCCGAAAAGAAACGTTTTCGCTTGCCTCCCTTTGCGGTGAAGACAAACTTGCTTTATGATGCGGCATTGGTCCCGAATATAGGTCTGGAGTATTTCTTTAAGGAGAGATGGTCTGTTGCTCTCAACTGGATGTATGCCTGGTGGAAAACAGACCGCCGTCATTACTATTGGCGGGTTTACGGAGGTGACCTTGAAGCGCGTTACTGGTTGGGAAAAGACGGATACGGTAACCGCCGTTCGGGGCATCATGTGGGAGTATACGCTCAGACCGGTACTTTCGACTTTGAGTTGGGCGGACGAGGATATATGGTCGACGACTGGGGATACGGAGGAGGATTCTCTTATGGTTATTCTCTGCCGGTGGCCAGGAACCTGAATCTTGATTTCTCGGTCGGACTGGGAGTGTTTCACGGTGTGTGTAAGGAATATTTGCCTATAGACGGACATTACGTATGGCAGGTAACCAAGAATATTAACTGGATAGGGCCTACTAAGCTTGAAGTGTCTTTGGTATGGCATATTGGAGATAAAAACTGGAGAAAATGAGCGATATGGGCAAGAAAGTAACTGCATATTTCCTATTACTGATGCTGTTGGCGCTGACTGCCTGCAGGCATAAAGACCTGTATATGGGACGCGATTCGTCTTCTACGCTTGTGCTTCTGGTTAATTGGCATTTGAAGTGGAACCTTGAGTATCTTATCGATTGGGATACCGAGTGGAATCCTGAATGGACGATAGACTGGAACAAGGTAATACCAACTGAACCCGAAGGAGTGCGGCTGGTTACGGAAACGAAAGACGAAGGATACCGCCAGGTATTCAATCTGCCCTCGGGAGGAGGAGAAGTCTCCTTGCAGCCGGGAGTTTATACAGCCTTGCTTCATAATAACGATACGGAATATATAGTTTATGAGATGACTGATCAAGTGTCGTCAGTAACCGCTACCACCCGTACCCGCACCCGTAGCCCTTATTCGGAGAACAATCCGTTTGAGACTACGGTCAATCCTCCGGATTATCTGTTTTCTTGGTATTCGGAAGAGTTTCATATCCGTGAGCTGGACGAATGGGTGAACGGTGAAGAGGAACGTATAATAGAGGTTGACGTATCCATGGTTCCGGTAGTGTTCAGTTATATTGTGCGTTTTGAGTTTGCATCCGGAAAGGAATATATTAATGATGCGCGTATAGCCCTGTCGGGAATGGCGGGTACGGTCAATCTGAGCAACCGCCGCACGCTCGACGATGTGGTTACGGTGCTGTGTGACGATGCCGAGGTGAGTGATTACGGGGTAGAAGTGGTGGTGCGCTCGTTCGGGTTGTGTAATTTCGACCCTGTTCCTACCGACGAGTATCCCAATGGTCATTTCTATACTCCCGCCGATGTGCGGACTTTCAGCAGCCCCTCAAGGGCCGGGCGTCCGCTGGCTGATGACCAGACCCGTAATATCCTGACGCTGGAAGTGGCACTGAAGAGTGGGCAGACGAAGACTTTTGAGGTGGATGTGACTGACCGCATGCGTGAGCAACCTCGTGGAGGTGTATTGGTTATTAAGGAACTGACGATAACTCCCGAGGAGGGTGAGGGCAGCAGTACCGGTGGATTTGATGTGAGTGTGGATGACTGGGAGAATTCGGAAGACATAGACCTCCCTTTGTAATTATGAATAAGATAAAAAACAGAATAATAACTAAATTAAAACAATGTGTATGAAAAAGAACATGTTTTGGCTGGCAGCAATGGCTGTAACCGTTTCAATGGCAAGTTGCTCATTGAATGAAGTGATGGAACAACCCGAACCGCAGGCGATTGGATTTTCTTCCTTTGTAGGGAAACCGACAAAGGCGGCAAATCAAATTATTAATCCAGGTGCAACTGGAGATGGTACAGCATTAAGTAAATTCTATGTATTTGGTAATTATGGTGATGCAACGGGTACTTATACTAATGAAGTTTTTTCAAATACAGAGGTTAGTGTGTCATCAACAGGAACAGAAATTTCAACAGCACAATATTGGATTCCTAATAAGTTTTATAAATTTGCGGCCTATTCTGATGGAAATTCTTCATTGACTGTGACGAGCGAAGTTTCTTTTGACGAGAATGGACATATTACTATCACAGATTATTCAGCAGGTACAAACGATTTGATATTGGCAACTCCTAATGAAGTTCAAACAAGTGCCACAATATCAGCTGGTAGTCCTGGAGCTGTTGAGCTTACATTCAGTCACTTACTTTCGCAGGTAGGTTTTCAGTTTACAAATGGGTTTACAAATGGGTATACAGTGAAAATTACAAATCTAGAATTTAGTGTACCCAATAAGGCGACATACTCTTATCAAACGTCTGCTTATTCATGGGATACACCGGATACAAATAATAATAAAGAATATACAGTGAATAGCAATAATGATTTTGGCAATAGTGTGGCACAATCTTCCGAATACAATTTTGTTATTCCACAAAGTAATACGGCGCTCAATGCATCATTTACGGTAACAGTATATGATAATAATGGGACGCAAGTTATTGAAAAGTCTTTCTCTAATGTTTCTTTAGCGACAGGAGCCACAACAGCTCCTGGAGGTGATAATAATGTTTGGACTCCTGGTTATAAATATAAATATACCGCTACAATTGATGCTTCTGTTTTGGATGATGTAATGTTCCCGATTAAATTTAAAGTTGATGCTGTTGAAATCTGGAAAGAATCAACTGGTGGTAATTCAAGTTTGCCTTTGAATTAGAATCTTATAACTCCCATCTCCGGGCGGCACTCCCGCCCGGAGAAATATAAATCTCATGCAGCCATTTTTAATCTCAAAGAGAAGATATGAAAAAGCTATATGCCCTGATAGTTCCGCTTTGTTTTGTGCTGGGAGCCTGTTCCTCTTCCGACGAGCATTTGCCCGATACGTCTGTGCCTATCGGTTTCAAGGCGCAGGCCGATACGCGTGCGGCAGTGACGGGAACCACCCTTCCCGACGGCAGTCGTTTCAAGGTTTGGGGCGGATATAACGGCAACAATGTTTTTACCGGCAGAGAGGTAACGAAAACAGCCTCCGGATGCACTTATACAGGTACGGAATATTGGATTCCGGGACAGACGTACAACTTCCATGCGGTATATCCGGCCGAATTACCTACAGATGTTACCGTCTCTGTTACCGATGATGGAGCGGTTGCCATCCGTAATTTCGACTGTTCCGCTACGGAAGACGCAGCCGTCGATCTGATGACTGCATCGACACCGGGTGTCAAGGCTGATGAAATTATAGACAGTCAATCTTCGGTGGGCTTAAACTTCAGCCATCTGCTTTCTTACATATCTTTCAGTTTTGATAACCAGTTGACCGGTTATGCGATAGAAGTAACCGACATTTCTTTCACTATCGGTGTGAAAGGAGATTATGGCAGCACTTCTGTACCTTCATGGTCGAATCTTACTCAGGGAGCGATAACCCTCTGTCCGGCAGGCTCTCCGCTTGCAGTGGAAAAACAGACCGTTGTCACTTCCGGACCTTCGCTGGTTATTCCCCAACGTAATACGGGAGTGAATGTAACCTTTACCGTTACTATCCGTGAGAACGATGAAGCGAGTAGCATGACGGTGGTTAAACGCTTTACCTCACAGCTTGCCACGACCGACGGGAAGTGGACAAAGGGACAGAGCTATAATTACAAGGCTACCATAACCGATGCGTTGATGGAGATGGAAGACTTGACACAAATTACCCTGGTCGTGACCATAAAAGGCTGGGAAAAGGAAGATGCCAGCGTGTCGTGGGGCGAGGAGACCGTTACGCCATAATGTTATAGCCATGAATAGAGAAATGTATAATAAGATAAGATGTATGATACGCGGTTGCTCGCTGTTCCTGATGCTGTTGCTTTGCGTTGCCTGTACGGATACCGACCGGCTTGATATTGCGGACGGGCATACTACAACCATACGCTTGCAGTTTCCTGAATCCAAGACAGCAACACGGCAGTTTCCAACATATGAGGATGACTTGGAAGAATTTGAAAAAACGATTTATACTTTGCGGGTAATTCTTCTTTCACAGGCCGGAACCAACAAATCAACTACCATAAACAGGGTGTTTACGAATGTGACACCGGGTAGTGTACTCGCCATAGAGAATGTGCCCATTGGTGAGGCACAGCTGTATGTCATTGCCAACGAGGCAAGTATCGGGCAAGACTATAGCGATATCTCCAATTTGCAGAAGCAGGTGGTAAGTGTCAATAATTCACGCAAGGTGCTGATAACTGACGATGGCAATCTGTATTTTCCCAGAAGAGGCTCGGAGCTTTTGGCTGAAACAGATAAAAAAGGTCTTCCCATGAGCTGGATGAACAAGAATCTGACAGTAAGTGAGAATATGGAAATTCCCGTGGTTTTGGAGCGTTGTGTCTCAAAGATTCGTATGCAGATTCAAAATAATTTTTCTGAGTCTGTCAGGGTAACGGAAGTCTCATTCGGAAAGTTTTTTGGTAACAGCTTTTATCTGTTCAGAGAAGAAAATCTGGATGTACCCGATCAGACATATAAAGAACTGGTATATGATAAGTCGGTGGACTATCCGATAGACCCCAATGAGAGTGAAGTACTTATATGTTATCTTTATCCGTCATTTGCCTGGACCAGCGGTACGGTGGCTTCGCCTTATACCATTGGCTTTAAAACAGAACACGGAGAATATCCGAAAATGGCCTTTGTCAATCCGGAAGGGGAACAATATAACTCTATTCCTCGTAACAAACAGATAAATATCAATGTGACGCTTAGTGGAGCAACGCATGTTAATATTGACTTTGAAGTGATAGACTGGACTGAAAAAACGATTACGGTCCCTGATTTTGAATAATATCGGAGGGAATATGAACAAGACAGCAATACAGATAAGAATGATAGCCTTATTGACGGTGATACTGCTCTTTGCGGCATGTAAGGACGATATGCCTTTCGGAAACACGGAACGCATAGAGGAAGGTATCCCGACAACCGTGCAACTGGGATTCAATGCATCAGAGGCGACTGTGGCAACCCGGGCCGCCCAGGAACAGAGATATGAGGACAGGGTAGATAACGTGTTTATCCTGATATTTGATGAAAAAGGAGATATTCACGACCGTTTTTTCTGTAAACCCGGTAGTGGAATGAGTTATGATGACGGAAATGATTTGTTGAGCTCGGGAAAAATCATTTTTACAACTACCTCGCTGAATAATGCTACTATTGTAGGCATTGCCAATCTGGCGGACGGTAGTACATCTACGGCCTATACGGTGACAGAGACGGAACTGAGAGCTGTGAATACATTAAGCGAATTGAAGGCAAAGGTGATGACCATGCGTGATGAATCTGTATACCGCAGCGCCTATTTCATGATGACGGGATATGCCAAGGTGAAAAATCCGGCAGTAGGAGCAGACCCGACTTTGATCAATATCCCGGCTTTGGAGAGCGGACAGACAGCGACGCTGGAGTGTACCTTGCAACTGGAGCGTACAGACAGTAAGGTGCAGTTTGTAGTCACATCTGAAAAACCGAGTGATAAGGATTGGACTGATTTCTCTTTCCAGCCTACGGGATGGACCGTAAAACAGGTGCCTTTGCAATCACTTATTTTGCCTAAGGATGAACCTGATGTAAACGGTAATTGGGATGCCGACGGTGATGCGGCCGTTTATTTTGATTCTGCGTCATATGAGTTTGAGACTTTTACCAGAAACGGAACATTATATACCGGTGGAAGTTTTGCTTTTTACATGCCGGAAAACAGAAAGAAATATAAAAAAGAAATTACCGGAGATATTAATATAGAAAATATTGGGGAATTTTATGCTTTGCGTGATCAAAGGGAAAAATCAACTGATACAGAAGGGAATACAGCTCTTGGGGATTTTGAATATGCAAATGCAAACTCTACCTATGTAGAAATAACCGGGCTCTTGTCTTATTTTGAAGAAAAAGATGGAGTAGAGCAGTTGGTATATGCCAATGTGCGTTTTATTGTTCATTTGGGTTATGCGAATGGGATGAATGTACATGACTTTGTCAATGACTACGATACCAAACGCAATCATTTTTATACTTACAACATTAAAGTAAAAGGGGTAAACAATATTGAAGTTGATGTAGAAGGAGGAGGAGATTCCCGTCCCGGTTATGACGGTGACGTAGTTGTGAATTTTCAGGATAGCTATCAGTTTGACTGTCATTATGACCGTCGTTTGATTAAGCTGAACAGAAGTGGCTTTTTACCTAAGGAAGGTGGTACAGCCGGTACTCTCCGTTGGGGAGTCAATACTCCGTTCAGTAAAGGAATGCACGAAGTGGTTACAGATGCGAGCCAGATAGAACAGAGCATGAGAGACTACCGATGGATAAAGTTTGCTGTCAATAAAGAGTATGGTGTGGCTAATGACAAAATGGTGAAATATCCCGGTGATCAGAATTATAATGACCCTTTCCCGATAGATGCCAATAAAAATAATCAGCCTTCTCCTTATTATTCCATTGGAGGAGCCGGGTACCAATCCGGAACCGAAAAAGCCCGTCTTCGGGATGTGAACCAGCTGATGCAATTTTTAAAGGAAGAGGCGGTAGATAATGAGAATGGGATTTTTGCGGATGACGGTTATGCATACATCACAGCTTTTGTGGATGAAAATGTATATATTTATAATCCGATAACTAACCAGCAGGACCTTACCTTATGGAAGAGGATGGCCGAAACGGATGACCGTCAGCTTTATATTATAGTTGATGATGCCAAATACACCGATGATCAGCAATCGAGTGTTATCAAGGCGCAATATTCTTTCAGGCAACGCTGTGTGCGCACGGTCTATAATGTCAACAAACCGGAACTTCAGACAGCTTGGGGATTAGAGTCGATTATGGAGACTGGAAGAATCTGGACCGGTACGATTTACAATGGAGCAACAACGGATAAAAGCAACGGACGATTGAATACACTTCATATTCTTTTAGGAAATAATTATAGTACAAACCCCTCAGAATTGAAATGGACGGATGTTTTAAGCGTCAGTGATCATTATGGTCTTAACGGTGGATATGACAGGGCTATTTATGCGTGCCTTATCCGTAATCGTGACCTTGATGGTGATAATATAGTAGATGCGAATGAAATCCGTTGGTATTTGGCGAGCATTAATCAGCTGGTAGATATCTATTTGGGTGAGTACGCATTGGATGCTTTGTCACGTCTGTATCCCACGGATGAAGTAGACAGACCGGGAGGAAAGAGCGTGTATTGGCACTATACCTCCAGTTCTTATGGAGGTGACCAGACAAATCCTTGGGTTCTGTGGGCTGAGGAAGGTGCTTCGTTAGGCCGTAAGGGAGATTCGCAATCTTCTAATGGTGAATATTATTCATACCGTTGTCTCCGTAATTTGGGAATACCTTTGGATGAACCGGATACGGAACCAGCCGATTTGGTTGAGGTATATCAAATTAGTAATACCCGTGGCTACCAGATAGATCTTACTAATATGAATGAAGATTCCCGACGGACTAATTTTGAGACAGCTTTGGCTGCTCATAATGAACGGCAGGCAGATAACCGTCCTTATACTTATTTTGAGGTGCATCCCAATTATTTTGGCGGTGAGGGCGGTAACTGGTATGAATGGACATATTATCAGACCTACAACCCTTGTCCGGCAGGCTATCGGATTCCTAACCAGCGTGAACTGCTGATTCTGTCGACCCGACTTCCGAGCTCGGCATGGAATGATGGATATACCGGTCAGAATTATATGTGTCAGACTGCTTTTTCTATGATGGGTATATCTCCTTATACAACAGCGCGTGTAGGTTTTATCTGGCATAAAGGTGGAAATTTCATATTGGTCAATGGAGGTGAGGTTGGTGTAGTTCGTCCGGTAAAGGATATTACTGCTATCACAGCCAACTGATATTGTTTTTCCAGAATCTTTATAATACATTAAAAGCTGATATTCCGGAAAGTGGGGAATATCAGCTTTAATGTCTGTATATCAGTAAAAGAACTAATTTCAGTTGTGTACCAGCGTACCGATATTTTCGCCAGCCATGACTTTCTTCAGATTTCCTGGAGTGTCCATATCAAATACGATGATTGGCAGATTGTTTTCCTTGCACATGCAAGTAGCCGTGAGGTCCATCACACGTAAGTTGCGTTTCAATACCTCATCATAAGTGATGTCATTGAATTTGGTAGCGCTCGGATCTTTTTCCGGATCGGCTGTGTAGATTCCGTCTACACGTGTACCCTTGAGCATCACGTCTGCTTCTATTTCAATACCTCTGAGTGAGGAACCTGTATCGGTTGTGAAGAAAGGATTTCCGGTTCCGGCCGACATGATTACTATTTCGCCCTGTTCCATGCATTCTATGGCTTTCCATTTGTTGTAGAATTCGCCGATAGGTTCCATGCGTACAGCTGTGAGTACGCGGGCTTTTACTCCAGCAGCTCCAAGTGCAGAGCTTAGTCCGAGGCTGTTGATAACGGTAGCAAGCATACCCATTTGGTCACCTTTTACACGGTCAAAGCCTTTGGATGCACCGCTCAGTCCTCTGAAAATATTTCCTCCACCGATGACGATACCAATCTGCACGCCCATATCGTGAATTTCTTTGATTTGTTCAGCATATTCAGCGAGGCGTTCTTCGTCAATGCCATATTGTTTTTCACCCATGAGGCTTTCGCCACTTAGTTTGAGTAAGATTCTTTTATACTTTGCCATAATTAAATAGATGTAATTAAAACTGTTTGTATTTGCAAAGATAAGAAACTGTTTTGACTATTATCGTTGCAGTAACACAAATTTATATGTTTGAATATAATGCGGTTCTTGCATTATGAAGATTGCCATTCTCCTTTCAACAGACGCCGGCCGAGTATGAGTTGCATAATGCCCCGTAATGCCAGGTATGTGATAAATCCCATCCAAAGGGCATGATTCCCTATATGGTCTACTGCTGCATAATAGATGCCAAAGAAAGATATGGAAGCTATAAGCATGGACCGTAACATGAGATTGGTAGACGTAGTACCGATAAAAAGTCCGTCGAGCAGGAAGGCTGCAAAACCGGCAATAGGAAAAGCCAATGCCCAATAGTAATAGGTAGAGGATGCCTGGATTACGCTTGTTTCATTTGTGAGTAAACCCAGAAAATCTTGTCCTCCTATGGCGTATAATAAGGTAAACAGAGCGGCAATACCGCATCCCCAGACAAACAGCTTGCGGGTAGTATCTTTGAATTCAGAAACATTTCCGGCTCCGTAATATCGTCCGCCAAGAGCTTCACCGGCATATGCAAATCCGTCCATGATGTATGAAAAGAGAGTAAACAGTTGCATGAGTAGCGTATTGACGGCCAGTACTACATCTCCCTGACGGGCTCCTGCCGATGTAAAAAATACGGTTACCGATACCAGGCAGAGTGTGCGCAGGAAAATATCGCGGTTGACCGCGAAGAAGCGTGCCATTGCGCGGCGGCAGATAAAATCATGCCATTGCCAGCGATGATACAGTTTTCCGTACTTCCGTTGCCATAAGTACATAGCCATGAACAGACCCGCGTATTGTGCCACCAATGTACCCAATGCTACTCCTTCAACTTTCAGCCCGAACAGAAAGACAAAAACAAGGCTAGCCGTAATGTTGATGATATTTTGCGTAATGGCTACCAGCATCGGATATCGTGAATTCTGCATGCCGATAAACCATCCCGACATGCTGTACAGTCCCAATACTGCTGGTGCACCCCAAATGCAAATGCTGAAATAGACGTGTGCATAAGTTTCTACTTCAGGGGTAGCATCGATGAGTGCGAACGCGAGTTTGCTTACGGGATACTGTAAGGCGATTAGCGCAAGTGCTATAATCAGGCCCACTCCGGTAGAGCGCATTAACAGACGTGTTACTTCGTCCAAATCATTTCGGCCGAAAGCTTGCGAAGTCATTCCGCTGGTTCCCATACGGAGAAAACCGAATATCCAGTAAATCATATTAAAGAGCATACCTCCCACGGCAATGGCTCCTATATATGTAGGAGAACCCAGATGCCCTACGATAGTTACGTCTACCAGTCCGAGAAGAGGAACCGTTATGTTCGAAATGATAGATGGGATAGCAATGTCCAGTATTTGTTTGTTTCTGCTTGGCATGAAATATGAAATAACCCACAAGACTTTTATAGCCTTGTGGAGTAATTATTAGTGTATCGTTTAGTCGTAAATGAAAACTTACAGGACATAACTTACCTCCTTGAAGGTATATGACCGCAGTTTTCCTTCAGTGTCTTCAAGTACAATGAGACCGTTATCTTCTATATGGTGCAGGCAGGCACTGAAAGTCCCGTTAGCATCCTGATAAGGGTGAAAGTCTTTTTTCCGGAAAAGACTTT
This sequence comes from uncultured Phocaeicola sp., assembly GCA_944320885.1. Lineage (GTDB taxonomy): Bacteria > Bacteroidota > Bacteroidia > Bacteroidales > Bacteroidaceae > Phocaeicola_A. The sequence continues at coordinate 58,845 of CALUJE010000012.1, forward strand.
TGCGATACCTTTCTCTTATGGTTTCCATTTCGCCCTTTTGCAGCATACGGTAATATTCTTCAAAGTTTTTTAGAATTCTCTCAAGTATATGAATGCGTTTGCAATGCATGCCGCATACCTGGAGCAGTGAAATCGGATTGGGTGCTCCGCTCTTGAATTCTGTCTGGTTTATGTTTATTCCCACGCCGATAATGCAACGTGCCAGTTTGCCGTCGGCAATATCATTTTCGATAAGTATTCCTCCTATTTTGCGGTCACGCCAGTATATGTCATTGGGCCACTTGATACTGAATTTCCGTAGTCTGCGACGGAAAACATCCAGGATACTTAATGATATTATTTGTGACAGCAGAAATTGTTGCTGAATAGGTAAGAATTCAGGGCTTAAAGAGATGCTGAAAAGGAGATTCTTTCCTCTTTCCGATTCCCATGAGTTACCTCTTTGTCCCTTTCCCTGTGTTTGAAACTCTGTAGATACTACAACAAATTCCTTGTCTGAAGTCTGTTCAAGGTTTCTTATGGCATTATTGGTTGAATCTGTTTCCGGAATACGGATTAATTCAAAGTGGTCAAGGTAGTGTTTCATATGTCTGTCGTTTTACGGATAATCTATTTTATACTATCTCCAGTTTTATCAGGTTTTGTTACTTGTTAAAAAGCTTTTTACCAGATAGGAGGGAAAAACGCGTTTTCAATATGCTGTATGACGTGTTCTTCTTTATCTCCTACAATGGATATGATGTCAAACCTGACGGGGCTGTCTATGCAAAACTTCTTTATGTAGGCATCGGCCGATGATATTATATGGCGTATCTTCCGTCCGTCAACAGCCTCTTCCGGAAGTCCGAAAAGCTCATTTTTTCTCGATTTTACTTCCACAATAATCAGCATGTCATCTTTCTGGGCTACAATGTCGAGTTCTTTTCTGTTCCATCTCCAGTTACGGTGTTTTATGACATAGCCATTCTTTTCAAGATATGCAGCGGCCATATCTTCACCGATTTTCCCATATGTATTATGTGTCGCCATATTAAGCTTTTTGCAAATTTAATCTTTTTATGTTTCGTTGTTTAATTAAGGCTTATTATTTTTGTAGTCATAATGAGCAAAGAAGTAAAAAAAAGAGTTAAAGTAATGCCTTCACAGCCCAAACGATTGCATCGTATGGTCTGTTATGTGAGCGAAGATGAGAATGCTATCGTTGAAAGTTATTTGAAAAAATACAAAATAACGAATAAGGGACGGTGGATGCGTGAGACGTTGCTGACAGCAATTCATCGCGTAGTGGTGGATGATGACTATCCTACTCTTTTCAATGAACATGATATGAGACGCTGATGATGGACGATTCTTTCTATATGAGACAGGCCTTGAACGAGGCAGTAAAAGCTTTTGAAAAAGGTGAAATTCCCATTGGAGCTGTAGTTGTATGCCAAAATCGTATCATAGCTCGTGCGCATAATCTGACAGAGACTCTCAATGATGTGACTGCTCATGCAGAAATGCAAGCCATAACAGCCGCAGCCAATACATTGGGTGGGAAATACTTGAATGAATGTACGCTTTATGTAACCGTTGAGCCTTGCCCCATGTGTGCCGGTGCATTGGGATGGGCGCAGTTGAAAAGATTGGTGTATGGGGCAGATGATGAAAAAAGAGGCTATCATGTTTATGCGCCAAACGTATTGCATCCGAAGACGGAGGTGGTAAAAGGTGTTCTGGCGGATGAAGCGACAGAGCTTATGCGCAGTTTCTTTAAAAGTAAACGTTGAATATGGATATAAAAAAAGGGTGAATCGTATATTTTAGACACACCCTTTTATATATTTGGCTTTATTTATTATCTTTTATTTCTTCGAAATCTACATATTCGCCTTCATCATCACTGAATATTTTTCGTCTTACACCATTATGGTTTTTGTTATGTCGGGAGTAGGTATTGTTATTATACGAGGTATTGTCTGATTGTGTATTATCTGTATTTTGTCTGTACCCTTTTGTCGTTTCTTGCCAATTGCCGGTTGATGATTGTTTCCATCCGAACAAAGCTTTTAGTATTCGGAATATAGCCGAACTAAAAAACAGTACGAAGAAGATAATAAGAAGTGGTATAGTAAATAAACATCCCATAAGTTATAAAATTCTGTTGTAATAATCTTTATTGATATATCTACAACTAGTATGCCATTTTATATTTATGCCTTTTTATATGTAATTATAGACAGAATCAGATACCATGCGATAATAGCTGCGAAACTCAACAGTTTCAATGAAATTAATAAAGGAATACAGCCAATGATGAATATGTATCTTATTTTGTTGTCAGTCCATGTCAGGTTCTTCAGTTTTAAAGAAAACATAGGCAGTTCAGATACCAGTAGCCATGACATGATACATACGAGTATAAACAGATAAAAGGCGTTGAAGTATGATTCGGATATAAGAGTATCGTGTGCTCCTATAGCTAATGAAGCCCAAAAAAGAGCATTTGCTGGTGTAGGCATTCCAATAAAAGAAGTTGTCTGTCGTGTATCAATATTGAATTTTGCTAAACGAAGCGCAGAAAATACCGCTATGATAAATGCGCAATACGGAAACCATTCGTTGGCATTTGCAAGGAAAGATGGATAGTGAACTTCCTTGAAAAGGGAGAAAACAATCATTGCTGGGGCAAATCCGAAGCTGATATCATCAGCCAAGGAGTCTATATCCTTTCCAATAGGCGAACGTGCATCAAGAAGTCGTGCCAACATTCCGTCAAAGAAATCAAATATGGCTGCAAGAATAATAAAAAAGGCGGCCCATTCATATTTCATTTCATAAGCCATAACACTGGCTATACATCCGGAAAACAAGTTGCAGCATGTTACAGTGTTAGGTATATGGCGTGTGATACAGTTTGCCATAATTGTTTATTTTAGTTTTGCTATGATTGTTTGATTACCAACAGTTCTTTGTCCCATTTTGACGCACGGTTCACTGCCTACAGGCAGATATACGTCTACTCTTGAGCCGAATTTAATAAATCCCATATGCTCATCGATGTAACATTCTTCTCCTTCTGTTGCATATGTAACTATGCGTCGTGCTACGGCACCAGCTATTTGTCTGGCCATAACTTCAATTCCTTCAGGAGTCTCAATGACAACCATGGAACGTTCATTCTCGGTACTGGCTTTAGGGAGAAATGCTTTGTGAAAGTTTCCGTTCTGGTGTTGTACTTTTTTTACTACTCCATCTACCGGATACCAGTTTGCATGCACATTGGTTATATCCATAAAAATGGAAATCATCAGACGTTTATCATGAAAATATTCGTACTCGTCCACCTCTTCGCATACGACAATTCGTCCGTCGGCAGGAGCAACGACAATCTTTTCCGTATCCTGTCCGAAGAGTCGGATTGGACATCTGAAGAAGTTTACCATGATTAAGTAAAGGCACAAACTGACTCCCAAAACAATATAAAAGGGAAGTTTAGACTCTATCCCAAAAAATATTGCTGTGTTTAAAGCTAATAGTAAAATACAACTTAAAATTAGTATATGTGTGCCTTCTCTATGAAGTCTTATTTTCTTTAATTTCTTTAATCGATTCATCGTAAAAAAGTACATGAACTGTTATTTTGCAAAAGTAGGTCATATTTAATTATTCTGCAAATAAAACTGGAATATTAAGTACGAAAACCGTTAGAAAATTGTAAAGTTGATAACTTTTTAAGATACAGTTTGCTCATTTTATGAAACAGGCTTATCTTTAAAAACTTTTTTGAAATAGTTTTTTATATATGTACGATTTTGTTCATTTACACGTTCACAGTCAATATTCTATTCTTGATGGTCAGGCAAGCATTGCAAAATTAGTCGACAAGGCGATTGCCGATGGTATGAAAGGAATGGCTCTGACAGACCATGGAAATATGTTTGGCATAAAGGAGTTTTACAATTATGTCAACAAAAAGAATGGGGGTATCAAGGATGAGATAAAGTCTTTGAAGAAGAAGATTTCTGCCTTGGAAAGTGGAAAAGAAGCATGCGAAAATCCGAAAGAAGAGATAGCGGAGTGTAAAACAAAAGTTGAGGCTTTGAATGAAAAGCTTTTCAAACCTATCATAGGTTGTGAAATGTATGTGGCACATCGTCGGCTTTTTAACAAAGAAGGAAAGGCAGACCAAAGTGGTTATCACTTGGTTGTGTTGGCAAAAAATCAGAAAGGATATCATAATCTGATAAAACTTGTATCGAAAGCGTGGACCGATGGATATTATATGCGTCCCCGTACTGATAGGGTAGAGCTGGAGAAATATCACGAAGGTTTGATTGTCTGTTCTGCTTGTTTGGGAGGAGAAATACCCCGATTGATTCGTAAGGGGCAAATAAAGGAGGCTGAAGAAGCAGTGCAATGGTATAAGCAGGTTTTTGGTGACGATTATTATCTGGAACTGCAGTTACATAAGGCTACGGTAGCGAGGGCCAATCATGAAGCATATCCGCTTCAGTTGGAAGTAAATAAGCATTTAAAGGAGTTTAGCAAGAAATACGATGTTAAGCTGGTATGCACAAATGATGTGCATTTCGTAGATGAAGAAAATGCCGAGGCACATGACCGTCTGATTTGTCTGAGTACAGGTAAGGACTTGGATGACCCAAACCGAATGCTTTATTCCAAACAGGAATGGTTTAAGACAAAAGCCGAGATGAGTCAGATTTTTGAGGATGTGCCGGAGGCTCTGCTTAATACGGTGGATATTTGCAATCAGGTAGAATTCTATTCCATCGATCATGCGCCTATTATGCCGACGTTTGCCATTCCTGAAGAATTTGGTACGGAAGAAGAATATCGCAAGAAATATACGGAAGAGGATTTGTTTAATGAATTTACCCGTAATGAAAATGGCGAAGTGGTGATGGATAAGAAAGATGCTGATGCCAAGATTGAGAAGTTGGGCGGGTATGACAAACTTTACCGTATAAAATTGGAAGCCGATTATCTGGCGAAGCTGGCGTTTGACGGAGCAAAGAAATGTTATGGTGAGAATCTTTCAAAAGAGGTTGAAGAACGGTTGAAGTTTGAACTCCATATCATGAAGACGATGGGTTTCCCCGGATACTTCCTTATAGTACAGGATTTTATTGCGGCAGCACGTGAAAAGCTGGGAGTATCGGTTGGTCCAGGACGTGGTTCTGCAGCCGGTTCTGCTGTTGCATATTGTTTGGGTATCACTAAAATAGACCCCATTGCTTATGATTTGCTGTTTGAGCGTTTCTTGAATCCGGACCGTATATCGTTGCCAGATATTGATGTTGATTTTGATGATGACGGACGTGGAGAGGTATTACGTTGGGTTACTGAAAAGTATGGACAGGAAAAAGTGGCGCATATCATAACTTACGGAACGATGGCCACAAAGTTGGCTATAAAGGACGTCGCTCGGGTACAAAAATTACCATTGGCCATTTCTAATAATCTGTGTAAGCTTATTCCGGATAAGATACCTGACAAAAAAATGAACCTGGCCAATGCGATAGAGTATGTACCGGAATTGCAGGAAGCAGAGGCTTCTTCAGATCCGGTATTGAGAGATACTATCAAGTATGCGCGAATGCTGGAAGGTAATGTTCGTAATACTGGTGTGCATGCCTGCGGTACCATTATTTGCCGTGATGACATTACCGATTGGGTGCCGGTAAGTACGGCCGACGACAAGGAAACCGGAGAAAAGATGCTGGTTACCCAGTATGAAGGTTCGGTTATCGAAGAAACCGGACTGATAAAGATGGACTTTTTGGGCTTGAAAACCCTTTCCATTATAAAAGAGGCCATCGAGAACATCCGTTTAAGCTTGGGTGAGGAGATTGATATCGATAAGATTGATATCTGTGATAAGGCTACTTATAAGTTATATAGTGAAGGACGGACTATTGGTACGTTCCAGTTTGAGTCGCCCGGAATGCAGAAATACTTGCGTGAATTGCAACCTACCACCTTTGAAGATTTGATTGCGATGAACGCTCTTTATCGACCGGGACCAATGGATTATATTCCGGATTTTATCGACCGTAAGCAAGGCCGAAAACCGATAGAATATGATATACCGATAATGGAAAAGTATTTGAAAGATACATATGGTATTACGGTATATCAGGAGCAGGTGATGCTTTTGTCTCGTTTGCTGGCAGACTTTACCCGTGGTGAAAGTGATGCCTTGCGTAAGGCTATGGGTAAAAAGCTGCGTGATAAGCTTGATCACATGAAGCCTAAATTCATAGAAGGAGGAAAGAAAAACGGGCATGACCCGAAAGTGCTTGAAAAAATATGGGCCGACTGGGAAAAGTTTGCTTCTTATGCATTCAACAAGTCGCATGCAACCTGCTATTCGTGGGTAGCTTATCAGACAGCTTATCTGAAAGCTCATTATCCTCCACAATATATGGCAGCCAACTTGAGCCGTAACATTTCGAGAATCGATGAAATTACGAAGTTGATGGATGAATGTAAGGTCATGGGCATTCAGGTCTTAGGGCCGGATGTAAATGAAAGTATTATGAAATTCTCTGTCAACCCGAGTGGAAATATTCGTTTCGGACTGGGAGCTGTAAAAGGTGTAGGAGAAAATGCTGTTGTTGCTATTATTGAGGAACGTAAGAAAAACGGTCCTTACAAGGATATCTTTGATTTTGTACAGCGTGTCAATCTGACAGCATGTAACCGTAAGAATATTGAAAACATAGCGATTTCCGGAGGTTTTGATTCTTTGCCCGGCGTAAAAAGGGAAATGTTTTTTGCTCCAAATGCCAAAGGCGAAACCTTTGTAGAATTGTTGGTTCGTTATGGAACAAAATATCAGGTAGATAAAGCCGCTTCAGTGAATTCTTTGTTTGGAGGAGAGAATCAGGTAGAAGTAGCCAAACCGGAAATCCCGCCGTTTGAAGAATGGAATTCACTCGACCGGTTAAATCGTGAGCGCGAATATGTGGGTATATATTTGTCTGCACATCCTTTGGATGAATATGCTGTTGTTCTCGAACATGTATGCAATACACACATGAATGAACTGAGTGATAAGGCGGCATTGGCAAATAAGGAACTGGTAATGGGAGGCATTGTCATCGATGTGCGCGAAGGACGTACAAAGAACAATAAACCTTATGGAGTAGCTAAAATAGAAGACTATTCAGGTTCTGCCGAATTGACTTTTTTTGGTAATGACTGGTTGAAATGGTCAAATTACCTTCGTGCCGGGTATTTCCTGTTTATGAAAGGAAGAATGTTGCCTCGTCAGTGGAACGCAAATGAATATGATTTGAAGATAGGTTCTATTGAGTTGCTTCCCGATGTAAAAGACCAATTGATAAACAAAATTACTATAAATACTCCGTTGAGCGCACTGAATGATGAATTGGTGACCGATTTGCTGTCGTTAATAAAGAACAGTCCGGGAAATGCTGAACTTTGTTTCTTTATACGTGACGATGCTGATGGCAGAATGCATGTTTTGATGAAATCACAGAAAGTTAAAATTTCTGTTAAGCGTGACCTTATAACCTATATAAAAAGTCGGCCGGAGTTGGAATTCAAAATAAATTAATATCTTTGCTGAACAATATCATTAAAAAGTATATTCATTATGGCACTAGAAATTACAGATGCGAATTTTGATGAACTGGTAGCTACAGGTAAACCAGTTGTTGTAGATTTTTGGGCAACTTGGTGTGGTCCATGTAAGAAAATAGCTCCCGAAATCGAAGCTTTGGCTAAAGAATACGAAGGACAAGCTATTATCGGTAAATGTGATGTAGACTCAAACGACGGTTTGACCGGTAAGTTTGGTGTACGTAATATTCCGACAGTTTTGTTTATCAAAGGCGGAGAAGTTGTTGATAAGCAAGTTGGAGCAGCTCCAAAATCTACTTTCGAAGAGAAGCTGAAAGCTATTCTTTGATAAAGGCAAGGAATGTCCGTTCTCGCACTGATATTTATAAGGTGAGAACGGATATTTTTTATATGAGATATATCTGTTTTATAATTTAAAGCCTTGAGATTTATGGCAAATGATGAATTTATGATGGAAGATCTTGATGATGAGAAAACCATTGAGTTTATAAAAAACTATCTTCCCCAGGACTTGAAAGATAAGTTCAGTGATGATGAATTGTATTACTTTTTAGACGTAATCAGTGATTATTATACCACAAGCGGTTGTTTGGATGTTCAGCCGGACAAGGATGGATATATTGATATTGACTTGGATAAGATTGTTGATTATGTTGTGAAAGAAGCCAAGAAAGACAAAATCGGAGATTACGATCCGGAAGATATTCTGTTCGTAGTACAAGGAGAAATGGAATATGGTGATTCTATAGAAAATGAATAGCCTTTATTGCATTAGATATGAAGATGAAGCCAGGTTGCTCGAAAGTAACCTGGCTTTATTGTATTCCGGCTTCTTTTACCTGAAAAAAGAAGAATACCGACATTATCATCAGAATGATTCCTACTATGCCATAAAACAAGCGTGCACGGTTTCGTCCCAGCTTTTTTACGATAAATTGGGCATTCTGAGCCGTAAAGAACCACTCCCAGTTCAAGATGGAAGCCAATAGGGAGACAAGTCCTGTTACGGCAAACAGTATCTGTATGAAATATTGTGCTGCCATGTTGCTTATTTTGCATCAAAACGGATTGTGCGTTCACCGTTTTCCTGCTCTTCGATATATACTTTTACAGCATCCAGAGGAAGAAGTTCTTCTATAAGTTCCGGCCATTCGATAAAGCAGAGAGCACCACAGTAAAAATAGTCTTCATATCCCATGTCGTAAACTTCTTCAAGGCGCTTTATTCTGTAAAAGTCAAAATGATAAATCAGTTCTTCCGTTTCAGAACGATATTCATTGACAATGGCAAAGGTCGGTGAGTTGATAACGTCAGTTACTCCCAGATTTTCGCACACAGCCTTGATGAATGTAGTTTTTCCTGCACCCATTTTACCGTAAAAGGCGAAGACTGTATTGTCACCCATTGCTGCAATGAATTCTTTGGCAGCTTCGTTGATTTGTTCCAGTGAATGAATCTTGATTTCCATATTTATTCTTTTTTGATTGTTGCATGATAGATTTGTTTCCCCGTTTTGCATAGAGCATATATCAGAATGGAGAAAAATATAATGGATGCTCCCGAAGGAACATTATATACGTATGAGAAAAGAAGTCCGCTCAGACAACTTCCCAATGCTATGAAAACAGACAGCCAGATGATGCGTTTAAACTGGCAGGTAAACAAGTTGGCAGTCATTTGGGGTATGGTGAGCAGAGAGATTGCAAGTACGATGCCTACCATGCGCAGGCATGCTACAATCGTCAGGGCAATAAGCATCATAAGTCCGTATTCCATCGTCCTCACTGGAAGATGTTGGGAGCGGGCAAACTCACGGTCAAATGCCAGGCAGATGATAGGATGCAGAAATAAGGTGAATATAAGTATCAGTATAGCCGATATTGCAGCCAGCGTCCATATGTCTGAATGGGTAATGGTAAGAATATTCCCGAAAAGATAAGATGACAAGTCGGGAGTAAATCCGGGTGCCATATAGCTGAATATGATACCTATGGCCATACCCAAAGTCCAGAATACGGCAATAGCTGAATCTTCACGCATGTCGTGGCGTTTGCTAAGCCATTCCACTCCGAATGCTGACAATACTGAAAATATGGCGGCCGATAGGATGGGGGATACTCCCAGATAAAGTCCTATGCCGATACCTCCAAATGAGGAATGGGTAATTCCTCCGCTGATAAATACCAGTCTTCGGGTCACGATATATGTGCCGATGATGCCACATGTAATACTTGCAAAAAGGCTTCCCAGTAAAGCGTTCTGAAAAAAAGTATATTGTAATAGTTCTGTCATGTTCATATTTTGCATTATTTTGAAGTGTGAGCTCTAAGTTCGCCTACAATAAGAAAAAGCTCTTCTTTCAGTGCATCAGGAATCTCTATCTGTCGCAGTTGAAGACTGCGTACCCATCCGGGCACTTCTTCTTCATGCATGGTATACAGCACTTCGCGAAACTCTTCTACAGCTTCGGCCGTATATTGGTCGGCACTGATTCCCTTAAAGCGGTCAAGCTCTTCATCGTTATAGTATTCTATCTTTTTGCTTACTCCAGCCAGTAGACTGTCACGTTCGCAAACGGCATGCTGTCCGCAGCACTCTCCGTCGGGAATAACGATTGGCTCTTCGTTATCTCCATTGCCGGATACAGCTTTTCTGTTATTCCACCATCGGGCCAGAATAGCTATAATCCCGATTATGGCAAGAGCGGTTATAAAGATAGCAATCAGTTTCATATTTCCTTGATTTCAAATCCTGCCAGTTTCAAGTCTTCCCAATAATGCGGGTATGATTTTGAAACTACATGCGGATTGTTGATGATGATGTCTGTTCGCTTCATACATATGGGAGCAAATGCCATAGCCATTCGATGGTCTTCGTAAGTATCTATGGCTGGGGCGGATAAGACGGCCGTTCTTTCACCGTTCCATGAAAGAACAGAGTCGTTCTCTTCTTTCAGGAGAAATCCAAGTTTTCCCAATTCCGTTATCAGGGCCGCCATGCGGTCGGTTTCCTTGATTTTCAGACTTTGCAAGCCTTCAAAGCGGAAGGGAATGCCCAGTTGGGTACATGTTACTACGAAAGTCTGTGCCAGATCAGGCTGGTTTACGAAATTGTATTCCATTCTTTGCAGGTTGCAAGTTGTTTTTTCAAGTTTGGCTCCCTGCTCATCAAATGTAGTTCTTACTCCAAGCTGTTCAAACAGTTCTGCAACGGCGCTGTCTCCCTGATAACTTTGAGGGAGGAGTCCCGGCAGACGGATGGATGCCTGAGATGAAAGGGCTGCTATCTCATACCAGTAGGAGGCAGCACTCCAGTCGCTTTCCACTATATAGGGTATGTCACGATAAGGTGAATGGGCTATGTGTATGCAAGGACTTTTCTCGTCCCATTGAACGTTAGCGCCAAAATCACGCATCAGTTTCAGAGTCAGTCTTATGTAGGGCTTTGAAATGATTTCTCCACTTAGTTTCAGAGTCAGTCCTTCCGGCAGCATGGGGGCAATCATCAACAATGCCGAGATGTATTGTGAACTGACATTTCCGGGGAGTGTTACTTCCTGGCAGGCAAGTTCTCTTCCTTTTATCAGTATAGGCGGAAAACCTTCCTGATGCATATATTCAATATCTGCTCCTAATGTGCGGAGTGCCTCTACCAGAATACGGATAGGACGTTGTTGCATGCGTTCCGTTCCTGTGAGAATATGTTCTTCGTCAGGTTGTATTGCAAAGAATGCTGTGAGAAAACGCATAGCCGTTCCTGCAGCCATGATGTCGATGGTACGTTTCCGATGTGCCATTGCTTCTATCATGACGCGTGTGTCGTCACAGTCGGATAAATTTCCGATAGGTGATGACCCGTTAGCCAGCGCGTGCAGTATGAGCGCACGGTTACAGATACTTTTTGAGGAAGGCAACTGTATGGTAGACTCTATCTGTGATGGAGCTGTAATTTTTATTTGCATCTTGTAATATAAATGGTTTGACGTCTTTGCAAAAGTACGCATAAAAAGTATAAGCTTACCAGCTGCTGGCTGTTTTTTTGCAGAATTGGATATCGGATGTGTTGTGCTTCAGTGAACAGGCCGAAATATTGCGGGGTTAGGAATTTGAATAGCGGAATATATAATATAATAAGGTGTAGTGCCGTTCTTTCGTTGTCTATGTACTGATACATAGGTTTATATTTTATTATATGTATAGATATGCATGCTGGCAAGGTCGTTCGGTACCAACAATGCTTTAGTTTGCATTTTTTATTGCTTTCAGATATAAAAGAATAGAGAATACGTACTTTTATTATAGAAAAATTTCCGTAAATCAGTATAAGGAATATAGTTTTTTGAGATTAAGCGAGTTGGAAGAATTATCTTGTTTTTGGGGTATGAGTGGACACTTTTCAGGCTTCTACGTTTGGTATTGCTTTGTTTGTGGAAATGTATATAAACAATATATAAGAAAAAATTTTTTCTTATATATTGTTTTTTGTAAGGTATGATTACATAATAATTCCGTTGTCCTTGAGAGCCTCTATTGCAGGATTAAAAATATCGTTTTTTGCACTTTTGCCCGGTGCGGAAAAATGTCAGCAATCAAGATAAGGATATGTTCGACCTGAAGGTGTTTTCAGAAATTGAAAACAAACATCACCGCTGTTTCCATACATTTTGGGAGATTTGAAGCTTCCTAAACAGTTCATTCTTCCTGAAAGGTTCATTCCAAATATGATGTCTGGTGCTAATAAATCTATTTCTGTAGCGAAAAAATTGATAGGCGATTGGTTACTGGTTGATATAAATGTATCAATCTGATTCATGTTTGCAACCCAATATCCACTCTCGTTTGAAAATTTAGATAAATTCATAAAGGCATTACTGATGCCGCCAGGTTGTGCAAAGTTCGAGATAAACTCATCAGCATAAGGTATTTCTTCCCATTTGTAAACTTCGTGTTCAATGGCATAAGTCAAATAAAGCATTGTCGAATGAAATTTATGCTGGTTCAATGTTTTGTTCCCTATTTGTTTTTCCTGATAAGCTTCATATAAAAATTCTATATAGTTACCTCCTCCTATCTCTAAAGCTTCACGACCTATAAATAGAATTTTCTTTTTTTGATGAGTGTAATAAGGATAGAATCCATCTGATACAAACAATTCATCAATACAGCTGGAATACTCATTATTTAACTTAACTTTAAGAAAGTCTAGCCATTTGCTATTTAACTGTTTGATTTTATCCTTCAGTCCTAATTCAGATTCGGGATACTTTAAAATAGACTGACTCATAAAAATATTTTTAAGAAATTACATCTCTACAATATATGTTTTTAGTTTTTCTACCATTTCATCAAAATATATACTAAACAATAATGTGGCCGTCATACATGAAAATGCACTGAAAAAACGATTCAAAACATATAATAACGAAAACTCAAACATGGCAACTCCACTGTTGACATAAAGCATACGACGTGAAATTACTGCTTCTTTAAAAATAGCGGTAAATATACCTATAGCTATTGAAACAATTAATGTCGGAGTCAAAATAGACCAAAACAGACTGCTGTTTTCAAAATATAGATACAGATACACAAGCGCTGATATAAGGGCAATAAAAAAACTTCCCCCAAAACTCTTGGCAGAACGAATTGCAGAAAAAACCAAATATATAATCATTCCTATGAGATACACAACGCTCAATTCGACTCCATTGATTATTTTCAGAATGGTCATTATGCTCACAAATAAAAGAAAAAGAATTTCCAAGTTGGCTATTAGCCAAGATAAAAATACAATCATGATATTACTTTTTTGACTTTTTTAATGACAGTAATTCTCCAAAGTTGAGTTCTTACTACAATTACACTATAAAAGATTTTCTTTTCATTTAGAACTTCATAAGAAATGAAGCAATAGCCTCCGATATATTCAACCCTGTAACAAGCTCAACCCAAAGCCATTGACCATTAGGGTTACATTCCAAAAACACATATTCTCCTGTAGGAGTAACAATGAAATCAAACGCTCCAAAGTTTAACTGCATCTTACGCAGGAAGCATATACACTTGTTTGCTATTTCATTAGGAATCGTGCAAGCTTCATGTTTCAGTCCATAATCATAGCCCTGCCTCCAATCGATTTTCCCTTTGTTGTTTTCCATGCATTGAGAATCAATTTTGCAAGCGAATACTTGATTATCCACTATCGTTATCCGCAATTCGTACGCCTTAGGTACATAGTTTTGCACAAAACTGACTGTTTGCAGAAAAGCTTCTTCTGGAATATCGAGTAACGAATTTGAAGCAATCTTTTGTGCATAAAACACATATTCCTCTTCTTTACTATCATTCCAAAAACCAGTACTCTCTATAGATTTCAGAATGAGTTCATCATACTTTTGTGCAAAAAATAGAATATCGGACTTCCGATTTGAGAAACATGTATCCGGCACAGACAAGCCCACTTGTTGCGCTACTTTCAGTTGCAGCATTTTAGAACCTGACACACGGTCGTAAACGATACTGCCAATAGAGGGAATATCTTTTATATAATAACGCAAATAACTCAGGAAACCAAGTGCTTCCTCTCGATTATGCTTGTCAATTACTTCTGTGCTCTTTATCGGTAACTCTTTAGGATATTCTGGACGCCTATCCCACACAGCGGTGATTTCAGAACCTTTCAGTTGCAATCCATTGCGATGGTTAGTAATAGTAAAGTCGCAACATTGTATGTTGCTCCACCAGCACAACTCGTAATCCGTCAACAGAGACTCCGTATTCAGCCGAAATACAGGAACATGCCTTGTATTTAAAAGTTGAATGACCGGTGTAGGATGGGCATCCTCTTTGTTAGTAATAATAAGAATCATCTAGCGTTTTTTTGATCATCAATTTCATTCTTAGCATCAGTTTTAATTTGATGGGTTGGTAGTTTTGTGGCATGATTCTTTAACGATTTTGTTCCTATTACTCTAAAATCAAGTTTCACCATCTGCGAAATTGGGTCATAAATCACCGGAATATCATTCTCTGAAGTTTTAATTTTGGAAGGCTGTGTGCAACCCATCAACAACGGCATCGGCTGTCCGTTTGTTCTTTCTAAATTGTATTGCATAATATTATTTCAAGACTCCCCAGTTACCACAAGGAGATTTATAAACAACATAGAAGCGTGGAACTGTATGCCACGTCTCTGTGATTAGGTGCTAGGAAAACCTTGAATGAAGATGTGAGAATAACAGCCCCACGCATATGCGTGAAGACCATTACGCCATCTCTTGCATTCGTGATATTCAGTTTCCTAGGCTTTAATCACACAAGAAGAAGACATAACGCCTCTTATTTTTCAAATGTCTTGGAAAGAGTTTCGTCTATCCAATTGCAAAAATAGAGATTTTTTGCGATAATATACAATCATCTAATGAATTTCTTTATTTGGTAACAAGTACCAAATTGTTTCTCCATTTATGCGTTTTCTGTTTGAATCATAATACAAGCGAAATATTGTTCACGCATATGTGATAATGACTTTTTCTTTTTTACTCCTTTTCGAAAGAGAATACAGTATTTGTATTACGAGATTTTCAGTTGAGTTCTGGAGAATAAAATTAGTATGCATAGATATACGGTTCAAGTCGGATTATGAGGTCCGACAATGCTTTAGTTTGCATTTTTTATTGCTTTCAGATATAAAAGAATGGATAATACGCATTTCAATTATAGAAAAATTTCCGTAATTTTGCTTTTCCAAATTCTAATCAGACAAGAACAAAAGTTATGAACACGTCTTCACTACATGAATATGAAAAGGTGCCGGAACCTACTCTTAGGCGTCTTCCATGGTATCTTTCGAATATCAAACTGATGAAAGAAAAGGGTGAACGATATGTTTCTTCCACACAGATATCCAAAGAAATCAATATAGAATCCTCACAGATAGCAAAAGACCTTTCGTACGTAAAGGTATCGGGACGTACACGCGTGGGTTATGAAATAGATGAGCTGATTCGTGTGCTGGAGGAGTTTCTTGGATTTACCAATATGCATAAAGCTTTTCTTTTTGGTGCCGGAAGCTTGGGGCGTGCGTTGTTGGGCGACTCCGGTTTGCAGCACTTCGGTCTGGAAATTGTTGCTGCGTTCGATGTAAATCCTTTGCTGGTTGGTACGTCAGTCAATAATATTCCTATATTCCATACCAGTGAATTCTTGCAGAAGATGGCAGAATATCCGGTTAATATCGGGGTTCTTACAGTGCCTATCAATATAGCCCAGCAGGTTACGGATGATATGATAGCCGGAGGAATAAAGGCTGTCTGGAATTTTACTCCGTTCCGTATCAGGGTTCCCGAGCATATTGTGGTACAGAATACATCGCTTTATGCCCATTTGGCTGTAATGTTTAACAGGTTAAATTTTAATCAGATAAAATAATATGAAAATCATTGCCGTAGGGATGAATTATGAGGCACACAATGCCGAGTTGCATGAGAAGATGCCTCGTCCTGAAGAACCGGTGATCTTTATGAAACCCGATTCTGCCTTATTGAAAGATGGAAAGCCGTTTTTTATACCTGACTTTTCAAATGAGGTGCATTATGAGACGGAACTGGTTGTCCGTATTTGCCGTCTTGGAAAAAATATAGCAGAACGCTTTGCATATCGTTATTATGATGCGCTTACGGTTGGCATTGATTTTACAGCGCGTGATTTGCAGCGTAAATTCAGAGAGGCTGGTAATCCGTGGGAGTTGTGTAAAGGATTTGATTCTTCGGCAGCAATTGGAGAGTTCGTTCCGGTCGATCGTTTCCTGAATTTGCAGGCTCTTCATTTTCATTTGGATATTGACGGAAATACGGTGCAGCGCGGATATACGGCCGACATGTTGTTTACAGTCGACCAGATTATCGCTTATGTCAGTCGTTTTGTGACCTTGAAAATCGGTGATTTGATTTATACCGGAACTCCTGTAGGAGTAGGACCGGTCAGCATAGGTCAGCATCTGGAAGGTTATCTTGAAAATGAGAAAGTACTTGATTTTTATGTTCGATAAATTCTTATTTATATGAAAGTTCGTGTCGGTTTTGGTTATGATGTGCACGCGCTGGTGCCCAATCGTGAGTTGTGGCTAGGCGGAATAAAGTTTGAACATGAATTGGGATTACTGGGGCATTCTGATGCCGATGTGTTGATTCATGCCATTTGCGATGCTCTTTTGGGAGCAGCCAATATGCGCGATATCGGATATCATTTTCCCGATACGGCACAGGAATATAAAAATGTAGACAGCAAGATACTGTTGGCGCGTACGGTTGAGCTGATAGCAGGCAAGGGGTATAGAGTTGGAAACATTGATGCCACAGTATGTGCCGAGCGTCCTAAGCTGAAAGCACGTATTCCCGAGATGCAGCAGGTGATGGCCGATGTGATGAATATTGATGTAGACGATGTCTCTATTAAAGCTACTACTACAGAAAAGTTGGGCTTTACCGGTCGCGAGGAAGGTATTTCGGCTTATGCGGTAGTACTGATAGAAAAGGACTGAGAAATGTACTTTATATTTCTATAGGCTTAGTTTGTGAAAGAGAATTGGTTGAAAGAATCGGTTCTCTTTCTTTTTTGAGTTGATTTTATATTGTGAAGTAAGAAAGAAGTTATAAAGTAACTTAATAATAGATAAAGAGTTCTTTTCGTGTTTTGTATACTCTCATGAGAAATCGAATCAGATTATCTTTTTTAGGAATAATAGAGATTGTTTCCTGGATTTTTGCTGAAGTCTTTTTTTTCTTCTAGCCTTTCATTTTTATTATTATTCGTTGGGAAATCTCTTTAGTTAGAAGTTTCACAAAAGTTCCACGCGTAGAAACTTTAGTTTCATTGGGAAGAAACAAAAGTTTCGTCGAAGAGAAACAAAAGTTTCAAGCCGTTGGAACAAAAGTTTCTCTTCGGTGGAACTGATGCAACTCTTAAGGGATGTTTTTTTCGTCCTTGGTAGAACATTATTAGCAGAAAAGGTTGACACATTCGAAAGGCATATTCATAAAAAAGGTTGTCTTGAATATTGCTTATTCATGTATTAGGTTACCTTTTTTTCACTCCGAAATCAGAAAATCTCCTCCCTTAAATTCTCACAGATTTACCAAAAACCGTTCCAAATCCGTCATACTCCTGCAAAAAGGCCAAAAAAATATGTTCTACAACATGCTTGTCCTACAGACACTTATCAAATCATCCAAAAAAAACTTCAAAAAAAGTGGTAGAAAAGTTTGGAGCGTAATGAAAAAGAGTCTACCTTT
>CALUJE010000013.1 GCA_944320885.1 uncultured Phocaeicola sp.
AGCACTATAAAGTTACAGCAATTTTCGCTAATCACCAAATCTTCAAACACTTATATTTCATCGAACTCACGTTATTTAAGAGATCTCTTTCTACCAATTTAGATGCTTACAGACTGATTTATTGGCAAGAAAACGACTTTATATATCTCCCATTTATTGCTAAAGATATATCTTATATTCATATGCCGAAAGGTTAACACATAGATTATCAGAACATTCTTAAAACCATAAAACATGAAACGTTTACTTACTTTTTTACTACTTGCATCACTAACTTACGGAGGAATTGCCACAAATCAAATCTGCAGAACCAATGACAATCACTCGCCACAGCAACCTCTCAAACATAAAAAAGTACCTGTGAATGAATACCGCAAGTTACTAGAAGTTTTACATCAAATGTATGGATTAGGCTCTCCTTCTTTCAGCTCTGCAACAGATTCTGTAGAAATCACTCCAGAACGTATTTCTGAATACATCTATTATTTGGAAAATATCTACAATTTCAGACTAAAAAAAGATTCCACTAAAAGAATACAACCTGATATTCTTAAAAGATTATAACTTAACAGCCTCTCCCTTTATTGATAAAAGAGAGAGGCTGCACTTTAAGTTTCTATTAAATATCAATTCATTACGACTTTCACCAATTCTTCTGCCGAAACCAGATTCTGCTCACCACTCACCATATTCTTCAGCATCACTTTTCCTTCTTTCATTTCATTCTCGCCAACAATAGCTACAAACGGAATCTCCTTAGCATTAGCATAGCTCATCTGTTTTTTCATTTTGGCTGCATCAGGATATATTTCTGCACGGATTCCGGCTTCACGTGCCTTAGCCAAAACCGGAAGACAATATGACGCCTCGGCTGCTCCAAAATTCACAAAAAGCAATTGAGTTCCATTTACAGCTTCTTTCGGATATAAATCAAGCTGATTCAGCACATCAAATATACGGTCTGCTCCGAATGAGATACCAACTCCTGATACTCCCGGCATACCAAACACCCCTGTCAGGTTATCATATCGTCCGCCTCCACTGATACTGCCGATTTGCACATCAAGAGCTTTAACTTCAAAGATAGCACCCGTATAATAGTTCAATCCACGTGCCAATGTCAGGTCTAATTCTATTTCGCTCTTTATATTCAATCCGTTCAACGTATTCAATATAAATTCACTTTCTTCAATTCCTTTCATACCCGTTTCGCTGGCAGCAAGTACATTTTTCAATGTTTCCAGCTTCTCGGCATTTGTTCCACTCAACAATATAATAGGCTGCAACTTGTCAATTGCCTCTTGAGGGATTCCTTTCGATGCAAGTTCCGCATTTACATTGTCAAGCCCAATTTTGTCAAGCTTATCAATAGCGACTGTTATATCAACTATCTTATCAGCCTCACCTATGATTTCAGCTATACCGGAAAGAATCTTACGATTATTTATTTTAATTGATACACGAACACCAAAACGGGTAAACACGGCATCAATCATTTGCACCAACTCCACTTCGTTCAGTAATGAATCACTGCCAACAACATCGGCATCACACTGATAAAACTCGCGATAACGGCCTTTTTGCGGACGGTCAGCTCTCCAAACCGGCTGTATCTGATAACGTTTGAAAGGAAAAGTAATTTCATCACGGTGCATTACCACATAGCGTGCAAAAGGCACTGTCAAATCATAACGCAAACCTTTTTCACAGAATTTGCTTGCCAGTTTTGCAGCATTTCTTGAAAGCAATTCTTCATCGGTCAAAGCAGAAAAATAATCTCCCGAATTCTGTATCTTAAAAAGGAGCTTATCACCTTCGTCACCATACTTTCCCATCAATGTAGAAAGATTTTCCATTGACGGTGTTTCAATCTGCTGATAACCAAACTTATGAAATGTTTCACGAATCGTATTAAATATATAATTACGCTTCGCCATTTCTATCGGCGAAAAGTCTCTTGTTCCTTTGGGTATTGACGGTTTTGTTGCCATATTTATTTAATTCTATTACATTATGATGTGCAAAATTAGCAAATTAATAACAGTGCACATCAATCCTTGTTAATATTTTCCTGTAAAGAATCCATTATTTTAGATTTTTCTTAAAGGAGAGCCTTGTATACTTATGGTTAAAAGTTTTTTTATAACTAATTTTGCATCTTTGAAGAAAGTATTTAAGACTATGAAAAAAATCAGGCGTTATATACGTAATTTGCTTTTATTTTTCTTTATATCTACAATAGGAGCCGTAATACTATACCGTTTTTTACCAGTATATATTACTCCTCTGATGGTTATACGCGTCGTGGAACAGGTATTTCAAGGAGAAAAGCCCCGTCTTCACCATTCATGGGTTTCTTTTGAAAATATTTCACGCCACCTTCCCATGGCTGTTATTGCATCCGAAGACAACCGATTTGCCGAACATCATGGTTTTGACTTCAAAGCTATTCAACAAGCCATAGAAGAAAAGAAAAAAGGAAAGAAACAGCGCGGAGCAAGTACCATCAGCCAGCAAACAGCAAAAAACGTTTTTTTATGGCCAGAATCATCATGGATAAGAAAAGGATTTGAAGCCTACTTCACCGTACTGATTGAATTATTTTGGTCGAAAGAAAGAATTATGGAAGTATATCTGAACTCCATAGAAATGGGCGATGGTATCTATGGCGCAGAAGCAGTAGCCAAACACCATTTCAATACCACCGCAAAAAATCTTTCAAGAAGTGAATCTGCCTTGATAGCAGCCTCTTTACCCAACCCTCTCCGTTTCAACTCAGGAAAGCCATCCAATTATATGCTGAAACGAAAAAGACAAATCTTACGCTTAATGCAACTCGTTCCACAATTTCCTGAAAAGAAAGAAAAGAGTAAATAATACTATCTGCAGGAATTGTAATGCCCTCACTAACAGATATTACAATATAATATTCTGCTGTTTGCCTTCTAACCAGTAATGTACATTTGCAAAAACTATTTCAGCCCGTTTTTCCATTGACTCGTGTGAAGCAAATGCTACATGAGGAGTTACCAATACATTAGGTTCAGCCAATAATGGATGTTTTTCAGGCAAAGGAGGTTCTGTTTCAAAAACATCAATTCCAGCACCGGCCAAATGACCTGAATGCAAAGCCTCAACCAATGCAGACGTATTTACCACAGGACCACGTGAGGTATTTATAAGATAAGCACCTTTCTTCATTATGCTCAGTTTTTCAGAGTCAATCAAATCACGCGTATCTGCAGTCAGAGGACAATGCAATGACACAATATCTGAATTTTTCAACAATTCATCCAATAGAACAAATTCGATAAACGAAGGTTCATTACCAGTAACATGCCGCTTATTTCCCAGAACCCTGCATCCAAAAGCATGGCATAAGGCAGCCACTCGCGAACCTATGGCACCGGCCCCAACAATTCCTACCGTTTTTCCTGAGAGCTCACTACCTACAAGTCCATCCTTCGTCATCCCTGAACGACATCTTTCTGAAACTTTTGGAACATTACGAAGCAATGAGAGCATCATGCAAAGAGCAAGTTCAGCCACTGCCTGAGTCGAATATCCAGCTGCATTACTTACTCTTATATTTTTCTCTCGTGCGGCATCCAAATCAACATGATCTACTCCTGTAAAAGCCACATCTATAAATTTCAGATGCTCACAGGCACGTATAACTTCTCCTTTTAACGGCATATTGGCTATTATCAGTATATCCGCATCTTTTGCCTGTTCCTTTTGTTTTTCCAAATCATCCGTTCTTGAATATGACTGAAAAGAATGACCGGCTTTCAATAAAGGAGTAACCAACTCCTGAAGTTTTTCATCTGATATTCCTAACGATTCCAATAATACAATATTCATAGCATTTTTCATTTAGATATTGCAAAAATAATAAAATAAAAGACTGGCATATCTTCTTAAAACGAACTTATTCTCATAAAGATTCTCCGCATATCTTACTCTACCGCACTCATCAATATAAATCAAAAAGGACTATATTTGCATCATATATCAATTCTCATTTTTATCAGATATGAAACAACAAACAGATAACCGTGCCAATATATGTCTGAGTTTCCTAAAAGACATTGCCATACACAATAACCGTGAATGGTTTAACGAAAACCGCTCACAATATGACGAGGCCCGTTCGGCATTTGAATCAATGGTGGAAGAGTTGATTGCCCGAATTACTGTATTTGACCCATCCGTACAATACCTGAAAGTCAGTGACTGCACTTACCGTTTTTACCGTGATATCCGTTTTTCTCCTGACAAATCTCCTTATAAACGTCATTTCGGAGCATATATTAATGCTAAAGGAAAAAAATCTTTTCACGGAGGATATTACTTTCATATAGAACCGGACAACTGTTTATTGGCCGGAGGAGCATACTGTCTGCCTCCCAATATTTTAAAAGCTGTACGCCAAAGCATTTGTGACAATGCGGAAACATTTCACAAGATTGTAAGCAATAAAAAGTTTCACAGTCTTTTTCCTGTCATTGGAGAAGAACATACCAAAATCATCCCGAAAGGCTTTCCTAAAGATTTCCCATATCCGGAATATCTCAAGTGTAAAGACTACTCATGTTTTCACAATATAGACAATGACTTCCTATCCAACCCGGACTGGCTTGAACAAACAGCCCGTGTTTTCGAAACAATGAAACCATTTCTCGATTTCGTAAATGAAACCATTGACGATTTTTAAAGGAAACAAGAAGGGAGTATGAAACAGATGCACTTCATACTCCCTCAATATATTTTTCATATTCTACAATTACCAATTACAAAATAAGGAGACTAAAAAGGGTACCGACATTTCTAAAATAATACCATGCAGAATAGCTATTGGAATCATATTTTTTCCGGAATATCTGCTAATCATAGGCAACATGACATCCATCGAATTGATTCCTGCAACCGAAATAGGAGCAAGTTTTCCAAAAAACCTCGAAAAAAGAGGAGCACCCAACAACGATATCATTTCCCTTACAATATTTGCCAACAATGCCAATGTACCTAATTCTGTTGCAACCTGAACACCGACCGATGCCTGTTTCAGTTCTGTTATCAATACCGAAGATAAGGAATAATAAGCAAAACCACTACTTACAGCCAGACAATCGGTAACTTTCCATTGTACAATCAGAAAACTGGCCAACAGAGAGAAAAGCAATGTTCCTGCAATCGTAGACAATGGAAGCAAAAGCATTTTAGGTTTTAATCCTTTCAACATCTCTTTCAAGTCCTTGTTTGAACCGATTCCTATTCCTACCTGAAAAATCAGAACATATAAAATACCCATCGTCAAGTTTCCGCCTAACCATTCATTAGGAACAAAATGGTTTATGCCTAACAATATCCCCAACAGAAACAATCCTAAAACAACAATACTACCTTTCATCTTTACCTCCTTTCTTAAAAATAAAACGATAAGCCAGATAAGAAGCAAACAGACTTCCACATATACCAGCCGTAGCCAGAATAAATGCCTGATAACCAAAACGTCCTAATCCGGCAACAAGCTCATCATTAGAGCCAATGGTCAGCCCGAACACAAATAACATAAAAAATATAGTCGCAGACGTTGTCTTTTCTACTTTTTGAAGAAGGGGCATACGGCGCAACAAATAGCCTACACCTATGCCGATAAATAACAAAAATAAAACCTTAAACATAGCGGATTTATAATTTTAAATAAAAGCACACAGATATTCTCATGTCATAAATTTACAACATGAAGATTATTTAAAACTGAAAATAAAAAGAAAATACACACAGACTTTGTGTAGCAAACATCCCTTAGATAAATCCGCTGAACCAATGTACATGAACAATACTATTGGAATGCAACGAACTCTTCCGCTGCATAATATTCCTTTTATTGATATGTACATATATTCTACTCATATTTTACTCACTTATCCTTTTTGCGCTGCAAAGATAAGCAAAAAAAAAATCAATAATGCATGATTATACAGATTTTAATCTTTTTCCTAGTGAGGTTTTATTTTAATAGTCCACCTTTTATGCACATAATCATCAATTAATCTGTTCTTTACGTCTCATCTTCCATAACTGCCATGAATTGATTATATTCTGCCACAAAACATATGCACCGGGGGCAACAGACGATAAAGGATTTAAATATGTATATGCCATCCAAATAGCCAAGACTGTATTTTTCTGTCCCAAAGCCTGTCCACCACTGATTCGCTCATTGTATCGTGCTCCTATACGTTTTCCCAAGAAAAACTGCAATACACAGGCTACCAACGCTCCTACTGCAACCAGACACTGCACATATGCCGGAGCATCACTATTCACAATAGAACGGACAGTCTGTCCGCATACGATAGCCAAAGCAACTCCCCATATATAAAAAGCAGCATTACTGAAATGTGCCAACCAATAATGTACGGCAGGAAGTAACCAACGTAATAACATGGCCACAATAAAAGGGCATAACAATAGAGGAAAAACTTTACTCAAAATTCTCAAAAACGCAGCAAAGAATGACATATCCGCATGAGGTTCAACCAAGGGAAACAACAACGGTACAACTATCGCCGCCAAAAGATTAGATGCCAATGTATAGGTTGTAAGGCTTGCTGCGTTTCCTCCTAACTTACCCGTTATTACGGCAGCGGCCGTAGCCGTAGGACAAATCAGGCAAACCATCGCACCTTCAAAAACTTCCCTGTAAACTTCACTCATACCTCCCAACAGCAAAATACCGGCAATTATAAGACATGACACCAATTGAAAGGCCAACAACCAAAGATGCCACCAGGCCGGCTTCAAATCACGCGGGTCTATTTTGCAGAAAGTCAACAATAACTGTGCAAAAATAAGAGTAGGAGTCAATATCTCAACCGAGGTAAATACAGCAGGTTTCAAAGGAGCCAAAAATGAAATTTTGGCAAACATAAAATAAACGAGCACTCCTACAAACATAGCTACCGGAAGAGTCCAGTTCTTCAAAAACTTCAACATATCTTATTTATTTACAGGTGTTATTGAACTATCTTGTTATTTGATGGCGCAAAATTAATAGTTCTAGTCAAGACTTATTCCTTTATCTTAAAAAATCAATATTATTTAAACAATCTAAAAAAGGGAATCTCTATCTAAAAGAGCGGCTATAATCACAAAAAAAGAAAAAAGAAATACTCAAAAAGTTCGGGAAGTACAAGTAATATAATAAAAATAGTGAAAACAAGAGCCTTAATTATTGCAGAACATGAATATAAAGCGTAATTTTGCCAACAAAACGAAGAGATATAAAATATCTCTACCGATTATTAATTAAGGGTTACAAAATTTCATTTTACCAAAAAACGTAATAATATGACTTATTCACACGAAGTAGAACACATGTGTGTTGTGAAGAAAGGTCCTAATCACGGACCTGCTCCAATTCCTGAAGAAGGAAAATGGGTAAAAGCAAAAGAAATCGTTGATATCTCTGGTTTGACACACGGTATCGGTTGGTGTGCTCCTCAACAAGGTGCTTGTAAGCTGACTCTTAATGTTAAGAACGGTGTTATCCAAGAAGCTTTGGTTGAGACTATCGGTTGTTCTGGTATGACTCACTCTGCAGCTATGGCTTCAGAAATTCTTCCTGGAAAAACTATTCTTGAAGCATTGAATACTGACTTGGTTTGCGATGCAATCAATACAGCAATGAGAGAATTATTCCTTCAAATCGTTTACGGACGTACACAATCTGCATTCTCTGAAGGCGGTTTGATGATCGGTGCCGGACTTGAAGATTTAGGTAAAGGTCTTCGTAGTCAGGTAGGTACATTATACGGAACTTTGGCTAAAGGTTCTCGTTACCTTGAAATGGCTGAAGGTTACATCAAAACTATTGCATTGGACGAAAACGACGAGATTTGCGGTTACGAGTTTGTTCACCTGGGCAAATTCATGGACGAGATCAAGAAGGGAACCGATGCAAACGAAGCATTGAAGAAAGTAACCGGTACTTACGGACGCTTCACAGCAGAACAAGGCGCAGTTAAACACATTGACCCACGTCAAGAATAATATAAGGAGGAAAAGACATATGATTAGAGAAGTAAAATTTGAAAGCCAGGATCGTCGTATCAAACAGATTCTTGCTGCTTTGAACGCAAACGGTATCAAAGACATCGAAGAAGCTAACGCTATCTGCGAACAATATGGTCTTGACCCTTATAAGACTTGTGAAGAAACTCAGCCTATCTGCTTTGAAAATGCAAAATGGGCTTATGTAGTAGGTTGTGCTATTGCTCTTAAGAAAGGTTGCAAAAACGCAGCAGAAGCAGCAGAAGCAATCGGTATCGGTTTGCAGTCATTCTGTATTCCGGGTTCTGTTGCTGATGACCGTAAAGTAGGTCTCGGACACGGAAATCTTGCAGCTATGTTGCTCCGCGAAGAAACTAAATGTTTTGCATTCCTGGCTGGTCACGAATCATTCGCTGCCGCTGAAGGTGCAATCAAAATTGCAGCAAAAGCAGACAAAGTACGTAAAGAACCTTTGCGTTGTATCCTGAACGGCCTTGGTAAAGACGCTGCCCAGATCATTTCTCGTATTAACGGATTTACATATGTTCAAACTCAATTCGACTACTATACCGGAGAATTGAAAGTTGTACGTGAAATCGCTTATTCTAACGGTCCTCGTGCAAAAGTTAAATGTTACGGTGCCGATGACGTTCGTGAAGGTGTAGCAATCATGTGGAAAGAAGGCGTAGACGTATCTATTACAGGTAACTCTACTAACCCGACCCGTTTCCAACACCCGGTTGCTGGTACTTATAAGAAAGAACGTGTTCTCGCTGGCAAGCCATACTTCTCAGTAGCTTCTGGTGGTGGTACAGGCCGTACTCTTCACCCGGATAACATGGCAGCCGGACCGGCTTCTTACGGTATGACCGATACAATGGGCCGTATGCACTCAGACGCTCAGTTCGCTGGTTCTTCATCAGTTCCTGCTCACGTAGAAATGATGGGATTCTTAGGAATCGGTAACAACCCGATGGTAGGTTGTACTGTAGCTTGCGCTGTTGACGTTGCTACTGCTTTGAACAAGTAATAAAAATACTTTTTCAATATAATAAATCCCTGTGACTCGTTTGAGTTACGGGGATTTTTATTTCCATTTTTGCATGTAAACATTATCAAAGAATATGCAACCAACAGATAAGATTGAATGGAGAAAAAACTTCAATGAAGAAATTAATTTACTAGAATACATTTCTTTGCTGGAAGAAATATATATTCCGGATCTCAATTACGACAGAGACAATCCATGTTATTATGGATATCAAATAATAAGAAAAACAGATGTCAGTGCCGAAGAATGGGAAGAAATAGAAAATACACCTTTTTTAATCAATGTATCAGAAACCCTGCAAATATTTGCAAAGAGATACAATAATAATCTGATAACAGAATGTTTTAGCTATAACAATTATATAAAGCACCCATTAATACAAACATTCATAAAAGAATTAGAATTGGATGTAAATAAATTTTGGATACTTATACTGTTTATCTACGATTATAGTTTCCATTATTACAAAAAAGGGACAGACATCGGAGAATCACCCAATGAGCAGTTGCTCAAATTTGTTAATGTCATTATGAACAATGTCATAAGTTGTGATGAAAAAACAGGAGCAACATTCAGCAAACCGATATCTTTAAAGATAAATATAGAGGGTGAGCGTAACATCATTATTGACAACCCAAACACCATACTTTATATAGCTGAAAGCACATCAAAAATGATGAATCTAAACAACAATATGGGAATTATGAGTCATAAAAGAATATTAAAGACGTCAACTCCTACCAAAGATTCTCCATTTATAGCATTTTTTGCACAGATGTTTCTTGACTTTTTCAATACACAACCTCAAGTCGTCTTAAAAAGGAGAAAAGGAGCCAAACACTCTCAAAAAGAAATAGATCTTATTTGCCAACTCATAGCCTTTACAAAACTATCCAATAAAAGCTGCTGGACTCAACTAGAAAATGAAACCCTTAAAGCCTTTCTTAAACAATACAAAAACTTTGAGCCTAGTACAGTAAATAGCATTTACCCTGAAGTCAGAATATAACTCAAAACTTGAATAAATATTTAATCCCATTACTCATTTCTTAAAAGAATAAAGCAATGGGATTATTCATATTACAAACCTGATACCCAATCCTCCCAAATACATTACATACTAAAGGTAATAAAAACTTAACCAGAATTTATTCCTTATACTCAGCACCAATACTCCTTATATTTGTAACGTAATCCGAAGTTCAAACGCACTTAAGATCAAATATTATGAAGCATTTTATAATTTACCAAAAGAAAAAAGACTTATAAATATGAGAAATACAAAGAATATCACTGGAATATTATCACAAAGAAAAATATTTAAAAAGATAATAACTAGAAAGATTAATAATGCAGACTATATAAATAAAAAAGTATATACATGTTATACGACATATGGAAAACAAATTATGCTGTATATAATTTTTCCATTTAAAACCCTTTCGTTATATTTGCAGCAATTTCAGCTATCTAAGTCGTTAGAGACTGAAAGGACATATTAATTAACGAAAGGTGTTATTGAAATTATCTTCTACATTCAAACTTCGCAACTTTGATTATTGGAATGAAGATGATGGCAATAGCACCGCACCATTTGATATATACTTACCTGTGAAGGTTTGCATATACTCAACTTGGTGTGGGCTATTGTTTTATCCATTCCATAGGTAATGCGAAGACCTGAATGTAGGATAAAGCAGTAAGTTCCCACACCTTAATTTTTTATCCGCTTTCATCTGGGAATTTGAAAGTCATGATTTTGAGTAATGATTTATAATTCAGAAGAACAAAAAGCATTTATGTTTGCAGTTATGTACATTGCAGACACAGATGGAAAACGCAATTATCAAGAGGCTGTTTTTATGGCGGAACTTATGAGAGAAATAGGTGTAAAGTTAGATGTTGAAACGTTCTGGAGGGAAGTTGGAGCATTAGATGTTGAGACTGTAAAAGCAATAGTGAAAAATATGGGATTTGAAAAAAAAGTAAAACTAGAAAAAGCTTTACTTGACATAATGAATATAGACGGACCCGGAAATCCTGTAGAATTAAAATCTTTTATAGTATTATCCATCGCTTTCGATTTACCCACATCTGAATTAATTAGAAAAAGTCCATTGTTCAGACAATAATCTATTATCTTACTAACTTATAAATTTTGAATTATGGGAATAAGTTTATTTGGAAAAAGAATAACGGATGTAGATATGTGCTTCGTTAGAGATTTATTAGAAATTGCAGTTGTCATAAAAGACGTCAGTGGAGAAGCTACAGCGAAACTTTTGATTCAACCGATAATAGAAGAAAGAGGTTTAGAGGAAAAGGTTAAGGAACTTATTAAATATACAGTTATTAATGACTGTTATCCTTATGATAGACAGAAACTAATTAAAAATGCAGAAGATTACTTTTCTGTGTTAGAAGCTTATGAAGCACAACCAGAAGCAAAGGGCGTTATTTCATACACGATACTTAAGATAGTAAAAAAAATGGGCCTTTCTTATGACGAAAAAGTAGATTTAATCTGCAAATACATTTTAAATATAAGTTCAGAAGAAAGAAAAGAAGAATTGTGGTCTATGATTATTAATGATTACATTACATTATGACAATAAAGAATATTTCATTTAATGAATTAAAAAAACTACTAGATAAAAATAATTTAACAACAGATGAACGTTATCTAATAGATTCATATGTACACATCTCCTTAGTTGATTATTGTGGTAATTTGAACTTATATGATAAAGAGAAGGTACAATATTTAGAAGAAGAAAATTTATATCGCTATTTGCATGCAGCATCAACAGCATTGGGATTATATGGCAATGCTTTAGAAGAGCTATTAACGCATGTTCCATTCTCTTCACTTGCTTTTGGTTTTAAGAATCGTTACAGTGGAAGTCGGCTAGAAAGAAAAGCAATAGAATTATTTATTAAAATGATGTTATCTTGTAATAGTAAAGCCGACTTAAACACTCCATATTTTGAAGGAGAAATGCCACAAAAATTCATGTCTTTCAGAAATCAAACTGCTCAAGAATGGTTTAAAGAATTTGTCAACATAAATATTTTAATCTTAATCACTGTTTACGAGAAAATGACAATAGAGGATGCTAGAGTACATTTGTTAGCAAGTGTAGCATATCAATTACACCACAACAATCCTGTAAAATATGCTATTTCCTCTAATATGTCTATAGATGAGGCATTGAAAAGTATCTTGAAAAAATTCATTAATGAGAAAGGTAAAAATGGTGCTTACGTTTATAGTAGCACTGGAGAATTGTTAAGTAAAATGTTATAGATATGTCAATAACGGATTTTTTTAATAATTTATTAAATTCTCTGCTGGATGGTTCTTTTGAACGAATAAAAATCATTAATTCCATGAATCAAAGTTTCAGAGAAGTCTTTTATTCCGGTGAATTAAATAGACTATGTAATGTTTCTATTACATCTGGAGATAAAGACTTTGCCCATGAGATGAGTTCTATGACTTTTAGAAGTGGATTTAAAATTACTATAAAAAACGATGCAGGATTAAAAGATTCAGAAATAATTGAAATATCAAACTATATATTATCCAATAAAGCATTTATTAGAAGATTGATGACATTAGGATTTGACACTCTTATTATTCAAGGATGCAACACCACAGTTGGGCGATTATTTTCACTTAAGGCTTATGCAAATCTTAATAATTATTACATCGAATGATAATGTTTAGTTGGTTAAAGAAGATATTTCAAAAAAACAACAATAATAATGAAGAAACAAATGTTGTTATGAGCATTGCCAAAGCAAAAATTCTATATAAAGAACTTATTATCAAAACGCACCCAGACAAACATCCTTTAAGAGAAGAACAAGCAAAAGAACTAACAGAATTAATCAATAACAATAGATACAATTATGAAGCACTTTTAAAAATAAAGAAACAAATTGAAGAGGATTTATATAATATATGAGATACCTAGTTCTAATTTTGACAATGAAAATAAGAAGTAAAAAGAAAATATATACTTTATTAAGTTGCACAATTCTTTTGGCATCTTGCTTACCTAAACAACAAGATGTAAGAATAACATTAACCATAGATAGTACCTTACAAGCCAAGACAATTTCTATCCTTGAAAACAAACTATCAGAAATAAATGCCTTATCTGGACAAGTCGCTATTATGGAAGTTCAAACAGGGCAAATAAAAGTGATGGTAGGACTTGAAAGAAAAGATAGTACTAACTACCAAACTTGTGAAAATCTACCTCAAACACAAGCGTTGGGATTGATACAACCTATATCTATATTAGCAGCTTTAGAGACTGGCAAGATTCATTTGTCTGATACGGTTGATGTTGAAAATGGTATCTATTATACAAATGGAATAGAAATCAAAGACCATAACTGGCAAAGAGGCGGATATGGAAAAATTACCATTCAGCAAGGATTAGCTGTTGATTCAGAAATAGCAGTTTATAAAACGTTACTAAAGGCTTTTGCTAATGAACAGTCTTATCAATCTCAGTTACGCAAGATAGGAATTGAATTGGATAGTCTGAATACAATTAAAATGCTGACTTTATATAATACCATTGCACGAAATGATGGAAAGTTTGCTAATAAACACAATGTAGATAGCTTGAAGCAGGCATTAGAATATGTGGTTACTGACGGATTGGGACAACCTGCAAAATCTGACAAAGTAAAGGTAGCCGGTAAAAATGGAACTATACAACTCGCAGATGGTAGCTATATAGTAGAATTCTGTGGTTACTTCCCAGCTGATAATCCACAATATTCTATCATTGTTTCCATTCATAAAGAAGAGCTTCCTATAAGTAGTGGATTAATGGCAGGTGATGTGTTCAGACAAATAGCTGATTATATGGTTACATATTAAATTTATAAACAAGAACAGCATTTGCCCCTAAAAATCCTTATGCTGTTCTTATTACTCAAACATTCTATGTTGCTATAACTAAAATAAACCAATAATTATGACGATTGTAGCAGAAGATTGGATTAAAAGGATAGAAGAAGTGTTAGATAAATATGGATTATCTAAAGAAGAATATTGGAAAGACCCAGATAAATTCTATGAGAATATCAAAGATGAAGAAATTAGAGCCTTTTTATGGTGGGCAAGAGAAATGTGTTGAAACAGCATTTGAACTTAAAAAAACTCTTATGCTGTTTTTCTTTTTATAATGCTACTACATTTTAAGAAAATATCCATATAATAAGCCCCAATAAATAGAATGTTATTGCAATACAACATTATTAAAAAGAATACTTATCTTTGTTTATCATTATGGTGGCTATTCTTTCTGAAAAAGCCAAGCTCTTAATCCAATAATGGATTTCTCTTGTAAATAGGATTGCATTAGGAATTTTACCATAATGCAGCCCATTTTTATAATTAGTTCTTTTATTTATTTACACGGAGTTTATCTATTGTTACTATAAGTTTGATTTATAGATAATTAAAAAGGTTGCATAGATACAAAACTACGGCTTCTTACGGTATGACCGATACAATGGGCCGTATGCACTCAGACGCTCAGTTCGCTGGTTCTTCATCAGTTCCTGCTCACGTAGAAATGATGGGATTCTTAGGAATCGGTAACAACCCGATGGTAGGTTGTACTGTAGCTTGCGCTGTTGACGTTGCTACTGCTTTGAACAAGTAATAAGATACTTTTTCAATATAATAAATCCCTGTGACTCGTTTGAGTTGCGGGGATTTTTATTTTATCCCCTGTCTATCAGAAATCCGACAGTTATATATAAATTTGTAGAGTTTTTACTAAACCAAACATCATACAAATGAAAAAGACAGCTCTTATATTCGGATTGCTGCTGGCTCCGTTCATGGCATCCGGACAGAATCTGCAAAAGGGAGATTACGGATATCTCTATTGCCACATGAGCGGACGGGGCGAATGGACGGCATACGCCTTAAGCCGTGACGGCATTCATTTTCATGACCTCCTGGGAGGAAATGCCGTATTCAACCCAGAAGAACATGCACGCATAGAAGGCGGAACACGCGATGCATATATTTGCCGCAAACATGACGGAAGCGGATACCTTATGGTCACAACCGACATGGCAAACCACAAATCACACACCTGGAACAATTATGGAATTGATTTGCTCACCAGCGATGACCTGATAAACTGGAAATCGGTTACATTCGACTTTCGCAAGGGAGCGGAAATATTCTCGGATAAGGACGCACCCGACGTCTACAAGGATTTTTCGACCGTAAACCGTGTGTGGGCTCCGCAAATTTTCTGGAATCCCAATTATCAGTGGCCCAACGGGAAACGGGGAGGATACTTCATTTACTACTCCATGCTGAACAGTGCCGAAGAGAAATATGACCGGATGTATTACTCATATGCCGATGAGTCGTTCACAACCTTAACCAAACCGCGCCTGCTCTTTGACTGGGGATATGCAACCATCGACGCCGATATCAATTATCTTCCATCTGACGGACTTTATCACATGATGATTAAAAAGGAAGGTGGAAAACCCGGACTTTTCACATCCACCGCACCGGCACTAGAGGGGCCGTGGAGTCTGCCATCGGACGATGACTATATCAATTTTGAAGGGAAAAAGAAATGTGAAGGAGTTTCTGCCTTCCAACTGCAAGGCGACTCTACGTGGCGCATCGGATATGTGGAATATTCTTCACGCCCCGTACGCTACCGAATCTGCAAAGCCGACAAGTACCTGAGTAATTTTAACTCACCCCGTGACATTGAAGGCGTGGAAGCTCCGCAACACGGTTCGTTCATGACGCTCACCCGAGAAGAATATGAAACTCTTGAACAATGGAGCTGCAAGGAAGAAAGCAAATACCTGGCACCCAACAAGAACAATCCCGTAATACCGGGCTACTTTGCCGACCCGGAGATTCTCTATGCCGAAAAGACAGGAAAATACTACCTCTACCCTACTACCGACGGAATTGTCGGGTGGAAAAACCACGACTTCAAGGTATATTCTTCAGAAGATATGAAGACATGGACTCGCAACGGGGTAATGCTTGACCTCCAGAAAGACTGCTCCTGGGCCAATGAAAAAGCATGGGCTCCATGCATCATAGAACGGAAATACTCAAGGAAAGATGGAAAAACTACATATAAATACTTTTACTATTTTGTGGCCGACGGGAAAATAGGCGTAGCTGTAGCCGACAATCCGGAAGGACCTTTCAAAGACGCATTGGGACATCCATTGATTTCGCAGCGTCCGGAAGGTGTTAAGGGCGGTGCCGTGATTGACCCGGATGTATTCCGCGACCCGAAAAGCGGTAACTATTATCTGTATTGGGGAAACGGCTTCCTTGCCGTATCGGAACTGAACGACGACATGACTTCCATCAAGGAGGGCTCAACCCGTCTGCTTATCAACAGGAATCAAAAAGGACGCTACCATTACAACGAAGCTACTTATGTATTCTACCGCAACGGCAAATATTATTTCACTTGGTCTGAAAACGACACCCGAAGTCCGAATTACCAGGTACGTTATGCCATAAGCGACTCGCCGACCTCACTCACCGGACAGGTAGAAAAAAAAGTTTTGCTTGCCAAAGACGGACGTCAGGGCATATGGGGTACCGGACATCATTCCGTAATTCAAAAACCGGGAACAGATGAATGGTATATCGTATACCACCGATTCAGCCGTCCGGATGCCATTAAAAAAGGATGGAATGCCGGATATTACCGCGAAATATGCATTGACCGACTCTATTTCAATGAAGACGGAACACTGCAAGCGGTAAAGCCCAGTCTGTAAATCTCATAACAACCAATCTCTACCGGAAAGAAACATGACGCCAATCCATGTCTCTTTCCGGCAGTTTTTTACTTCCGCCTCACTCTTTTATCCGCCAGCAAACCTGAAAATGAAAATCCAATAGTGAACAGAAAATAAATGACCAAAGCTCATTATGAAACTATTTCATATAGAAAACTTGAAAACACATGAAAAAAAGTCTATCTTTACGTTAAGTATATGTATACTTAGCCTAGAGATACATATACTTAGGCTAGAGATATGTATCTTTAGCCTAAAGATAGACTTTTAATCAAATACAAATGAATTATGGCAGACTATGAAATGCAGGAATCAAACCTGCCCAATGAAGAGGGAAAACGGACAGTTTATCCACGCATGATTTTGTGGGGACAGACTGAAACGAAAGAAATTGTTGAGAATATCAGCAAAAACAGTACATTCACCACCGGCGAGATAACCGGAATGATTGAAATGATGACGCGAGAAGTGGCCTATCGAATGGCGATGGGCTATTCCGTAAAAATTGACGGACTGGGCATATTTACTCCCTCGCTGGCTCTTAGAAAACCGGCCAATGAAAACGATGAGGAAGATGATGTAAGAAAACGAAATGCCGCAAGCATCTATCTGAACAACATTAATTTCAGAGCCGACAAGGAATTTATCCGTCAGACGGCAGTGAACTGCAAACTGAAGCGCTCAAAAACGAAATTCAAACAATCGTCTCAAAAACTTCTACCCGAAGAACGACTGAAACGCGCACAAGAGTATCTGAGAGAAAACGGAATAATGAGTGTAAGTGATTATTGTCGCATAACTGGACTATTACACAATTCAGCAGCCATCGAACTGCGTAAATGGCGGGAAATGCCCGAAACGGGAATAGATACAAAAGGAAGAGGCACCCACAAGGTATATATTCTGAAAAATCAGCAGAATCCCTTGTGAATGCCTATGGGACTAAATTATATAAGTACTGTTAAGCACGCTTACAAATCATGATTCATCATCCGATAACGTGCCAACTCCTCATATTTAGTGCCGGGACGGCCATAGTTGGCATACGGATAGATGGATATTCCCCCACGGGGAGTAAAGATACCGGTCACCTCGATATATTTCGGGTCCATCAGCTTTATCAGGTCTTTCATGATGGTATTGACGCAGTCTTCATGAAAGTCGCCATGATTTCTGAAACTGAAAAGATAAAGTTTCAGACTTTTGCTCTCTACCATCTTCACATCGGGCAGGTAGCTGATGCGTATCTCGGCAAAATCGGGTTGTCCGGTAATAGGACACAGACTGGTAAACTCCGGACAGTTGAAACGCACCCAGTAATCATTCTCGGGATGCTTGTTGACAAAGGCTTCAAGCACCTCGGGCGCATAATCGGTACGGTAAGTAGTATTCTTGTTTCCCAAAAGGGTCAGTTCGTCTTTTCTTTCCATAATCACTCAGCTGAATTAAGATTGTTTTTTCGGGCCAGATATTTCTCAAGTCCTTCACGGCGAAGCTTGCATGCCGGACAATGTCCGCATCCGTCACCGGGTATGCCGTTATAGCAGGTCAGCGTCTCATTTCGGATAATGTCGAAGACTCCCAGTTCATCGGCCAGTGCCCATGTATCGGCCTTGTCTATCCACATCAGCGGAGTATGTATGACAAACTGCTCTTCCATGGCCAGATTAAGAGTGACATTCAGCGATTTGATAAAATTGTCCCTACAGTCGGGATATCCGCTGAAGTCTGTCTGCGAAACACCGGTAACCAGATGCCTGATACCTCTCTCACGGGCATATACTGCGGCTATGCTCAGAAAAAACAGGTTGCGTCCCGGAACAAAAGTATTCGGCACACTGTCGGCCGGTTTTACCTGATCCATCTCAATAGAAGTGTCGGTCAGTGAATTTTTTCCCAGCGAGCCGATAAACGATACATCCATCACATCAAAATCCACACCGGCTTTTTGTGCAATGGCACGTGCCAGTTCCACCTCCTTCACGTGTTTTTGTCCGTAAATGAAACTAAGCGCACACACTTTACTGAAATTCTTTTTCGCCCAAAACAGGCAGGTAGTAGAGTCCTGTCCTCCACTAAATACCACTAATGCAGTTTCTTTCTTCATAAGTCTATCAGATTTCCTTTACCTTAAGAATATTGTATGACACATTGGTGTCATAAACATCACTCCCGTCGACCTTCTTCACATAACGAACCACGCGGATGGTAACCGGCAATACCACAATCTCATAAAGAGTCTTGGCTACAGCCTGCACAATCATCATCTTGATGAGTTCATTAAACGGAATCAGACCGCCAAAAGCGATGGGAAAGAATATCAACGAGTCGGCACTCTCGCCAAACAACGTCGACACAATGGCACGGGCCGAAAAGTTCTTTCCGTTTGATGCCAGTTTCATACGGCTCATCACATAAGCGTTTATAAATGAACCGACCAGGAAAGCCGTCAGACTGGCAAAAGCTATACGCGGTGCAAGTCCGAATACAAAGTTAAAATGCTCATCGCCATTCCAGAAAGGTGCAGCAGGCAAAGCCACAGCAGCCTGAGCAAGCAGAATGACAAAGAAGTTCATGGCAAAACCGGCCCAGATAATAAGACGCGCCTTGCGGAAACCCCACACTTCGGCTATACAGTCGTTCAGAATGTATGAAACCGGAAACACGATGAAACCTGCGGTAATGGAAATGGCACCTACCTGTACCACTTTGGCTTCGAGAAGATTGGCTGCAATAAGGCAGACACAGAATAGTATCCCCAATAGCATGAAGGATACCGAAACGGTTTGATTTTTCATATTCCTTGTTTTTTACGAGGTGTTCAAGCACTCGGATTAATAAATCATTTTTGCGACCGCAAAGTTACACTTATTTTTTCATTGAAAAGCAAACTCTGCGGCAATTATTTTATGCAGACAAGCATTACAGCATTATCTGAAGCATTCTTCCTATCCTTTCTGTTCTACGCCAATCATCGTAAGTGACAGACGTTTACGGGCCTCATCTATGGCCAGTACCTTCACACGAACATGCTGATGAATGTGCACGATTTCGTTAGGGTCGGTTATATAACGGTCGGCCAACTGTGAGAGATGCACCAGTCCGTTCTCCTTGATACCTACATTGACAAAGCAACCGAAATTGGTTATATTGGTAATGATTCCAGGAAGCTCCATGCCTTCATGCAAATCGGCCAGTGTTCTTACATTCGGGTCGAATGAGAACACCTGTACGGTCTGACGCAGGTCACGCCCCGGCTTGTCAAGCTCCTGCATGATATCGGTCAGAGTAGGAATACCTACCGTATCCGTAACATATTTCTGAAGGTCAATCCTGGCACGCAGGTCTTTCGAAGCTATCAGTTCGCTGACCGAGCAATCAAGATCGGAAGCCATACGCTGTACCACCGGATAGCTTTCCGGATGAACGGCCGTATTGTCCAACGGATTATCGGCATGAGGAATACGCAGGAATCCGGCACACTGCTCATAGGCCTTGGCTCCCATACGCGGCACCTTCAGCAATTCGCGACGGGAATGGAACGGGCCGTTTTCCGAACGATAGTCTACAATATTCTGCGCCAGCTGAGGTCCCAGTCCGGATACATATGTAAGCAGATGCTTGCTGGCAGTATTCAGATTTACCCCCACAAGGTTTACGCAATTCTCTACCGTCTGGTCAAGTGATTTCTTCAATGCCGTCTGGTCTACATCGTGCTGATACTGCCCTACTCCTATCGATTTGGGGTCAATCTTCACCAGTTCGGCCAGCGGGTCCATCAGACGGCGGCCAATAGATACGGCCCCACGTACCGTCACATCATAATCCGGAAATTCTTCACGGGCTATCTTTGAAGCTGAATAGATGGAAGCTCCGTCTTCACTCACAACAAAAGCCTGTACCTTACGGGCATATTGCAGATTGGTTATAAAATCTTCGGTTTCACGACTTGCCGTACCATTTCCGATGGCGATGGCGTCAATGGAGTATTGTTCAACCAGTGTAGTAATTTTACGTGCAGCCTGTGCACGCTCGTTCTTCGGCGGATGCGGATAAATAGTCTCATTATGCAAAAGATTTCCTTGCGCATCAAGACACACGACCTTACATCCGGTACGGTATCCGGGGTCAATACCCAATACACGCTTCTGCCCCAACGGAGGAGCCATAAGCAGCTGACGCAGATTGGCCGCAAAGACACGAATGGCTTCTTCATCGGCTTTCTGCTTACTCGATGATGCAAATTCCGTCTCAATGGAAGGTTTCAGCAGACGCTTGTAAGCATCTTCTATCGCCATTGATACCTGACGGGCACATTCGTTGCGAGCATGTACAAACCGGCGCTCAAGACGCATGGTTGCCTCCTCATCATCGGCCGGCGCTATGGAAACTTTCAGAAAGCCTTCTGACTCTCCTCGACGAATGGCAAGCAACCGATGTGACGAGCATCGTTTTAAAGGCTCTGAAAAATCAAAATAATCGCGGTATTTTACAGCCTCCTCGTCTTTTCCCTTGACAAGTCTGGATGTAATAACGGCGTTGCGAGCAAACTGCATACGCACGATATTACGCGCCTGCTCGTCTTCATTTACCTGCTCGGCTATAATGTCACGGGCACCTTTCAGTGCTTCATCTTCTGAATTCACTTCCCCTTTTACAAAGGCTGCCAGTTTCTGTTCCAGATGCATCTCACGCTGCATCATAAGCATTACGGCTAAAGGTTCAAGTCCTTTCTGACGCGCGGCCTCGGCACGTGTCTTTCTCTTGGGTTTATATGGAAGATAGATATCCTCAAGTTCGGTAGAATCCCAACAGTTTTCAATACGCAGTTTCAGCTCCTCAGTCAACTTACCCTGCTCCTCAATGGTGGAAAGGATAGTATCTTTTCTTTTTGAAATGTCCTTCAGTTTATCAAGCCAGTTACTGATATCGGCTATTTTCACTTCATCAAGACCACCGGTAGCTTCCTTACGGTATCGGCTTATAAAAGGAATGGTTGCTCCTCCTTCGAGCAATTTTAATGTATTCCGCACTTGCCATGATGCCAAATCAAGCGCTTTTTCTATGATATATATATATTGCTCCATTATCAAAATATTTATCTTGGTATTACGAGATTATAGAAAATAAAAAAACTCCTACAAGAATTCTTGTAGGAGTTTTTCGTGTGGGTGGCAGATGGGACTCGAACCCACGACATTCAGAACCACAATCTGACGCTCTAACCAACTGAACTACAGCCACCATGTTATTTGTTTTTTAAGAACCTCTTGTTCTCAAAAGCGATGCAAAGGTAGGCATTTTTTTGATACCTGCAAATAGTTTGCGATATTTTTTCAAAAAAAGTATTCTTTTATGCCTTTATTGTACTTTCCGAGGAGTTTTCTGCCCGATTCCAGGGAAAAATTCATCCTGAAACGTCCTGAGTCGGTTACTCCCTGTATTGGGTATGAAGCAGGAGAAAGCTGATAAACTTCTCTCCCATTCAATACCGGACAAGACTGACAACACATAAAAAACGGATTATACAGATACCCCGCACCTTTGTTCTGCAGTATTGTATAATCCGTCATTATTATAATATATCCACTTAATCTTTATAGACTGCTTTCTTTCCGGCCAACAATGTATTCTTCATTAAAGATACAATAGTCATCGGTCCTACACCTCCCGGAACAGGAGTAATGAAAGAACATTTAGGAGCAACCTCGTCAAATTTTACGTCGCCGGTCAACTTGAATCCTGATTTACGGGTTGCATCCGGCACTCGGGTTGTACCTACATCAATTATCACCGCTCCTTCTTTTACCATATCTGCCGTTACAAAATTAGGCTGTCCCATTGCAGCAATAATGATATCTGCTTCACGACATTCCTTTACCAGATCTTTTGACCGGCTATGACATACGGTAACAGTAGCATCACCAGGATATGCTTTTTGCATCATCAGAGTAGCCATCGGCTTGCCAACAATATTACTACGGCCCAAAACAACACATTTCTTACCTGAAGTTTCTATATTGTAACGTTTCAAGAGCTCCAGTATTCCATTAGGGGTTGCCGATACATAACATGGCAATCCAATAGAAAGACGTCCTACATTTATAGGATGGAAACCGTCAACATCCTTACGATAATCAATCGTTTCTATAACTTTCTGTTCTGAAATATGTTTAGGCAAAGGTAATTGAACTATAAATCCGTCAACATCGTTATCGGCATTCAACTCTTTTACCTTGTTTAATAATTCTTCTTCTGTTACATCCTCTTCATAACGAATCAAAGTTGATGTGAAACCGCAAACCTCACATGCCTTTACCTTAGCAGCTACATAAGTTTCACTACCGCCATCATGTCCTACCAGTATTGCGGCAAGATGAGGACGTTTGCCACCTTTAGCTACAATCTCGGCTACTTCGGCTGCAATTTCCTGTTTCACCTGTTCTGAAATAGCTTTTCCGTCTATTAGTTGCATAGTTTACCTGATTTATATTATATGATTGCTTACAAATGTAACACAAATCTGCCATGCGGCATAACTTAAAAAGGAGAAAGTTCAAAAAACTTTCTCCTTTTTTATCATTGTCCACAAAAATTATATCATTTCTTCATCTTAGGCATTCCCGGCATCTTTGGCATCTTAGCCATCATTTTACCCATTTTGCTACCGGTTACCATCTTCATCATCTTGCGAGTCTGGTCAAACTGTTTCAGTAATCTGTTTACCTCCTGCAGACTGGTACCACTACCTTTCGCTATACGCTGACGACGTGAATTGTTCAATATTTCAGGATGTGTACGTTCTTTCGGAGTCATTGAATAAATAATTGCCTCAATACTCTTGAACGCATTGTCATCAATTTCTATATCCTTAATGGCTTTTCCCACACCCGGAATCATAGATGCCAGGTCCTTAAGGTTACCCATCTTCTTGATTTGCTGTATCTGGGCAAGAAAATCATTGAAATCGAACTGATTCTTTTCTATCTTTTTCTGAAGACGTTTAGCCTCAGCCTCATCGTATTGCTCCTGGGCACGTTCAACCAACGAAACGATATCACCCATACCCAATATACGGTCGGCCATACGTGAAGGATGGAACAAATCTATTGCCTCAAGTTTTTCGCCAGTACCTACAAACTTAATAGGTTTGTTTACAACGGTACGAATAGAAAGAGCTGCACCACCACGAGTATCACCGTCAAGCTTAGTAAGCACAACTCCGTCAAAATCCAAACGTTCATTAAATTCTCGTGCTGTATTTACCGCATCCTGTCCGGTCATTGAGTCAACAACGAACAAGGTTTCATCAGGCTCGATGGCTTTCTTGATTGCCTCTATTTCATTCATCATCTGCTCATCGATAGCCAAACGACCTGCAGTATCGACTATCACAACATCATAGCCTTTAGCCTTGGCTTCCTGAATGGCATGCTGTGCAATCTCAACCGGATTCTTACTGTCAAGTTCGCTATAAACCGATACCTGTATCTGCTCACCCAATACCTTCAACTGTTCAATAGCAGCAGGACGATATACGTCACAAGCAACCAACAGAGGCTTTTTGTTCTTCTTGTTTTTCAGCATCAAAGCCAGCTTGCCAGAGAAGGTAGTCTTACCGGAACCTTGAAGACCTGACATTAAAATAACTGCCGGATGTCCTTTCAGTTCAATTTCCGCAGTATCACCTCCCATCAAAGTTGTAAGCTCATCATGAACAATCTTCACAAGCAACTGACTCGGTTTAACAGCAGTCAGAACGTTCTGTCCCAAAGCTTTCTCCTTTACAGTATCTGTAAAACTTTTGGCTACTTTATAGTTAACATCGGCATCAAGCAATGCCTTGCGTACATCTTTCAATGTTTCGGCAACATTAATCTCGGTAATTTTGCCTTCACCTTTCAGGATTTTAAACGACCGTTCAAGTCTCTCACTTAAATTATCGAACATATCTTTTTCTTTATTTGATTATTTACATGTAATAAAATTATGCCTGTATCCCGTTATTTTATTTTAATACAGCATTTTCAAGGTTGCAAAAGTACAAAAAATCTTCTATAATAGAAGTATTAAGCTGGCTTATCTGCAAAAAATGCATTTTCAATATCCTTATTTATATTATGTAAAGGACTCTCTACCGGCATTGTGAGCAGACAAGACAAACATTTACCCGATAAATAGTTTCATATAAAACTATATTATCCTTTATTTTTATTTGCACAAAAGAAGGTTTTATTACATTTTTTACACTATCTTTGCGCGCTCTAACTATAAACACGTATTAAATGAGCAAAAAATTATTATCAAGTGCTATTGCATTAATTGTTTCAAGTTCA
Source organism: uncultured Phocaeicola sp. (assembly GCA_944320885.1). GTDB lineage: Bacteria > Bacteroidota > Bacteroidia > Bacteroidales > Bacteroidaceae > Phocaeicola_A. The sequence goes on from CALUJE010000013.1 coordinate 25,291, forward strand.
ACTTTTGCAGGTGGGCTCCTGACAAATACCAACCAAAACATCTTATTTTTACGTAATCCTGCACGCGATGCTTCATGGGCAATTGACGCAGTCTATTCCAATCCGGCTGGTCTGGCTTTTCTGAAAGAAGGATTTCATTTATCGCTAAATATCCAAAGTGCTTTTCAAACACGCAAAATATGTTCTACGTATGCCCCCTTCCTTGCCAATGCAGACGGATATACACAGAACGACGGTAGCCGTTATTATAAAGGAGAAGCTTCTGCGCCCGTCATTCCATCACTGCAGGCTGCTTATAAAAAAGGGAATTGGACTTTTTCAGGAAGCTTTGCCATAACAGGCGGTGGCGGAAAAGCTACGTTCAATAACGGACTTGCTTCCTTTGAATCGATTGTTTCAATGGTTCCGGTTTTCGGTAAAGACTTCGGAATCAACCAATATTCCGTAGACAGCTACATGGAAGGAAAACAATATATCTACGGACTGCAGTTGGGAGCTACGTACAAAATAAACGAACACTTGTCTGCTTTTGTCGGCGGACGAATCAACTATGTTGACAATCATTATTTCGGCTATTTGAAAAATATACAAGTAAACAATCCGATGACAGGAACAATGGTGCCAGCTTCCGATTTTTTCAAGGCTATGGCCGGACAAGCAACTGACCCTACCCAAAAAGCACTGGCATCACTTATGGCTACGGCAACAACTGACAAAGAACTAGACTGTTCACAAGACGGATGGGGAATTACTCCTATAATCGGTCTGGATTTCAAATACGGGAAATGGAACTTCGGGTTGAAATATGAGTTTAATACGAATCTGAATGTAGAAAACAAGACTGTAATCAATACAACCGGTTTCAAAGATTATGACCATGGAATAAATACTCCTCACGATATTCCCAGTCTGCTTACCATCGGAGCTTCTTATGAAATTCTTCCCACTTTACGTGCATCTGTAGGATATCATCATTTCTTTGATACTCACGCCAGCATGGCCGACAACAAACAGGACCATCTAAGTCATGGAACCAATGAATATCTGGCTGGCATTGAATGGGATATCTGCAAAAGAGTTTCAGTAAGTGGAGGAATGCAACGTACGGATTATGGTGTAACAGATGAATTTCTGAGCGATATCAGCTTTAATGTAAGTTCATATTCTTTCGGTTTTGGAGCCGGAATAAACCTCAGCAAAGACATGCAACTTAATATTGCGTATTTCTGGACAAATTATGATACTTATAAACGAACTCAGGAGAATTATAACGATATGAGTCAAAAGCTCCAGAATATAGGTGTACCTGAAGCCATAGCATCCAGCTTGCCCAAAATATCCGGAAGCGATTCATTTACGCGTACAAATAAAGTTTTCGGTATAGGATTGAATTACCGTTTCTGACAATAACGGAACGATAAGCATCAACCTATACATTTTACTGAAAATATCCCCTGTATATTCTGTTTAAGCAGAATCATACGGGGGATATCTCTATAATAGATACTGTATTACAGGCTATTTCAACACAGTCATCGAGCGGCATAAACCACTCTTCAGAAAGAGAACAGAATGTATAAATACTATTTTTCTTATTGTTTTTTCTGAAAATATCCTTTTGTCATAGAAATCTTTCAAAAAGAAATCAGTAATTTTGAACTTTGAAAAATTACTGATTATTATAACCTAAAACTTACGTAACTTATATGGGAGGTTTTTTTGGAACAGTTTCTATGAAGAGTTGTGTTACCGATTTATATTACGGTACTGATTATAATTCGCATTTGGGAACAAAGAGAGGTGGTATGGCTACATACGATTGTGAGAAAGGATTCATCCGTTCAATTCACAATCTGGAAAGCTCATATTTCCGAAGCAAATTTGAAGACGAATTACCAAGATTTAGCGGAAATGCCGGGATAGGAATTATTAGCGATACGGATTCTCAGCCTTTGGTAATCAATTCTCACTTGGGAAAATTTGCTATTGTGACCGTTGCAAAAATAAACAATATTGAAGAACTTGAGAAAGAGTTACTTTCTCACAACATGCACTTTGCAGAATTAAGCTCCGGAAAAACCAATCCTACAGAACTGATATCCTTGCTTATTATTCAAGGTAAAGATTTTGTTGACGGTATTGAAAATGTATACCGTTCCATCAAAGGTTCATGTTCCATGTTATTACTGACCGATGACGGTATCATTGCAGCAAGAGACAAATGGGGACGCACTCCTATCATTATCGGTAAGAAAGAAGGAGCATATGCCATTACCAGTGAATCAAGCAGTCTTCCTAATCTGGATTATGAAATAGAACGTTATGTAGGACCGGGAGAAATATTACGCGTGCGTGCTAATGAAATAGAACAAATGCGCAAGCCTAATGAGGAAATGCAGATTTGCTCGTTCTTATGGGTTTATTACGGATTCCCGGCTTCATGTTATGAAAACAAGAATGTAGAAGAAGTTCGTTTTGCCAGCGGATACAAAATGGGACAAAAAGATGATTCCATTGTTGACTGCGCATGTGGTATCCCTGACTCCGGAGTAGGAATGGCATTAGGATATGCCGAAGGTAAAGGTGTTCCCTACCATCGTGCCATCGCCAAATACACCCCGACATGGCCACGAAGCTTCACTCCGAGCAATCAGGAAATGCGTTCATTGGTAGCAAAAATGAAATTAATACCCAACCGCGCCATGTTGCAAGGTAAACGAATATTATTCTGTGACGACTCTATAGTTCGCGGAACCCAACTGAGAGATAATGTCAAGATTCTGTTCGATTACGGTGCAAAAGAAGTGCATATGCGTATAGCATGTCCACCGTTGATATACAGCTGTCCGTTTATCAATTTCACCTCATCAAAGGGAGATTTGGAACTGATAACACGCCGCCTCATCAATGAGTTCGAAGGAGACCCCAACAAGAATCTTGAAAAATATGCTACGACCGATTCTCCGGAATACCAGCGTCTTGTGAAAACCATTGCTGAACGTTTCGGATTAACTTCCTTAAAATTCAATACACTTGAAACATTGATCGAGGCAATCGGATTACCCAAATGCAAGGTTTGTACACATTGCTTCGACGGTAGCAGTCATTTTTAAAAGAATCATCATTGTGTAATTTTAAATTAATATACCATTATGACACTGATAGAACGATTTTTGAAATATGTGAGCTTCGATACTCAATCGAGCGAAGAATCACAGACAACTCCCAGCACGGCCAAACAAATGGTATTTGCTGAGTATCTGAAAAAAGAGCTTGAGACCATTGGCCTTGAAGAGATTTCTTTGGACGAGAACGGTTATCTGTTTGCTACACTGCCAGCCAATACAGACAAACCTCTTCCTGTTGTAGGATTCATTGCACACATGGATACAAGTCCGGACATGTCTGGAGAAAATGTAAATCCAAGAATTGTTAATAACTACGATGGCGGAGATATCGTGCTTTGTGCAGAAGAAAACATTGTTCTTTCCCCAAAACAGTTCCCTGAACTGCTCGATCATAAAGGTGAAGACATTATCGTTACCGATGGAAAGACTTTATTGGGAGCAGACGATAAAGCCGGAATTGCAGAAATCGTATCAGCTATTGTTTATCTGAAAGAACATCCGGAAATCAAACATGGAAAGATTCGTGTAGGATTCAATCCTGATGAAGAAATCGGCCTGGGTGCACATAAATTTGACGTAGAAAAGTTTGGATGCGACTTTGCATACACAATGGACGGCGGAGAAGTAGGAGAACTGGAATTTGAAAACTTCAATGCAGCTTCAGCCAAAGTAACGGTTAAGGGACGTAACGTACATCCCGGATACGCAAAAAATAAAATGATAAACTCTATGCTTGTAGCAAACCAGTTTATCAGCTTGTTGCCTGCAAACGAGACTCCCGGACATACTCAGGATTATGAAGGATTCTTCCATCTTGTCGGCATAAAAGGAGAAGTTGAACAGACCACAGTATCATATATCATCCGTGACCATGACCGCACAAAATTCGAAGAGCGTAAAAACAAGATGTTACGCATAGCCGAATACCTGAATGCGGAATATGGCGAAGGTACCATTACTGTAGAATTGAAAGATCAATATTATAATATGCGTGAAAAAATTGAACCGGTAATGCATATCATAGATATTGCCTTCAAAGCTATGGAAGAAGCCGGCGTAACTCCGAAGGTGAAAGCTATTCGAGGAGGAACAGACGGTGCACAACTTTCATTCAAAGGACTACCTTGTCCGAATATTTTTGCCGGTGGTCTGAATTTCCACGGACGTTATGAGTTCGCACCGGTACAATCTATTGAAAAGGCAATGAATGTTGTCGTAAAAATAGCTGAATTAGTAGCTAAACATTGAATATAAAGTAACAGAAATGTCAGAATTATCTCCTTTAATAGCAGATTTGGCATTAATACTAACATGTGCCGGGATTACAACCCTTATATTTAAACGTTTAAAACAACCATTGGTTTTAGGCTATATTGTTGCGGGCTTCATTGCAAGCCCGCACATGCCATATACCCCTTCCGTTCAGGATACAAGCGATATCAAATTATGGGCTGATATCGGAGTTATCTTTTTATTATTTGCATTAGGACTGGAATTCAGTTTCAAGAAATTGATGAAAGTTGGCGGAACCGCCATTATCGCGGCATGCTCCATTATTTTATCAATGATTGTATTGGGAGTTTTAGTCGGAATGTCGTTCGGATGGCAACGCATGGACTGTATCTATCTGGGCGGAATGCTCGCCATGTCATCCACCACAATTATCTACAAAGCTTTTGACGACATGGGACTAAGGCAACAACGCTTTGCCGGACTGGTTCTAAGTGTACTTATTCTGGAAGATATCCTTGCCATTGTATTGATGGTTATGCTGTCCACACTGGCTGTCAGCCAGAATTTTGAAGGAGTAGAAATGGTTCAAAGCGTTGTAAAACTGGTATTTTTCCTGATATTATGGTTTGTTGTCGGTATATATATCATTCCTACATTCCTAAAGAAAGTACGCCGGCTGATGTCCTCAGAAACATTATTGGTTGTATCCATAGGCATGTGCTTCCTGATGGTTGTCTTAGCAGCCGAAGCCGGTTTCTCTGCAGCTTTCGGCGCATTCATCATGGGATCTATCCTGGCAGAAACGATAGAGGCCGAATCAATTGAGAAACTGGTTGCCCCTGTTAAAGATTTGTTTGGAGCCATATTTTTCGTATCGGTAGGCATGATGGTAGACCCGGCAATGATAGTAGAATACAAATGGCCTATCATTGTAATCATACTGACCATTATATTAGGACAGTCTATCTTGGGCTCCGGAAGTTTCGTACTGGCCGGACAGCCATTGAAAGTAGCCATGCAAAGTGGATTCAGCTTGACCCAAATCGGTGAATTTGCATTCATCATTGCTTCACTTGGTGTCAGCCTAAAAGTAACGAGTGATTTCCTTTATCCTATCGTAGTAGCTGTATCGGTAATCACAACCTTTACCACTCCGTACATGATACGTTTATCAGTTCCGACATATAACTGGATAAACAGCCGCATACCCAAGAAGTGGCTTAATCTTATAGACCATTATTCTGTACGTTCACATACCACAGTCAATCAGGAAACCAACTGGCGAAGATTCCTCAAGGCGGTTTTACGGATGATGCTGATATATATTATTGTAATCATTGCTACAATATTCATATGTACCAATTTCATTACTCCGCTCCTAATGACAATACTGCCAGACACCTGGGGACATATGCTGGGAATGCTCATTACCATTCTGGCCATATCACCGTTCTTACGGGCCATCATGGTTAAAAAGAACCATTCCGTAGAATTTCAGGCATTATGGCGTGACAACCGATTTAACCGCGCCCCGCTGCTGTCTATCATTCTATTGCGTATTGTTGTGGCTGTATTCATCGTGATGTATGTTATTTCAACCTATTATCCTGCATCTGCCGCTATTGCAGCCGGAGCTGCCATTATCCTGGTATTACTGATGATTTACTCCCGCAGACTGAAAAAACAGTCTATTATCATAGAACGTACGTTTATTCAGAATCTGAGAGTCAGAGATCAATATGAAGAATACATTGGAGAAAAACAGCCGGAATATGCCAGCCATCTGTTGTCACATGACATGCACTTATCCGACCTTGAAATTCCAGAAGACTTCATCTGGGCAGGAAAGACTCTTCGGGAACTAAATCTGGGACACATATACGGCGTACATGTCGCATCCATTCTGCGCGGCAAGAAACGAATCAATATTCCCGGAGCAGACGAACAGATATTCCCGAACGATAAGCTTCAGATTATCGGTACGGATGAGCAATTGGAAAAACTGAGCAAGGAAATTGAAAAAATATCTGCACAGCAGTCTACCAAAGACGCATGGGAAGAACCAGAAATGAGTCTAAAACAGTTTATCATAGACAAGAATTCCAAATTTCTGGGCAAAACCATACGAAACAGTGGTATTCGCAATATTTACAACTGTCTTGTTGTCGGTTTGGAACGTGAAGACGGAACACTCATCAGTCCTGATATAGACGAGCCTATGAAAGAAGGAGAAGTAGTATGGGTTGTCGGCGAAGAAGATGATGTAAAAAAGTTACTGGAATATTAATATCCAAAATACAAATCACAGAACTATAACAATATTTATTAACATAAAAACAAAAATACTATGAGAAGTAATCCTGAAGAATGTTTGTATTGTCAGAACAATGAAACATTACACAATTTGATGATTGAAATTGCACCATTAAGCGTTTCACGAGTATTTCTTTTTAAAGAGCAGACATATCACGGACGCTGCCTGGTGGCATATAACGGTCACGTTGACGACTTATGCGAATTAAGTGATGAAGAGCGCAACGCTTTCATGGCTGATGTTGCCCGCGTAACCCGTGCCATGCACAAAGTATTCAATCCTGAGAAAATCAATTATGGAGCATACAGTGACAAGCTTTCACACCTGCATTTCCACCTCGCTCCCAAATATGTTGACGGACCGGATTACGGTGGCGTATTCCAGATGAATCCTGGAAAAGTATACCTGACCGATGCGGAATATCAGGAAATGGTAGATGCTATTAAGGCCGCACTGTAAAGACAGTAAAAGAAAATACTCAAAATGGATTATGCAATATACGGATTGTAGACCCGTTGGCTTGCATAATCCATTTTTTTGTTTGACCACGAATGAGTTTCAGCAGATAGCTTCCATTATATGCTGCCTTCATCTTACCGGAAAACAGGTCACAGACTTATAACTTCACATGCAATGAAAGTAAAATGACAGAATATAACAAAAAAATTACTCTATATCATTTTTAAAATATCGGCTATAATTTTTCCAATCATCGGTTATAAAAAAATTATTCATAGCCTACTTTTTAAAAATTACGGCCGATATTTTTTAAAACATAAGTTATCAAAAAAACACCCAGACTCATTCATCATCTTTATACATCTTTTCCCTATACATACGTGGCGACATTCCCAAATGCTTTTTCACATATTTGCCAAAGAAAGATAGATTTGGAAAGTCCAACCCATAGGCGATATCCTTTATACTGCTTTCCTTCTTTTTCAAAGCATACAATATATCCTTTACTACATACTGATTTATCAAATCCAAAGCGGTATGACCACTGATTGATTTACAGACCGACGACAGATATTTGGGCGTGACATTCAGTTTCTCTGCATAATATTTCACAAACCGTTTCTTGGGACTTTCTGATGAAAGCAACTCTATAAACTCCCTGAATAAATTTTCTGCCGAAGAAAAATCTGGAGGGTTGATTGTAACGTAACGAGTAACAACACTGGAAAACTCATACAGAAAAGCCATCACTAAAGAATCAATTACTTCTTTCTGATGCTGAAAAGGAGGACTTTCCAACCTTGAACCAATCAAATCAAAATATAAGCAAAATGATGCTATTTCATTGTCTTCCAAAAGTAATATGGGATTTCTGTCAAAATACAATCGGGCATTCCAAGCCTCACCAAAAAAGGAAATCAGTTGCTTTACATAATCTGGAGTCATACAAACGCAACGAAATTCAATATCATCGCTCACCTTATCAATCTCCAACATGATATTGGGATGGCATAACAGCAGATTTCTGGGATTTATTGTATACAACTGGTCATTAATATAAAAAGAGGCATCTCCTTTCAGACACAAGACCAACATATAAAATCCCATCTTTACAACTTTAACAGAATCAAAATTCTGCAAAGAATCAATTACAGCAATACGATTATCATTATAACAAGCCCAATTGGGTATTTCTTCTGCATCTATTCGGGTATAACTTGTATTCATATTTTAGCTCTGTTGATAATGCAAATTTATAGAATATCAATCATACGAAATGATACATTTATCTCCATATGTGTTCCATTTTTCTTATTCCATATTTTTATGAAAAATAGAACAGTTTTCACGAAAAACAAAAAACAAGCATTTACAACCAACTCTTTTTCTTTGCAGTCCAAACAACCAAAACATAAATTACATATGAAAAAGAAAGGTAACATTACTCTGGCTACATTGCTATTAATCCTATGTGCCTGTCAAAACAACAACGAAACTAAAGACTCAGCAACCTCCCCTGTAAAAGTAAAAACAATTCAAGTTACATCTTCTGTTACATATGGAGAAAAGCAGTTCTCCGGAACAGTAGAAGAAAGTAATGAAACCGCACTAAGCTTCAGTGTTATGGGAACTGTACAGTCTGTCTGCATAAAACCGGGAGATCATGTTAAAGCCGGACAGTTGATTGCATCACTCGACCAAACAACAATATCAAACAATTATCAGGCTGCCAAAGCTACACTGAATCAGGCCGAGGACGCCTACAGACGAATGAAGGAACTGTATGAAAAAGGAAGTCTCCCCGAAATACAATGGATAGAAACTGAAAGCAAGCTTCAACAGGCAAAATCAATGGAAGAGATTGCACTGAAAAATCTCAAAGACTGTCAGTTATATGCTCCCTATGACGGAGTAATCGCCGAAAAGAGCATAGAAGTGGGACAAAATGTAGCCCCAGGTATTCCCATAGCCAAACTCATTGCCGTAAACGAGCTCAAAGTTAAAATCTCCGTACCGGAAACAGAAATATCGAGCATTTCCACCCAACAGAAAGCTACAATCAAAATTCCGGCTTTGAACAATCAAAGCTTTAACGGCATTGTTACAGAGAAAGGAATTGCCGCCAACCCTCTGTCACGCTCTTATGACGTAAAAATTAAAATCACTGACAAGAACAAAGAATTAATGCCCGGAATGGTTGCTGAAGTCATGCTTCAAACCAGCAAAGATGAGAAACCTTTATACATAATACCATATCACATTGTACAACTGGATGAGCACAATAATTCATTCGTATGGATAAACAATCACGGCAAAGCCCAAAAAAGAAACATCATTTGTGGTGAATTTGTCTCAAATGGAGTCATAGTATTATCCGGCCTGAACGAAAATGATGAAATAATTATCGAAGGCCAACAGAAAGTGTGCGAAAATACAAATCTATCCTTATAAGTAAAAATATAAATCTATGAACAGAAAACGAAACATTATAGAATGGGCCATGCATTACCGGCAGATAGTCATCCTTGCCGTATGCTGTCTTATTGCTTTCGGCATATACAGTCTGCCCAATATGCGGAAAAATGAGTTTCCTGACTTCACAATCAGACAAGGAATGATTGTAGCTGTAGCTCCTGGAAACACGGCAGAAGAAATGATAGAACAAGTAACGAAACCTCTTGAAAACTATATATTCAGCTATAAAGAGGTAAAGAAAGAAAAGACCTTCTCAAAAAACAGAGACGGAATCACATACATACAAGTAGAACTGAATGATGAATTAAATAACAAAGACGAGTTCTGGAGTAAATTCAAACACGGCATAGAAACATTCAAAAACCAGTTACCCAGCAACGTACTTGCCGTAGAAGTCATTGATGACTTTGGCGATACTTCATCATTGCTTGTTACAATGGAAAGCGACGATAAGACCTATCGTGAATTAAACGATTACATGGATGAACTGCAAGATAAACTCCGCTGTATAAACAGTATCGGAAGAATGACCGTGAGCGGATTGCAGAAAGAACAAATCAGTATTTATCTTGATAACAACAAACTCACCCAATACGGACTTAATGAACAGACTCTTGCTGCTACTCTTTTTCAGAAAGGATTTGTTACAACCGGAGGAAAAATCAAGAATACAACCTATGTACAACCCATTTATGTAGCTCAATCATTAAACAGCGTACGGGATGTACAGGAACAAATTGTCTACACCGACTCTAAAGGAAACAACATACGCCTGAAAGACATCGCACAAGTAGTAAAAGAATATCCCAAAGCAGACAGTTACATCACAAACAATGGGAAAAAATGTCTTCTCCTCAGCATTGAAATGAAGAAAGGACAGAACATTGTAAAAATGGGTGAAGACATTAATGCCATTCTGAACGATTTCCAAAAGACTTTGCCCAGTGAAGTAAACATATACCGTATCACAGACCAAAGCAAAGTTGTAGATGACAGTGTAACCAATTTCTTGCATGAATTACTTATAGCCATTATTGCCGTAATAATAGTTGTAATGCTGTTACTACCCTTACGAGTAGCATTGGTTGCTGCATCGACAATACCTATAACCATATTCATTTCACTCGGATTATTCAATGCGTTCGGACTGGAACTGAATACTGTTACACTGGCCGCACTTATCGTTACTTTAGGAATGATTGTAGACAACTCTATTGTCATTATAGACAACTATCTTGAAAAAATAGGAGAAGGACAATCGCGCTGGCATGCTTCTATTGAAAGTACTACGCATTTTCTGAAATCTATAATATCAGCTACTTTAGCCATAAGTATTACGTTTTTCCCGTTCCTATTCATTATGAAAGGAATGATGAAAGATTTTGTGCAAAGTTTCCCATGGGCTATTATTCTAATCTTGGGAATATCATTGTTGGTAGCTATCATGCTGGTACCCTTCATGCAGTTCTACTTTATACGTAAACCCATAAACAGCTCAAAAACAGATAACCGACATAAAAAGATTTCGTTTCTGGACTATATACAGAAAGAATACAATAAATTGCTTGATCTATGTTTTAAATGGCCGCGTACGACACTCCTTATCGGTGTCTGTTCTGTTATTGCAGGAATCTTATTGATGAAAAATCTTCCACAACAGCTAATGCCTACCGCTGACCGTAACCAATTTGCCGTAGAAATATATCTGCCAACTGGCAGTGCCATAGAAAAAACTACAGCAATAGCCGACAGTTTGGAACATATTCTCAAGAACGATAACAGAATCACATCCATTACATCTTTTCACGGTTGTGCTTCTCCACGTTTTCACACAGCTTATGCCCCACAAACAGGAGGAACAAACTATGCCCAATTTATCGTGAACACAAAAGATACACATTCGACCGAAGAATTGCTTGACGAATACTCATCAAAATACGCCAATTACTTTCCTGATGCGTTTGTACGTTTCAAACAACTCAGTTACAGTCAGGCTATTTATCCGATAGAAATACGAATAAGCGGAACAGACTTGGACACATTAAAATCAGAAGCCAACAAGATTCTGAGCCTCATGAGGAATACTTCAGGAGTAACCTATGCATCAACAGACCTGAATGAACCTCAAGCTTCAACAAAGATTCAAATAAAAGAAGATGAAGCTTCACGTTTGGGCGTAAGCAACCTAGGGATAGAAACAACTCTCGCCATGAGATATGGTGAAGGATTACCCATTGCCAATGTATGGGAAGATGATTACGATGTAAAAGTCGTACTGAAAGGCGACAATGCTGATAATGCCAACAATACCGACTTAGAAAATGAAAATATACCTGTGGCAGGCGGACTAAGTTATGTACCACTAAGACAAATTGCAGACATTATTCCGATATGGAAAGACGGACAGCTAGTACGCCGTAACGGAATATACACAATTACCGTACAATACGAACTGGAAAGACATCTTAACGCAATGGAAATAACAAATGAAATAAAAGAAAAAATAGAAAATCTGCACATTTCTCCCAATGTGAACATTACTTATGGAGGAGAATTGGAAGAGAGTGAAGAAAATCTGCCGACAATCATGTCTGGTCTTGTAATAGCCAGCCTTATTATATTCTTCATTCTGCTGATGCATTTCCACAAGATAAATATATCATTGCTTATTTTTGCCAGCATGTCTCTCTGTCTTTTCGGTGCAGCAACCGGCGTAATAATACATGGTCTCAGTTTCAGTGTAACCTGTGTTCTCGGACTCGTCAGTCTAATGGGTATTATCGTCCGAAACGGAATCATTATGATTGACTATGCAGAGGAACTCAGAATGAAAGAGAAACTACATGTTCGTGAAGCCATATATTTATCGGCCCAAAGACGTATGCGTCCTATATTCCTCACTTCGGCAGCAGCATCAATGGGGGTTATTCCAATGATTCTAGGAAAAAGCGGACTATGGATGCCTATGGGAACAGTCATTTGCTACGGAACATTGATTACCATGGTATTCCTTCTCACAGTATTACCCGTCAGTTATTGGCTCATTTTCAGAGGTTCTACCCAACAGCGCAATAAGGTTAAACAATTGGAAATGGAATAAAGTTAATTTACACAAACAAAGTAATAAGATGAAAACAAGAATAAAACTGGTCTTATTCATGATATTGACCGGATCAAATATATGTCCTACAGTCTGTGCACAGCAAACACTCACACTCAATGAGTGCATTGAACGGGCTGTAAAAAACAATATTCGCATAAAGAATGCACAAAATGAGGTATCAATGGCCAAACATACGTCTCAAGAGGCCTTTACTAAATACTTTCCCAGCATAAGTGCATCCGGAAGTGGTTTTAACTCAAACAAAAGCTTAATGGAAATGTCGTTATCTCCGGAAATGAAAATGTCCATGCTCAAAAACGGAATCATCGGAGGTGTTACTGCATCCATGCCTTTATTCACCGGAGGACAAATCGTAAATGGTAATAAATTGGCAAAAACCGGAGTAGAAATAAGCAAACTGCAATATAATTTATCTGAAAATGAAATCAGACTGACAACTGAAAAATATTTCTGGCAGATAATTATATTAAAGGAAAAACTTCAGACTATTGCTACCATTGAAAAACAGCTGAAACGATTATCCAGTGATGTAGAGGCTTCTGTCAATGCCGGAATTACTACAAAAAATGACCTGCTACAAATAAATATACGAAGCAATGAAACCAAAAATCAGCGTATTAATGTAAACAATGCTCTTATATTCTACAAAAAACTTCTGGCACAATATATGGGAATGATGACAGACAGTATTGAAGTATCATTCATACCCAATAATAATATGCCTGAAAATCCCAATGCACTCTATGTCAATCCACAAACATCATTATCACAGACTCATGAATACCAGCTACTGCAGCAAAATGTAAAAGCATGCCAAATACAGAAAAATATGGCAATAGGAAAAAATCTCCCTACAATAGCTATTGGCGGAGGGTATGTATATAATAATCTGTTGGACAAGGACGATACTTTTTGGGTAGGTTTTGCCACAATATCAGTTCCACTTTCCGGATGGTGGGGAGGCTCGCATGAAATCAGCAAACAAAAAATACAGTTGCACAACGCAGAAAATCAATTGACAGACCAAAGTCAGTTACTCATCATCCAGATGGAAAATACCTGGAATGAACTGAACAATACCTATCAACAAATAGAAATTGCCATAAATTCCATAGAACAGTCTACTGAAAACTTACGGTTATACAATGATTATTATAATGCCGGCACATGTACAATGACTGATTTGCTAAATGCACAGACACTCTATCAGCAAAGCTGTGACCAATATATTGAAGCGTATGCCAATTATGAAATCAAAAAGCGTGAATATCTTCAGATGACCGGAAGATAGGGTTGTAAACAATAGTGCTTTTATAATACACGCGACGTACATTCTCCATTCTCTTCTTCAGTACGCCGCGTGTTATTATATAACATAAATCTGTTTTTATCTTTCATCCATCGGATGATAATCCTTTGCCAAACCTCCCTCACCTGTCTCTTTATAGAGCGAAGGCAAATCATGACCCGTTTGTTTCATTACCTCTACGACCTTATCGAAAGAAACCCGGTGTGAACCATCGGTAAAATTAGAATAGATGTTTGCATCCAAAGCACGAGCTGCAGCATAGGCATTACGTTCTATACAAGGAATCTGTACCAGACCACACACAGGGTCACATGTCATTCCCAAGTGATGCTCCAGTCCCATTTCTGCTGCATACTCAATTTGCGCCGGACTTCCTCCAAATAATTGTGTTGCCGCAGCAGATGCCATTGCACATGCTACACCAACCTCACCCTGACACCCTACTTCCGCACCAGAAATGGAAGCCTTTGTACGGGCAATATTACCAACCAGACCCGCTGTGGCCAAAGCACGCAAAATACGCATTTCACTAAAATAACGTTCCTGTTGCAGATGATACAATACTGCGGGAAGGACTCCACATGAGCCACAAGTGGGAGCTGTTACAATTTTTCCTCCAGATGCGTTTTCTTCACTCACAGCCAGTGCATATGCAAATACCAGCCCTCTTGAACGCAAAGAATCCTTATAACCCTGTGCCTTTATATAATAAGAAGCAGCTTTTCTTCTTAAATTCAAAGGACCAGGCAATACACCTTCCTGCTCAAGACCACGTTCCACTGCTTCTTTCATGGTTCTCCATACTTCCGAAAGATAATCCCACAATGAAGAGTTTTCACACATCTGAACATATTCCCAATAACTTCGTCCGGTACGTTCACACCAGTGCATTATATCAACCAGACAATCCATGGAGTAAATCTCTTCACCTTCCTGACAGGATTTACCTTCTTCAGCCAAAGCTCCACCACCTATACTGAAAACAGTCCAGCTGTCTGTAACATTTCCCCATTTGTCCATTGCCTTAAACAACATTCCATTAGGATGAAATGGCAGAAATATTTTAGGTTCCCAAATGATATGTATTGGAGCATGAGATTCAAAAACATTCATTATTGCCACATCTGTCATATGACCTTTTCCTGTAGCAGCCAGACTTCCATAAAGCACTACTTCAAAAGATGTAGCTTCAGGATTACGTTTATAAAATGATTCTGCTGCCTTACGCGGTCCCATGGTATGGCTACTGGAAGGACCTTGTCCTATACGGTAAATCTCTTTAATTGACTTCATTATTTATTCTATGTTAATTCGAGGTGAAGATATACAAAATCAGGCATAAATTAAACGAGTATGTATAATTTATGCCTGACACATCTATTGTAACAGCTTTCCAATCAATCAAAACAGCTTAGAAGGATATTCGCCGGCATCAATCAGGTTCTTGATTTTATCAACAACACTTTGACGATCGGCTGCATATGTCACTCCAAACCATTTACTTGTCGTATCAAGTACCTTAACGGAAGCTGTATGTTCATTTATCAGCTTATTAACCATCAATGGTATAAAATATTCAGCTTTCAGATTATCAATATTGTTCTTCAGGAATTCAATGAAGTAATCTTCAGAATATTTAAAATAGTCAGGAGTAAATCCCCACATATTCATTGATACAGGAGTATTATCCTCTACTGATACCCATTCGCCTTTTTCGTCTTTATAACAAACAGGTCCATTGACACGCATTATTTCAGTACGTTCTACAACAGTAGTCAAACAACCTTCTTCATTTGTAGAACAAATACCACGTGCTACAGCTCCACTTTCTGACAAGGTATTTCCCACACGGAATCCAACCATACAATATGTATTTTCAGATTTCTCAGGAAGTTCAGATAACCATTTGCCAAGCACAGCAAAACTGTCTCTTCCGTAAAAATCGTCTGCATTGATTACAGCAAACGGTTCTTTAATAACATCTTTTCCCATCAGAACCGCATGATTAGTTCCCCACGGTTTTACACGTCCTTCCGGACAAACAAATCCTTCAGGCAACTTGTCAACCGACTGAAAAACCAATTCTACGGGAATATGATTTTCGTATTTACTTAATATCTTCTCTCGAAAATCTTTTTCAAAGTCTTTGCGAATAACAAAAACAATCTTACCGAATCCTCCACGAATAGCATCAAATATGGAATAATCCATAATTGTTTCACCATTAGGGCCCAATCCGTCCAATTGCTTCAGGCCACCATAACGGCTTCCCATTCCGGCAGCTAATACAAATAATGTAGGTTTCATTTATTTATCTTTATTAAGTTATACTTATAACATCGGTCTCACTGAATTCCATGCAAAATTAGATAAAAAATGGAATACAAATAAGTATTCCATCGAATTTTATCCAAGAGAAAAAATCTTTCTAAAATGGATAACCTATGGCAAAATGCAATCCCAATCCGTCTGCAAATTTAGGAATATTATAATAACCTTTTTTCGAGGTTTCATAAGGAGCATGTAAAGCTACACCCAAATCAAGTCTGAATACCAGAAAGTCCAAATCATAACGCAAACCAACTCCTGTACCTAAAGCTATCTGCTTTCCAAAATCAGACAACGTAAACTTGGCTCCCGGACGTTGTTCATCATCATGCAACAACCAGATATTTCCAGCATCCAGGAATAATGCTCCATGAATATCTCCTAATATCGGGAATCGGAATTCCACATTGGCTTCCAATTTTATATCTCCTGTCTGGTCTATATATGAATACATATTTCCCTCTTTAGGACGATAAGTTCCCGGACCTATTGAACGCACGGTAAAAGCACGAATACTGTTGGCACCTCCTATATAAAACTGCTCGCTATAAGGTGCTACAGATGAGTTTCCGTATGCATAGATAATACCTCCAAAAACTCTCGTTGCCAGTTTCATATCTTCACCTACGGTAAATGTCTTGCGCAATTCTGTGGTGAACTTTACAAATTGTGCAAAAGGATTACCCAGAAGATTTTTATTTTTCTCTTTAAATGATTGTCCCAACAAGGCATAAACCATTGATGTAACGTTACCCGATGAAGTGATAGAAGTTTCCCACCAGGTATGATGACGCTGCTTGATATTCGTATCATCACGCGTATATGTATAACTCAACGCCGGAATAAACTGATTCTGCATACTTACATACAATGCCTGATTGGCATCGCGAATAGAATCAAAACGAGCCGTAGTACTTTGCAATACATTGAAAGTAAGCCGTAACGGAGTCAAAGTGTGCCTTGACTTACGGGAGGTTTGGAAAGTATAAGTTGCAGTTCCTCCAAATGAAAGCATTTTATAATATCCTGCCCGGTTCAGTTTTTCCAGATATATCTTAAACTGCGAACTTCTGGGAAAGGGAGACCAGCGAGAACGATAAAAAGGTATAACCAGACGAGGATAAACCAAAGACATCGATATACCGTAACTATATGAATTGATAACCGAGCTTTTTCCTTCTACTGAAGATCCGGTCTGCCACTCATAAGAACCGTTCAGATTCAAAGATAAAGTCTCACCTCCCCGAAAAGCATTCCGCTTTGAAATACCAAAAGAGGCTCCAGGTCCCAACTGGTCATTACTTTTCGATTTAAAATCCAATTCCAGTTCACCATCAAGCAACTGATCAAAACGCGTATTGATGTCAACATCCAAAACCGGCTGTTTCCCTACAGAATCACGAGGAGTATATTGAAACTCTACAGAACTGAACAGCCCCATACTGTTAATATTCTCCTGAGTATACTGTTGTTTTGTCGCAGAATAAAGTTCTCCTTTGCGGAAGCGAAAATTATTGAACAATACAACCGGACGCAACGGTATTTTATCACCGTTATAATTGATGCTTATTCCCGGACGTTCTATAGAATTCTCAAAGCTCCGTTGCCTTTGAGTATCATACATATTCAATCTTAAATTTCCAATAACATACTGCTTGTTAACTTCAGGCAACAAACCAGCTACCGGTTTTATCTTCAAGCTGGCATTACCAGGATTTTGAATCGTATCCGCAAGGTAAACAATATATTCAGGGCGATAATAGTAATAACCATTATCTCTCAGCAACGAAGATATCCGGGAACGTTCCGCTTCCAACTGCACTACATTGAAATTTTCTCCCCGATGCAAAAGCATATCTCTTTTATTCGCATGAATTATACTATCCGCCTTCAATGGGAAACCTTCATACATTACAGAATCTATAAAATAGGGCTTCTGCATATCAACGATATACCTTACCTTTGCTTTTCGTGGATTCTTCTCCGGCAGTATTTCATATGAAACACTACCCTGAAAATATCCGTAATTATGTAATATATTGGTAGCTATCTTTGCACGTAATTCCGGATTAACTCCCGAAATCAATACCGGGTCTGCAGCAAACTTCCGAAACATCCACTTCCCGAATTTGGAAGTACTGTTCACATACTTATTATAAGCCCACAATTTTATAGGAGGTATAGGTGAACGAACAAAAGCACTTCCCATAAAAGCATTGTTTGGCTTACATGCCAACGCAGCATCTACCTCTTCCAAGGTAGTCGACCCCGTCTCACTCTTATCTTTATTAAGTACTTCTGTCTTTTTCATTCCAATATACAAGACTTCATTTTCCGGCAAATTTTTTGTTACGGAACATGAATACAAGACACTGGACAATATAAGAATACCTATATAAACGTTTATTTTAAATTTATCTATCATTTCAATCTGCTATTTTATCATCCCTTGAATCATTACGTTTCTTTCTTCTGAATATAAACAGTTCACTCAGCTTGCTCATTTTCTTTCGCAAGACGATACCAGCACCTGTTTCCGTAATTTCACCGTCAATCATACTGTCAAAATTTGTATTATGGAAAATACGGATATAACGGGTTCCACTGTCATCCAGGCGCCACTCTAAAGAAATATCATCTATAAACGATTCACTGTTGTCCGCGTTTGTCGGATCGTCATTGTTTCCTGTAGAAATACGTCCACCAATAACTATACTGATACGATTGTTCCAGAAACGTTTTGCAAAACGGAATGAATAATCGGTACGTTGTGTTCCATCTGCAGAAGTTGCATCTTCCATGCCCAATGTTATATCCACACTTTTCAAAGCACTTCCCGCAATATTTGTTATTTCACTTTGCAAAAATGAATTAAGCGCATTATTTGCATTAAATCCACCCGACGATTTTCCGGTATTGTTTCCTTCACCTAAATACAAACCGGTAGCCAGCATGGCAACAGCCAGCTTACCGCGCTCTTCTTTTGACATAATGGCCAACTGATTTTGCAAACCTGTATCTTCCGGAGCATCCAAAGTAAATTCCAATCCCATATTTTCCAATGAATTGGTTATGGCTATTCCTACATCGAAACTTACTGTACGTGGAGCATCATTTTCCGTAACTGTTGTCCTTACTCGTTCCGTTGCCGTAATATTCATTACCGGATTCATCGGATTCCCGGTAAACTCTACATAACTTCCATTTTTTATAGAGAAAGTTTTTAAAGGTATTACCGGCAATTCATATTTCATTTCTCCTCTTACAACTGTATACCTTCCAGACAACATGAAATCTCCTTGCGGAGTATATTGCATGGACAGATTACCACCACCGTTCAAGGAGATGTAATTATCTCCGTTCTCATCCAGATTAACCCTCGCTTGCGCTCCTTCATCGATACGTAAAGTCATTAAGACATCTACTCCTCCGGTATTATAAATTGGAGCAATTATTTTATCATTAACCGTAACCGTGTCATTGAAATCAACAAATGTTACCAGTCCACTCAAACGGTCTTCAACGGTCAAAGGAGAATCTTTCAAAATATAATTAACATCAGTATTACCCAAAACATTAATATTTCCACGCATTTTCAAATTATCAAGATTCCCTTGTAATGTTGAAAATACATCAACGAATACTTTACCAAACAATATTGAATTTTTCCGTTTCGGAGCATTTATCAACTCATAATTGCGAGCAGTCATACGCAAGTTAAACAGAATATTGCTAAAATCAGCAAAGTTTATATCACCTGCCAGTCTAAACGGATTGTCCTTTTGAGTATACACACTGAAATCATCAAACAGAATCTTACTATCTGCAATAACCAATGGATGATCATCCATGCGAAAACGGGCACCATACATCTCAGAAGAAAGATATACCGAATCAAGTTTAACCTGCCCGTTTATCAAAGGACTGCTTGAAGGACCTTTTAAAGTAACCTCTCCATCCAAATCACCTTCCAAAGTCATCAGATGTTCCGGAATAAAACCATTTACCATTTTCAATGGCAGATGATTCAAGGAAAGCAAAGCATCAAGATTATCATTCTCTGCACTTTTATAGTCACCAGTCAAAGATGCAACTTCATCTCCGTCTAAAGAAATTCTTGCATCTACAAAATGCGTATTATCTTCTTTTGGCAAATATATGGCAGAACAGGCAAGATTCCCTATCGCAGAATTTTCATAACGCAAATTATCAACAGAAGCTTCTACGGCTATGGACCGCTCATCACCGGACTGAATATAATGCAAATCAGTACTAAATATTCCTTTTATATTTGGAGAATATGGTATTACTTTCAATATTTCTCCCAAATTAACTTTATAAATAGATGCCGTCAAGTCCTGTAAAGCACCTTCATTGGGACTGGAATAAAAATAAAGACTGGCTCCGTCTTTACTTTCCAGTTTCACATCAGCTTCTATATGTCCATCTCTCCTCAAAAAGATATAATTGTCTGCATTTAAATCAAACTTCTGAAAAGCAATAATGGGATGTTGCGGATACAGTTTAAAATTAAAACCGCTATCCACCGCATTAACACCTATCCCAAGATCTATTCCCTGTTTTCCGGCTCCATCAAAGAAGCTTAGATTCAATTGTGTATCATCCGGAGTAATAGAAGCATTCAATTGCGTATCAAAGACAAACTGCTTATTGCTTGGTGCATTCTTAACTTGAGCAAAAGCCTTAATACTTGCCACATCCTGATATATTTCACACCGGATTGTATCCAATTGCAAACTATCTACAGACAATGAATGAATATAAGACGATGCTCTGATTCCGTTACGAGAATCCGTACTCAAATCTACAAGCAGGTTATTATATTCCATTTTATTCATTGAAAGAAAATTAAACAACGGATTATCCTTTCCAGCCTTTACATGAAGATTTAACTGTGGAAAATATTTCTTTAAAAGATTCTGATCCACAGATTTCTCCTTCACCTGTTTCATGAATTCACGTTCAAGAAGAGACAATGAGTTCTGTATGTCTTCCAGTCCTCCCTTGCCATTTACTTGTATATCCAAATCTCCAGCTGAAACAGCCAGACTGGTAGTATCCGATTTCAAATCAGCATCAAAATGAATATCCTTGGGATTATATACCAGTTTTTCTGTTTTGATATACACATCTTTCAAGGCTCCTTCAAACATATGATTCTTCTTATAATCAGAAAGCAAATTCAATGAGAAAGCTCCTTCCACATTCAAAGGAACGCCCACAACCCTCATTTCATATAAATTAGCCTTCGCGATATTAATCAGCATATTTGCATTCACATTTTTACGAGTCAATGAAGCCTTCAAAACCGTATTCATATCAAGCAACTCATTCTTGCTCTCCAAAGAAACATTCAAATTCCCTTTCTGCAATTTCGCCAGAAAGTCAATTCCAGACAAATCATATCCGGCATATTGAAGTTTGTTCAATATCAAAGATGCCTCTGCAAAAGTACGTTTATCGTACCAATCAAATCCTTGTCCGTCAATATTTAAATCTGCTGAAACATACCTCAGAGAATCCTTCGGAAGAAAATGAGCTATATTCATGCTATCTGCTGATAAAAGAACCTGATAGCGATTATTAAAAAGATTACAATTGGCGGATAAATGCAGTTTTCCCTCTCCTTCCAACAAATTTATGCCTGCTTTATAATCATTTCCCAACATCGTAGCTTTACCACTAACTGCAATACCTCCAGGAATTGTGAACGACGCGTTACCGGTTGAATCTGCCAACATTTCGAGGAAGCGCAATTTATCCGACTTCATATCCAGTTCAACTGTACCTCTGCGTTTAATACTGTCAAGCACATTTTCCATCTCTCCTTTCATACGCATAGAAAACGCACCTTTAAGGTCTGACTGTATTCCCGTAATCCGCAATAATTTCATGTTACCGTCAACTCCCGCACGTAACACCAGAGGTGAATTAGGATATTCACGTACAAATGATGCCGGCATCGTTCCTAAGACAGACATCAAATCCTGCTTTCCTATCTCTGCAAGCAACCGGACAGTCAAACCTCCCTTTTCTGAATTTTTTAATGCATTCCATTCTATGGAAGCATTTGTCTGAATATGCGAGTCTGGAGTTTCAAGAGATATATCCGGTACATATATTCCTGTTTCATCTGAATATAATCGGCCGTTCAATGACGTTATATATAGTCCGGAACGTTCTTTTGCAGAAACACTCCGTATTACTGCATTCATATTCTGCTCGCTATAAACCAGCGAGTCCAAATTCGCAGAAAAGTCCGTAATGATTATATGGGCAGGGTCAAATCCTTTTTGAGCGTTTAAAGTATCAGAATCCAATCCAATAGATGAGTTTTTCAGAAGTAAACTGTTCAGCCTATAAACAGAATGCCGAAGATCTACCTCACCATCTTTTCCCGTCAATTTATCTATATAAAAATCCATTCGGGTCGTATCCGTAGGACATAACGTTAATTTCACCTTTTCCATCTCCGCTTTGTCTAACATAAAGCGCCAGTACAAAGGAGCTGATGATGAGGTATCTTCAGCAACACTGTCACGAAGCATTATCTGCAAATCCGTATCGCTCAGTTCGAGCTTATTTATAATTGCAGTCTCCGGTTTTAATGCAACCCCATGCGAAGAGAGATAAAATTTACCCAAATGTCCTTTCAAGCTCATTGAAGGTATCAAGTCCATTGTATTGACTTTGATATCAGTCAAAGCAATCCCATCAATCTCTATCTGCTGACGTAATAAAGGAATTAACTGAACATTTATACGTAAATTTCCGGCAGACAATAACGTATCTTGCTTTTCAGAAAAGACGTCGACCTCACTTACAGACAAATTCAGAGGAAATCCAAGCCGTACCTTTCCTATGGAGATATTCATACCAGTCTGCCCCGAAACCCGTTCTGCAACTTTATCAACGACATAATTCTGAATAGTCGGAACATACAGTAAAACTGCCAATATCACAAAGAATATTACCGGTATTGATACTGCAATAAAAACCCATTTAAATAGTTTCTTCATATTTTTCATCAAAGAATCTCTGTTGCAAAAATAACATAAATAATTTGTCTATCTCACGAATAATTGAAAAGAGAATTATAATTTTCCCAATATATAAGGAGAAAAGACTATTTTTGCAAATAAAAATCATATCACATGAAAAGATTCAGTAAATTTATAAATACTTCTCTTATAGCATTGGCGCTATTGCTGGCATCATGCGGAGAAGACCGTACCGGAGAATTCATTGCCAAAACCGAAGTAGATCATTGGATTGAAGCTCAAATGCAGGATATTTATCTATGGTACAATGAAATTCCGAAATTGGAAACCAGCTATTACTTTTATCCCGCTGATGAGTTTTTTCCAATGCTTTTATCAAGTAATGACAAGTTCTCATACATTGAAATGCTAGATCAGGAAACGGCTTCTGCTGGAACTAAAAGCATACACATCAATTCTACAACATATGGTATTGAATTTGTTCTGACAAATGACCCAACCCAAACTACCAGTCATCAGTATGCCCGTATTTTATACGTACTGAAAAATTCTCCTGCAGCACGTGCCGGACTGAAAAGAGGTGACTGGATAACGACAATAAACAGCAAGAATCTGACACAAGACAATTATGGATTGTTGGAAACAGGAAACGGAGTTACAGTTTCCATTGCTCCAATCATACTAACCGAACAGACAGCCAGCTGGGGAGAAGCTACCGAAATTCAAATACAGGCAGCTGAAGCTATGGAAAACAATCCTTTCCTGGTTTCAGAAATCATAACTTCCCCACAAAGCGGAAAGAAAATAGGATATTTGGTTTACAATGAATTCGTAACAGGAAAAACCCCTAACGATCCTACAGATACCAGCTATCTTGAAGAAATGAAGACTGTATTCCAAAATTTCAAAAATGAAGGCGTAGATGATTTCATTCTGGATTTAAGATATAACAATGGCGGTTACATTCAATGCGCACAAGCCATGGCAACGATGCTGGCACCAGCCTCATCTCTTAACGGCGAATTTGCACACCTTGTGCACAACGATAAACGTCAAGACCTTAATTACACCTATATGTTTGACTCGAATTACAGTAGTGAAAATCTTAATCTGAGCAAGTTATACGTTATCAGCGGAGTATACACGGCATCATCGTCTGAACTTATCATCAACAGTTTAAGACCCTACATGGATGTCAAGCTGTTGGGAGTACAGACCGTAGGAAAAAACGTAGCAGCTACACAGATAAACAGTCCGTACAATTTTATAATGTATCCTATTACTGCAACCGTTTACAATAAAGACAATCAGTCTGATTATGCTAACGGATTCACTCCTGACTATACAATTAATGAACTCAATTATCTGAATTGGGCCGAATTGGGAGATACAAAGGAACTGCTACTGTACAATACATTACATCTGATTGAATATGGTTCTGCACCCGATGCCGAAAATTCTGAATCATCCGGAGGCGAAGAAGGTGGTGATGAAGGTACTACAAAGGCTGTTAAACATTATAAATCACGTCAGGCTCTTCAAATCTCTTACTCATCCATCAGTCAGAAAACAAGACCGGCTATCATAGCAACCCAATATTGAATCAATAATACGAAATAGATATAAAAAGAATCAGCGAAACAATCAATAAGTTATTGTTTCGCTGATTCTTTTTTGTAGCATATATTATCCTTATTCCATCGTCTGTTCAGCTTCCTCCTTTGGTAAAGTCATCCGCAACACCACATAACCCAAGATACCGGCCAGTACTGTACCAATCAATACACCAAGTTTTGCCTGGTTCAACAGTATCTCGTCCGTCTCTCCAAATGACAGATTCGCTATAAACAATGAAACCGTAAAACCGATTCCTCCCAACAGAGAAACACCTGCCACGTTTTTCCAGTTCATACCCTTTGGCATGGTAACCAACTTACTGCGAACAGCCAGATAAGTAAAAGAAAAAATACCGATAAACTTACCCAATACCAAGCCAAACACGATGGCATATGTCACCGTTCCGGCAATCGGTCCTTCACCTCCAGACAGCGTAATTCCCGCATTGGCAAATGCAAACAACGGCATTATCAGATAATTCACCATACCGTGCATGCGGTCCTCCATAAACTGCAAAGGAGATATAACCCTGTCTGAAGCAGATTCAATACTCTTCAATACATCTATCTGATGAGGTGTAAGCAGAATGCTACTTTTATCAAAATGTGGAAATTCAGCTACATTGTCACAGATTCGCTTGATATATTTCTTTACATTCAAACATGGTATGGAAGGAATGGTAAATGCAACCAGCACACCAGCAATGGTACTGTGTACGCCCGACTGTAAAAACAGGTACCACACAACCAGCCCCAAGAATCCGTAAAAAGTCTTGTTCATTACCCCCATCTTGTTGGCTATTACTAATACAAGCAACACACCAAAAGCAGCCAACAAGTATGATACAGCCAGATGTGACGTATAGCCGAAAGCAATGATCAATATACCCCCTATATCATCAACAACCGCAAAGGCCGTCAGAAAAATCTTCAAACTGAGAGGAACCCTCTTGCCAAACAGACTTAATACACCCAACGAGAAAGCAATATCCGTTGCCATCGGAATGGCCAGACCATCTACCGAAGGAGTTCCCTGTGTGATAAGAAAATAGATAAGTACAGGAACAATCATTCCTCCCACTGCTGCAATAATGGGAAGAAGCGCCTGTCTGAAACTCGACAGCTCACCTACCAATATCTCACGTTTAATCTCCAGTCCGACAGAAAAAAAGAAAACCGCCATCAGCGCATCATTGATAAATGTCATCAATGTCAAAGGTTCTCCATGATGACTAAACAGATTGAAACTGCCTATCTGTAATGCTATCGGATGACTCCAGAACTGATGATAAGCGTCGGCCCAGGGAGAATTGGCAATAACCATAGCAAGCACAGCTACAATCATCAGCAACATACCTCCATTCACACGATGTTTAAAGAAACTCAGAAAAGAATAATCAAAAGTTTTCAAAACAGGATTGCTCATAATCAGTTGTTTTATTAAAGAGAATATTCAAATATAGTGAAAGGTGAGTGCAATGACAAATGAAAACACATTTTTCAGATTTGATTTTGCCGAACCGCATCCTATATTATCCAAATATATTAAAAATCCGCTATTTCATAAATACAAAGTAAACAGCCAAAACCAGACAGACAAAGGCTGCCAGATGATTCCAGTGCAAAGACTCTCCTTTAAACAACAAGGTAGAAAATACCGTAAAGACAATCAGCGTAATAACTTCCTGAATGACTTTCAGCTGCATCAAGGTAAACGGTCCCCCATTTTCACGGAATCCGATTCGGTTGGCCGGAACCTGAAAAGAATATTCCAGCAACGCAATAGCCCATGAGAAAAGCACAACTGCATACAACGGCCAGTTGCTGATAATCTTGCTTTCCTGCAACTTCAAATGACCGTACCACGCAAAAGTCATAAAAATGTTTGATACGATCAACAATGATACTGTATAAAAAACTTTCATCTTAAATTTTATTTAGACGGTAATAATTCCTTTTGAACGTTCGTCATGGCTCCCCACATATTGTAACGCGCTTCCGGATTCAACTCCTCCAGCTCTTTCAGAATACGTTTCATCTGAGCCCGGTTCGAATCCGATTCATAAGGACAATTCTTCACCTGTTTCCGGTACTCATGCATCACGGCAAGTTCTTCCAGATCTGCTTCATGTACCAGACACATCGGCCGGATTATTGTCATATCAAACTTATTCATCACCAGTTTTGGGGGCATACTTCCGAAAGCACCCTGAAATGTCATGTTCATCAACAATGTACGCAATACATCATCCATGTGATGTCCCAATGCTATCTTGTTGCATCCATATTCCTTAGCTACCGTAAAAAGGGCTTTTCTCCTGTTCCAGGAACAAAGGAAACAAGGTGACTTCCGTGTATCGGTAGACATGTCAAACGATGTCTCATAATATACAAACGGAACACCCAATTTTTCTGCAAAAGCTTTCAGATATGACAAGTCTGTCTGATAAGGGATATTCTTCATACCCACATGTACGGCCATGACCGAAAAACGTGGCTTCAATATGCGTGAACGACGCGCAAGCAATTCCAACAAAGCCAGTGAATCCTTTCCTCCCGATACTCCTACCAGAATCTTATCATCATCGTTTATCAGTTCATATTTTACCACACCTTTGTTAAAACGCTGTTCAATGCGGCGTAGCAACTTCTCTTCTGTTGTAAATGGTGCCATGTTTCTAAAAAATTGCCTGCAAAATTACAGAAAAACCAGTTATTTACAAATTTTGTATTGCCACGAAAATATACTTTAATAAAAATCTTCGTACTTTTGGGCAAACAATGAACAAAAACGAAACCTTATGAACAAAAAATATTTGCTTTTAACTATCCTGTCCATAACCGCCTGTTGCATTCAGGCACAATCCCTAAGTTCAGCACGTGCTTTGTTTAACGAAGGAAAATACAGCGAAGCTCTGCCAGCTTTCAGAAAATTTGTCAAACAAAGTCCGTCCAATGCCAACTACAATTATTGGTATGGCGCATGCTGTGTGGAGACAGGAGCCGATTCACTGGCAGTACCCTATCTGAAAAAAGCGGCTCAAAGAAAAGTTCTCGAAGCATATCCCTACCTTATCCGGTGTCAGGCAAACCAATACCTTTTTGACGAAGCTATCGAAACATATGATAATTACATCAGCTTGCTCGACAGCAAAAAGAAACCGACCGATGAAGCCATGAGCGGACAACAGAAAATGCAGACCGCATCCCTTATGCTAAAAGGAACAGAAGATATCTGTGTGGTAGACAGTTTTGTCATTTCCAAAGACAAGCTGCTGGAAGCATATCAGATAGGTCCCGATGCTGGAACACTGGAAACCTGTGCAAACTTTTTCAATGACGAAAGCCAAAAGGGTACCATATACCAGAATGAGCTCGGACAGAAACTCTACCTGTCACTCAACGACAACGGACGACTCAACATCTGCACCAGTGACAAACTTCTGGATAAATGGAGCAACCCGTCACCCGTAGCCGGATTACAGGAAGAAGGTGACAACAACTATCCTTTTATGATGGCCGACGGAATCACCCTTTATTATGCCAACAACAGCAGTGAATCATTGGGTGGAAGCGGATATGACATTTATGTAACCCGCCTGAACACTTCGACCAACAGGTTCCTTAAACCGGAAAACATGGGAATGCCATACAATTCACCGGCCAATGACTATATGATGGCCATCGACGAGTTCAATAATCTGGGATGGTTTGCCTCTGACCGTTACCAGCCCGAGGGAAAAGTCTGCGTATATGTATTCGTACCGAACGAATCACGACAGACATTCGACTATAACGACAGTACAGCCATAAACATACGTCAGATAGCCATGCTCCATTCTATCAGAAAAACATGGAAAGACGAAAGCATTGTACAGGATGCCATTGCCCGCATGCAGAAAATAGCATCACAAAGCCGGAAACAGACTCCCGATCATGCCTTTACGTTTGTCATTGACGATCGTAACGTTTATCACAAGCTCGAAGATTTCCGTTCCAAAGAAGCACGTAATCTGTTCATGCAGTGGGTACAAAAAAGCAATGATCTTGAGTCACTCCGCACACGCATAGCTACCTTGCGACGTGCCTACATTGCGGGCGATGAAGGACGAAAACAGAATCTCGCTCCCGAGCTGCTCGATCTTGAAAAACGCGAAGAACAGATGTGCAGTGAACTGGAAAAGCTTGAACTCTCTGTCCGCGCTTCTGAAAAGAAACAACTACATTAATCATCTTATACACCGATTATATGGAAATACTGGTCATCTGCATTTTGTTTATTGTTGGCATTATTCTTCTCATAGCCGAAGTCTATATGTTTCCGGGTATCAGTCTGGCCGGAATATGTGCCACTGCAAGTCTCATCGCAGCCAATGTCTATGCTTATATGTCATTAGGATGGCTGGCATGCCTCATATGTCTGCTTGTTACCATTGTCGGGTGTACCGTTATCCTGGTATGGGTAGCCCGTTCAAAATCTATCGATAAGGTATCACTTAAAAAGGAAATCGACTCAACCGTACGCAACGAAGCACTTGATGCCATACAAGTAGGCGAACACGGTACAGCCATTACCCGCCTTGCCCTTATCGGAAATGCAGATTTTGGCGGACGCATCGTCGAGGTAAGATCGGCCAGCGGATTCATAGAAGAAAACACACCGATAACCGTTATACGTATTACAGACGGAATAGTCTTCGTATCAGCTGACCGGTAACCGAATACCATTCTTTGATTATTTACCATTAAAAAACACAACGTATATGTATTTACCCGTACTTCTCATTGCCGGATGCCTTATATTTCTGGCTATCCTGCTACATTACATCCCGTTTATCCTCTGGCTGTCGGCCAAAGTATCGGGAGTTCACATCTCGTTGGTGCAACTCTTTCTGATGCGCATCCGTAATGTGCCGCCTGCCATCATCGTACAGGCACTTATCGAAGCCCATAAAGCCGGTCTTAAAACCATTACGCGCGATGAGCTCGAAGCACACTATCTAGCCGGCGGACATGTTGTAAAGGTAGTACACGCCCTCGTATCGGCATCAAAAGCCAATATTGAACTGTCGTTTCAGATGGCTACAGCCATTGACCTTGCCGGACGTGATGTTTTTGAAGCCGTACAGATGTCGGTCAACCCGAAAGTCATCGATACACCGCCCGTTACCGCCGTTGCCAAAGACGGAATCCAGCTTATTGCCAAAGCACGTGTTACCGTACGTGCCAATATCCGTCAGTTGGTAGGAGGTGCCGGAGAAGATACCGTACTGGCACGTGTAGGTGAAGGTATCGTATCGTCTATCGGTTCGTCAGAAAACCACAAGTCGGTACTCGAGAACCCCGACTCTATATCCAAACTGGTATTACGCAAGGGACTGGATGCCGGAACCGCTTTCGAAATTCTCTCCATTGATATTGCCGACATAGACATAGGCCGTAACATCGGAGCAGCCTTGCAGATTGACCAGGCCAATGCCGACAAGAACATCGCACAGGCCAAAGCCGAAGAGCGCCGTGCCATGGCTGTTGCTACCGAACAGGAAATGAAAGCCAAGGCCGAAGAGGCACGTGCCATGGTTATACAGGCTGAAGCCGAGGTACCTAAGGCTATGGCCGAAGCATTCCGCAGCGGTAATCTGGGAATCATGGATTACTACCGCATGAAAAACATACAGGCTGATACCCAGATGCGAGACAGCATCGCACATCCGCAAGGCGATTCACAAAGAAACGAACTTGAAAAATAAGACCCGCCATGGAAAAATATTTTGCTGAATCTGAACTTATCATCAATGCCGACGGTTCGGTATTCCATCTGCATGTAAAGCCGGAACAGCTGGCCGACCGCATTATCCTGGTAGGAGACCCCGGAAGAGTACCCCTCGTGGCTTCTTACTTTGACACGATAGAGTGTGACGTGCAGAGCCGTGAATTTCATACCATCACCGGAATGTATAAGGGAAAGCGCATTTCGGCCGTATCCACCGGTATCGGATGCGATAACATTGACATTGTACTCAACGAGCTCGATGCCCTGACAAACATTGATTTCAATACAAGACGCCTGAAGGAACAGCTTCGCAGTCTCACTCTGGTACGTATAGGCACCTGTGGCGGATTGCAGCCCCACACTCCTACCGGCACATTTATCTGTTCGGAATACTCCATCGGTTTCGACGGACTGCTCAACTTCTATGCCGGACGAAACGAGGTGTGCGACGCGGAGTTTGAACAGGCTTTTGTCAACCACATGGGATGGACGGGAAACACGTGCATGACACATCCTTACGTAATTGCAGCTGATGCCGAACTGACCGACCGCATTGCCGCAACCGACATGGTACGTGGGGTAACCATTTCGGCCTGTGGATTTTTTGGTCCACAGGGACGCGAATTACGCATTCCACTGGCCGACCCAGACCAAAACTCCAAAATTGAATCGTTTAGCTATAAGGGACACGTAATCACCAACTTCGAGATGGAAAGCTCGGCTGTGGCCGGACTGAGCCGTCTCATGGGACACCGTGCTACTACCGTATGCATGGTTATTGCCAACCGGCGTGCCAAAGAAGCGGATACTGGTTACAAGAATACTATCGGTACCCTGATAGAAAAAGTACTGCAACGCATCTAGTTCATTAATGCATGCCTATATAATCAAAGCGGTTTCGCCCGATAAACATGGCGAAACCGCTTTGATTTTTCTCAGAATATCTGGTTCCGAATAGTGCTCTCCCATCCCAATGCAGCAGCACCCAACACAGCTGCATCCGAGTCTTTCAACTCAGAGAGCAGGAGTTTTGTCTTTCCCTTGAAAACAGACATTGTGTTTTCGTCCATCGCACGACGCACGGGGTCCATAATATAATGTCCGGCCTTTGCCAGTCCACCAAAGAGCACAATGGCTTCCGGACTTGAAAAGACGATGAAGTCAGCCAATGCACGGCCCAGTATGGTACCCGTATAGTCAAAGATGCGATGTGCCAACGCATCACCTTCTTCAGCCGCATCAAAAATATCTTTTGAAGTTATTTCATCAACCGGTTTACGACGCAGCAAACTCGGTTCATCCGATTCCGTGAGAAATTCATGTGCCGTACGTACGATTCCCGTAGCCGAACAATAGGTTTCCAGACATCCTCTCCGTCCGCATCCGCAAAGACGTCCGTTACGCTCTACGATAACATGTCCTAATTCACCAGCAAATCCATCATGTCCGTATACCATCTGTCCGTTTATCACAATGCCGCTGCCCACACCTGTTCCCAGTGTAATCATAATGAAGTCTCTCATTCCTCTGGCCACACCGTATCTCATCTCACCCAATGCCGCTGCATTGGCATCGTTGGTCATGGCTACCGGCAGTCCGAGCCGTTGCTTCAGCATATCGGCCAAAGGCACACATCCCTTCCAAGGCAGGTTAGGTGCCTGTTCAATGGTACCCGTATAGAAATTCGCGTTGGGCGCTCCCACTCCTATTCCACATATATTCGAACGGCCCACCGTTTCGTCTATCATCTTTCCAAGGCGTTCGGCCAACGTATCGGCATACACGTCAGCCTGAAGAAAATCTCTTGTCTTCATGCTGTCTTGCGCCACAATGTTTCCGCAAGCATCCACAATACCCCAAACCGTATTTGTCCCGCCGATGTCAACTCCTGCGGCATGGCGGCATTCTGTTTTCAGTTCCATCATCTTTCTGTTGTTTTTGCATTCTGATGGTAAAAGTACGAACAAAAACAAATATATGACAAAAAAAAATTCAAAAACTTCGGCACAGGTTACAAGTAAAGTCTTTTCGTCGTACCTTTGACCATGATTTACAAAAACAAAGATAACGATGAAAAGAAAAATGTTAATCAGAATGGCTTTCGTTCTGCTGTTTGCAGGCATGGCCACTTCTTCAAAGGCTCAGAGCCTCAACGAGATTTTCGGAAACATAAAAGACCAGGTAGGTAATCTGATAAATCAGGTTACCGTAACAGAAACCAGCATTCTGGGCAAATGGACCTATCTGCAACCTGCCTGTGAGTTCAAGAGTGAAAACCTGTTGGCACAAGCGGGAGGTGCAGCTGCCGCCACTAAGGTAGAAGACGAACTTGCTGCCGTATGTACCAAACTGGGTATAGAATCGGGAAACACCTCATTCGAATTCAAGGAAGACGGTACCTATATACAGACTATCAAGGGAAAAGAAACCAAAGGTACCTATACTTTTGACAAGACAAACATGATGGTGGTAATGAAAGGAACGTTGGGATTCAGCACAACGGCTTATCTGAAGTTCTCTAAAGACCAGATGACACTGGTTTATGAAGCAGACAAGGTGTGGGAAATCGCCAAACAGGTGGCCAGCATTGCCAGCAAGTTCATGGATAGCACCCTGCTTACCATTTTCAACTCCGTATCGGACAACTACGAAGGAATGCGTCTGGGATTTGATCTCCAGAAAGCAAATTAAAAGCACGCGTGGTTTTTCAAAAAGCACACGTGCTTAGCAACGAAAGCACACGTCCTTTTTTAAAAACGACGTGTGCTTTTTTAAATATAATACTTATAACAAAAATGTGGAAAAGTTTCCTTCTGCATTGTACAAATCTCTTACTAACATACTATTTCTTTTTAGAACCGAAAATAGCATCAATAACAAATCGTCCCACTTTTCTTTCCAAACCTTGCTTAGTCATTGGAATACCTGTTTTTCTGCTTATCTTTTGTTTGGCAGCAGTTATGCCAAGCGCTCTTTTGAGCGAAAAGCTTAATCCGGGTATCTTCATAATATCTGTAAAATTAAATAACAAACAACAGCTACCAACCCCCAAAACAGGACATAAATAATATTTCTGCAAAGATATAGAATCAACGCAAGTATACTGAATCTTTTGAAATCCACACTATAACCCTTTCTTTTTAAATGATTCTACTAATTTCTTTATCAATGCGTCTATTTCATTGGCAACACCATTCATAAATCCAGCTCTGGCTGTTGGGTTTCTTAATTTATCGATTCCTTCCGAGTCCATTTTTTTGAAATTTAGTTCATGGCGTGGCGAAGGTCCACCAAAACCGGCCCAACTCTTATCAAGACGAACATATGGGTCAACTCCATCTATAGCTTCTTCCAATATTTTGTCTTTGGCAACATCACCACTATACTTTATGCCATAACAATATGTATCTAACATATAGATTGTAAAAGTAACATCTTTTCCTCCTTTGGTTCGGTAAATGTTAAATATCACACCGTAGCGTTTGTATCGAGCATTTTTATAATAGTCTTCTACTTCTTTGGAAAAGTCTTTCTTTTCAATGCCATATCCTTTGGCTACAAGCAAATCTTGCAATGTGTCCCCAAAATAGCATTGTAACCGTTCATTGCTCCAATCGTCAGTTGCCACCGCTTCACGCCCTGCTGCCGCAATAGTCATATTGCTACTCGCTAACTTTGTGTTATCGGAATTCGCTACTTTTACGGTTATTCCAAACATTTCTTTCATCTTGGCTTCAAAATTACCAACTTGCAGATTGCCTTTACATACAAATTCTCCACCCTTTACATTTTCTCCACTTCGAATAGATGCAAGAGTCGCATCCTCCGGAGCAAATTTAGCACCTTTATACACACGCAAACTTGCACCAAATGCGTCTTTAAACTGTTTTCTCAGACTCTTGACCGTCATACGACCATTAATACTAAATTCAGCCATCGTAAAATTATCTTTTAGTGAATTGATTAAATTGTTTATAAATCCCATTTATTTCTATATTTAGATTGTTACTTAATTCTTTTAAGACAAGCTTTTGCATTCTCAATATCCCGTTTGAGGCTTTCTATACGTTTGTCATGAGAGGAAGCTTTGCTAATCTTTGATTTACGATAGTTGGCCTTACTCGATGGAGTAGAAGCCTTTTTTATCAAATATGCATAATAAGCATTGTCCTTTTTCTTGGCTTCTCGCTCCTTAGTAATTGAAACCCGAAGGTCTATAATTCGTTTTTTGTAATATTCTTTGTTCATGATGTGATATTAAGTTGATAAGTATC
Source organism: uncultured Phocaeicola sp. (assembly GCA_944320885.1). Classification (GTDB taxonomy): domain Bacteria; phylum Bacteroidota; class Bacteroidia; order Bacteroidales; family Bacteroidaceae; genus Phocaeicola_A. Next base: position 60,346 of record CALUJE010000013.1, read on the forward strand.
TGAGATACGCTCCCAAACACATTTATTCTCTTTTATTGATTTTCCCTTGTTCAATTTAAACACACCCACAAAGCGATAGAAACAAAATCCCAAATCATCCTTGTAACGTAAGAATGTAATTCGTATTTCTTCGGGTGCAGAAAGCCATTGTTTCAGATGTGATGTCCGTTTTTTCTCTGCTTTTGGGTATTCATGGATATACATTCCATCCTCCGACAGTTCGTTATACCAAAGACGATGTTCTGTATTCGGCCACCAAACTATTTCGTTTTTCTTATTCGGAACGGCAGCACCCGAAGCACGCAAAAAACCACGATGTTTTGCTTTTGTCCCGAACACTTCTGCAATATCCTCCGTAGTACGTAAACATTCGTTATCATCAACTCTCAGATAACCTTTGTTACGATGATATTCCACAGATAGCGTACTCACATCGTCCCAATGCTTGAAGTTATCACCTATTTCTTTGATACGCTGTTTTATTAGCGAAACAACATCTGTAATTTGACAATGGATTTCTTGAAGGTTGTTATCACAATCTATGACAATAGGTTTTGAATTTGTGATGTTTAGAATTTCCTCGTTACGAATTCTATCAATTTCTGTATTGTTCTTATGGAAAGGCTCGTTGATTTCAATAAAAATATTGAGTTGTGGTAGATACAAGTCTGCGAGTGCATACTTATCTTGTGTTCTTCTGATATACTGTTGAACAACAAATTTCACACGGTCATCATCCAACTGATGCCATATTCTGCTTATGACATAAGATTCCGTCTTTTTCTTGCTTATCTTGGCAAACAGACGTTCCATATAGTCTAATTTATAATCCATATTCCTGAACTTTGAGTTTGTACCATTTTTCATTTTAGGCAAAAAGAAAAGGACACAGCCTAAACTTTTCACTTCTTTGCTTTAGTAGGTTCTGGTAAAACCCTTAGTCCAAATAAGGAAAAGCAGTCTGCGCCCTTATGCAGGGTACAAACCGACCTTTCGACTTATTATTTGGGACTATTTTCAATTTACCAGATTTACTAAAGCCAAATAACTTGTCTACAAGTTGCTTGCAATATGTCTTTTATTTCTTATGTCTGTTTTTTTACCTCCTTTTAATTTGTTAGTGTACAAATGTAATGAAAAGTAGTGAGATAGACAAAAGAATTGCATGACATATCACAGACTGCTATAAACAATTAGAAATTACATCTTACTTAAATGCTCAACAATCATGTAAAATAATAAGTGAAACGTTACATATATAATTCTTCATTTGTTATTGTTTTTGAGAATTATACTCACAATTATGCGGAATTTTCATTTTAAATGTTAAAAAATCATTTATAGATACTTTTTTCTTACTCATACGAAATAAGAAAAGTTTATCTTTCCACATAATACAACATAAACATTTAAATATGAAAATAAAAACATCAATTATAACACAAACAATGACACATTTTATAGATTGAATACAGCCAATAACACCCTAATCTTTTTATTAAATAAATAGCTATATTTCAATCCTATAGAAAGCATTTATTGAGCCTTAACTCCCAGCATGCTGAGCCTTAACCGCCAATCTGCTGGGGCTTGGTCGCCAGTACGCTGAGCCTTAACTCCCAATAAAGCGATTACTAGGTATTCTATTCTGATGATTACAGTTTCACGCTCCTTTAATCAGAAAAAGCCTGTCATCCTGATTTTTACAGGACAACAGGCTTTATATTAATTCATTATTAATGTGTTATTACAAATATAAATTCAATTCATCTGTCAAATTCTACTATATCAGATATTGAAACGGATATCCACCCCGAACTGACGCGGCTTTCCTTTCTGTACAAACCAGTGGCCCATGCTCTCCACTCCGAAAGTGCGGTAATCCTTTCCGGCAATGTTGCGACTCCAGATATCAATGTCAAAATGCTTCATGCGCAGAAGGACACTGCCGTTATACAATCCGTAAAAGCTCTGCTTCATGTCGTTGGCTTCTGACCAGTACACATCACCCGCACCGGTATATCCGGCATGGAGCACAATCTGATGCAGACAGGCATTTTTCAGGAAGAAAGCATACGAAGCCCCTACGTGCAGTGTATGCCGCGGCACAAAAGGTACGGTATTTCCCGAATAGTCAATAGTCTGCTTATCGGCATCCTGTCCTGCATCATAATCACGGAAGGTAGCACGGGTATATCCGTAAGAAGCATTAAGATTCAGAAGTGAATTGATGCTGGCCGAAAGAGCTGCCTCCACTCCCATACTGCGACTGCGTCCGGCATTGACCATGGCACGTCCCAGTCCACTGTCAATCATACGGGCAATCTGCTGGTCGCGCGTATCCATCAGGAAAGCCGACATATCAGCCTGCAGGCGTCCGTCAAAGAGCGTAAGATGAGTTCCCACCTCGTAGCTCCAGCTGTATTCGGGTTTATAATAGGTTGAACGCACATCAGGTTCAGAAACCTTCGGCATATTGGTCTCTATAAGCTGTTTGATGACTTCGGCCGGCATAGGCAACATGCCCGAAGCAGCCATCTGGTCAATCTTCTCGAAACACCCCTGCTTTACCTGCGTCATCATGCTTCCCTGTAAACTGTTGCGTGCCAGGTCGGAAAACATCTGAATGTTGTATCCACCTGAACGGTATCCCTTGCTTACGGTAGCATAGACATTGTTCTGCGCATCGAAGTCATACTTCAGCGAAAACTTGGGCAAAAGCTGTGTATAATGGTCGCTCACGCTACCTTTCAAATCGCACACGGCAGTGTTCGACAGTTGTACAGGAAACATCTTTATGGCAAAGTCATAGCCAGAAGAGGCTGCTGAACGGTAATCCATAGACAGACGCTCGTGGTCAAGGCGTAATCCTACGGTAAGTGAAAGTCCGTCTATCAGCAAATCGTTGATAGTAGACTGATGGAAAAGCGCCATGCTGGTAACCGGTGTGTCGAAACCTGAATATATAGGCAGAGCATCGTCCTTGAAAGTAATGCTCATGGGCATTTTCGAAGGAAGGTTACTGTTTATCATATCCTGCAACATGGTCATTCCGTCTTTGCGGAAATGCACGGGACTTTGCGTGCGCAATCCCTGCCATGAGGCAAACAGTCCGTTCACCCACTGCCAACGCTTGTCGGGAAGGCTCTTTACTGAAAGCTCTTCGGTAAAGGCATTGAGGCGTTGCTTCTGCTCAAGTGTATATTTCTCTTCAGGAAGGAAATCCTGGTCAATGTACATGCGGTCGTCCAAACGCTGGTAACTGGTTACGCTGTTGAATATAAAATTATCGGCCTGATAAGTGGCTGCCACTCCCGTATTGAACAGTCCGCGACGATACTTGCCCTGCTCACCCGACTGTATCGGGTCTGTCACTCCTGTTTCCGGATTGTAAAGGCTATAAGCATATCCGCCTTCGTCGCTATATTCATAATTGGCCGTGAAATCAATCTTCCACCGGTCTGTCGGCAACCAGATGGCACGCAGACGTCCGCCTCCACTCTGCAATGGGTCGGCATACTTGTTGAGCAGTGTATTCTTGAAGAAACCGCGCGCTCCTTCATAGAAGCCGCCTGCCGAAAAGGCAAAACGCTCACTGATGCGATGATAGTGTGCCAACGACGCACGATATGAATTATTACCTGACGAAAAGCCGAGCGAAGCCTGGGTTCCCTGATAACGGAAAGGGTTACGGGTATAGATACGCATCAGTCCGCCCATGGCATTACGTCCGTAAAGAGTCGATTGCGGACCGCGAAGAACGTCAATACGCTCAATGTCATATAGGTTAAAATCAAATGCCGACTTGTCAAGGTACGGAATATTGTCTACATAAAGTCCTACGGCCGGTGTGTTTATACGTGAACCGATACCTCGTATGTATACGGCCGACGTCAGTTTGGAGCCATAGTCGGGCATATAGAAGTTAGGTACCAGCGAAGTAACGTTCTTGATGGAAGTCACCTGATTGGTATGAAGCTGTTCGCGTGAAAATACACTCGATGACAAGGCCTGCTGACGGAACTTGGTGTTCTCTTTGGGTGAGGCCACGATAACAATCTCTTCCACATCTACTACCTTAGTTGTATCTCTCGGTTCTACCGGAGCGGCCGACAATGACTGCATAGCGGCCAACAAGCATCCTGAAAATAAAAGTCTGTTCATTTTTCTGTTATTTTACGGCGCAAAATAACAGGATTTCCAAGAAACAGCCAATCCTCATTTATTAGGATTTGAAAAGGTCATATGCTGTCGACCTCCACATAACCGTGCATTACGGCATAAATGGCCAGCCCCGAAACCGAACGGATGCCCAGTTTTTCAGTAATATTCTTTCGGTGCGAAATAACGGTAGTAAGGCTGATATTGAGCTTATCGGCAATTTCCTTGTTTATCAGTCCGCGCGTAACCAGTACCAGCACTTCTATCTCACGGGGAGTAAGTTCATGCTCGTCAGTCAACGGAGCAGGAGGCATTTCCCTATGGTTGCGCGCAAGGCTGTGTCCGTGACTGCGCAACTTCATGATGCTCTGCACCAATACATCTTGCGGCAGACAGATGTTCAGCACCGGCACCGACTTCAGCAAGGGATTCTCACCGGCAGACAGCACAATGGCACGCGGACGCCGTTCAAGGAAGTAAGCACTGTGCTCAAAATAGATTTGTGAAGAAACAAAATAATGAGCATACATGTCGGGAGTGTCGGCCACAAAAGCGGCAAACGAATCAAATACCCGTAACACAGCTTCGGGTAACAGCTCTTCAAGAATGGTACGCAGACCCAAAGCGGTAAGGGTATTCTGCTCTACAATTGCTATTTCAGGTGGTTGGTGCATATTCATAAACTATTTTCCGGATTGTGAAAGATAAGACGCTACGGCTTCGGCACAACGCTCTCCGTCTATTCCGGCCGAAACAATTCCACCGGCATAGCCTGCTCCCTCACCACAGGGGAACAGTCCTCTCAGGCGTACGTGCTGTAACGACTCGGCATCACGCAGTATACGGACAGGTGCTGAAGTACGCGTTTCAACAGCAATCATTACAGCCTCGTTTGTCAGGAATCCTCTCGATGAACGTCCGAAACGTTCAAATCCCTCGCGCAGACGTGAAGTTATAAATTCAGGCATCCAGAAATGAAGAGGAGAAGATATGAGTCCCGGACTGTATGAGGTTTCGGGCAAATCATAGCTTACTTTCTTTCTGACAAAATCAAGCATGCGCTGTGCAGGAGCAGTCTGACGCATATTACCCTGCTGCCAGCAAAGTTCTTCAAGCTGTTCCTGAAGTTCCATCATTGACAACGGAGTGCCATGCAACTCACCATGTACCGGTTTGAGAGTCTGGTCATCCAAATCTTCAGGACGAATCTCCACTACCATTCCGGAATTGCTCCAACGTGAATTACGTCCGGAAGGCGACATGCCGTTGACCACAATCTGACGGGGGCCACTGGCTGCCGGAACAACAAATCCTCCAGGACACATACAGAAACTGTAAACACCCCGTCCGGCTGCCTGGGTAACAAAACTGTATTCGGCTGCAGGAAGATATTTTCCACGTCCGTTGCGATTATGATACTGTATCTGGTCAATAAGGAGAGACGGATGTTCCAGACGAACTCCAACAGCTATGCCTTTAGCCTCTATCTCTACATTATTGTAATATAGCCAACGGTATACATCGCGGGCCGAATGACCGGTAGCAAGGATTACAGGTCCGTAATACTCATGCCCGTTATGAGTACGTATACCTCTCACCTCATCACCTTCAACGATAAGTTCATCCATTCGGGTTTCAAAATAAACCTCCCCACCGCAGTTGAGAATAGTATTGCGCATACTTTCAATTACTGCCGGCAATCTGTCGGTACCGATATGCGGATGAGCATCAACCAGAATGGAAGTACTGGCTCCATGCTGGCAGAATACGTTGAGAATCTTATCTACATTTCCGCGTTTCTTACTGCGGGTATAAAGTTTTCCGTCGGAATAAGCTCCAGCTCCTCCTTCACCGAAACTGTAATTCGATTCGGAATCGACTTTATGTTCACGGGAAATACGGGCTATATCCTTTTTACGCTCACGGACATTTTTTCCTCGCTCAACCACAACAGGACGAAATCCAAGCTCGATAAGACGCAACGCCGCAAACAGTCCGCCGGGACCTGCTCCCACCACTACTACCTGACGGGCATGTTCCACATTGGGATAATCGGTCTTCTGATAAGCCTCATCCTGCGGAAACTCATTGATATAACAGCGTACTTTCAGGTTGATGTAAATGGTACGCTGACGGGCATCAATGCTGCGCTTAAGAACACGGACTGCCTTAATGGTACGCACATCAAGCCCTTTGTCACGGGCAACAAACTGTCTTACAGCTTCGTCATTTATCACTTGTTCGGGCAATGCCCTTAATTGATATTCTTCTATCATGTTTCTTATTGACTGATTATTATCCGAACAAGAAACGGAAGGCTTCTTCCACCTTCTTGACGGGAACTATTTTTATTCTGGCTTTTGAGGTATCGATTCCCTGCATGTTATGACGGGGAACAAGAATGGTATTAAAACCGAGTTTCTCTGCTTCGGAGATGCGTTGTTCTATACGGTTCACCGGACGGATTTCGCCCGAAAGACCAACTTCTCCGGCCATGCATATCTGCGGTTCAATCTCACAATCCATATTGGACGAAAGTATGGCGCTGATTACTCCCAAGTCAATAGCCGGATCATTTACACGCAATCCGCCGGCAATGTTCAGAAAGACATCTTTCTGCGCAAGCTTAAAGCCTACCCGCTTCTCAAGTACGGCAAGGAGCATATTCATGCGTCGGATATCAAAACCGGTAGCCGAACGTTGAGGAGTGCCATATACCGCAGAGCTGACCAATGCCTGGGTTTCAATAAGAAACGGACGGATACCTTCTATGGCACAGGCTATGGCTACCCCGCTCATCCCCTCATGGTCGGGTGAGAGCAAAAGCTCCGAAGGATTACTCACCTGACGAAGTCCGTCCTGACGCATTTCGTAAATACCAATCTCTGAGGTACTGCCAAAACGGTTCTTGATGCTTCGCAAGATACGATACATATAATGCTGGTCGCCTTCAAACTGAAGCACGGCATCGACAATGTGTTCCAGGATCTTAGGACCGGCAATGCTTCCCTCCTTGTTGATATGTCCTATCAGAATAACCGGAGTATTGGTTTCCTTGGCAAATTTCAAAAGAGATGCGGCACACTCGCGAATCTGAGTAATGCTTCCGGGAGAAGACTCGGCATATTCCGTATAAATGGTTTGTATGGAATCAATTATTACGATTTCTGGACGTACGTTCTTGATGTGAACAAATATTTGTTCCAAAGAGGTTTCACACACTATCATACAATCGGACGATGTGTGCTGCAAACGGTCTGCACGCAACTTCAACTGACGTGCACTTTCCTCGCCCGAAACATACAGAATCTTATGCCTGGGCAGACGCAATACGGTCTGCAATATTAATGTGGATTTACCTATTCCCGGTTCACCACCCAGAAGTACCAGCGAACCGGGTACGAGTCCTCCACCCAGCACGCGGTTCAACTCTTCATCGCGCATGTCAATACGAGGGTCTTCCCCTCCTTCTATATCAGTAAGCAATATGGGCTGATTCTTCCCTGTATCGTGCATTCCGGTTAAAGAGCGTTTTGCCACTGAAGGTTCCTTACGCACGATTTCCTCCGTAAATGTATTCCACATACCGCATGAAGGACATTTACCAATCCATTTGGGCGAGTCATAACCGCAATTGCTACAAACATATACACTCTTTTCTTTTGCCATAGCGTTCTTTCTTTCCGCAAAGTTACAACATCGATAGAGAAAAAAGGATACCTTTGCACAAAAATCAGTAACGAACATGAATTATTCTGCCTATTTATTCGACTTTGACTATACATTGGCCGACTCGTCAAAGGGTATTGTAAAATGTTATCGCATCGTGCTGGAACGGCACGGCTTCAACAATAACTCAGATGAAGAAATAAAACGGACCATTGGAAAAACCCTGGAGGAATCTTTTGAGATACTTACTGGAGAAAACAATACAGAAACACTGGCACAATGGAGAAAAGAATATACCCATGAAGCTGACCAATATATGAATATAAATACCCGTCTGTTTCCAGATGTCATGAACGTATTGGAAGGACTTAAGAAAAGAAAGGCCAAGATAGGCATCATCTCAACCAAATACCGGAGAAGGATAACAAACTTCTTTGCAGACAAAACAGACGAAAACTTTTTCGACATTATTATAGGCGGTGAAGATGTAACACATGCCAAGCCTCATCCGGAAGGCTTACTCAAGGCTATCGAAAAACTGGGAATGAATCCCAAAGAGGTACTCTATATTGGTGACAGCCTTGTCGACTCACAAACGGCACAAGCTGCCGGAGTAGATTTCGGAGGAGTAACAACCGGTACTACCACAACCGAAGAGCTGGCGGCATATCCTCACAGAATTATCATGCAAAAATTAAGTGAACTCTTATAATAAAAAAAATCGTCAAATGCCATTTCTTTTAAAAAGCATTTGACGATTCTTTTTATATTGAAGGAAACTTAACTATATTACTCTTTTTGCTTATAAGTGCTATATCCGTAAATAGCTACCACAACAAAACAAATCAACGGCAGGACAAAAGAAACATTGACTGCCGGCCATCCTGCAAATGTTCCCATATCAATAATGGATGCCTGCAATGGAGGAAGTACCGAACCTCCTAAAATAGCCATAATCAAACCGGCCGCTCCAAACTTCGCATCATCTCCCATTCCCTTTAAGGCTATTCCGTAAATGGTAGGGAACATCAGAGACATACAACCGGATACTCCTACCAGACAATAAACGCCATAACGGCTTTGGAAAGCAATGACTCCGATTGTCAATATACCGGCAAACACGGCTAATATGGCCAACAACTGTCCCGGATTCAGATAACGAAGTATAAATGTACAAATGAAACGGCTACAGCAGAAAAAGACCATCGCATAAATATTGTACTGCTGTGAAAGTACTTCCGCAGAACGTTCGTCCATACCCTCCAACATGAAATAATGCGTTCCGTATTGGATAATGAAAGTCCAACACATGATTTGTGCTCCAACATAAAAGAACTGTGCAATAACACCTTCGCGATAGCGTTTTATTGAGAAAATTCGTTTTAGGGTCGGAACAAAATCTATATTATGTGACTGGTCACCGTTTTTAGGCATCTTCACCAAACGGATTATGACAAACATTACGGCTATAACTGCTGCTATTAACAGATATGGGGCAATAAGAACCGACAGGTCTGCATCTTTCATTGCATCAAATTCCGCATCATTGAGCAACGCACGAGCTTCACTGTCCATCGGATTCAGCTTTGCCTGAATAAAATTCATGGCAACAAACATTCCCAAAAGCGAACCTATCGGATTAAAAGACTGAGCCAGATTCAAACGTCTGGTAGCTGTTTCTTCCGTTCCCATAGAAAGGATGTATGGATTGGCACTTGTTTCAAGGAAAGAAAGTCCACACGTAAGAATAAAATATGCTATAAGAAAACAGTAATATTCACCAATTTCCTTTGCCGGCCAAAATAAGAATGCACCGATTGCATAAAGTCCCAGTCCCAAGAGGATACCTGCCTTATAAGAATATTTACGGATAAACATCGCAGCCGGAAATGCCATCGCGAAATATCCGCCATAAAAAGCAACCTGCACCAATGCGCCATCGGTTACACTCATACGGAAAATCTTGGAAAATGCCTTAACCATAGGATTGGTAATATCATTGGCAAATCCCCACAAAGCAAAACAAGAAGTAATAAGGATGAAGGGGAGCACAAAGCTCACCCCATCCTTATGTAATATAGAAGATTTATTTGACATGCTATACAGTATTTATGGCTTATTTATACAATGGGCCATAAGCTGCACAAGCTCTGTAATCGGCGCCTTCCTTATCCATACCAAAAGCATTCCATGCTGCCGGACGGAAAATCTTATCCTCATCAACATTATGCATACATACAGGGATACGTAACATTGATGCCAGAGTAATCAAATCCTGACCAATATGTCCGTAGCTGATAGCACCATGGTTGGCACCCCAATTATTCATTACTGAATATACATCCTTGAATGCGGGTTTGTCGCACAAACGGGGAACGAACCATGTAGTAGGCCAAGTTGGGTCTGTACGCTTATCAAGTTTCTGATGTATTTCAGGATCAATATCAACGGTCCATCCTTCTGCAATCTGAAGTACCGGGCCAAGACCTTTCACCAGATTCAAACGACTCATTGTTACAGGCATTCCACCCTTGGTCAAGAAATTGGAAGAGAAACCTCCACCACGGAAGTAGTCACGGTTAGCAGGATACCAGGTAGTAGCAGCCAGACAATCTTCAACTTCCTTTTCAGTAATTTCCCAAGGATGTTTCATTACCGGATTGCCTTCTGCATCGCACTGACGACCTGTACCGTCAAGAGTTGTTGCTCCAGAATTGATCAAGTGAATGATACCACCGGCAGCACGTCCGGTAAGTTCTTTTCCAGTAATACGTTTTACAGCCTCCGGACTCCAATAGGTACGTACATCCGAGAAGATTTGTCCTGTATTTGAGAGCAAATGTCCAAACAACATTGCGATGCCATTGCAACAATCATTTTCCGTAGCAACCACATAAGCTTCACGAATACCGTTCCAGTCAAATGAAGTGTTCAGTAACGCTTCTGAGAAATCACCGTTTGGCATGAAATCTGTCCATTGACGTTGTCCCTGGAAACCTGCAGCAATCGCATTATGTCCTAATGCTTCTTCTTTAAATCCGGCTTCACGAAGACGCGGATTTCCCTGCATCAAGTCACGCATAATCAGAGTCATCTTAACAATAAACTCCCAATCTGCATCCTTTTCTGCACGGGTTTTCTTCTTCTCCTCACGATTCCCTATATCATTACCTTCATTAGGCTTACAATATTTTTCAGTCCAAGCCATCGCTTTGGCAAATTCTTCCTTATCATATATTCCACCTTCTATACGACGGAGAATCTCTGTCAAATCAATAGATTCCGCACGAATACCCAAATATTCCTGCAAGAAATCAGGATTTACAATAGAACCGGCAATACCCATTGAAACGCTACCCATTGACAGATATGACTTGCCTCGCATGGTAGCTACAGCCTGGGCAGCTCTCGCAAAACGCAAGATTTTGTCAGCCACATCGGCAGGAATAGTATTGTCTTCCAAATCTTGAACGTCATGACCATAAATACCAAATGCCGGCAAACCTTTTTGAGCATGAGCAGCCAGCACCGCAGCCAGATATACAGCTCCCGGACGTTCCGTTCCATTAAATCCCCAAACAGCTTTCGGATAATATGGATTCATATCCATTGTTTCAGAACCATAACACCAGCATGAAGTTACGGTAATCGTTGCTCCTACCCCTTCGCGCTCAAATTTTTCAGCACATGCAGCAGATTCCGCAACACGACCTATTGTACTATCGGCAATAACACACTCTACCGGTGAACCGTCACCATTTCTCAAATTACTGGTAATCAACTCGGCTACAGCTTTTGCCAAACACATTGTCTTTTCTTCCAGACTTTCACGAATACCTCCTTGACGGGCGTCAATAGCCGGACGTATTCCAATTTTAGGATATTTCTTCATTGTACTATATTTAAAGTGTTTTTAATAATTTTACTGTTATATATTCACAAATATACGACAATAATCAAGACCTCAGTATATAAAGCAAAGATTTGTACTTTTTTAATTTTTCATTCCGCAGACATAAAAGCTCTCTCCTTTATAACTGTTTCAATTCCTGATACAATCGTTGAACCGGCAATCCCATCACATTAAAATAGCTTCCTATAAGATTACGAACTCCAATAAATCCAATCCATTCCTGAACGCCATAAGCACCAGCTTTATCCAAAGGACGGAAAGTTTTAACATAATAGTCTATTTCATCTTCTGTTAAAACAGCAAACTCTACTTCAGATGTTACAGAAAAGCTTTTCCGTACATTTCGAGTTATCAAAGTAACTCCAGTTATTACCTTATGTATTCTTCCTGATAACAAAAGTAACATTCTTTTAGCATCCGCCTCATCCTTAGGCTTTCCAAGAACCTGATTATCAATCCAAACAATTGTATCTGCAGTAATAATCAAATCATCATCACGCATTGTATCTAAATACGCTTCAGCTTTCTTGCTCGAAATATAAACCGGTATTTCTTCTCCTGACAAATTATCGGGATATGATTCGTCTATACCATCAATCGTTCTTACTTCATAAGGTATACCTAAGCCTCCCAAAAGCTCTTTACGACGCGGTGAATTGGAAGCTAATACCACGTGATATTTATCTAAATTACCTAACATGATTCTCCTATTTATTATATATTTCTACCATCCAAAAGCTTTTTCATGAGACATCCATTTCTTTTGAGCTTTAAGCACCTGCTCTATTACATCCCGTCCACAACCATATCCTCCATTACGGTGAGATACATAAACAGATATGGCTTTTATTTCGGGTACTGCATCGGCAGGACAACAGGGAAGTCCACAAATACGCATTACTTCATAATCAGGAATATCATCACCCATATACAATACTTCCTCAGGTAACAGCTTATATTTTTCCAGCAAATGACTGAATTCATTCGTCTTTACGGCGGCTTTCATATAGATGTCTGTTATCCCCAGTCCTTCATACCTTTTACGTACAGCTTCTGAACAGCCTCCTGTAATAATGGCAACATGCAATCCCATTTTTACAGCCAGTTGCAAGGCATAACCATCCTTAATATTTACCGTACGCATCGGTAATCCATCCGGATGAAGAGGAATTGTTTCAGAACTCAATACACCATCTACATCAAAGACCAATGCCTTAATTTTGTTCAAATCGTAATTTATCATAATGAATATTTTTACTTATTGACTCATATAGCTTTTGCCATTCCGGATATTGATTCAACAAATCCAGATGCTTACTTATAATATTTTCATCGTAACGTACAGCTGGCCCGGTTTGTGCCTTTGAAGGCATAAGCTCATGCACCTTCGCTGCCGTTTCATCAATCAAAGGTAGCATGACAACAAACGGCAAGCCTGCATTATCCAACATATGTTCGCATACAGAATACATATAATTGGTAAAATTGCATGCAAAAACTGCAGCCAGATGTAAAACTGCACGCTGTCTGGAATCCGCCTCGTATACCTTGGACGATAAAGATAAAGCCAAACTCTTCAACAGATCAAGTTCATCATTAGATTCCACAAATATGGGTATAGCAGTAAAGTCTACATCACGTACTTTACTAAAAGTCTGCATAGGATACAATACACCATAATGCAATGCATGCCCACTCCATACAGACATAGGCAAACTTCCTGCTGTATGTACGAACAATGCATCTTTACGATTACCTACAATCTGCTCTACATTCTCTGAAAACACGGAATCTTTTAAAGCAACAATATAAATATCTGCACGATTATCAAGCGAAAGCAACGATGTAGTATATTTTGTATGCAACATATTGGCCAAACTGGAAGCTGATGCCTCTGTACGGCTATATACTTGAAGTATCTGATGCCCTTTACGATCTAAAGCTTTCCCTAATTGAGTTGCCAAATTTCCGGCTCCAACCAAAACTATTTTCATCGTTTATACAAATAGAATAAGAATAAACCAACAACCAATAATGTTACAGGCAATAGATATCCAGACATGTGCCCTAATAAACGGACTATTAATCCCATGTTCAAGATTGCCCATATGACAAACAATATGATTCCAACAGACTTATCACTCTTTACTATCAAAAATATAATTGATGCGAAAAGCAACAAATTATCTTTTGATACAACCCATCCATACCCCATGGAAGAAAAGTCTATCAATTTATCTGTCAGGAACAACAAGCCTGCAACAATCATTGTTATTGCTGTAGCCAAATAAGTATCTTTATTATTTGAATGGGCCATAATTTAATCTTCTTGTCCAAATGAATTTATGTGAACTTTCTCCCATTGAAGCTGTTCCTCGTCAAAAGGCTTGCGTTCTGTCGCCTTATGTCCAACAGCAATAATCGACAAGACTTGCATCTGCAAAGGAATGTTCAACAAACCACGTACTATCTCATCTGCAGGTATATCATCTTCCGTATAGCGTTCACGAACCTGTACCCAGCAACTGCCAAGGCCCAAATCTTCGGCTTGAAGCTGAATCATAATCGATGCTATTGAAGCATCTTCAATCCAGACATCACTCAATAAAGGATCCCCCAAGACTACAATTGCCAAAGGAGCATTGGCTATCAACTCTGCACCATGAGCCTTACAATGAGACAAGCCCTCTAATAATTCTTTTTTGTCAACAACCACAAACTGCCAACAATTAGAACGTTTGGATGATGGAGACATTAACGCAGCTTTCAATAAAGCCACGACTTCATCTTGCGACAACTCTTCCTCCGTAAATTTGCGAGTACTACGACGCTTTGTTATCAATTCACTGAAACTATTCATATATTAAAAATAAAAATATAAAAGCAAAACTAAACAAAAAAACGAGACTATCATAATATGCTTTTCAAAAAGAGCTATATTCATCAACATTAAATATACAAATAGCCATCAAACGGAGCATCGCAATATTCCTTATGACAATTCAATATCATAAAGTAAAAAGAAATAATCTAACCACATTGACTTGACTGAAACTGCTACCGTCAAGATAGAAGTGCAACACCATCCCCCTCTTCCTCCGTCCTTGGAGCGTAGCGGAAAGGGAGGAGAAA
>CALUJE010000014.1 GCA_944320885.1 uncultured Phocaeicola sp.
GATAAATCAGAATTTACCGACACTTGACCGTTCATTAAAAGCGGTAGAAGTTCATCACGTTGCTTAGTAAGACTTTCGTTTTCCTTTTGAATTTCTAGCTGTCTGTCATTGAGGGCTGATACCATTTCTTCCCATAAATCTAATACATTATCACTTGGCTTTAGCATTGGAAACTTCAGTATATCTTCACGAGAAACCTCTTTGAAGGTTGTTCCTGTACCCAATTGTTCTATCTGTCTGATATGATGTTGTAGATAATAATATAGATAAATGGTTGTGTTTCCCGATTTAGGGACAAAGCTCTTAAAACCTTGGTTTGTACACAATTCGGTTTTTGCGATTGCCAATAAACCTATTGGTGCACGGCTTGACATCAATATTGTATTTAAAGGTAACAAATGAGTGCTGCAAGAATCATAGCCTACCTGTGAAATGTTTCGTTCTCCTTTATAGACAAACTTTTGCTTTTGGTCAGATAAATCCTTTGGAGTAACCCAAACTATGTCCCCTCCATAATTTAATTCATTCATAGTTGAGGGAGTTGCACCATTATAAATCTCAGCAACATCATCTATCAGCTTTGTTTCCCATGAAATAGGTATATCACGCTTCAGTTTCTCATTCCAAACCATCTTACCGCCACTTGACTTATATGGCCTTCCGTTTTCATCAGGAAAATCAAACTGCAGAAACCAGTAATCGTAAAGTTGCTTTGCCATCGCCTCTAAATTCTGATTTATAGCACGATTAAGTTCGATTTTACGGTCAATATTATCTAAAAAAGACGCTATTTGTTTTTGGCAGATTTTATCTTTTTGAAATGGAACAATTAAAGCGTGAACCACTTTCCTATCAAGCGATGGGACTACGCTACTTCCTTTTGAAAAAATTTTATCCAAATGTAAATTTTTAAGAAAATAGTATAAATATTTAGGGTCATTCCCTTTAAAATCTTTTACAAACAAAGCTGTATTATGTGCCCAAGTAGGTTGTTTATAATAATGCACTTTTCCTACACTACCACTTCGTCCTACTGTAATACAGGGGTGATTACTACGTGCTGTGTCATGATAGCCAATAATACCATTTGACCCGGCAACAGGAATATTTCCAATTTTCATTTGAGAAGACGGCAAATCATAACCTCTTTGTAGTTCAAGGATTTTTCCCAATTTATATTTTTTCAATTTCATTACTATTATCTTGATTCTTCAAAATTTGATATTTTCCTTGATTGCCAATGTTCGTTGAGCAAATCATTGAAACGATTATAAATTAGCTGCTGAATAGATATTGGGTCATAGCCATTATCGCAATAACATTGGCTATAGTCAACAAAAAAACGTTCCTTTGGCGGTAAGCTATCATACTCATTATCTAATACACCCTCTACAGCTTCTTGTAAATATGGGCTGATTTCATCTAAAGATTTGCTTTGAAATTCAACAGAAAGAATGTCAAAGAAATTAAATGTTTTAGGATAATCATCTGTAGCAATATTCACATTCCAAGAGTTCATTTTGCGAATAGCACGCTTACAGAGCCTAGTAATGATGTCCTTTGCAAAATTTTGGCATTGGTCTTGAATCTCTTCGATAAGTTTATCTTTATCATCCATTATTTCCATTGTTTTACTTGTCTAACATTTCTCTTATCTGTTTGTCAAAGTCAGAATCAATTCGTTGGGTTTTATTGAAAATATCATATTCTCCTTCAGCCTTTTCCTTTGCTTGTGCCGCAGAGATACGTCCTTTATCCGGTAATATCTGATATTTTCGGAAAGTCAGAAACTCGTTGACACTGGCTGAAAATTGTTCCATATTGAATGTATTCTCACGTTCGATAAGGTCTTCAATATAATCGAAGAAACCTGTTACTGCACGTTCCAACTGACGTATTTCTTTTTCCTGCAAATAATTTTTGGCTATTGATACGTCCGATTTCAAGATACGTCCATCAGGAGCATTCTTCCATGTGGTCAGCCCCATGTGATCTTTGGTATGGTCGGCTTTGGTATAGATAATCTCTGCCGCCGTCTGCCCTGTAATGGCATAATGGAAACGGTTCTGTATCATTGCGTAGAAATCGTGTGTAGTCTGCGAGTTTTTGTCGTAGTCCGTACTGCACTCGGCGTATATATCGGTAATTTGTTGCCAGATACGCCTTTCGCTGGCACGAATAGAACGAACTCTTTCAAGTAATTCACGGAAATAATCCTTGCCGAATACCGCCGTTCCCTGCTTCAAACGGTCATCGTCTAATACAAACCCTTTCTTGATATACTCATTGAGAATCTTAGTTGCCCATTGACGGAACTTGGTGGCTTTTGGTGAAGAAACACGATAACCCACCGCAATAATCATATCAAGATTGTAGAAATCTACCAGTTCTTCCACTTCACCTCTTATACCACGATTTACGACAGTTGCAATTTTTGCAACTGTCGTGTCTTGGTCAAGTTCTCCCTCTTTGAAGATATTGGCTATATGACGGCTAATGCCGGATTTGTCAATACCAAAAAGCTGTGCCATAGCTTTTTGCGTACACCAGATAGTTTCGTCTTTTATGATGACCTGAACCTTCCCCTCTTCATCGGGAAGATTGTATAACAAAAATTGTATTTCGTTACTCATTGCTGCCTACATTTGCGTTGAAACGCAAAGCGTCCAACTGTTTCATGATTTCTTCTTCTAAACGGTGGCTTTCTGCAAACTGTTCGGAAAGAGCCTGTTTGTAGTTGTCCATGCGGAGATTGAACTCTTCTTCAGTAATATCCACATAATCTATCTTGATGTCGAAATATTGTCCCGCGGAGAGGCTGTATCCCTTCTCTTTGATTTCATCGTATGTGACAGCTATCGAAAAATCGTCAACGGCTTCCTTTCGCTGGAATGTACCGACAATCTTTTCAATTTCATCATCATTAAGGCGCACCTTTTTCAGTCCGTTGGCATCCTTATATTCTTCGCCCAATTTGCTGGCGTCTATCAGAATCACTTTATCTGCAGTAGCTGACTTGTCAAAGAACAGCACACTGACATTCGTTCCAGTATTGGCAAAAACGTTGCTCGGCATGGAAACACATCCATATACCACCTTATCATCTACAATTTTATGAAGGATTTTGTTCTCAATACCACTTTTAGCTGTGATAAATCCAGTCGGAATGACAATCGCACCTTTGCCAGTCTTCTTCAATGAGTTGATGACGTGTTGGATGAAACAGGTGTATATTGCCATTGATTCTTTCTTTTTAGCAGGCACCTTGGGTACTCCTGCCCAAAAACGGGCCGGCATGGCGGCAATCTTCTCACGTGTGTCGGAGAAATCCATCTTGAAAGGCGGGTTACTGACCACAAAATCGAATTGGCGCAACTGTTTGCCGTCATCGCTCTTGTGGTAAGGACTTACAAGTGTATCACCTTGGATCGCATTATCGAGCGAAGAAACAAGCCCGTTGAGCAGCAAATTCAGTTTGAGCATCTTGTTGCTTCGTTGGGAAATATCTTGTGAGAAGATGGTACAACGGTCTTCGCCTATCTGGTGGCTTAATGCCATAAGCAATGTACCTGTTCCGGCAGACGGGTCATAACACTCCATGCTGTGCAGGTCGGCATGGTCGCCGACAAGCAGACGTGCCATAATGGTAGCAATGGCATGAGGAGTATAATACTCCGCATACTTACCGCCTCCAGCAGTATTGTAGTCTTTTATCAGGTATTCAAAGATACTAGAGAAGAAATCATAATTCTGTGCGAACGCTTCTTCAAAAGAGAAATTCACGAGCTTATCTACCAAAGCACGGGCAAAAGGCGCACGTTGGGCACTGTCCGTCACAAACGGGGTCAGAGGCTCGAACAAAGGAATCTTTGTATTGGCTGTAGTCTGTGTGGAGAATATGTCCGCATTCTTTTCGGCAATATCCGTCATTGTATTGTCAAAGATGGTATCAAAATCTCCTTTCCCCTGCTGATTCCAAAGATTGGCTATCAAATGATAAGGTTCGAGCATAGGAACATCGGGCGAGATTGCGCTCTGAATAAGCATCCGCTCATTATCAGAAAGATTCTCGTATGCCGTTTCCCATTTTATATCTCCTGTAAGTTTCTTGGCTATGTCGCTTTTGGCATTTTTCAGTTCATAGCCGAACTTGTCATTCAGGAATTTATAAAGAAAAACCTGAGTGATAATCTTATATTCGTTGCCATCGTTTCCCATACCATATGACTGGCAGGTGGCCTTAAGCCCGTCGATGAGCTTTAATGTTTTTTCTTTAATGTCAGACATAATCTTTATGAAATGCCATAAGTGGCGTTATATTGGTTGATATATTGTTGTGAAATACGTGTCTGGATAAATTTGTAGTCTTCCATTTCAGGTTTTATCTGCGGAAAATGATACAGACATCCGTTTATAAGAGCCATTACAGTGCGTCCGAAATAGGCATCCTTTTTCAGAATATCATTTCGGTCATATACCTTGGCATCCACATCCTCTTTTATTATATTGAGTATGACTGATATTTCTTCGTCAAGAAACGAGAACATGGGTTTCTGTCCCTTCTCTTGCCTTTGTTTGTTTACCTCACGTATGCGCTTATGTATACGAGCAAACTTTTCATCCCCCTTGTACTTTTTTAGCAACACATTATTCCGCTTTTGCAAGTCTTGCAGACGTTTTACAATTTCATCCAAAGCCTGAGTTTCCTCATTGAACTTGGCTATGGTGTCAATTACAAATCCATGTTCTTTGAACCGTTCCATAAAAGCATCACGCAATGATATGAACTCAGGATCTTCCTGGTCAAAGTTTTGAGTAAATGAAGCGATAGTGCGCTGCCATTTTTCTTTAAGTTCTGCCCCACCAGATATGAGCCGCATTTCTTCTTGTCCGATTTTGGAAAAGGTGAACTCTATATCCATCATCGCCTCGTTGATAAGGGTCTTTGTTTCGTCATTGGTGCTGAACGCTTCCTTTTGGTTTATGATACCAATCCGCCTTTGCACTTCAGAAAGGAGTTGTGGCAATTTTGTAATTTCAAGTTTAGAGAACTGTTCTTTCATATCCTCATCACCGAAAGTACGCACAAGGTTTGCCATGTTCTTCGCCGATTCCAATGCCTGTTTCAAATCGAGCAGTACGGCTTTGTCTTCCTCTGTGGATATTTCAGAAGAAAACTCTTCTGCATTATCGTAAGAATAGTCAAAGAGTGTTTGGCGGATTTTCTTCATCTGGTTTATTATTTCTTCCTTATCCTCAATGACTTGGGTAAACGTATCTGTTGCAGCTTCTTGTCCAGTCTCGTCCACATCGTTAAAACGGTTCAACTCTCGTAAGTATGCTTCGTTTGTATCCTTGAAGTTGCGTTTAATGTCTGCAAAGTCAATGACAAATCCGTAACGCATTCCCGGATAAGGACGATTCACGCGGGTAATGGCCTGAAGCAGGTTATGGTCTTTCAACTTGCGGCCGAAATATAAGCGTTTCAGACGGGGGGCGTCAAAACCAGTCAAAAGCATATTGAAGACAATAAGGATATCCACTGTCATATTCTTCTTGAAATCCTTAACTATCTGCTTTCTGGTTTCTTTGTCATCCGTATCATGAAGGATAATTCCGGCTTTCAAAGGTCTGTTTTTCGATTTATAATCTGGTTCCAGCTCACCAACAGCATAAGTTCCGTCCGCCAGTTTTATCTTGATTGGCTTCGGTTGGTATTTTTGCCATTCTTCTTCAAATAAATCATAAAGCCGTCGTGCCTGTTCGCTGGTTTCGCAGATGACCATGCCGCCCAAAGTATCGTCTCCCTGTATCTTGCGGAACTCTTTCAAGTCCTTCATTATATAGCGAGCCAACTCTTTCACGTAACTAGGATGTTCTATGATTTCCGATTTTCGGATGTCTTTCTTCTGTACCAAAGTATCCAGTTTGTCATATACATCTGAAAGCCGTTCCTTATAGGACGTTTCTATATCTTCACGTATGATTTTCAGCGTATAGCCATCTGCTATGGATTTGTCGTAATAATAAGTATGCAGGTAGTTGCCGAAAACTTTGCAACTTGCCCGTTCTTCTTTTAATAGCGGAGTGCCAGTAAGAGCTATTTTTATCGCATCCGTATCCGCATCGAAAAGGTTGGCAAGAAAACAGCCACCGGGCTTATATCCACGGTGTGCTTCGTCAAGTATGAAGATACGCTGAAGATTAGTTGCGTACTCATAGATACGCACTTTTTCCTTGTCTTCCGCAAAACGTTGTATGTTGACTACCGTAATTTCCGCCTGACCGCTCACACCTTGTTGCGCTTGGTTACTACGGAATTGTTCCATCAACTCGGCTCGTGTATTGGCTGTTGAAACAACTAAACCACGAGCTTCAAACTCTTGCGTGGCTTGCTCCAATAAATCAAGACGGTCAACGATAAAATAGAATTTGGCAACTTTGTTTTGCTTAGAATAGAAATCGTTGAGAACATAGGTCAGATAATAGGACAAGGCGGTTTTTCCACTGCCTTGCGTATGCCATACCACACCGGATTTCATACCTTCTTCCAATTTCTTGCGGATAGCCAGTGATGCAAACAACTGTTGGTAGCGCATGATATGCTTTTGGTCGGTAGATTCAATTTTACCGTCTACTTCACGTTCCATCCGCACATACGCTATGCCGTATCTGATGATGTATAACAACCGTTCGGGCGAACACATGGAAGTCAATACTCTATTGGTTGGTGTATTGAAGTCGAGGTTTGTTTGATATTCCGAACTGG
The DNA here is from genome assembly GCA_944320885.1 of uncultured Phocaeicola sp. Taxonomy (GTDB): domain Bacteria; phylum Bacteroidota; class Bacteroidia; order Bacteroidales; family Bacteroidaceae; genus Phocaeicola_A. The sequence goes on from CALUJE010000014.1 coordinate 6,770, forward strand.
AGTGGATAACTTGACAATTATAATCTGACAGTATCTGTTTTTCTACCGACTTATCAATGTCTTTATATGGGTAGTCACGATGGAAAGGTGCGACCTTCAAACCGCTCGGATTTTCTTCACGGAAACAATTGAAAGGAGAATAAGTACGTGCGCCGGTACAATAGAAAGCTCCTTGTATGGGGACGATACCACCCAGTGCATCGTATTCCATATTGTTGCTGAATATCATCAACTGTGTGATATTGATGAAACGGCGGAATTTCTTATTGGGAAAGCGTTCCTTATTCATACGTTCGCTTTCCGTCAGTATTCCACCGCGATTGTTGGGTTTCTTCACTTCAACAAAGCAAAGCGGTAAACCGTTCACAAACAGAGTGATGTCCGGCCGGAACTCATCTTGCCCGTTCTTGCAGGTAAATTCGGCTGTAAAATGGAATGTATTGTTCTTTATGTTGTCGAAGTCAATCAATTTTACAGGAGATATGGCTTTGAGACGGTTATAAAAGCCACGACCAAGATCATCATCATTTAATTCCTTGCGAATGTCTTTCAGTACTTGAAGAAATGCCCCCTCGTGTCCAGGATTCAGCTTTATGAACTGCTGCTCGAAAACCGGCAATAAAATATTCGTCTCACCGTCATAAACTGTGCCATTCTTGTCTTCACTCAACTTACCGAAGTAAGTATATCCTATTCGAGTAAGATGAATCATTGCAGGCATCTGTACCCGTGTTGCTTCTGAAAATTGTTTCATGATTTTTACAAGAATAGGTTTTATTTGCCGATGACCCCATCAATTATTTGCTGAATTTGTTCAAAACCTTGAGGGTCATTTTTATCAAGCAACATTCTTATTTGAAGGTTTTCGAAATTTTCATCCGTTATAAGTAGTATATCAACGAGTGATTTTATACCCAAGCCATTTGCACATCTAAATCTATGGTAGATTGCCCATCCACAAAATTTATTTTCATCAATAGTTTTATATCTGTTCTTTATAAATTCCTTATATTCTTCAATTTCATCATTTATCTTATTCAAACTAGTTTTAATTTCTTCCATTTCTTTTTTTGCTTGTCTATGTTGCTCTTGACCATAAGCATCCCATGAATCAGACCAAATAGCAGCAGAGGATTTTTCTCTATCATATTCATCTTGTAATGATTCTTGTTTAGAATGTAATTCTGATATTTTATATGCAGCAGTACAAGCTTCATAGTCTGTATAAATAGAAGTAAAAGCACTGTCAATTTTTGTTTCTACAGCCTCATACGAGCTTGCATCATTGAGGATTTTTTTTACTTCATTTTCAGCAAAAAAGGCCGCTTTTTCTTCTTTATTTTGACCACATCCAATCACTATTAGTGATAAAAAAAATAAGAATATTACATTTTTCATATTATTTATTTTTTGTTAATTGCAATTATTATTTATCTCAGACTGAATTACAATACTTTAAAAGTATGTTTTAGGCTTGACAAATTTGGTAGAATAGTATTAATATATAAGTTTAGATACTGTTGTTTGATTTACTCTTTCCACAAAACTGTTTCGCCAACCATTTATTGGTTTTCTCCTTGTTAACCAATACAATTTTGATTGATTAAGTTTTTCATATCACTATATTATGTACAAATATAGTGATTTATTTTCATTCTAGTCTTATATGTAAATAAAAGCACGTGTGCTTCTTTTGAAAAGTACACGTGCTTTATATAAGAAGGACGCGTCGTTTCTGAGAAAGTACACGTCCTTTTGTTGGTGAGAGATTTTTTTGTGTGCCTTTAGGCACATACCTTTAATTAAAGACTGTTTCCAATCAGAGCTTGCACTCTTCTGTATATTGGTTGCCAAAACGGTCGGTTACTACAATCTTTACTACTTTGGCGTCTTTTGACGGACGGGCAGAGAAGAAATGCGGATTCTGCATGGGGAAACGCCAGGTTAATTTCTTTTTACCTTGTGCGTATTGACTGTCAACATATCCTTTGTAGTCAGGGTCAAGAGTGCTGAACTGTTTCATGGCACCTTTCTTCACTCCGTCTTCATACCATTCTACTTTCCAGTTCTCGTCATAGTTCCATACCTTTACACACACCTCGTCAGCATGTCCGACAACGGTTCCGGTATTGAATACTTTCATCTGATAGTCGGCATTGTGGTGCAGGCTCTTGAAATGCCATTGCAAGCCTTGCGGAGACGATTCAAATACCTGGTATCCCATGGGAGTACCGTCCATGCAGTACTGGCTGTTCCATAACCACCATGCACCGCCTATGGAGCCTACCATGTGTTCACGTACGTTGTCGCGCAGCTTCAGGTTGGAGTGGATGTGTGAGTGTCCGCTCAGGATAGAGACCTCATAGTCTTTCAGTATATCCATCAGCCGGTCGGCACCTTCCAGTTTTTTGTCTACGCTGTATGTGTAGGCAGGAGCATGCATGGCAACGAATACGTGCGAGCCTTTCGGTATGTAGCGGGTGTAATTCTTCACCCATTCCAGCTGTTCGTCGTCCAGACGTTCGTCATATGTCTTGTTTCCCTTGTAGTCAATGTTGTCCAGCACAATGTAATAGTCTTTACCCATGTTGAAGGCATAGTAATTGGGGCCGAAATTCTGCTTGTAGGTCAGTTCGCTGCGCTCGTCGTCACAGAACATCTTTTCATGGTCGTGATTACCGATAACGGGATATACCGGATAACCCAGCTCTTTCAGGTTGTTTTTATATCTGCCGTAAGTATCGAGGTTATCCCATACCATGTCGCCCAGCAGGATTCCGGCAACGGGAGTTCCGTTCTTGATATATTTCTTGCCGTATTTCTTCAGGTCGGGAAAAGCTTCCTTTTCCATGCGTTCGTAACAATGGTCATTTCCCGGTTGTGTGTCACCGATGGCAAAAAGGGTATATCGTCCCTGCGGTACGCTGAACTCATACAGTTCAAAGTCCAGGCTCTTGGCATTGGGAGTCTTGTAGAAGCACGGTGTACCGGTACTGTAAGAAGCTACATATCCCGAGGGGGTGACTATATAGATGAAGTCGGCATCGTCATTGGCATTGAATTTATATACTCCATTCTTGTCGGTTGTCGTAAAGTTTGTTCCGTCGGTTACCACTACGTTTGCAAGTCCCTTGTCGTTGCAGTATACCTTTCCGGTTACGTCTTTGGCAACAGCTCCGGTTGCCATGGCCAGCATCAGGCTGAATAAAAGTGTTTGTTTCATTGTGTTGTCTTTTATAATTCGTTTTTGCTGGTCCAAAAGTAGAGCTTCCGCTTTACAGAAAGATTACAGAGGTTCTACATCTCTGTGTAGTATGAGACAGAATGCCGATGTATGGACAAAGAACATGAATTACTTATTATATACCTATTTATATATAGTAAAAAATGTATGTAAATTCTGTAATATAACCGAAATATTATTGTTGCGTGAATGTATTTGTAAGTAATCAGGATTGTAATAAGTGCTCTATACTTTTGCAACGTTAAAAAAAAGAACCTTTGTGTGTAAAATACAAAAACTGACTTATTATGAATATTTATTTACAAAAGTTGTGTGCTTGTCTATTACTGTCCGGAGCACTGTTTACCGGTTGCAGTAATGAAAATGACGCGAACTGGAAAAATGCATTCAGCGTTTACGGAGTGAGCGTACCTTCATCAGTGACGGTGGTCAGCGGAGGACTGCTTACCTTCAGCGGCAGTGGTGTTAAGGCAGATGATATGGTGGAGCTTACAGCTTCGGATGGAACCGGTACGGCATTTACCTTGCCGGTGCAGGACGTAACCGACAAAACGTTCAGCATACAGTTGCCCGATGATTTTGTATCGGGAAGCTATTCGGTAGCTTTGGTACGTGCAGGTGAAAAGCTTGCATTGGGAACTCTGAATATCAATATGGCACCTGCTTCTGAAGTACCCGACAAGGAGGGAATGACGGTAAAGGGAATGGTTTACTGCGACGGTAAAGGAGTTCCGGGAGTAGTTGTTTCTGACGGATTTGAGGTTACGGTTACCGACAGTAAAGGTATTTATTATTTGCCTTCACAAAAGAAAAACGGATATGTGTTTATTTCAGTTCCTGCCAATTATGAAGTGGAATGCAAGAATGGGAATGAACCTCAGTTCTTCAAATACCTGGCTCAGACTGCTTCTGTAACGGAACAGCATGACTTTGCCTTGCGCAAGGTAGACAACAGCCATTGCAAACTGTTTGTGATGACCGATTTTCATCTGGCAAACCGCAATGACGACCTCAGTCAGTATTCTCAGTTTGTAACGGATGTAAACAAGACCATAGCCGAAGAATCGCTTGAGGGAAACAAGGTATACGGTATTACGCTGGGCGACCTCTCATGGGATGTGTACTGGTATGACAACAGTTTTGCACTTCCGCAGTTTATGAATGAAGTGAACAAGATACAGTGTCCGGTATTCAATTTGCCCGGAAATCATGATAATGACCCGTATAAGAACAACGACTGGGATGCCGAAGAACCTTATAAGGAGCAGGTAGGGCCTACCTATTATTCGTTCAATCTCGGCAAGTCGCACATAGTGATGCTCGACAATACACGCTATATCAATACCGGTGCTTCTGAAGGAGTCATAGGAGAACGCAATTATGACGGTATTGTGGTAGAAAACCAGATGGAATGGCTGAAAAAAGATCTGGCATGCATTACAGACAAATCTACTCCTGTCATTGTGGGCATGCATATCAATCTGTATGCCAACCCGACACTGACCGGCGGACAGCAGAATGACCGTGTAAGCCTGATGAACGGAAACGCACTGAAAGAGGTGTTGTCACAGTTTGACAACGTACAGATTCTTACAGGACATACGCATGTCAATTTTACGGTAGAAGAAGATAATCTGATGGAACACAATGTGGCAGCCGTATGTGCTACCTGGTGGTGGACCGGCAAGAAAGGGTATGCCGGAAACCAGATATGCAAGGATGGTTCGCTGGGAGGGTATGCCGTATGGGATCTTGACGGAGACAACCTGCAATGGTATTACAAAGGTATCGGGTATGACAGAAATTACCAGTTCCGTACGTATGACCTGAACGAAACTTATATTACGGCTGCAAAATATGCTCCCAACTCAACAGACGAAAAGCTGGAAGCTTATGCAGCTGACTATATGGCCAAGCGTTCAGACAACAAGGTGCTGATAAACGTATGGGGATATGACGAGAACTGGAAAATAGAAGTGAAAGAAGAAGGTAAGGCATTGCCGGTTGAGCGTGTATCGGCCAAAGACCCACTTCATCTGATTTCGTATGAGGCTCTGAGACTGAATGCGGGTTCTGCACCTACGGAATCGTTCCTCACAAACTATACGGCGCATATGTTTGAGGTAACGGCTTCTTCGGCAAACAGTACGCTGGAAATCAAGGTGACCGACCGTTTCAGAAATGTTTATACCGAAACAATGACACGTCCGAAAGCCTTGAGCTGTGATATGAGATAATTGATTTTAAGACTCTTCCAAATTTTAAGAATAGAATGACTACAATTGGTAACAATTTGCGCAGAGCGTCCTTGCTGTTTGCAAGCTCGGTTATCGCTTTGCAGATGACTGCCCAACAGCGGGCACTGACCGGAACTGTGTATGAGGCCGACGGAAAGACGCCTCTTATAGGTGCTACCGTAAAGATTAAAGGCAGTAAGGTGGGTACAATCTCGGATATAGACGGAAAGTTCCGTCTGAATGTGGACGGGAAAAACCAGATTCTGGAAATTTCATACATGGGTTACAATCCGCAGGAGGTGAAAGTTGGAAACAACTCCACCTTGCAGGTGACGATGCAGGAATCGTCTGTAATGCTGAACGAGATGGTGGTAACTGCTCTGGGTATCACACGTGAGCAGAAATCATTGGGATATGCAGTTTCAAAACTTGACTCGGACGATGTGACCAGCTCTTTGTCGAGCAACTGGCTGAATGCACTCGACGGAAAGGTTGCCGGACTTACAATGGCATCAGCCGGTTCCGGACCCGGAAGTTCGCTGCGTGTGACTCTGCGTGGTGACCAGTCACTGAACTATGGAAGCAACGAAGCGCTTTTTGTGGTCGACGGTATCCCTGTTAATTCGGGTACAACCCAGACTAAGGCAGTAAGTAACTATGCACAGGCCGATGCTCCGGTCGATTTCGGTAACGGAGCCAGTGACCTGAATCCGGACGATATCGAGTCTGTTTCCGTACTGAAAGGTCCTGCCGCTACCGCACTTTACGGTTCGCGCGCAGCCAACGGTGCAATCATCATAACTACCAAGAAAGGACGTACGGACAAAGGACTGGGAGTAACTTTCAGTTCATCGGCCGTATGGGAAGAAGCCTGCCGCTTTCCTGACTTCCAGTCGGTTTACGGACCGGGATCAGACAACGGACTGAATGAGTTCTGTTTCTGGAACCTGGATTCAGAACTGGCTCCCGATGGAATTGCCGTTTCAAGAAACATTTCACGCTATGCTTTCGGTGAGAAATTCGGAAGTGACAAGATGCGTTATCAGTATAATTCAAAGAACTGGGATACGGGAACCTTTGAAAAGACACCATTCGTTTATCAGGATGACTGGTATACCGGTCTGTTCCAGACAGGTCTTACCTTTGACAATACGGTAAGCATTGACGGCAGCAACGGAAAAGGTACCAGTGCGCGTTTCTCGGTTACTGACCGCCGTAACGAATGGATTCTGCCCAATACGGGATACGAACAGCAGAGCTTCTCTCTGGCATTCTCCTCAGAAATCAACAAGTATCTTACCGTTAATGCCAAAGCCAACTATTACCGCAAGACCAGTGACAATATTCCGGTGAGCGGATATGACGAGGGTTCGGTAATGTATCAGCTGGCATGGGGATATACCAACAACAGCATGAGCGAGTGGAGAGACGAGTATTTCAAGGGACGTTATAACCGGGCCAATTGGGAAAATGTGGATGGAACAGGCGGAAACAGTCTGGTTTATCCGTCATCGGCTTCATGGAACCCTTACCGTACCTTGTATGAGGGAGTGAACGGAATGGAGAAGAACCGTTTCTTCGGAAATGTTACCGTCACGGCCAAACTGTTGCAGGGACTTACGCTCGACTTGCGTGGTGGCGTAGACTATTCGGATGAGTTCCGTACACAGGAAAGGCCGAAATATTCGGAGTGGAAAGACGGATTCTATCGTGAACAGGATTTGAGAAGCTATGAGTCGAATATCGACTTCCTGCTCCGCTATACCAATAACTCATGGCTTGATGAGCGCTTGGGATTCTCGGTAGCTTTTGGTGGCAACCGCATGATGAACAAATATTATAACAACCGTATCACATTGGAAGAACTTGATGTGGATGGAGTGTACAATACCACAAATGTTCCTTCGGATACGAAACCGGAGCTGTATACCTACCGCTCACAGAAAGCTATCAACAGTTTGTACGGACTGGCTTCGTTGAGCTGGGATGATACTTATTTCCTGGATATAACCGGCCGTAACGACTGGTCAAGTACGCTTGCACGCAGCAACTGCTCTTATTTTTATCCGTCTGTATCGGGTAGTGTACTGCTGAGCAACGTGTTCAATTTCCGCGATAACCTGCCGGCTGTTGATTTCATGAAACTGCGTCTGTCATGGGCAAACGTGGGTAATGATACCAGTCCTTATTCACTTGACCAGTATTATTCTACTACCGACTATTCGGGAGGATATACCTTGCCGGGTACCATTCCTGACCCTCTTATCAAACCGGAGAATGTAGAAAGCTGGGAGGCCGGTCTGGAAATGAGTTTCCTGAAGAAACGCATTACACTTGACCTTGCACTTTACAAGTCAAGCACCACCGATCAGATTGTATCTGTGGCTCTTGACCAGATTACCGGAGCTACCGGAATGAAAATCAATGCCGGAGAGATTGAGAACAAGGGTATAGAGATAGCCATGGGATTTGTGCCTGTGCAAACCAGAGATTTCACATGGTCGTTCAATGTAAACTGGTCACGTAACTACAACAAGCTGGTGAGCCTGCAGGACGACTGGGACCCTACTGTTCCTTTGCAGACCGATATGGGTACAACCATCGGTAGCCGTACGTATGTTTATTCATATGTAGGTGAGGAGATGCATGTGATTTACGGACGTGGATTCCAGCGTGCTCCCGAAGGTTCATATTACATGGACGAAAACGGAAACAAGATAGACTGTTCGGGTATGCCTCTGGTAGATGAAAAGACCGGATATCCTATTCTTGATGAGAGTCCAACACGCCGTATCGGAAAGGTGAATCCCGACTGGAGAGCAGGTATGACACAACGTTTCCGCTACAAGAACCTTACACTGTCGGCTACCTTTACGGCGCAGTATGGTGGTAACTGTTTCTCTGTAACCAATTTCGCACTCAGCTATCAGGGTAAGTTGAAAAACTCGCTCGAAGGACGTCTTGACGGTCTGGTTCATGAAGGTGTGAATGCCATCCAGAATGAAGACGGAACCATCACTTATCAGAAGAATACTACCATTACAGAAGATATTCTGACATATTACAACAAGTATATCTGGAACCGTGACAATACGGAGATGAATACATTCAGTACCTCATTCCTCAAACTCAAGGAACTGAGACTTGACTATCAGATTCCTTCTTCATGGCTGAAGAAGCTGAAGGTAGTGCAGAAGGCCGATATCGGTGTATATGCTACCAATGTGTTCTGTATAACGGATTTCCCGCAATACGACCCGGAAGTGGGTATGCTTAACGGAAGTGACATTTACAAAGGTATCGAGGCTATGTCGTTCCCGATGACCCGTACGTATGGAGTAAACTTAAAACTGGCTTTCTAAACAACATAAATCTATGAAAAAATTTCAGATGCTATTTGCAGGATGTCTGCTGGCCGGTGCACTGAGCACTGTATCATGTACGTCTAACTTTGAAGAATATAATACGAACCCCAATAAAATGACGGTGGGCGATGTGGAGTCAAGCCGTATGTTTGAGCCTATCCTTTACGGAGCTTCGAAAAAATGGCAGAACTATACCTGGTACTGGAACAATGAGCTGATTCAGTTTACTGCCTTTACCGGTGGTACTACCCGTCAGGAACACCGCTATTTCATTGCCGACCAGGACTGGAAGGGTATGTGGAACTTTTACAGCAGTTATGCCAACAATACCCTCCATATGGCTTCTCTGGCCGAAGAGGAAGGAAACGTTGCCATGCAGGCCATGGCGCTGACCTTAAAGGTGCTTTTCATGTCTAACCTGACCGATATGTTTGGAGACATTCCTTATTCGGAGGCTTTCCAGGGACGTGAAGAGGGGGGTACCAAGACTCCGAAATACGATTCGCAGCAGGAAGTGTACGAGCAGATGATAGCCGATTTGGAAAAGGCCAACGACTTGTATGCTGCCAATCCGTCTTTCCTTGACAAGACACTCGACGGAATGTATGAAGGTGATATGGCAGCATGGCGCAGATTCAACAACTCGCTTTACATGCGTCTGCTCTGCCGTGTGAACGGACGTTCGGAGATGAACGTGTCGCAGCGCATGCAGAATATTCTGAACAATCCCGAAAAATATCCGTTGTTCCAGTCGAACGCAGACAATGCAAGAGTTGACTATTCGGGTATCAAGCCTTATGTAAACCAGTTTACCGATGAGACCGAGAGCGGATTTACTTCAAGCGGACGCAAGCTGACCGAACAGTTTATCAAGATGACGGTAATCACCGAAAACGGTATTCAGATATATGAAGACCCGCGTCTGCCTATCTGGGGAAAGAAACATCCCGACAAGACCGTTTGGAAAGGTACCATTGCCGGTTGTACGTTTGCCGAAATGAACGATGCCGACAGCGGAGCTTCACGCCTGAACTATGAGGTGTTCTGCCGCGCCACGGCTCCCTCTTTCTTCATGTGTTATGATGAGCTGGAATTTATCCTGGCAGAAGCAGCACAGAAAGGACTGATTGGTGGAGGTGAGGAAGCCGCACGCCAATATTATGAGGCTGCTATCAAAGCATCAGTCGAGAAATGGAATGAGTTCGGAGCTTATTCATTGACTCCGGTAAACATTGATGAGGCTGCATTGGCAGAATTTCTCGATTCAGACCTGGCTTCGTGGGACAAGCATGATGACAAACTGCAGCTTATTGCGGAACAGAAATTCCTGGCTCTCTTCTGGGTTGGTATGGAGGCTTATCATGAATACCGCCGTACGGGATATCCGGTACTGACCATCGGAAAGGGTACCTATAACGACCATGTTCTTCCTACACGTTTCGCTTATCCGGCTACCAGCGTGGCAACCAATGCCGAACATGTGGCTGAGGCTCTTCAGCGAATGGGAGGTGAGAACAACATGAAAACACCTGTATGGTGGAGCCGTCAGGCTATTGAGAAGTAATAAATCACTCGTGCAATTTTAATGATGAAAATAGAATAAAATGAAAGCATATAATCAATCATCGTGGTGGAAAAATCTCTGTATCTGCTTCTTTGCGTTGGCTTCGGTCTGTATGGTATCGTGTGACGATGAAGAGAATACGGCAGATCCTTATTTCACAATCGAAGGCGGACAGACTTCATTCGAAGGAACTTCCGACAAGGCTGAGTATACAGTGACCATACGCTCCAACCGTTCGTGGAGAATTGTTTCAAAATCGGAAAATTCGGAATGGGCACGCCCTTTTCCTGATGAAGGTGACAAGGACGGTCGCTTTAAGTTCATTGTAAAAGCGAATGATACGTTCGACAGCCGCAAGGCCGAATTTGCCATATTGATTGACAATGAAGAATATCCGGTATTGCTGACTGTAGGACAGGGAGCTGCGGTTCCTTCCATCGTAGTGGGTGATGGAACCGGAATTGTAAAGGCTGCTTCCGAGGGAGGAACGTTGGCTGTAACCAGTCAGTCCAACGTGGAGTGGACATGTGTGGTCGATGAGGCTGCAGCCGGATGGCTGTCGGTTGAATCGGTAACCGAAGAGGGAATGATTAACCTGCAACTTGCACAGAACCAAGGTGTGGAACGTACAGGTATTCTGCATTGTGTTTCCGAAGAACAGCCGTCGGCAAATATCGACATTCAGGTAGTGCAGGCCGCCGGAAGCGTATTGATTCAGGAAGACTTCAGCTGGCTCAGTTACGGAAGCTCCATCCATTATGATACAACCGGAGAGACCCGTTATGACAGTTGGACCGACGAGGAACGTGCTCATGGGTGGTCTTCAACTCCAGTCAGTGAAAGCAGTGACCAGCCTTTACTTTATGCTCGTCAGGGATTCGTGAAACTGGGAAAGACTAATTATGCCGGAGACCTGATTTCACCGAAACTGAATCTGTCGGGAACAGCCGATGTAGTGGTGACCTTCAAGGCGTGCGCATATATTTCAAAAGGGGGTACTAAGGATGACAATGAGCTTTATGTATCTGTTATCGGACCGGGAACGGTGGAAGTTGAAAGTAATCCGCTGATTATTGACAATTATCCGAATTCATCGAACAACGAGAATGGTGCCGATTACAATGTATGGGATCCCGCCATTGCCGAACGTTCGTTTATCGTAAGAGGGGCAACTTCGGAAACTCAAATCAAGTTCATGGGTGGAAAGAGTTATAATCTGAGTGGAATAGGAAAGAAAAAGAACCGTATATTCCTTGATGATATCACGGTAGAAATAATGGAATGATAACAATGAACGATAGTTTTTGATGTTAGATATATTAGAATTGTAAACAACAATTATCCTGAAGGATGACCATTCCCACACTCTGTGAAGAGATCGGGAATGGTTTTTTCTTTAATATATGGGAACACTTTTATGACTTGCTATGGGCAGCGATTAACAATGTTAAGAAAAAGGATAAAAAACTCTATTTTTAATAGAAGTTTTATTTTGTTGAGCATTGTTTTTTATTTTAAAATATCTTAGATTTGCATAATCAGCATTTTCAAGTTCTTAGAGAGGAATTGATTGTAGAGAGTAGTGTGAATGTGAATATGTGAGAGTTTTCATTTATATTTTGTAAGAAAAACAATAGGTATGAGGAGAGTTTATTATTGGGTAGCCATGTTGTTGGCTGCATTACCAGTGATTGCTGAGGCGCAGTCCCCACCGGGATGGCATAAGGTATGTAAAGACAGTTTGCAGGGAGCAAACGTGATGGAAGCATTACGGTTCCTGAAGAAACAGGGACGGAAAATCAGACAGCAGATTGTTGTCGGAGTAATTGACACAGGGGTTGATACGGCGGCGGTCGACTTGAAAGATGCTCTGTGGCGGAATGAAAAGGAAATATTAAACGGAAAGGACGACGACCACAACGGTTACGTCGATGATTTGCACGGCTGGAATTTTCTGGGAACAGCCGATGCATCATTCAACATGACCAGTGCCGGCAGTGAGGAATTCCGTGAATTCAAAAGACTTTACCCCAAATATAAAAACATTGTTTCCGGTAAACCTGCCGATGCGGAAGAATATGCATATTATCAGAAAATGCGTAAGAAGGCAGGCATAGACAGCTATATCAGGTTTTATGAATATACGTCAGTCAAGGACAAGGCATACCGTTGTGCCGATTCTTTGTTGGCAACTTTGCCACAGGTAAGCAAGGATACGCTTACCGTAGGCGGACTCATGAATTTACCCGTAGAAGGTAAGGAATGGGAAAACGTATTCAAGGTTTTATTGGCCGATATTTACCGTAGCGGACGCAGCGTTTCCTGGAATGCGCTGCTCGAAAAGCACCGTAAGGATTTTGCCCTGATGAAACAGCGTCTGGACGGAATAGAAAATGATGCCGACAAGCGTCTGATGATGGGCGATGACATGGATAATCCTGACGACCGTTTTTATGGCAACAGCTGCCTGCAGGTTGAAGGTTGTGAACACGGAACTTTCGTGGCAGGTGTCATTGCCGGGCAGGGGGTGGCAGACGCCTCGGTGACCGGGGTCTTTCCACAGGCATCCGTTATGGTAATCCGTGCTGTTCCCGACGGAGATGAGTATGACAAGGATATCGCGTCTGCTATCCGTTATGCGGTGGACAACGGAGCAAAGGTTATCAACATGAGTCTGGGCAAATATGTCTCTCCGCGTGCCGATATGGTGGGGTGGGCCATAGACTATGCCGCACGTCACGATGTGCTGATAGTACAGGCTGCCGGAAACAATGGGCTGAATGTTGATTCCATCCCCGTTTTCCCGATGGCACGAGATGCGATGGGTAAGCGTTATCCGAACTACATCCGTGTAGGAGCGTCGGATGTTATGGGCAGAAGATGTGCGTTCTCCAACTATGGAGTATCGGAAGTCGATTTGTTTGCTCCGGGAGAGGAGGTTACTTCGGTAATACCCGGAAACAGTTATATGATTTCAGAGGGTACGAGTGTTGCTGCTCCTATAGTGAGCGGAATAGCAGCCATGTTGCGGGCTTATTTCCCGGGACTGACGGCTTCACAGGTAAAGGAAATCCTGAAACAGAGTGTACGTCCCATGTTGACGGACGGCAAACGCTACAGCTCATCAGGAGGTATTGTCGATGCACTAGCTGCAGTTAAACTAGCCATAAAATACAGATTATGAAACGCTTTGCAATATATTTGCTGGGAGTGTCTGTCAGCTTGTGCGGATGGGCACAAACACCCGACTGGAACCGTGCCGAAAAGTTGTCGGCCGATACGCTGGAGCAGTATATGTCGGGCTGTTACATATACCCCACATGGATTGAGGGGAGCAGCAGTTTTTATTATGATGTAAAAACCGATGGCGGTAACCGTTATTATCTGGTCGATGCACGCAACGGACGCAAACAGCCGCTCATAGCCGATAACGCCCGTTTTGCAAGCCAGTATGCTGCCATTACCGGTGATTCGCTCGATACGGAAGATTTTCAGGTATATGGCATAACGTTCAGAAAAGGGAATACCGGACGTTTTTATCTGAACAAGAAAGGCAAGCAGATGGTTTATGACGTGCGTAGCGGCAAGCTCTCTGAAACGGTGCTGCCGGAAGAAGGTTCTGCTAATTTCAGAAAACGCACCTACGCATGCCATTCTGCCGATTCGCTGTTTACCATGATGGGCTCGGGATACGACCTGTATGTGCGTGACAACCGTAACGGAACCGTCCGTCGCATCACTACCGACGGCAAGGAAGATGCCGCATATACCAGCCGTGCCGTATCCGATACGCTTGAAACCGTAAGTCGTGGTTTCTGGCTCGGACACCGTTATGTGTATCTCATGTCCGATATGAGTGAGGTGAAAGAATTGGGCTTTATCAATTCGCTGGCTTCACCCCGTCCGCAGACGGTTACTTTCAAGATGCCCATGCCGGGCGACGAAGGTGTACGTCGTTTTCGCCTGTTCTGGTATAACGCCGATACAGGAGAGGCACGCATGTTGCCCATAGACAAGTATCCCGATCAGGTAGTAGAGATGGACTATTTCCGTTCGGATGAGGCTCTGTTCATTACCCGTCGCAGCCGTAAGGCCGACAGGATAGACCTCTGCCGCATCAACGTGCAGGAAGGTGTGGTTACCGAGCTGATTTCCGAAGAGTGTCTGCCGCATATGAATCTGTCGTTGTTCAACTGCCGCATTTTTGATGAAGGAAAACGCATTCTGTGGTGGTCGGAGCGTACGGGCAGGGGTAATTATTACCTCTATGATGGTGACGGACAATTACTGAACCGTGTGACGCAGGGAGACAATCTGGTAGCCGGAAATATTGTACACATAGATACGCTGAAGAATGAAATCATCTTTGCCGGTTATGGCAATGAACCGGATACAGATCCCAGCTACGCTTATTATTATAAGGCTTCGCTCAACGGACGCAAACAGGTATTGCTTACTCCGGGTGATGGAAATCATGAGTTGTCTCTCTCACCCGACAGACGGTATGCCATCGACAAATATTCACGCGTCGATTTGCTTCCGGTAGTGCGTGTGCTCAGCATAGACCGTCCGCAGCGCAATTACGAAGTGGAGTGTACCGACGGTACCGCTCTTCGCCGTGCAGGATGGCGTCCGCCGGTACGTGTCCGCGTAAAGGCAGCCGACGGAGAGACCGACTTGTATGGAGTAATGTATCTTCCTTCGTCGCTCGACAGCACCCGCCGTTATCCGGTTATCAGCAATGTCTATCCCGGTCCGCAGGACGACCAGCTTCCCCGTTCGTTTGTGATTGACGATAATAGCAACCAGTCATTGGCCGAGCTTGGATTTGTTGTCGTCAACGTAGCTCCGCGTGGCAGTTCTCCGTTGCGCGGTCGTGATTTCCATTGCTTCGGATATGGTAACCTGCGTGATTATCCGCTGGCCGACAGCAAGCATGTCATTGAGGAGCTTGCCCGCCGTTATCCGTTTATCGATCTCAACCGGGTAGGCATATACGGTCATTCGGGCGGTGCATTCCAGACAGTAGCCTCCATGCTTACCTATCCCGATTTTTACAAGGTAGGAGTGGCTGCGTCGGGCAATCATGACAACAACATTTACATCCAGTGGTGGGGCGAGGTATTCCACGGACTGGAGCAGCATACCGACTCTGTAAGCGGACGTACCACTTTCTCTGTGAAGATTCCTACCAATCAGGAACTGGCGCCCAATCTCAAGGGACGGCTCATGCTCATTACGGGTGATGTGGACAAGAATGTGCCCCCTTCATCTACCTATCGCCTGGCCGATGCGCTGATCAAGGCAGGCAAACGTTTTGACATGTTTGTTCTTCCGGGTAAGGACCATGGGGTGATGTGTCCTTATTATCAGAATCTTATCCGCTATTATTTTGTGGAGAACCTGTTGCAGCCTTCTCCCCGTCATATCGATATTATTAACCATCAATAAAAAGCCTATGAAGTATATGGTATTGTTCAGATTCGTTCTGATTAGTTTAGTTTGCTGTATCTCCGTAGCTTTGTCTGCACAGCAGAAGAACGATGATTCTGTTGTCCAAATCAAAGTCGTCATAGTGGATTCCGATAAAAATCCGCTGCCCGGAGCTACTGTTGTTGTTGCCGGAAAACCTGGATGCATTGCCGACGACCACGGCGCAGTATCGTTGTGGGTGGAAAAGAATTCCAAGGTAAGTTTTCAGTATATAGGTATGAAGGCAAGGACTATGACGGTCACTGCTCCCGTTACCGGTGAGATAGTACTTGAAGATGAGTTCTCGCAACTTGACCAGGTAGTCATTACCGGTTATTCACGAACCACCAAGCGCCGTACTACCGGTTCGTTGGCAACACTGACAGCCGATGAACTGAAAGGTGCTCCAACAGCCAATCTGGATATGCTGTTGCAGGGTAAGGTGGCCGGTGTGGATGTTAAGGCTCTTTCCGGACGTCCGGGAGAGACTGCCCAGATCCGTGTTCGCGGTACCAATACCATCACCGGAAATGCCGACCCCTTGTGGGTTGTCGACGGAGTGCCTTTGCAGCGTGACATCCCTACCATTTCAAGCAGTCAGATACGGGCCGGCGATTTTAACGATATCTTTACCAACGGTATTTCAGGCATCAATCCGAACGATATCGAGTCGGTTACGGTATTGAAAGATGCTTCTGCTGCCGCTATCTATGGTTCGCGTGCTGCCGGTGGTGTCATCGTAGTCACTACCAAGCGTGGTACCGAAGGACGCATGCGCGTCAATTACTCGGCCAATGTAACCATGACTACCAGTCCTTCACGTTCGGCCGATTTGATGAATTCGCGTGAAAAGCTGGCATGGGAACAGGAATTGTGGGATGAATTTTCGGCAGAGCGTTTTGCTGAATATCCTGTAACCGGTACACGCTATCCGGTTGTGGGTATTGTCGGTATGATTCGTTCGGGTTACGGACGCTATGCAGGAATGACCAGGGAACAGCAGGATGCTGAAATAGCTGCGTTGGGCGAACACTCTACCAACTGGTTTGACGAACTGTTCCGCAACTCCATTTCACAGAGCCATTTCCTCTCGCTTTCCGGTGGTACGGAAAAGAATGCATATTATGTGTCAATGGGATATTCACAGAATAACGGACTTCTGAAGAAAAACGATTATGAGCGTTACAACGTGAGTGCCAAGCTTGATTTGAAACCGAACAAGCGCGTTAAACTGGGCTTTACAGTCGATCTGGCCATGCAGAAAGCCAGTTCTCCTTCGCTCAATGTTGACCCTTTTAAGTATGCCTATTTCGCCAATCCTTACGAACGTGCCTACAATGCCGACGGTTCGTATGCGGCCGATAATACATATTTCAGTCTGAGTCATGCCAATGGAGGCTATGACGTGGCACTCCCCGAAGAGGGCTATAACATCCTTCGTGAGTTGAATGAAACTTCAAACAAGACCAGAAATATGTCGGCATCGCTGATTGCCAACCTGACGGTCAATATCCTTGACAATTTCTCATTTGAGGGACTGGCCTCTTACGGTTATGTAACCGATGCTTCCGACAATATCAACGGTAAGGATACCTATGCGGCATGGATTGACCGTCCGTTTGATACTTCACAGATAAATTCCAAGCGTAAGTACGGTTCCATTACGCAGACCTCTGCCTATAATTCCAGTTACAATCTGCGCGGTCAGCTGCATTATTTCAATACCTTTGGTGATGACCATTACCTGAGTGCATTGGCCGGAGCAGAAATCCGTGGTCAGTACTCCAAGAGTATCTTTGAAAAACGCTACGGTTATGACCCTGTTTCAGGCAATTCGTCTATGCCGGCTTATCCGGAAGGTGGTAAGTTGGAATATACCGATTTGTTGTCTTATGCGTCCATTATGGACGGTCTTTCCGGTCAGAGCATTCTGGAAGATGCTTTTGCGTCGTTCTATTTCTCACTTGATTATGTGTATAAGGAACGTTATATAGCCAGTCTGACAGCCCGTACCGACGGCTCCAACAACTTCGGTAGTGACGAGCAGTTCAATCCTACCGGTTCAATCGGACTCGGATGGAACATCAGTCAGGAGCCTTTCATGGAATCGCTCAAACCCATATTGAGTACCTTGTCATTGCGTGCGGCTTTCGGTTATACGGGTAATATCAACAAGACTGTCTATCCGCAGCTGGTAATGGATTATGCCACTAATTTCCGCAAGACAGATACCGATTATTATCGCATTGGTACTATCGGTAATGCACCCAATCCGAATTTGCGTTGGGAGAAAACCCGTGACATGAAGGTATCGCTCGAAGTAGGACTGTTCAATGACCGTTTACGTTTGCAGGGCGAGTTGTACGACCGCCGCACACGTGATGCCGTAACCAGTGTTTCGGTGCCTTATACTACCGGTTTCAGTTATCAGAGCTTCAATACTTCCGAGCTGTTGAATCAGGGTATGGAATTCTCGTTGGGAGCCAACATCGTGAAAACAAAGGATTGGGACGTATCATTGTCTGCCAATGTTTCGTACAATCGCAACAAATTGCTTAAATATTATTCGGCAAATCCGAGTATGTGGGGCTCGTCATACGTAGGCTATCCGTTGTCTCCGATTATCAGTGGTAAGGTTGAGGGTATTGACAGCAAATACGGTATCTATACTTACAAGGTACGTCCGGATGCTGTTATGAATACGGCAGCCGACCGTCGTCTGGAAGAAAATTATGCTTTCTATCTGGGTACTTCTTCAGCTCCTGTTAACGGTGGTTATTCTATTAGCGTTGGATACAAACGTTTCCATCTCAGTTTGGGAGGCTCTTATTCATTTGATGGCAAGATTCTCAATAACATAGAGTGTCCGGTAAATTATAGTATATTGAGTGGTAGTGTTATAGAAAAAGTCCCGACACAGGAAAATGACCTGTATGTCAATCATCTGAATGTAGCCAAAGACGCTACACACCGCTGGACCGTAAATAACCCGATTACCGACGGACATCCGCGCATTATCGATGCCTACGGAGATCGTCTGGGCCTGGACAACTATATGGTAACGGGCAGCAATATCACCCGTGCTTCCATGATGGAAGACGTGTCTTATTTCAAACTTGGCTCCTTGCTGTTGAGTTACAATTTTGGTGGCAATTGGATGAAACGTACTCCGATTACCTCACTCACTGTTTCGTTCAGCATGAGCAATCTGTTTACCATTACCGATTATTCCGGTATTGACCCTGAAACTCCCGGAGCAGTTTATCCCACTCCGCGTACGTACTCGATGGGGGTGTCTGTTGGATTCTAAAAAAGTTATGAGTTATGAAGAAATTAAATATCCTGTTATGTACACTGTTTGCCTTGGCAGGCATGTCGTGTACCAATTATCTTGATATCAAGCCGTACGGACGTACCATTCCCAAGACGGCCGAAGAGTTTGAAGCCTTGTTGAACAATCATCTGAATAAGATAGATGAGGGTAGTGACAATATTCTTGTAGGCAATGCTTCCCAGTATATAACATGGGATGCCGAATGTGGTGACGATTTTGAAACCTGTCTTACAGAACAGGAAGGTATCGCTTTAAAAATCTATTTGGGGGATGCTGCCGGATCTGACAGGGCTGCATATATGTACCGTGATTTGTATGCTGTAATACGCGACTGTAATATTGTATTGGGGGAAATGAAAGAGGAGGGAACAGACCGTTCCAACAAGGTCAAGGCCACTGCCTATGCACTTCGTGCAGTATCCTATTACCAGCTGATGCGTCTGTTTTGTGAAGCTCCTGAAAAGGCCAGCATGGCATCGCAGCAGGGAGTTCCCCTGGTAATGACTTTCGATATGGAAGAGAAACCTCTGCGTCGCAATTTGCAGGAGACGGTTACCCGTATAGAAGATGATTTGAAGGCTTCGATTGATTATCACATGACCGATGATATTTACCGTTTTACGGAAGATGTATGTAAGGGATACCTGGCCCGCCTTTATTTCTGGACCGAACAGTGGGACAAGGCACTTCCTCTGGCACAGGAACTGCTGAAAAAACATCCTCTTCTGGGAAGGGAAGAATACAAGAACATGATGGGTACAGCTTATGACATGGTAGGAAATCAGATACTCAAGGCCTATCGTGCAGTCAGTGTGAGCGGAAGTACCGCTATTACATCTTCACGTCGTAGTTTGCAGGCTCGTCCGGTAAGTACCCGTCTGCTCAGCCTGTTTACCGATGAAGAGAAAACTACCGATGTTCGTTATGCCATGTGGGTAAACTCTTCGCGTCAGGCCACTAAGGAGTTCTTCTGTGGTATGCGTTCGGCCGAGTTCAAGCTGATGGAGGCAGAGTGTTACTATCATATGAACCAGAAAGAAAAGGCGCTACAGTCTGTCAATGAGTTGCGTGCAAACCGTATCAGCAACTATACCAGTCTGACTGAAGACAAGCTTCCGGCTGTTTCATCCAAAGAGATTATCAAGGTAGATGCCGAAGGAAAAGCGTTGACACCGCTGTTGGCATTTATTCTGAGTGAGCGCCGTAAGGAAATGTTCCTTGAAGGTGACCGGTTCTTTGAAATGAAACGTAACGGTACCCCCGAGTTCTGGACTGCATATAACGGACGCAAGTATACTACGGAGTCGTTCATGTATACTTTCCCCATTCCGGTAAATGATATACTGATTGTAGACGGACTGAAGCAGAATCCGGGATATGATGAATTGCAGAGTAATTAACCTTAAAAAAACAGATTATATGAAAGCGATATATAAATGGATGATGGCTGTGGCGCTGGTAGCCGGTGGCATGAGCTTTTCCGCCTGTGAGGATGTAGATGAGCTTCCTCCCCGTGATACAAATACAGTAACCGGAAAAACCTATAAAATGCCCGATCCGGTGATTCTTACAGCCGAAGAGAGCGCACAGGTTGATGAAATACGCAAGGAATATGAAGGCAGTTTGCCCTGAAGTTTATGACTTTAAAACCGTATGATTATGAAAAGAATAATATATCAATTATGGATGGCCGTTTGTGTAATGCTGGTGGCCGTTTCCTGTTCGGACGATGACAAGCATTCGTCCGGCTTGCCACAGATTAACCTGGAGTTTCCACGTTATTCATTGGCTAAGGGGGATGTAACCGTTCGTCTGATGGCCGATGCCCCTGTAGCATCTGATGTGCAGATACCTTTCTCGTTTTACGGAGAGGCTGTCGAAGGAACAGACTATACCGTGTCGGCCCATGCCTTTGCATTCAAGGCTGGAGCCAAAGAAGCCGAGATAACTATCACCCGTATGGATGAGCATATTGGTGAGAAGAGCAGTGAACTTACTCTGAATCTCGACCGGAAGGCGGTGCCCGAAGGCTTTCAGATGGGCTTGCTCAATTATACCACTATCGAATTGATGGGTAACAATGCGGTAATCATGTCATTTGATAAATCCTCAGATTTACTGACTCTCAGTTCATCATATGCTATAACATTAGAGAAGCTTGACGGTTCCCGTTATAAGGTTCCGTCTGAAACAGAGTTTGCTTTGGAAATAGATCCGGCCTCTACCGCAGTTGAAGGTGTACATTACGAATTTGTCGGAAAGCAGGCAGTAGTGGTACCTAAAGACAAGAATACCGGAACGGTTGAGTTGAAGTTCCTGAAAAAAGAAGAGGGCAAGGATAAGCTCGTATTGCGTCTGGCTGAAAAAGACGGTTATGCATATGGCTCTAATGCAGCTATCGCGATTACCATTCAGGGTCCGGAATCTTATAATGGTACCTGGGCCTTCAGTAAGATTGTCAATGCAGAGTGGTGGGCTGATAGTTGGTTCCAAGATACCAGTACGTTCCCCCAGGGAACATCTGAAGACCAGATTACCTTTACCGGAGATTCTTATGAGGCCTATACGTTCACTCCGTCACTTAAGGGTGACCTGAAGAATTATTTCATCGGTGAGTGTGCCGTGACTTTCCAGGGAGAGCGTGAAGAAATTTATTATGAAGAATCTTCCATTTCACAGGTGAAGGCCAACATTGCGGTTCTGAAGTTTGAAAAAGTCAATGCTCATTTCTCGGCGACCAACAGCAAGGTCCGTTCAGCCGTAGTAGGATTCCGTATCATTACTGTCGAAGGCAAGGAAACGCTTGAATGTACCATTTACGATTATGAGCCTACCGACTTCCTGAAAGACGTTTATGACATGTACGTCGATTGGGGATATGACCCGGTAATGCTCGAAGCACCCTTGCGTCTGCATTTTACACGGGTAAAGTAAACTGACCCCTGATTTCTTTTATTATATTCAAAAGCCGGCTTGGCGGATTCGTTCCGCTTTTGCCGGTTTTTCTTTTTTTACGCTCTGTAACATCTTTTTTTGTAATATCGTCGTATTATCTGTTATAGGTTGAATACAGCTCTGTTATACCTTGGTATACATTATTTCTTTGTATTGGTTCCGTATCTGTTCTGTAACATACAAAATCTTCTTTTGCACATCCAAATTTTAATGAATATGAGAAAATTTTGTCAATGTGTAAATGTTAACAAAGAATGTGAAGGAAATTCATTTCTCCACTTTTTTCAACTTAGGTATTTATTGTTTTTTGTTAGTCTGATTGCGTGTGCAGGGATATCTTATGCACAGAATGTGCTTACCGGAAAGGTGACCGATGTATCGGGTATGCCTTTGATTGGTGCTTCCGTAACGGTCGACGGTCAGGAAGAAAAAGGAACTATTACCGATATGGATGGTAATTACAGTCTGGCATTACCTGATAAGACACAGGGTATCATTATCAAGTTCCAGTATATAGGATACATATCCCAAAAGGTAAAATATAAAAATGAAAAAACGCTGAATGTTTCCCTGAAGGAAGAATCGCAGCAACTCAACGAGGTAGTGGTGACCGCTCTTGGAATCAAGCGTGAGGAAAAGGGACTGGGATTCTCAACCCAAAAAGTCGATAATGAGATGCTCAGCAGCGCCATGCCCAGCAACTGGACTTCCGGATTGTCTGGAAAGGTTGCCGGTCTGAACATCGTATCACCGGGCGGACCGCTTGGTACATCGCGTATCAGCCTCCGTGGTGATGTGTCATTAAACCAGAATGGAAACAATGCACTGATTGTTGTCGACGGTGTGCCGATGAGCAACACGATTACCAACTCCGGAAAGGCTTACGGTGCAGGAGCCAACTCAGAGCTTCCGGTCGATTACGGTACCGGATTCTCTGACCTGAACGTCGATGATATCGAAAGTATTCAGGTGCTGAAGGGTACCAGTGCTACCGCTCTTTACGGTTCGCGTGCAGCCAATGGTGTAATCATGATTACCACCAAATCGGGTGAGTCGGCAAATAAGGGACTGGGCGTATCGTTCAATTCAAATACAAGTATTGAGCAGGCCATGAATTTCCCCGACTATCAGTATGAGTTCGGACAGGGATATCCTACTTTTAACGAAAACGGTGAACTGTTCTATAACTACGGAACCAATCCCAGCGGACTGTATGACTCCGGTGCCATATCCGTAGCCGATTTCGGTCCCCGTTTTGACCCCAATAAGAAATATTATCAGTATGACCCCGAAGTGCAGGGAGTAGGAGCCAATCCTACAGCATGGGTACCTTATAAGGATAACCGTACAGGTCTGTTCCAGACGGGTGTTACGTTTACCAATAACGTAGCCGTAAGCAACAACTGGGGTAACGGCAATTCCATACGTGCTTCTGTTACGCATACCGACAATAAATGGATTCTTCCCAACACCGGTTTCAAGCGTACGGTAGCTTCAGTAAGTGCCCGTGCACAGATATCACGTCTTATCAGTATCAATCTGCGTTCAAGCTATTCACACCGTGATATCGACAATACTCCGGGACTGGGTTACAACAGCAACTCTATCTCTTACTGGCTCATTTTCCAGAATGCCAACATTGACCTCGACTGGTTCCGTCCGCGTTGGTACAACGGTAAGGAAAACATCAAGCAGCTGATGCCCTTTACCCGTTATCTGGCCAATCCGTATGTGATTCTTTACGAGTCTACTAACTCTTCTTCCAAAGATGAGTTTATCAACAGCTTGTCTGCCAATATCCAGCTTTCACCGAAGTTTGATTTGATGATACGTTCGGGTATACAGACTTATATCGATGAGCGTGAACAGCGCCGTCCGGTGAGCGATATCGTGTTTGGTAACGGATATTACAAGCTGGAGAAGGTTACCGATTATGAAATAAACAGCGATGCGCTTCTTTCTTATCATGATACCTATATGAACGGTCTTTCACTGAATGCTTCAGTGGGTGGAAACATGATGCGCTCTGAATATTCAGACATCGCTTCTTCAGTAACCGGTCTTATCACTCCGGGTATCTTCAAGTTGGCCAACGGTGTTTCTAGTCCTTACGTAGGCACAGACCGCCGTCGCAAGGCACTGAACAGTCTTTACTTCTCGGCCAACTTCAACTGGCGTGACTTCCTCTTTTGGGATATTACCGGACGTAACGACTGGTCGTCAACACTTCCCAAGAAAAACCGTTCGTTCTTCTATCCCTCTGTTTCTGCCAGCACTGTGCTGACCGATATTCTGAAACTTCCCAAAGAAATCAGTTTCTTCAAGATACGTGCTTCATGGGCACAGGTAGGTAATGATACCGAGCCTTACAGCACTTCCAAATATTATGAAACAAGTACTTTCCCGGGTTCGGCTGTCAATCCGTCTACCTTATACAATACTGACTTCAAGCCAGAGATTTCAACCAGCTTTGAATTGGGAACAGACTTCCGCATGTTCAACAACCGTTTGGGACTGGACATTACTTATTATCATAATATAACAAAGAATCAGATAATCAGTTCACCTCTCGATGCTTCTACCGGATACACCAGTGCCATTATCAATGCCGGTAAGGTGCGCAACCGTGGTGTGGAAATCCAGTTGAATGCTACTCCGGTAAAGACCGGTAACTTCACATGGAACACTACTGTGACCTGGTCAAAGAACGACAATGAAATCCTTGAACTGGCCGAAGGCAGTGACGACTATCAGGTTATCAGTACATTGGGTACAGTTTCTATCGTAGGAAAGGTAGGAGGCAGTGTCGGTGATATCTGGGGATGCAAGACTGTAAGAAACGAAAACGGTGATGTACTGATTGATCCTTCCGACGGTTTGCCTGTGAGATCTACCGAAATTGAATATGTGGGTTCAGCCAACCCTGAATGGAAAGGCGGATGGTATAATGAGTTCCAGTACAAGAACGTGAAATTCAGCTTCCTGATTGACGGACAGTGGAAAGGTATGGCTTTCTCACAGACTCACCACAAGCTCACTGAGCTTGGTAAGCTTAAACATACGCTGAACGGACGTCTGCCGGGAACTCACTACTATATGGATGCCAGCGATCCGAGAATTGCGGCTGCCGGTCTTACTCCCATGAGCGGTGTGTATATGATTGGCGACGGTGTGATAGACAACGGTGACGGAACTTATCGTCCTAATGACATTGTGGTAACCTGCGAACGCTGGTATTATACTTATTACCGTCTGGCCAATGTAGAGGAAAATACCTTCGACACTTCGTTCCTTAAGTTGCGTGAGATGCGTCTTGAATACTCTTTGCCGAAGAATCTGCTAGCCAAGACTCCGTTCAAGAAAGCAGTGGTAGCTCTTTACGGCCGTAACCTGTTTATCCTTACCGATTTCCCGGCATTCGACCCTGAGGCTGCTGCGCTCAACGGTTCCAGCATTGTTCCGGGTGTTGAAATGGGACAGTTGCCTTCAACCCGCACATACGGTTTCAACCTCAATCTCGAATTCTAACACAAAATAAGACAAAGATTATTATGAAAATAAAGAATATCATTCTGACAGCAATGCTTGCAGGAGGTTTGCTCTCTTCATGCAGTGATTTTGATTCAATCAATGAGAACCCCGATTTGATGGAAACGGTCAATCCGGGTACCATGCTCGACCCCGTATTATATAACATGGGTATCTTCAACTGGAAGCGTTATAACAGCTTTACCGGTGAAATCATGCAGTTTTCGTCATCAAGCAGTTCAGGCGGATACAGCCGTTATTACGTGACTGAAAGTGCCGGTAGCGGACTGTGGACTACTTATTATACCTGGCTCAGCAATATCCGTGAAATGGAAAAACAGGCTGTGGCATACAATGACCCTACCTATCAGGCCATTGCACTGACTCTGCAGAGCTGGGTGGCACAGATGCTGGTCGATACCTTCGGAGATGTTCCTTTCAGCGAGGCATGCAAGGCCGAAGAAGGTATCACTCGTCCGAAGTTTGATAATCAGGTAACTGTTTACGAGACCATCATCAGTGACCTGAAACGTGCCAATACTCTCTATAATGACGATGCTTCGCTTACATACAATACTTCCGGCGAACTGCTTTACAAGTCGGATGTAAAGAAATGGCACAAGTTCAACAACTCTCTTCTCTTGCGTGTACTACTCCGTGCCAACCGTGTAAGTGAGCTCAAGGAAGTGCTTGAAAACGTTTCGCTTTATCCGGTATTCGAGTCGAACGATGATGCTGCTCTTCTGGCCATCAGCGGAACCTTCCCTCAGGAAGGTCCGGTAACCCGTTTGCAGGACTTCTACATTGCCCGCAATGCTACCGAGTTTTTCATTGACAACCTTAACCGGTGGTCCGACCCTCGTGTCGAACTGTTTACTACTCCCAATACCGACGGTGAGTATGTAGGTATCCCCAGCGGTTACGAAACAGCTCCGGAATATCCTGTTTCCGGTTTGAATGTTGTTTTGGCCACTCCTCCGATGAAGCTCGTACTCTTCCCTTATTCCGAGGTTGAGTTTATCCGTGCCGAAGCCGCTCAGCGTGGCATTATCTCAGCATCAGAGGCAGAGGAGGCATACAACAGGGGAGTAGAGGCAGCCATCACCCAGTGGGGACTTGAGGTTCCTGCCGGATATATGGATAATACCGATGTTAAATATGACGGAACCCTGGAGCGCATCATGCTTCAGAAATACTATGCACTGTTCTTCTGTGACCAGCAGCAGTGGTTTGAATACCTTCGTACCGGTCTGCCTCAGATTCCTCGTGGCGACGGTGTTCCGGCCGGAAACTATATGCCGCAGCGTCTCATCTATCCGCTGTCTGTTCAGCGTTCCAATGCCGAAAACTACAAGGCGGCAGTCAGCAGTATGGGTGGCGATGATTTTGATATCAAGCTTTTCTGGCAAAAATAAAGATTGCAGTATATGAGACATTTGTTTATATTATTAATTAGTTTGAATGTGTTTTCATGTGCCTTTTCACAGGCACGTGAAAACCTTTTGAAGGGAGGTAAGGTTTATAATCTGAAAATGAACAGTACGATTATGAACGGTGAACGTAACTATTCCGTTTATCTTCCCGAAGGATATGAAACTGATACATTAAGTTATCCGGTGCTTTACCTGTTGCACGGCCTGGGCAATACCAATACCAAAGGATGGGTAGAACGCGGAAATGTAGAATACATAGCAAACCGTGTGATAGCCGAAGGCAAGTCACACAAGATGGTTATCGTCATGCCCGACGCCGGAACAGGCGGTCCGGGTTATTTCAATCGTGAAGGATGGCTTTACGAAGACTACTTCTTTCAGGAACTCATCCCGTTCATCGAAAAGGAATACCGTGTATATGCCGATGCTTCCCATCGTGCCATCGCCGGTCTGTCAATGGGTGGAGGCGGTACGCTGGTCTATGCGCTTCATCATCCCGAGATGTTTTCCTCTGCCTGCCCCATGAGTGCGTTGGTAACCTTTCCTTCCGCCTCAGAGAGTAAGAATAAGGGACTGCTTCAGAGCAATCCGCAACTGCGTGCCTGGGCCGAGTCTGTCATCAGGCCTGAGAATGCTCCCCTTCACATCATCTCATCGGCCACCCCTGAGCAGTTGGAGCGCTACCGTTCGGTACGCTGGTATATAGACTGTGGCGATGACGATTACCTCTACGAAGGCAACCTTGAGCTCTACAAGCTTCTGCTTCAGAAAAAGATACCCATGCAGTACCGCATGCGCGACGGTGCCCATAACTGGCTTTACTGGCAGTCGTCTCTTCCCGAAGTCATGACATTTATTTCAATAGGATTCAAACATAATTAATTAAACAACAAATGAAGATGAAAAAGATTTTTTTATTGCTGGTAATGATTTGCTCTTGTTTTTCGTTTACTGTCAGAGCAGCTGTTGTCAATCCGGATTCAGAACCTTCCAAGTCTGAAGAAACCACAGAGTTTACCTTTACGGTTTATGGTGAGATTCCGGTAAAGAAAGTCGATTATGCACAGCCTCACTTTTTGGGTGGTGAGTTAGAGACCAAATGGAATACTTTTATTAAGAACTATACTCAGGTAAGTGAGCAGAGCATCGGTTTTTCGTCAACTACGGTCCGTTTCAACAAGCCGGTGATATACAATGCCGTTCAGAAGATAAACAAATATGTTCGCAAGTCATACAAGAAAAAAAATATGACTAAGGATGAGGCCGAAAAAATAATGAATCATGTATTCGATTGTGCCAATGTGATTTGCTTTGAACCTGACAGTACTTCATTCGAACAGGCCATTGACGATTCAGAGTCAGTAGAAGAAATGCTGGTGGTATTTGAGCATACTCATCTTATATATAAATAATTCGTGTTTATTTCTTGTCGTATTTCGTGTTTTTGATTTACAGTAAAGCCGGCTCTACGGAAGCGTCCGTTTGAGCCGGCTTTTATATTACTTTCCGTATTCCTTTTCCGCATCAAAGCATGGGCAAGCTTTTTTGATGTCCGGACTTAGCTGGCAGTGTCCTTTCACCTTTACTCCCGGAAAAACCTTCTTCAGGATTTCCGTCAGTTCCTTCATCCGCTGTTTTTGGGCATCGGTCCGTGTATCTTTCGGTCTTCCCTGTTCGTCCAGTCCGCCTTCATAGCAGATGCCTATACTGTTGTGGTTAAATCCTTTGGCATGACATCCTTTTTCTGCCAGCAGCAGGAGCTGGTACATATTTCCGTTTCTCTCTATATAAAAATGATATCCCGGTTTGCCGAATCGTTTCTGATGCTCCTGTGCCAGAGTGCTTACCGGATAACTGCTGTTGCTTCGTGTAGCGCTGCAATGAATCACCAGCAGTTCGATTTTTCTCATTGCAGGCAAAATGCCCTCCGGAATATCCGGAGAGGCAAAATGCTTATAAATTTTTTGTTCTTTCATGTCTGATTCATTTTAAAGATAGCCGATACATGATGAGATTCCTATTGCTCCCGCTATGGTTGTAGCTATTGCTATTACCACTTTCAGAATAATGCTCCACACATTCTTTGGGTTATTCTCCATACATTTCCGTGTTTACAGGTTCTTGTCATTATAATCCGCCGCCACCTTCTTCATCCGGTTCCTGTGTTTCACTACCGGTACTTCCCGAGGCCGTTGTCTTCATCAGTTCAAAGGTTACCGTCTTGCAGAGGTTGCGCAGGTCTTTTCCCGGATAGAATCTCACCTTTGCATCCTTGATGTTTGAGGCCTTGAAGTCCTCCGCCTTTTCTGTAGGCTGTCCGGTTCTCACGCTCAGGCTGAAGTTTCCCAAAGCCCCCAGTTCGGCAATATTTCCTTCCTGAAGCACATGCTTCATTTCAATCAGGAACTCCTTGACAGCTCCCATCAGCTCACCGGTTGAATAAGACGAACGTTCCGATGTTCGTTCACAGATTTCGTCAATCGTTACATTACGGTTGCTCTTGGCCTGTGCATAATACTTCACTGTAGAATCGGGATCACCCGGCTTCTTTCTTCCCACTACGACAAATTTCTGTGCCATACTAATAAATGATTAAAGGTTAATAACTCAATTGATTACGATGCAAAGATAGATAGTGCGCACAAGCCGCTGACCGTCTCTGTATGTTGTTGACATACAGATATGAAAAATCCCGAAAGAGTATATAAAGACTCTTTCGGGATTAGATTGACTGTTTTTCTATAGTAGGTTAAAAGAAGGGTTTTACTGTGGGTTGTTCAGAACCGAAATCAGTTTCTCCATAGCACCTTTCAGGTTTCCGGCCAGTGTCATGTTTCCCATTTTTGTCTGTGGTTGTCTTTTTCCTGAATTCAGTTCGTCAAGTCGTTGTTGCAGCATGGCTACAGCAGCTTTTCTGGGAGCTTCCTCCTTGCATTTTTCTGCGATGGGTGTGCACCATTTGCACAGAGTGAGGTCATTTACATCCAGTGAAGGGTTGTTTGCATACTCCTTGCAATATTTCATGTATTCATTCCAGTCACTCTTCTTCTCACAGTATGTAATCAATGTATTCAGTCTCAACTCTTCCTTTTCTTTCACGTTGCATTCCTCCATCAGTGTCAGCCATTTGTCCATTTGTGTCTGGTCCAGACTTACCTGACCGTTTGCATTGTTGATGAGGCTGTGTGAATAGTTTCTCCATACGCTTTGCAGTTTCATCTTCACAGGCATTTCACCGATAGTAGCCGAGAGCTGTTCCGGATGTTTGGCTGTATAGACGAATGCCGGGCAAAACGGGTTGTTGATATGCTTCATAAACACGTCGGCTAGTTTCTTGTCTTGCGCAAAAGTTTCGGCTTTACCGTCGAGCAGAGCTTCTGCCACGGTGTTGCACTGGTCTTTCTTGTATGCACTTCCCAAAGTTTCCAGATATTCATATAAGAAAGCTTCGTCTCTTTCTCCGGCTTCAAAGCGTTTATCCATTTCAGCCGATCCGTTGTCTGTGCTGTTTTCTGTCACCTTTTTGATGAAGTCTTCCGCCTGGCATCCTCCCAGGAAACGTCCCAGTTCCTGTCCTTCCGCATTAAATATGATAAAGGTAGGGTAGGCAGTTACCTGTAGTTTTTTGCCGAGTTCCGGACCTTCTCCCTTTTCCATGTCCACTTTCAGGCAGACAAATTTCGGATTCATGAAGTTACCTACTTTTTCCTGAGGAAATACGGTATTGCTCATCATCTTGCAAGGTCCGCACCATGAGGTATAGCAGTCCATGAACAGCAGTTTGTTGGTTGCCTTGGCTTTTTTTACGGCATCGTTAAAGAGTGTACCTTCTTTTTCGAAGACAATACCTTTTGTCTTTTCCTGTCCGTTTACACTCATCCCGATACATATCAGGATGAGTGTCAGCATTAAATTGATTCTCTTTTTCATTGTTTCTTTTTTTGTATAGTCCTATTACCTTTCCATCACATACTTCCAGCCCATGTCACCCACTTTTCCTGGTACGGTGTAGATGCGTGGTTCACCGTAGATTTCACCGGTAGCAGGGTTTACACTATACTGATAGAGTTTGCCTTCGTGTGTGTTCTCGTTCCATGTAGCAATATGCACGATTGTATTCGGATTCGGTAAGATACCTGCCAGCATGAATGAGGCAAAATAGAATTTGTTCAGGCGTACGCAGGTCACTTCTTCATCGGCCGAAGGAGCAGTCCATGCCACTTTGGCCGTTGTCGAAGAGTTATATTCGAGGTTGTATACCTTATTGGATGCACCATACAGTACATATTCACCCAAGGTAGCCGAAGTCATGGAGGTTGCGTTCATGATATCGGGTGAGTTGGTAATGTTATACATTCCTATACCTACATTGGTATTAGCAGCGCTTCCGTTAAAGTTGGCAATGGCCAGATAGCGTTCGTTGCCTTTTTCCATTAGCAGATAATCGTATGCGGTCATCGGGTTTCCGTCGGCTTTTCCCCAGTCGCCCATCAGCAGTTTCATGCCTACGTTGTTCACGTCGAATGCGGCAGTCGGACTTTGTGCTTCAAAAGGTACTACGTTCGATGTATATTGTACGATGTGATAGAAGCGTCCGTTGGTCTGGTCATAGACTACAGCGTCGTTTGATGAGGTTACATCGCTTCCCCATGATGCCAGTTCTCCATATTCTCCGGCTTTTGCATCACCCATGTAGTTTCCTCCTCCTGTGATCGATACATACGATACGGTGTGAATCTTGTTGTCGTTAATCAGGAAATGTCTGTTCATAACCCGTCCCGACGGTCCGTACCAGATAGTATTTACGGTAGTGGGAGCATTATAGAAAAAGTCTTCGAAACTTGAAGTCTTGACAAAGGTTGCGTTATTGGCACTTACCAGTTCTTCTGTAGTCAGGCAGATTACCGGGTCTGTTCCAGAAGCGATATTCTGTAACGGGCGTATGATACGGATAGGTGTTCCTTTCAGCGGTTCCTGGTTCGAAGCCTGATACAGATTCCAGAATTCACGTTCCTGGGCGGCTGTAATGTTTTTCTTTACCAGACTGTTTACTACCAGTCCCACATCCGAGTGTCCGGGTTTGTCGGCACATTCATACATCACCATCCATCCGGCAGTAATTGATTCTTCCACCTGACATTGTATCTTGAAGTATTCCTGTATACCCGTGTTACGGTTTGAAACCGTAAGCTGTACAGTGTATGCACCGGCCAGAGGGGTAATTTCCGCATCCAGTTTTGCGCTGTTTCCTATTGTATCGGTAACATAGGTCATGTTTCCTGTATTGGCGGTATAGATAGTCCATAAGTAGTCCAACGGGGCATTTTCATTATCGTTTACACGTTCTCCGTTAAACAGAATATTCGGTTCCATGGTCAGCCTGTCATATCGGTTCAGGGAGTATGCAGGCAGGATGTTCAGTCCGGCTGTATCAATAACAACCTCATCCAGTGTGATATAGTTATAGTTTCCTTTGTCGTCATAGCAGGAGGTCATCAGTCCGCTGATAACTCCTCCAATCATTGCTAAAAGCAGAATTATCTTACGCATAGTTTTCAAGAATTAAAAGGTTATCAAAGCGCCGGATGCATCTTTCAGAGGTTCATCATGTGTGGCATTATATTTAATAAGTGCCTGTTGCATCTTTTCCTGCATATATCCGGCATAGTTGTATGATACTTCGTTGTTCTCTTCATCGTAGGGCACGGTAGCATTGATATTGATACTGAATTCCATCATGCCCAGTACCTGAATCATGAACTGGTACTTTTCCTTGCTGTAATCTCCGAAGAAGTTTTTCAGCGGGTAATACGGTGATTTGGCTGTATCCCAGTTGTCGGGTTTGGCCAGATAGTTTTTCAGTACTACCACCAGTTCACGCATTTCTTCCGTACCTTCAACAAAGTCATTGTTTGGAGCAACCCTGAAATACAGATGTCCGTCATTGACGGTAAAGGAGTTTGCATCCTTCAGCTTGGATGTATCAAAATAAATCGGACATTCCACCATTACTTCACCGGCCGGAATTGTGTAAGTTTCCGTGCGGTAGCTTCCCGTCGCCTCGTCAATGTTGCCGTCAACGGCTTCCAGTGTAAATGTGCGGTCATGGTCTGAGGGAAGTCCTGCAACGCGTGCGTAGAACGTCACGGAGTCTTCTTCCAGCGTATACGAATAATTGTAAGTGAGACTGTCCAATGTAGTCTCTTCAGTTCCGAACCATATGTTTAGTGATGTACGCTGAACATCATACACCGGAACTTCGTTTTCATTACAGCTGCCCAGTCCCAGCATGGCAGCTCCAGCTATGCAATATATCAGTTTTTTCATCATGACATTTTCTTTTTATCGGTTATTCTCACGTTGGGCTGCATCCGTTTCGCTTACCGGAAGCGGGAAGGTGTAGGCTTTTTCGCCTATCATGTCTGCATCCGTACCCGGAATGCTTGCACGGTTCAGGCGTTTGTAAACAAAGAACAGTTGTCCTTCACCCAGCAGTTCGCGTCTGTATTCGCGTATCAGTTCAGAGTAAAAGTCAGCGGGCATGCTCTCCAGAACCGATGCAGAACGTGCCGTACGTAATGTATTCAGCACAGACAGCGCGTCGCCACCGTTACGGTAACGGCATTCGGCTACTATCAGATACATTTCTCCCAGGTGTATTATCGGCATCTTGTTGCTGTAATAGTCACGTTCTTCAAATTCCTCACCAAGGTTTACCTGTGGATTGGAATATTTCATCAGGTAGCGCAGGTTTACGTATTCGCTCTCTGTTCCGCTTTGGAACTGGTACAGATAGCGGTAGTCGGTAGTCGTATTGTCAAAATACTCTTCGCGCACTTCTGCGCTCAGCGAAAAACTGGTACCTTGGTTGATTGCAAAGTAAGTATCCGAGAGGTTAGACAGGTTGATGTTGTTCAATGCAAAAATCTGTTCGGTAGCAAATGCATAGTCATGTCCGAGGCTGACTACGGACAGTTGGGCCCATGGGAAAGCATTGGACGATATTACTGCATTGGCAGCCTTTTCAGCTTCCGTATAGTCTTTCATCCACATGTACAGACGTGCCTGCAGAGCCTTCACGGCATAATAGTTCAGGTGCACCTGGCGGTTCATCAGATATCCGTTGTCATCCAGTTCCGTGATTTCCTCTCCGGTCAGAATCGGGTCTACCTGCAGCAATTGTTCGGCATCCATCAAGTCGCCTTTTATCTTTTCTGCAACCTGTTGCACGGTCAGCTGCGGGAACACACGGTAACTCAAGTCCGTACTGTATGGTATTGACGGCATGGAGGGATTTACCTCATAGCTTACTCCGAAGCATCGCAGCAGGTCGAAATGAAGGAAAGCACGTAAAGCCAGCGCTTCACCCTTGATGATTTCGTAGTTATGTCCTGTAAACAGCATCCGTTTGCCATCGATATATTTCAGCAGGTTGTTTACGTTGGCAATACCGTTATACGAGGTTGCCCAAATCTGTGCTATTACGTTCGATGCCAGTGTTGAAGAATAGTTATATTCTCCCAGGTCGGTATATTGTGATGAGGAGCTGGGCACATTCGACCATTCCTGTGCCAGTACACTTATTGTTCCGAAAGTCATTTCCTTTCCATAGGAATTCTCCGACAACATGGATGAGTATACTCCCGACAGAGCTTCCTTAAATCCGGTTTCTGTTTCAAACAGCTCCGTGTCTTCCACCTGTGATGCAGGTTGCACGTCCAGCCAGTCGTTGCATGAGGTCATGCCTGCAAGCATCAAGAGCATGCATGCACTTTTATATATGAATTTATTGCGTATCATAATCGTTTTGTTTTTAGAAGGTTGCAGATAATGAGAATGAGAACGTGCGTGCATACGGATAATCCAGGCCTCGTTCAGTCTTTACGGTCGAAATGCGGAAGATGTCACTCATATAGAATGAAAGCTTCAGGCGTTCCAGTTTCAGCTTTTCCAGCCATGTCTGGTATTTGAAGTCGTAGTAGCAGGTAAATGAGGCAAACTGCAGTTCATTGTTTCTCTCCACAAAGCGGGTGGTCGCATAGGTAGTCGACGGACTGCTGGTAATGCGTTTGAAGGTAGCCACGTCACCCACACCCTGCCAGGTGTCTTTCAATACACGACGGTCTACATTGTCGGCTATGTCTACATTTTCTACACGGTCCACCAGTGTCTGGTTATAGTAGTCGCCGCCCAGTTTGTAGCTGAACGAGCAGCTCAGACCTATTCCCTTGTATTCACCGTTCAGACCGAAGTTTCCGTGATATTTCGGATTGCTGTCGCCAGCCACGATATAGTCATCGGTAGTATAGTCATACGTAGTGGTCACTCCGTCCTTTTTCAGGAAAAGCTCTTTACCGGTCACAGGATCTATGCCCAGTGACTTTACGGCCCAGATGGCAGTCATTGACTGTCCTTCTTCATAGCGGATAATCGGTGATGTGGTATTTTCCGCGTCCTGTTCGTCATTGAAAGCTTTCAGAGCATCGTTGATTTTGGTGACCTTGTTCACATTGTGTCCCACTGATGCGAATACAGAAGCGTATGAGTCTCCTTTTCTGAAGAATCTCCAGCTCAGGGTTGCGTCAAATCCTCTGTTCTCTACATTTCCCAGGTTCTCCTGATAAGTGTTGAATCCGGTTGAAGTCGGGATAGTCATCGCAAGCAGGGCATCCTTTGTCGTACTCTTGTATACATCTACTACGAGGTTCAGTGAGTTGAACAGCTGCAGGTCCAGACCGATGTTCAGGTCGGCTGTCTGCTGCCATTTAAGCTTGTCGTTGGCCATAGCCATCAGGTAGGCACCGGTGATATTGTCATAGATGACGTTGTCGTAGAAGCTGTAGGTAGCCTTTGCCTGATACGGGTTGAAGTTCTGGCTACCGGTGAGTCCGTATGATGCGCGCAGCTTCATCAGGTTTACGAATCCCAGTTTCTCGATAAATTTTTCCTTGTGAAGGTTCCATCCCAGACCGGTTGACCAGAATGTTCCCCAGCGGTTGTCTGCACCGAATACTGACGAGCCGTTATAGCGCAGTGACAGGTCGGCCATGTATTTGTCATCATACGAATAGTTGATGGCCGTAGTGATACCGATGCTTCGGGTGGTTGCTTCACTTCCTGACGGACGGCCGTTGTCGGCATACTGTTTGGCAAATGAAATGTCGTCTACATGGTTGTTCATGAATCCCCATGCCGTCATTCCGTGTGAGTTGGAGTCACTTGAGTTAAGGCTCCATGCGGCATTGGCCAGCAACATGTGCTTGCCGAACTGTCCGGTATAGTTGGCGGTAATGTCGGCCGACAGGGTATTGTCTTCACCGTCGGTAATTGAATATTGTCCGCGCTTGTAATAGTTGTCTCCTGTCCATTCACTGAACATGGTGTGGTCGCCCGGATAGAAATCCTCTCTTTTGTTCGTGCGGTAAGTATATCCCACACGTCCGGTAAATCTCAGAAAGTCAAACGCTCTCCATTCGATGTAGAAGTTTTCTGTATACTCCGTATATTTTGAAAAATTCTTGGTTCCGAT
The DNA here is from genome assembly GCA_944320885.1 of uncultured Phocaeicola sp. Taxonomy (GTDB): domain Bacteria; phylum Bacteroidota; class Bacteroidia; order Bacteroidales; family Bacteroidaceae; genus Phocaeicola_A. The sequence continues at coordinate 43,431 of CALUJE010000014.1, forward strand.
ATAGGCATTATACAGCGGATTGTAATAGATATGAGGTGTTGCGCCATAAGAAGGCGAAGTGTAGTAACCCAGAATCTTTTTCAGGTTGCCGTTTTCGTCATACGGAGTGTAATACGGATTGGCGCTTACATAGTCAGAGAAAGAGCCGTAGGGCGAATCATCAGCCTTGTTCTGTGTGACCGTCAGCGAGTTTCTGAACAACAGGTTCTTGTATCTGTAAGACAGTTTGATATTTCCTGAGGTCGTGTTACGGTCAGAACCTTTCATTACACCGGTGATGCCGTTATAGCTCAGTGTAGCGCTGTAGCGCATGCGGTCGTCGCCTCCTTCCATATACAGCGAGTGTTTTTGTCCGATACCCGTACGCAGCGGTTTGGCCAGCCAGTAAGTATCTACTCCCGATGCCACATTTTTCTTCAGGTCATTATACTGTTCCAGCAGTTGCTGTGCATAAGTGGGAGAGGTAGCGTTATACCGTCCGGCATTCCATTCTACCTGCAGCTTCTCGGCAGCGTTACACAGGTCATACGATGACAGGTCCGGAGCTTCTATGTTCAGGTCACCCGTATAGGTCAGTCTCAGTTCACCGGCTTCCGGTTCGATGGTTTCCACTACAACTACACCGTTGGCAGCTTTCGAACCGTAGATAGCCTTTGCGGCGGCATCTTTCAGGATAGTTACCGATTTTACACGGTTCATATCCAGGTCAAAAACCTGTTCGCTGGTCGATTCAAAACCGTCTACGATAAACAGCGGTTCGTTGGGGTTACCCTCATATTCACCCTGCAGTCCGGAAAAAGAGGCATTACCTCTGATGGTAATATCGTTGAATGCGTTCGGGTTAGAGCCGTTCAGGTAATTGTCTTCCAGTACGAACGACGGGTCCAGGTTACTCAGACTCTTGATGATGTTCTGGTTACCTACCATCTGCAAGTCATCTTTAGAATACGTCTTTGCCGAACCCGTAAAGCTGGCAGCCTTATAGTTGAACAGACCGGTTACCACCACCTCATCCATGGTGTTTGAGAGGTCTTTCATCGTAACGTTCAGTCTTTTCCCTTCGTAAGGAAATGATTGTTGTTCCATTCCCACAAACGAGAAGTTTACGGTAGTAATATTTTTCCCTTCCGGAATGTTTATCCGGAAATCACCGTTCATGTCGGTTACTCCCATTACGTTTTTGTCGTTGGTCTGGATGTTTACTCCCGGAAGCGGAAATCCTTTCTGGTCTACTACCTTACCGCTGATAACCTTTCGTTGGCCGGAGCGGCCCTTTTTTGTCTTGGATACAGTGATGTATTTCTCATTGATTTTAAAGGTGAGCGGAAATGGCTGTACGATAGCCTCCATGGCTTCTTGCACTGTTGCATCTTTCAGATTCACCGTAACCTTGAAGTCTTGTACCTCATTGTAGGTAAACAGCACCTTTAACCCTGAAAGCTTTTCCACTTCCTTCAATACATCCGGCATTACTTTCTCCTTGCAGGTAAGTGATAACCTGACTTTTCCTGCCTGGGCCATAAGTTGACTCTGGCTGAAACCTGTTGCGATAATCAGAAATATCAGCAGAGTTTTGATGACCATTTTCTCTTCTAATACAAATATGTTCTTCATAAATATAAATAATAAAATAATCAATCTTATAAATACTACGAAGAACTTTCAGGTTTAGTCCCGCAAAAACTTACTTTTTTCGTTCCACTGTAAGCGTTTTTTCGTTTTTGGTTACATTCAGATATCCCATTGCATTCAGGTTTTCGATAATGGAATCTATGGAATCATCTTTTGCAGCAACAAAATGCAGTCGCATCTGCATCAGTGACGGGTCGTTGTCCATCTGGATAGTGAGGTTATACCATCGTCCCAGATCATTGAGTATATCCTGCAGGAATACGTTATCATAATACAGCCATCCGTCTTTCCATTGTGCACAGTATTCCGTATCTACCCTGGTTATTTCAAACGTGCTGTCGGCATAGGCGATGTCTTCTCCCGGGCTGAGCACCACTTCCCGGTCAATCTCATTCATCTTTATTTTTACCGAACCGTTGACCAGTGTTACATGAGCCGGAGAATGGGTATATGCCCGCATGTTGAATTCAGTACCCAGTACCTCGGTCTGCACTTTGTCTGTATGGATGATAAAGGGATGTTCTGCATCATGGGCCACTTTGAAATAGGCTTCTCCTTCCAGTTTCACTTCTCGTTTGTTTCCTGTAAATTTGGTAGGGAAGTGCAGACGGCTGTCGGCGTTCATCCATACCTCTGTTCCGTCACTCAGTACAATCTGGTATGTATGTCCGCGCGGGATGGTTACGATACTGATTTTGGAGGCCGTTTCACGTGATTTGCTGTAGTCAGCCTTTTCTCCGGAGAAAATCACCCCTTTTTTCTCTGTGCGCTGTTTGTTGCTTTCTATTCTGGTAAGAATTTTATTCTCTCCTTCTGATATGGTTATGGGTTGTTCGGGTTCTGCCGTACATACAATCTTTACATCATCCGTATCGGTATCCAATTCGCCCAGTGGAATAAAGACAGCGGTCAGTATGGCAGCTGCTATGGCACCGGCAAGAGCTGTCAGCTGCCATATCCGTTTTCTTCTGTTCGGCAGGACACGGTTTGTATCCATGCGTGCGGTCAGTTTTCCCCATTCCTCTTTTATATCGGGTTCTTCGTATCTCCGTCGCAAAAAAGCCTGTTCGCATTCATACTGCATGCGTTCATCTTCCTGCCGGCTCTGGTCTGTCATATTTTGTAGGTCGTCGTTTGTTTTCATCTTGACAAAATTATTCTGTTAATACTACGAACGAAGAATGATTTTAGTCACTGCCTTTTTTTATATTTAACAGAAAAATAGTTTCTGATGGTATCCAGTCCCCTCATGATATGCTTTCTTACTCCGCTTTCACTTAATCCCTCTTCTTCTGCCACTTCCTTATAGTGCTTCTTGTCCACATAGCACTGTTCCATAATGCGACGGGTTTGCGGAGGCATCTCTTCAATAAGCTTCATGATGGTCTTTATTCTGTTTTCACTTTCTTTCTGTTCTTCGGAGTTCCATTCCCTGAGCATGTGCAGATACGAGTTTATGTGTGCGTTTTTTCTTTCCGTATACCTTAAATAGTCAATGCACAGGTTATGTACGTGTGTATACATGTAGGTCAGAGCCGTGTCGGCCCTGAATGTATCAATCCGTTGCCACATGTAGTAAAACGATTCACTGACAATGTCCTTGCATATTTCCGGATTAGGGATGTAGCGCAACGCATAATAATACAATACGGAATAGCTTTCCTGAAAGAATTGTTCAAACTCCTCCTTGCTTTCGTTTAGTCTTGTCTTTCCGGTGTTTAGCTCTTCCATGTCGTGTGAATAATCTCTTTGTCTTTTTGCAAAAGTAAGAAAAAAAAGGTTTGAATATTCGATTTTTCTGTCTCTTTTGTTGAGAGGCACTGTCAGACTTTTTTAGGGGAAAAGAGAAGAGGATAGCTTTTTAGAAAAATCGGGAAAGCATAAGTTACAGTATTATATTAAATGAATAAACCACACATCATCAAGTTTTTATATTATCTACCATACACCATGAAAACATTTCTTACGAAGTTTATTTTTCTCCTCTTTTAATTGTATTTGTACTTGTTAAAAATAAAGTAACTCTGTAACTTATGCTTCCCGACATTCATTGGTTATGTTATAAGTTTCATTTTTCTCCTCTATTATAAATAATTGTACAAAGTAAGTGAAAGAGAGTAATATTTTATAATTGTTTCATTTTTCAGTCTCTATTTTTCCTAAGACGTTGCAAATGTATAAAGCTTTTCATATGTATGTGTGTTTTTGATGTTAATAAATGTAAATATTAATACTGTTAGATATTTAATTGATTTATATCAAGTCTATATGTATTGTTTTGCAATTAAATGATAGTAAAATGATATATCTTTATATACAAGATATACAAGGACGTTGGTTGGCTTGTCTTATCTCGTATCAGTTCTGAATGAAAAACACCCCGGACTGTTTTTTTGTTTGCAGTCCGGGGTGTAAATTTTATGTGTATAAGATAATAAATATCTGTTTATTGGCTTACGTTGTCAGGATTCTGTTCGAGTAGTGGATTTGAGTCAATATCACTTTGTGGAATCTTCCAAAGGAAGCTCTTCTTGGGCAAGAATGTCATTTCCGTACTGAAGCGATTCTTTCTGCGTGAGTTGGTGTTCGATGACAGCATCTCGTTTTTCAGATAGATAGCATGGTTCTTGTTTACAAAAGCTTGTGCACGTTTGCCCAATACGCCTTTACGCAACTGGTCAAAGTAGGCCTTGCTTTCACCCGGGAATTCCCAAAGTCTCTCTTGCAGTATGGCTTCATCCATTTCCTGCTGGCTCATTTCCGGCAGTTCATCCAGTCCGGCACGCATGTGTACCAGATTCAGTTCTGTCAGTCCATCACCGGCTTTCAGTAAGTTGGCAGCTTCCGCATAGTTCAGCAATACTTCCGAATAGCGCAACATAGGATAGTTCGTTCCCGGATCTGTGTTCCACATTACAGCGTCAGCCCATGGGTCAAAGAATTTTGCGTTGAGCAATGTATGGAAGGCGTATCCTTCCGGCAGATAGATGTTGCCGTCAGCGTCCACCCAGTTTTGTGTTTCGAAGTCATAGTTGTAGGTTACGCTGGTTTTACTGTCGGTAAATTCAGTCAGGATAATATTTTTTCGTACATCTTTGGCCTCATATGATTCGTAGAATTCACCCGGTATACCCATACGGCAGTTATATGTTCCTGCTACATTCTTCAGTCCGCTGGAGTTTCCTGTTCCGAAATCCACACCCATGTCGTTTCCTCCGCCGTTACCTGCAAAATACTGCAGTTCGAAAACAGACTCCTGATTATTCTTTGCGTTTTGGTTGAACCAATACCAGATATCGTTATAGTTCTTTACCAGATCATATTTCTGACTAGAGATAACCAGTCCGCTGTATTTCTTGCTTTCTTCCAATTCCTCCTTGTTGGCACCAAAGTTATCTTCGCTGCTGATGGTTGCCTTATACAGGTAGGCCTCTCCCAGCAGGGCATAGCATGAGCCTTGTGAAGCACGCCATACGTCATATCCGCTTGTTCCTCGTTCAGGCAGCATTCCAGAAGCATCTTTCAGGTCGGTGAAGATACGTTCCCATACCTTGTCGGCCGATTCGCGTGGCACCTTCAGTCCTCCCAGTCCGGAAGTATAGCTTACCGGAATCGGACAGCCTCCGTAGATACGTACCAGATAGTAGAATGAGTATGCGCGTAAGAACAGTGCCTGGCCTTTTACACGCAGTTTTTCCGTATCATCCATATCAATGGTTTCCACTCTTTCCAGAACAATGTTGGCATCGTTGATGGCTGCGTATGCGTTTGACCAGAGATTGCTGAAAGTATAACTTACGTTGTTTACATCGTTCCATGCATTCGTATTGTCCAGTAATGGCTGTTCCTTACGGTAGTTGGGTTCACCAAGGTCTGTAGCTACTTCCAGTCGGGCCACTACGTTACGTGCGTTACCAGCCATGTTTCTGAAAGCACGATATGTATTGTTCAGCGCGGCATTGATATCTGAGCTGGAGTTATAGAAGGCATCAGGTGAGATAAATGTATACGGATTTTCATCCAGGTCAGTACATCCGGTATACACTGCGGCAGCAAGTGCCACGGCGCCGAATGTTGCATATTTTTTTATTTGAGATACTATTGAGTTCATATGTATATAGTATTAAGGTTAGAATTTAGCATTGATACCAAACATGATAGTTTTTGCCCATGGGTTACTGATATCACCGTTTTCAGGGTTGTAGCCGCGGGTAGTAGAGGCTGTAAAGAAGTTCTGGAGGTTTACGTTGAAAGTCAGTTTCTTCACAGTCTTGATACCGAGCAGTGAGGTGAAATCATAGCTTAATTGTATGTTCTTCAGGATAAAGTAATACCAGTTGGCATTTGTACGTGTACTGAAATAGTTTACCGTACCGGCTTTCGGATATGTTCCGTTCGGGTTACTTTCACTCCACCACTTGCTGTAAGCCTCTTTGGTAGGGATGTATGACTGTCCGGCAATCTGGTTGTCTGCATTGAAGGCATAGTTTCCGTTGTTTGCGTATCCGATGGCTGATGCAAAACCGTCTTCAGCACCCAGAGCCGATGCATAGTCGGTGGCGCCCTGTCCGTAAATGTTCAGTTTAAAGTCTTTGTATTTTACTCCAACACTGAATCCATAATAATATTTTGGTTCGGTAGAACCCAGGCAGACAAAGTCATCTACGTCGATAGAACCGCTGTTGTCTACATCTTCATACATTTCAGCTCCGATTTCCGCGCGTCCGGCTTCTCCCGGTACTTTAGCAAGGTATTCGTCCAGCTGTTCTTGTGTCTTGATGATTCCCAGTGATTTGCGTGCCCATACAGAGTTGACCGGATGTCCTACTTGCAATATGCGTGCTATACCTGTGTTGCCCGGGTTGCTTGCAACTCTTTCCACGTCGTCATAGAGTGCACGTATCTTGTTGGTATTATAAGTGACGTTGAATGAAGCGTCGATGGCCCAGTCTTTATCTTGATAAATATCTCCGCTGATGGTAAATTCCACACCGTGATTACCTACTTCACCCACATTGCTCATTACGTTTTTGAATCCGGAAGAACTCGGTATCGGAGTATTGTAGAGCAGGTCTCGTGTGATACGTTTATAATAGTCAAAGTTCATGTGCAAACGATCCCACAGACTGATGTCGAATCCAAGGTCAAACTGTGTGGTACGTTCCCATTTCAAATTCGGGTTACCTACAGTTTCTCCATATCCGGGCAATGCTATCGTTCCGTCAGAATAACTGTTGTCTGCACTGGTCGAAAGCTGTGGTAATGATTGATAGTTACCAATTTCCTGGTTACCGGTTATACCCCAGCTTCCACGGATTTTCAGGTTGGTAATTACTTTGTTGTCTTTCAGGAATCCTTCTTCTGAAACTCGCCAGGCCAGACCTACTGATGGGAACAGACCCCACTTGTTGTTTGCTCCGAAACGTGATGAACCGTCGTAACGTGCGGTAGCGGTAAGCAGGTATTTGTCGTTGTATGCATAGTTTACACGTCCTGTAAATGATATCAGCTTGTTGCTGTAAATATTGCTGCTCCAGTCACTCAGTTCTTTTCCGTCGATTTTCCATGCACCCAGCAGGTCATTGTCAAAAGCTCCTGAGCTTACATCAATATCTTCATATTTGTAATCCTGATAGGAATATACCCCGGTTACGGTAAGTCTGTGGGCTCCCCACTGGTTCTTGTAAGTAACGATGTTATCCATCAGTTTACTGCGGTTCTTGTTCCATGCATTGGTTCCGGTACCGCTGGTTGCGTCTTTTGAGATGTTTGCGGCTGTCTGCGTTCCGGCATAGTAGTATCTGCGTGTGTTTTTTGTATCATATCCTATGCTCAGCTTGTAGCTCAGATGTTCGTTGAAAGTTACTTCTGCATAGAAGTTACCCAAGAAACGCTGACGTTTGTAACGGTCGGTTATGGCAGCGATGTCGGCAACCGGATTGAATATACATCCGGAACCTGAAATGATGTTCCATGAACCGTCTTCGTTTTTCACCGGTTGATTGGGGTAACCGCCGCGTGAGATATCACCGACAGCGTTGTCAAAAACGTTCTGGGTTGAATTGGTAAACTGGATGCTTGATCCTACAGTCAGCCAGCTGTTGAACTTATGTGTAAGGTTGCTGTGTACTGAATATTTCTCATAACCTTGATTTTCAATCAGTCCGTCCTGGTCATAGTATCCGGCTGAAATCATGTAGTTCGTATTGTTTGTTCCACCGTCGAAGGTTACGTTATAATCTTGCGTAAGGGCGGTAGGTTGTATGATTTCCTTTTGCCAGTTAGTCCATTTGCCGTTGGCTGGTGCTTCCTGTCCTGTATAATCCAGAAAATCCTGTCCTGTAATCAGATTCATCAGTCGGTCTCGGATCTGTATACCGGTCGAGAGGTTGACAGATACGTTTTTGGTACCCTTGCTTCCTTTCTTGGTTGTAATCATGATGACACCGTTTGCACCACGTGAACCGTAGATAGCTGTTGAAGAAGCATCCTTCAATACCTCCATTGATTCGATGTCGGCAGGGTTGATGTCATTCAGGTCACCGTCCATCAAGGGAAATCCGTCTACTACATACAACGGGTCACTGCTGGAGTTGATAGAACCGGTACCACGGATACGGATGGTAGGAGTTTCTCCCGGTTTGTTGTTGGTGAATACGGCTACACCCGATGATTTTCCCTGTAGTGCTGTCAGCGGACTGGATGCGATGGTTGAGGTGATGGCTTCGGTCTTCAGCTGGGTTGCCGAACCGGTCAGGTCACTTTTCTTCATTGTACCGTATCCCACTACGATAACTTCATCAAGCAACTCGTTATCTTCCTGCAATACGATTGCGATAGGGGTAGAAGAGGCTTTTACACTTTGGGTGATATAACCTACATACGAAACTACCAGAGTGGAATTGGCTGGTGCGTTCAGATTGAAGTTTCCGTCATAGTCGGTAATTGTTCCGATACTTGTACCTTTAACCACAACACTGGCACCGATAATCGGTTCACCGGATGTGTCTTTAACATTTCCCGTAATTTTTTGTTGGGCATAAGTGAACACGGATATTCCCATCAGTATGCAGAGCATAAGCAATTTCTGAATACATGTCGTGTTCACATGATTGGAAAAGCTTCTTTTCATGTTCTTATTAGATTAAAAGTTAAACTTAAGGTTGTATGTTTATGCAAAACAAGCAAATTAAAATTTAAAATACAATTTTTTTCTTTAAGATTTTTATGTTAGTTTTTCTTTGAAATAATTTCTGTTTGATAAAAATGCTGCGAGAGATATAGCATTTTTTAGAGCATTAATATATATTCATATCTTTCTGCGCAATATTTTCAAAGTTTGCTGAGCGTATAGTTAATTTGTTGTTGCAGTTTTTTTGATTTTACTTTTAAATGTATACGGAATATGTTATTGTTCCATATCTTTGATAGTCCGCTGTCTGTTAATTGGATGGGTTCAATAATAGCACTCAGTTGTTTTTTGTCATAGTGAATGATATATTCTTGATTTTTCAGTCTTAAGATAATTTTTCCATCATATGCAACCGTAGGGGTAGCGGCTGTCATTAGAATGATTTCAGGTGAGGCAATCAGTTTATTCAGAATATATCTTTCTTCAAAATGTATCTGCTGCTTTTTATTCCGTAATTTTATGCTGCGGTTCCATTCTTTGACATTTGCTTCAGATGGGTAGGCAGATGAGATATCCAAAGAGAACCCATTTTCCTCCGATGAGATAAAGGTTTTAAGGTCTCTTGCTTTATAAGAAGCGCCGGGAGCCTGTTCTACATTGTTTATAATGGGAGTATTATGGTAAGAAGAGCGGGTTGTCCATATTTTATAGCGGTCTTTTGAAAAAGTTTGTTTGGTATAGGCTTCTGGCCCAACATCTATTATCAGTGGATTACCATCGGCGTAAACAATATAGTTGCCTACATCATTATGATTGTGACTCTGGTTGTTGTGTCCACCTTTTACAGTAAAAGAAAGGCCACTGTTGTTCTGCTTGTCACTTCGTGCTACGAATACTTCTGAATCGGGAAGATATTCCGTAAGACTGTAAATGTTGTCAGAACCTTGTTGCAATAGCCCGTGTATGTTTGTCAGAGTATACAGGAATCTTCCTAATGATTCACCTTTTCCTGTGGCTACAGGTTTGTTGTCGTGGATAAGTTCGTCTCTTCGGATAGTAGAAAAGCTCTGTAATTGTTTGCTGTCAATGAATCTTCCGAAATTGTATACGATTCCGGGATGCAGAGAGGTTGTTGCAGAAGCATCGCCAAAATTGATAAAATGCTTATTCCCCATGTAAATTTTATAGATAAAATTGCCGATGTTATTGAATTTTTCTTCATGAGCTAAGGTCAGTTTACCTTTAGTGGCCATGCTTATCAGTTGGATACAGTCAAATAATGCTCCGCCTGCATTTGCCCAATATCCGGGTCCTTCTTCGCAACCTCCGTCGTCCGGATAGTTGGAATAGAATGTGTTTAAAACCTGAAATATATGTTGCAAGTCGGATGCTTTTTCCTCCAGTGGCATGTCAGATAACAGGACAACTGCAATCCAGTTAGAGCATATCCATGAGTTCCAATTGTTTGCTACTGACATCCATTCATATTGGTTATTTCGGCATGGGGTGATGATGCGTCTTTGCAGTTCTGATTTGATACGTTTGTTAAGTAGAGGCGATATTTTTTCAAGACTGTCTTTGAACATGTATTGCATCCATGCCAGATCGCCTGCTGCCTGTGATTCATAGATGGCGACAATTTGATTATCCGGTGATGGAAGACTTGTAGGGTAGTGGGCCGGAAGTCCCCACCATGTTTCTTCGCAAAGAGACCATATCCCGTTTACAATATCAGACAGGAAACGTCCTTTGTTTTCCAGAATCTCTCCCATGACCAGGGCGTTTAGTTTATTCCTTTTTTCAAAATATACTGTCTGGTAGTTATTGCGGTTTCCGGTTAATGCGAATTCCATAAACAGTGTTGCCGGAAGTGATTGCCATGAAGTATGCAGATGTTTTTCTGCATTTGCAATATACGGCTTTTTTATGGAGTCGGGTATCTGGTTCCAATATGGATCTCCGTAAGCAGGATATGGATGGAATTCCTTATCCAGCGCCTCTTTTATCAGTTCCTGATTCCAGTCCTTTAATGAAGAGCCAAAACTGTATATGGAGAAGTTTATAAATATCAGGAATGTCAAAAATGATATGTTCTTCGTGTTCATGATAAAAACAGATTATTGCAGGTTCTTGATTTTTTCTGATGCAGCCAATAAAAATGCTCCAACTCCGAAATCTGCAGTTGTCGTGGGGCCTACATTCTTATGTTGGTCGGCTCTTTCTCCGATAGGTTGTACGTATCCTATCGTACCGTCTGGCTGCAGTGCTATTGTTTCCAGATAATTCCATGCTTTGTCGGCAATAGGCTGATAAGTCGTTTTGTCTAAAATATGATTGTTTATTCCCCACAATAGTCCATAAGTGAAAAATGCGGTTCCGCTTGTTTCCCGGCCGGATACATATGACTGATCTATAAGACTGCGTGTCCAGTATCCTTCAGGCTGCTGACATGAAGCCAACGATTGGGCCATCTTCCTGAAGACTTCCAGATATTCAGCCTTGTGTGGGTCATTGGCCGGTAATTCTTCCAGTACTTTTGCCAGTGCCGCAAAGACCCATCCGTTTCCACGTGACCAGAAATCTTTGATTCCGTTGGGAGTTTTATGTTGGGGATATACATATTTTGCGTCACGATAGAAAAGAGCATGTTCTTCGTCATAAAGAAGTTTCTTGGTGTACGAGAAATATTCGTACAGTTTATCCAGATAAATCTTTTCATGAGTAATGTTATACAGTTTGGTCATTACGGGCATAACCATGTATAATCCGTCGGCCCACCACCAGTAATCGTTTTGTGGTGTAGATACTTCATAACTCATAACCTCTTTGGCTCTGGCTATTTTGTTTTCATTTTTTATTGAATCCATGTTATACAGATCCATGTATACCTGAAAGCATATTTGCCAGTCTCCGAAAAGAACATATTCATCGGTTTCTCCGTAACTGTATTTCCATTCATTTTTGTTGTCTGAACGTGCACCTTTCCATAGGTTTTGTTCCGCCCATTTTTCTGTATAATCCTTATATTTCTCGTTTTGGGTAACATGATATGCTGCTAGGTTCCCCGTATGATATGCGGCATGGTGCCAGAAGGCATTCCCGGAATTGGGATTCTGTTTCTGCCAATGTTGGTTCACTTTATCTATGATATTGGTAATATGTTGTCTGGACGAATCGGTTTGTGAGGTGACCTCAGAACTGGATGGATGATTGGAACCGGATTTATTGGAATTATTGCAGGCTATGCATGCACAACCTATCAGAAAGACAGGAATAAAAGATAGTATTTTCATTGTATTATATTTATAAGGTTAGTACCACAAAGTTATATTTTTTTGTGATAGTTTATATAATATGTGGACATGAATAATTAAAAAATCTCTTTTTCTCATTGAATTCAATATCAATCTCGAGGATAAAAAACGTATTTTTGCATCCGAAAAACAAATTGGTAACAGTAAATATCATATGATGCGTAGTAAAAAGATTATCAGCAAGTATCTGTTGTGTGTCCTGACGCTGTTGGGTTTTGTGGCATGCGATAATGACAAGACTGTCTGGCTGCCGTCCGACAGCAGTTTTCTTTCATCCCTGGCCGTGCAGGAAAGTATGCCCAAAGAGGGTCGTCCCTATCTGCTGGCCTGTCCGTTGCACCTCTCCGAACATGCTACCGGTGTTGCTGTAGAGTGGAAAAACGGAGCGCAGGAGAGTATACCCGAAGACTCATGCCGCAACGGATTCTCATACAAGACATTCTGTTGGGAAGAGGCAGGTCCGCAGGAAGTGACTTGTACGGTAAGCTATACCTATGGTGATGAGCGCAAGTCGGTGAGTGTAAAAGGCTCCTTTTATGTGATTCCGGAATTAGGTGAAGGCTGTTTCTATGGAGATTCCAAGGAGACCATCATGCAGCTTCATCCCAATGCAGAAGTATCCGAAGAAAATTCCAGCTATATTACGTTGGAGGAGAAATTATCGTCAGATGGAGAAGTTGTGTATTATGGCCTCGACAGTGCAGTAGGGCTGTGTGCCGTTTACGGGAAGCGTTTTATCACGCAGATTGATGCTCCTTATGACTATATGCTCGAAGTGTACGACTCCTTCATCGGAGATGAGACATCCAGAAAGATTTTGCGTTTGAACATCTATGGAGACATGTCCGAAGAAGAAGAGGAGAGACTGGATATGCTCAGCGAAAAGATTTCTGATGGTCAGGCTCTTACTTCCGAAGAGTCTGCTGTGCTGACTGATGCCTATCTGAAAGGATGGATTAGTTTTAATATTCGGGCCGACTTGAGATACCCGAAGATAGGCTATTCCCGTAATTGCTCCCTTGAGTATGTAAACGGAAAGCACGGTTGGACTTTCTATTATGGAAAGAACTGATATCTTTAATATTAAAACGTTATAGAAAACATGAAAACAATCATACATTCCCTTTTGTGTGCAATGCTCCTGTGCTTTGCCGCTTCGTGTTCCGAGCAGGTAGAATACCGCATTGACGAGTCACCCGTATACGGAACCTTTGAACCCGTTTCTCCGATGACGCGTACCCAGAACTGCCGTTCTTCCGGCTTTGTCACTTCCGATGCCACGTCCGATTATTTTCAGTTCCGTGATACAGACCGTATCCTTCTCTGTCGTCAGGACCGTGCTACCGGAGCCACAACGATACTGGTCGATTGTCCCTGGCCCGAGTCAGAAGATAAGGAGATACTCTACACCTATCTGAACGTGAGCGGCAATTACCTCTATTTCATGAAAAGCGAAAATGAATACGAATGGTGCCGTGTTCCAGTCGACGGTTCCGCTCCCTATGAGGTGATATGTACGGTCAGCAGAGATTTTCTCGGCATATATTTTGATACCGAACATACTTACCTTTATCTGATGGGACTGGATGATGATGATGCCAAAACCCTTGTGCCCTTTGATGAGGAGACCGGTGAGACAGGTACTCCCATATCTGTTCCCGACGGATTGTCGCCCGCTTTCGTATATGAAGGCTATGTCTACGGTTACCGGTACGCATGGGAAGAATCCCGGTTCTATTCCCAGCTCTGGCGCTATACCCTTTCCGGCAACGCTCAGGAAGAGCTGGTGTGGGATGAATGGTATCAGGGCAACATACAGTGCATGGCCGACAACGGAAAACTTTATATAAACACCATGACCTATCTTGACAGGGCCGTTTACGTAACCGAACTCGATGGCAGCAATCCCACCCGTATCCTTTCGGGAGCACATGTGATGCGCATCATTATCCATAACGGCACCATGTATCTGTGGATGGAAAAAGACGGAGAATATCCGGCAGGTATATACACCTATGACATCTCGCGCAGACTGCTCAGTCCGCTTTATCTCTCCGAAGACGTGATACTGGCTCCGTATTTTACGGGCACCGGCGAAGTCTGGTTTACCACTCCCTATACCGGCGGGGGCGGTCCTTTCCGTGTAGGCCAGCTGCACAGCGTCAGCCTTTCCGGTCAGTTGCGTGATCTGAGCTTACCCTCATCCAACTGATTGGCATATCCCTATACAGCAATAAAAAAATCCGTCCGGGCACGATGCCGGGACGGATTTTTTGTTGTTCCGCTCACGCCCTGAATCCGATAGGACGTGGTGCGGTAATATGACCGGTCCTGGTGCGCAGAAAATTCCGTTCAGCCTCCAGTATGTCCGTTTCCTCAATGCGGCACAGCAGCTTTGCGTCAAAGTCTCCGTCGGGAGGAGTCGTTGTCATCACCCGTCGTGCCATACTCTTGATGATTCCCTGATATATCAGGTTATGCACCCACCGTCCGTTCCCGAAGTAAGCATCCCTTTGTTCCGTGGCTTTTTCCATCAGTCCGGCCAGCCGTTTGTGTGCCGTATCCGTCAGCTGATAGTTACCGTTCCGGAGCATGCGGCATGCTATCTCCATCAGCTCGTCGGCCGAGTAGTCGTCAAAGTGGAAGGTGAGCGGAAAGCGGTCTTTCAGTCCCGGATTTGTTCTCAGCAGTCTGGCCATCTTGTCCTCATATCCCGCCATGATGACAATCATGTCCGGTTCCGGTTCCGAAAGAACCGTGAGCAGCGCGTTGATAACCTCCTTTCCGAAATCCTTCGTATCGTCCTCCGACGTGAGCAGCGTGTATGCCTCGTCGATGAACAGCACTCCGCCGCGCGCGTCCTCTATGGCCTGCATGGTATTCTTTTCCGTCATACCGATATATTCGCCCACCAGCATTGCACGGTTGGTCTCCACCGTATGTCCCTTGCTCAGTAGTCCCATGCCGTAATACATCTTTCCTATGAGCTTGGCCACCGTAGTCTTTCCCGTGCCCGGATTACCCAAAAACAGCATATGGTTTCTGCATTCGCTGTCCTTCTGCAGGCACATCTCCATCCTTTTCAGGTTGAACGCCGCCATCATCCTGGCTTCGTCGATGTCATCCTTCACCCGCTGCAGTCCCACCATTCCGTTCAGTTCCTTTTCCGCCTTCGTGCATTCATCCTCTTCCGTGTCCGTGTCGGTTTGAGTCTTAGTCTCAGCCCCGCATTCATATTCCCTGTCAGTCATCTCCTCCACCAGTTTCATGAATTCGTCATCGTTATCTTCCTCCGGAGAACTCTCTACCTGAGCAGCCGAGCGGTCGGCCGACAGCCGGAAGGTCGTTTCTTCGGTAAACAGCTCCTTCATCAGACAGCATTTTTCCATCATCATGCCGATGTTTTCCTCCGTCCCGTGCACTACGAACGTGGTATCCCTGAACGTATCATAGCGGATGATGCTTGCTATCAGGTTGACGATGTTTTCCGTCTGTGCGTTATACTTCAGCTTGGGCACTTCCACGACTACCGCCTTGCTCTGTGCTATCTGGTCCGCCATGTGTTTCCATCCGTAGGCACCGGTCGTGATTTCTTCCAGAGACAGGTTGTATCTTCTGGAAATGTCGTCACCCGTAATGAATCCGGCCAGCAGCATTGAGGCCATCGCTTTCGCCCCGCACTGTTCTCCCTCACTGGTCACCAGCAGGTGAGGCACCTTTGTGCGTCTGTGTTCCTCCATGTCCGTGCTGAAAGTCATGAGCCTTTCAATCAGCATGTTCACGAGAGGTGCCTTGAACCGTCCGCCATACACCTTCGGCCACCATCCGGTAGTGGCCAGTCTCTCCACGAAAAATCTTTCCATCGGACAGTCACTGAGTGCTTCGAGGGATGCTTTTTTCGGCCGTTCCCACGAATAAGGCAGATACAGCTTGCAGAACCCGGTGGCATTCCCGTTCACATATACGTAGATATAATACGCTCCCGCTTCCCAGGCATCATCGTTGGATATGCTGAAGCATGCCTTTTTGAGCAGTTTTCTCGGATTGCGTGTGATGCATCCCGTCCCCATGAATCTGCGTTCGGCAGAGTAGATGCGGATGGACATTTCCTTTACGTCGGCAGCTCCCTGCGGAATGCAGACAGTCACATCCAGACGGTTGTCGGCATATTCGGGAGCAGAGTAGTTGGGAGTATCGTCAAAATTGCGTTTTGCGCGTAAGAATATATTTTCCATAAACAACAAATTTTTAAGAGTCAGTGATTAAGAATAAAAAAATCCCGTTCCCTTGCGGAAGCGGAATGACAGAGAACTCCGGCTTCCCCATCGAAGTCAGAGTAAGAACCCGTATGTCAAAGAGCACAGCAATCCCTGTCGCACTCACTGCGACCATTTGGATGAAGTGTTTAATGAATGAATTTTTAATCCATAAACCTGCTGTTTTACGTCTTTGACACAGTTCGTTGTTTATGATATGTAGAAAATGTGCATGCGGCATATACCGTCATGTTTTGCAAATATATGCATTGTTTCGTGATTTTCCAAGAAGGTAGGGGAGAAAGTATGTAGAGAAGGTAAAGGAGTAAGAGGGAGTAAGAGGGAGTTATAAGGAGTTAGAGGCCAATAGTTTTGTATATAAGTAGGTAAAGTATAAAAGTATTAAAGGAGATAAAGCCTCTACCTCCTTTACCTTCTTGTATACTTGTATACTGATTGTAAAAGTCTTGGCTTTTAACTCCCAGCCTGCGAGGCAGGCATACTCCTTCTAACTCCCTTTAACTCCTTCATTTTATATTCATTATTATACCATATAGGGTATAACAATAAGAGTCTTTTGATTTTTTATACCTGATGTGGTATAAACTTGCAAATATTTTATATATTTGTACCCGAACTGATATAAATGTGATTATGAATAATCTGTCAACTATAGTAAAATCATTGCGTAAACAGTTTAATATGACGCAGGAAGAACTTTCAGTGAAGTCCGGTGTAGGTTTACGCTTTGTGCGTGATTTGGAACAAGGTAAAGCTACCTTGCGCCTGGATAAAGTGAATCAGTTACTGGATTTTTTTAATTATGAAATGGTTCCGAGTCCCAAACGGAATAAGTGATAATGAAGCAGGCAGAAATTTATTACAAGAGCATTTTGGCAGGAATCCTGACCGAGGGAGACGAAGGGTATGAGTTTTACTATCTGCCGGAATATTTGGCATTGGAAAATGCCAAACCTGTAAGTCTGACCATGCCTTTACAGGAGAAAATTTATAAGAGCAGCGTGTTGTTTCCCTTTTTTGACGGCCTTATTCCCGAAGGGTGGCTATTGGATGTGGCTTTGCGTAATACGGATATCAGTATACTTGACAGGATGTCTTTATTATTGCTTTGTTGTAATGACTGTATAGGAGCAGTAAGTGTAAAACCGGTAAATGAGGAGGAAATAAATAATGTGTAAGTGCTTGTTTTGTTATCGTCCGTTAGAGAAGGGAGAGAAGGATTTTCATCCGAAATGTGCAAGAAAATTCTTTGGGACGGAAAAAGTTCCGACTTTTGATTATACGTGTGATGACCTGGAGGAATTGGCCGTTCAGGTTATCAAGGATCAGACATCTATTACCGGTGTGCAGCCAAAATTGTCTTTACATCTTAAAGAACATGAAGGAAGTCAGAGATTGACGATTGTCGGATTATGGGGTGGATTTATATGTAAGCCACAAACAGCACAGTTTGAAAAGATGCCAGAAACCGAAGATTTGACAATGCATTTGGCCGAACTGGCCAGAATAGATGTGGTTCCACATACTTTAATGCGTATGGCAGATAATACCCTGTGCTATTTGACTCGCAGGATAGATCGTTTGGTCTCAGGAGAAAAAATAGCGATGGAAGATATGTGCCAGTTGACCGGAAGACAAACAGAGTATAAATATAAAAGCAGTTACGAACGGGTGGCAAAAGCAATACTCCAGTATTCTTCAATGCCGAAAATGGACGTTACAAATTTCTTTGAAATTGTTTTGTTTTCATGGATTACCGGAAACAACGATATGCATTTGAAGAATTTTTCACTCTATGAGCCAGAAGATGGGGTTATACGCTTTACTCCGGCTTATGACATGTTGAATGCGGCAATTCTTAACCCGAAAGACGATGAAGAACTGGCGCTGACTTTGAATGGGAAAAAGAAAAAACTGAAGCGTTCAGATTTCATCTCTGCAGGAATAACGATGGGAGTTGAACAGAAAACGGTCGAGCGGCTTATCTTAAAATATGTCAGGTTGCAGCCTCAGATGGATGAAATGATTAATAAATCCTTTTTAACGGAAGAACTTAAAAAGAAGTATATTGAATTGCTTGGCAGACGGCTCAGCCAAATCATAGAATAGCATTTTTCTTTTGGAAAATCTGTATGATAATCCTTTGTAAAAGTTTGTATTTATCGTTGAAAATCAGTAACTTTATATCCGGTAGAACAAACATTTTGATTATGCATACAGATACATCCTTAAACGAGACATTCCGCGTCCGTTGCTATAGCAAGAGCGAGTTGGCATCACTTTATTTTCCCGGCACCGCCCCCGATGTGGCATCCCAGCGCCTGCGCCGCTGGATCAACCGTTGCGCCGCGTTGAAGTCCGAACTCCTTCAGGCCGGTTACCAGCCCCGTTGCCGCAATCTCTCTCCGCGTGAGGTCCGTCTTATCGTGTATTACCTGGGTGAACCCTGAAAATATCCCCACAGTTGTCTTTTACTTCGCTGAAAATTTCCCGGCACCGTTTCTCGCTTATTTTTATTTTCTTGCCGACTTCTATCATGTCATCCAGAGATGGGTTTCCCTTACCGTTTACAGATGTGGCATGTTCTCCATTGTATCCTTCGGTACATAATGTGAGGTCGTATGCCGGAGCAAGTCTCCATTTCCATCTTCCTGCTTCGTTTTTGCAGCATACGAAGCTGAAATTCTTGCAATGATCATCCTTGTTGTCTGTAAGATAATTGAAGATCATGCGTCTGTACATTTCTTCTACATCTCTGGAATCTTGAGTCAGGTATCCTGTCAGTGCCAGCAGATTGCTGTAGTCCAGAACCGGATTTGAGAGAGACACACAAAGTAAACCTCCGGCAGTGACAGTGTGAATCCGTTCCCCTTCAGGTGATATGTCAAACCTTTTGGTTGCAAAATATTTACCGTTTATCAGCTTGAAATCGGGAACATGAATACCACAGCGTCTGGCCGTTTCATTATAGTGGAATTCCTGAAGTCCCATATCTGCAGGGTCGTATGTATGTCGGAATTTGATAATCCAGTGTCCGTCAGTATCCGTGAACAATGTTTTGGGTCTGCATCCACCACTGTTTCGGCTGTTGAACAGCAGCACATCAGCATCTTCTTCATTTTTTTCTTTCAGTACTTCCAGTGCCATTCGCTGAAGCTTGTCAAAGTCATGTATTTCATTCTTCTGTTCCAGTGTCGTTTCTGGTTCATAGGTGAGGGCACCCATTCCTCCGTTTCCCACAAGGCTCAGTCTGTCCAGCGATGACAGGTCCGTATCGTTGATACCTTTTTTCATCAATACTTTATGCAACAGATAACGTCCGTATCCGTCGGGTAGAGAATCTTCAAACACCCCAAAATTTCCATAAAAAGGAGAAGGCTTGGCTATGAATATGCCGGGCCTCAGTGGTAGTTCCAAAGGCGAAACCGAAAATCCCTCGACAAGCCATTGCTTGTCATATTCAAATGTGCAGAGTCTGTTATCCGGTGTCAGTGACAGTTGTCCTACCATTGCTCCGTGAAACCTTACTGTCAGTTTTTCAATTTTGGTCATCTTCATGATTTGTCGTGATGTTACTTGTAAGCCCTCTTCTTTTTGCTGTTCTTCCTGATTTGGGTGAGCTCTTCCATCGTATCATATTTAGGTTGCGCAAACAGGTTTCTGATTTCCGATACATATCCCAGGGCAATTGTCAGGGCAATCAGATTTTTCAGTGAAATCAGTCCTTTCTGTTCAAAACGTACGATGTTGCTTACGGCGATGCCGGCTTTGGTCGCCACTTCTTCGCGGGTGAGATTTTTTTCAATCCTTCTGCGACGGAAGTCAGCAGCCATATCCATTGCAATATCATCCGGATTGTCCAGTGTAAAGCCATCCAAAACAGATAATATATGATTAGTATTGCTCGTTTCCATGCATCAATTGAGTAAATATTATCAGTTGTGAAGATACAAACATTCGTTCAAATCTCCAAATAACTACTTTACTACTTTTAGAATCGGTATACCAGTATGTGGAGGAAATGAAGGAGTTAAAGGGAGTTATAAGGAGTTATGCCTGCATCGCAGGCTGGGAGTTAAAAGCCAATACTTCGTTCTTGTATCTAACTTCTTTACCCCTTATATACTAAGAAAACTATTGGCTTGTAACTCCTTCTAACTCCTTCTTACTCCTTTACCTTCTTATATACAAAGCCATTGTCCTCTAACTCCCTCTTACTCCCTTTCCCTATTTATTTGCCGTTATCGGTAAAAAACGTTGTTGATTACTTCCCTATTCCGTACGCAAGGTAACACGGAGAAGATTTCAAGCAAATAAAAACAATGTTAATTTCCTTTTCAAAGAATATATTTTTTTTATTTTTGCTCTACAATATGTAATTTACTGTTATATCTGCAGCAATGTTTAGCACAATAGAAATAGAGCGGTTTCGAGGCATCCGATATGCATTCATTAAAGATTTCAGGCAAATCAATCTCTTTTTTGGAAAGAATAATTGTGGAAAGTCCTCATTGTTGGAATCCTTGTTCTTGGTTAGTGGTGTGTCTAACCCGCTGCTTCCTGTTCATGTAAATTTCATGCGTGGTTACGGCAAGGTGCGTTTGAATGATCTTAAATTTGATTTTTACAATTTAGATTCCGCTCTTCCCATCCATGTTCAGGCGACAGACGGCGAAGTCCGCAATCTTAATATTACTCTTTTTGAGCAGAGTCAGAATAACATATCGCTGAATGCAGATGGTACAAGTATCCTTTCTAATGTAGAGGAGGGAAAATATGGACTGAAGTTTGATTTTAACATTAATGACAAGTCTTTTGTATCCCGATTGCTGTTTGATAATGCAAATCCTTCTGATGCTACACGTGAGGTTGCTAAGGATTATGTTGAACTGTTGCGTTGTACGTATTTGAGTCCGAAGTTTGATTTTAATGCATCCATTCAGGGACTGCGGAGTATTCTTCAAAATAAGGACGAACATTTTATCGTAGAAGGCCTGCAACTGATAGAACCTCAAGTCAGGGATTTTGTATTTACGGATAATGAAATGTTTGTAGACATAGGTCTGCCAAAGCGTATTCCTGTCAATATGATGGGAGATGGGGCTCGGAAAATCGTGTCCCTTCTGACTGCGGTTTATGACTGTAAGGACGGAATTCTGCTTGTTGATGAAATCAGTAACGGTTTCCATTATTCCGTAATGCGTAATTTATGGAAAGTATTGATTCATGCGGCTGTCCGTAACAATACCCAGCTTTTTGTAACTACGCACGACTTTGATTCTATTAAAGGTCTCAGAGATACTGCTGTAGGTGAGAATGGGTATGATAAATTGATTGCGGCTTTTAAATTGCTGAAAACACCGGATGGCGAATTGAAGTCGTATCATTATTCATTGGATAGTTTAGACTATTCCATCAATCAGGAAATAGAACTAAGGTGATATGAACAGGATTTTCATTGAAGCAAAGAATAACAAGACGCCTGAATATTATTTCCTTCAAGCCGTTTTATCTTTATTTTTTCCCGATAAAGAGGTAAGTTTTGTTTTTATGGATGGCATAGGAAATCTGTTTGGCGAGGCCATTCTCAATCAAATATCTTTGGCGCAGACTGAAAACGAGCAAGTATTGGTTATGGCCGATGCCGATACAACAGCCAAAGGATGGGGCTTTCAGAAGCGTAAAGCTGTTATCGAAAGAGGAATGTCTGCCCATGATATTAATGTTTCTTATTTTCTGTATCCTGATAATCAGAATGACGGTGATGTAGAAAATCTGATGGAGCAGGCAGCACGGCGTGATCTTCATTCTAAATTTTTTGACTGTTTCGAAGATTATGAGAAATGCATATCTGGAGTGAGAGGACAGGAAGGACTACCGCTTTATAACATTCCTAATTTGAAGGGAAAGTTGCACACCTATATAAGTGCACAAATACTGACTAACGCTCAGCGCAGAAAGTTGGGTGCCGGTGACTGGCTTTTCAATGATCCTAGTTACTGGAACTTGAATATTGCAGGGTTACAGCCGTTGAAAGATTTTTTTGCGTTGAATCTTAAGTAATTAAGCAGTAAAGAATTCTGCTTGCAGAAGCTGGAGGAGTAAATGAAGAATGAAGAACTAAGAATGAAGAATTTCGGTGACTTGAAGTGAATATTTTTACAATCAGTATACTAGTATGTAGAGAAGGTAAAGGAGGTAAAGTCTTTATCTTCTTTAACACTTTACCTACTTTAATACTTTACCTTCTAACGAAGCAAAGCGGAGTGATACTTCTTTAGTACTAGAATCAGTATACCAGTATGTGGAGGAAATGAAGGAGTTATAGGGAGTTAGAAGGAGTTATGCCTGCCTCGCAGGCTGGGAGTTAAAAGCTAATACTTCATCTTGTATACTAAGTCTAAAACAATTGGCCTCTAACTCCTTATAACTCCTTTACTACTTTACTACTTTACTACTTTTAGAATCAGTATACAAAACTATTACTGTCCGCTAAACCGTAAAGTAGTGAGTCCAACTCCTTGATATGCAGAAATTGGGCTTACTATTTGTATGAGACAAGCCCCCATTTTAGATTTGTGTGCTTTCTGGAGGCGATTCCGAGGCTTCGGCAAGCATGATATTCAGGTCTGCATCAGGTTGATTAAGGAACTTTTCGAGGTCCAGGTAATACATCAGCACAA
Source organism: uncultured Phocaeicola sp. (assembly GCA_944320885.1). GTDB lineage: Bacteria > Bacteroidota > Bacteroidia > Bacteroidales > Bacteroidaceae > Phocaeicola_A. Next base: position 66,469 of record CALUJE010000014.1, read on the forward strand.
TCCGCACGATTGTGGCGAGTCCCGAGAAGCTCCATCGCCTTTTCAGCTTGCTTTGCAAGACAGAGAGCAATAGATTTGCGATGAGAGTCACCCATATCTGGATTTTGATGGCGTTTGCGCTTTCTCCATAGAAATATCTCAGAGGAAAGTTCTGCTTTATCTGCTTGAAAAGCGACTCGATTTGCCAACGACGGCGGTATATCGCCACTATCGTCTCCAGAGGCATGTCAAAATCGTTGGTAAGCAACGTGATGAGTTTAGGTTGCTTGCCTTTCTTGATATCGACGTATGTGATTAAACGGGCGATATGATTGATGTCATCCTTACGGAACACCACGACCTGCTCCCGATATTCCATAAGTCCCTGCGAATTCTGGTGCATACAGTCAACAAGCACCTCATAATTGAGGTTTTTCTTCATCTTGGTGACATAGACTACGCCTCGGTCGGTCAGTTCCTCGAACTTTGCATAGTTGATGTAGGCCCGATCCATTGCCGATATCTCATCGCGCTTGTAATGGCTCGGAGCGAGCATGAACGAGTCGTTTGTCGCGGCCGACGTGAACTGTACGTCGCATGGCACGCCCTCGTTGGCGTGTATCACAGCGTGGACTTTGATACCGCCTTTCTTCTTGCCTGTCTTCGGATGTCGTCCAACACCCTTGAAAATGGTGTTAGAGAACAAACTTACGGTCGTTGAATCGATGATGCGCAGCCGTTTTATCCATTTTTCCGTGCCACCACGTCGGCTGTCCGATGAAAGAATGTCTTTGTTTGCGTCATACAGATCCCGATACACCTCCTCAAAGAACCTCTCTGAGCGTCTGGCATTTGCATCAGATAGTGTGCTGCGCTTCGGCACAGTGTCAATGCCCACATGATGCAGTTTGCGGACTTCAGCCGTCATAGATGTCTCTATCTCACGCAACGAATCGAACCGCTGGATCACCGCATACAGCATTGTCAGCAGATGGGTGTAGCCATCGAAGCTCTTTACATACTTCTCACCGCCGTGTTTACGGCTCATTTCGACTATTTTTTCACGGTCCAGCGATTTTATCAGCTGACCATATATCGGCTGTCCGAAGAAATTGCTACTTTTACTCATCGGTTATGCTTTTTTGTGTGGTAACTTAAAGATAACCGAAAAGGGCTGAATCCTGCAAGGGAATCAGCCCTAATTTTTCTGCTGCACTCTAAAGTTTAGCGGACAGTAATA
>CALUJE010000015.1 GCA_944320885.1 uncultured Phocaeicola sp.
TTCTCCTCCCTTTCCGCTACGCTCCAAGGACGGAGGAAGAGGGGGATGGTGTTGCACTTCTATCTTGACGGTAGCCACATTTTTTCTCCCGTTATCTTTACCAAGTCTTATATCCCTGCTAAATATTCCTGAACATCCGCAAGGCATTCTGCGTGGTGACGGCAGCAGCCTCATCCAATGACAAGCCATAGATATCGGCAACCTTCTGCAATACGTCACGCACATATGCACTTTCATTACGCTTTCCTCTGTGCGGAACCGGAGCCAGATAGGGTGAATCCGTCTCTACCACCACCCGGCTAACGGGTACAGATGCTTTCAGAACATCGGGCAGTGTCGATTTTTTAAATGTTACCACTCCATTTATCCCCAGCAGGAAATTTTCAAACGAAAGGAGTTGTGAAGCTTCTTCCTCCGTACCGGTAAAACTGTGAAATATTCCCCGCAAAGGAGTTGATTTATAAGGCTCCATACACTCCATCAGCATCTCGTGCGCACTACGGCTATGAATCACCAGTGGCAGGTCATACTCCAAAGCCCAGTGCAACTGTTCAATGAAAGCCTCTTTCTGCTCTTTCTCATAGGTGCGGTCCCAGTACAAATCAAGCCCTACCTCCCCTATGGCAATGTAGGGATGCCCCGGTTTCAGCCGTTCCTTCAGGCAGTCCAGTTCTTTTCTGAAATCCGCGTTGACCGATGTAGGATGCAGGCCGAGCATCGGGAAACAATATCCCTTATAACTTTCACATGTACGCAGCAAATCATCCAACGTAGAACAATCGATATTGGGCATCAGCAGTCTGGCTACCCCGGCACTTTTTGCCCGCTCTATCGTTTCGGGCAAATCTTCATTGAATTCCTCACAAAACAAATGAGTATGTGTGTCTACAATCATCATTCCATTATACGTTACGGTGTATCAGCGAACCGATAAACTCTCTCAACATCTGCTTACGGCAATCATCTACTTCCAAAGCGTTCAGGCATTCGCCGGCTTTCTCGAAATAAGCGGTTATCTTCTTGTCACACAGTTCACGAATGCCAATCTGGTCATAGAGCGCAGTCACTGCCTGTATCTTTTCCTGAGGTTCATATTCCCTGGCGTCAATCCAACGCTTCAGTTCCGCACGTTGTCTGTCATCGGCAAGCAGCAGTGCGTTGATAAGCATATAGGTTTTCTTGTTGCACAAGATATCACCGCCTATTTTCTTGCCAAACACGGCCGGATCGCCATAAACGTCCAGATAATCATCCTGCAACTGGAAAGCCAGCCCCACCTGCACACCGTAGTCATACAGCAGACACGCCTCCTTATCCGACGCGCCTCCCAGCAGAGCACCGATTTTCAAAGCCGAAGCCAACAATACGGAAGTTTTCAACCGAATCATCTCAATATATTCTTCTTCGGTAACGTCATCACGTGTCTCAAACTCCATGTCATACTGCTGTCCTTCGCCTATCTCGAGCGCCATTTCCGTAAATATGTCCAATACCTTTTTCAGCAGTACCGGATTGTCTATGCGGCACATCTGCTGATAAGCGAGCACCAGCATCGTATCGCCCGACAGGATTGCCGTATTCTCATTCCATACCTTATGCACGGTAGGCTTGTTCCGGCGCATGTCGGCCTTATCCATCAGGTCATCATGCAGCAATGTATAATTATGATAGGTTTCCAGTCCCACAGCAACCGGAAGCACGGAATCCACCTCTTCCTTATAAAGATTATATGCCATCAGCATCAATACCGGACGTATTCTTTTTCCTCCCAGCGAAAGCACATATCTGATAGGTTCATACAATCCTTTCGGCTCACGGGAATAGTCCCAGTCGGCAATGTACCGGTTTACCTTCTCCAATAATTCTTTTGTCGTAAACATAATCTATACTCTTTTATTTCTTTTCATTTGTTACCTTAATCTGAAATCAACGGGAAAGACATACAGAAAACGTGCAGCCTTTCCGTTTTTCCTTCCGGGTATCCATCGGGGCATCATCTTCAACACCCGCAATGCCTCCTTGTCAAGGAGTGGCGAAACGCTCCGCAATATCTTAAAGTCGGTAAGTCTCCCATCTTTCTCTACCACAAACTGCACCAGCACGCATCCTCTTGTTCTGGATTTCACTGCCGACGGAGGATAAACCACGTTTCTTGACAGAAAACGCATGCATGCGGCATTACCGCCCGGAAATACCGGTAGTGAATCGGGCAAGACTTCCTCATTCTGTTGTCTGCCGTCCGGCAAATCATTGAGTTCGGCCATCTCCGTCTTGCCGGCATCCATCTGTTCACGAAGTTCATCCAGCATTCTTTCGGTTGCCGGATTTTCTTCCGCATCGTCAGTCAGCTCTATCTTGTCCATATCCTGATGCTCAGTCAGTTCCGGCTGTATCTCCGGTTCCGGCTGCAACTCGACGGCAAAGGGGAAGTCGGCTTCTGGAACAAACATTTCCTCGTCAGGCTTCGCAATCTTACTATCGGCAACAACCTCCGTTTTCCACTGAAAAGCAATGTATCCCATCAAAAGGACCAGCAGCAACGCCAAAAGAAACCTTTTGCCCCGCCCCTTCTCCAAATCAGCTTTCGAAGACTTCTTTATCTCCATATCTCACGGTCCTGTTTTATCAAGAATATACTCATTCAGTGCAGGGCAAAAGTAACATATTTTGTCTAAACAAGAAAAGGAAAGGTAGGGATATTCACTTTTTATCTCTACCTTTGAACCGTCAATCTATAAAACGACAGAAACATGAAAAGAATTATTATTGCAATCGACGGGTTTTCTTCGTGCGGAAAGAGCACCATGGCCAAAGACCTGGCCCGTGAAATAGGATACATATACATTGACAGCGGAGCCATGTATCGCGCCGTAACCTTATACAGCCTGCGCCACCATTATTTTAACGGTAACGAGATAGATGCCGACAAGCTGCAACAGGACATGCCTGCCATACAGATTTCATTCAAGCTCAACGCCCAACAACGTCCGGAGACTTACCTGAACAGTGAGAACGTAGAGAACGAGATACGCGGCATGGAGGTTTCATCACGCGTAAGCCTGATAGCCGCCCTGCCCTTTGTAAGAGAAGCATTGGTACGCCTGCAGCAGGAAATGGGCAAGGAAAAGGGTATCGTAATGGACGGACGCGACATCGGAACCACCGTATTTCCGGATGCCGAGATGAAAGTCTTTGTAACCGCATCGGCCGAAATCCGCGCACAGCGCCGTTTCGACGAGCTGAAGGCCAAAGGTCAGCCCGCCAGTTTTGAAGAGATTCTCCAGAACGTGAAGGAACGCGATTACATCGACCAGAACCGCGAGGTCAGCCCGCTGCGGAAAGCCGATGATGCCCTGCTGCTCGACAACAGCAACCTCACCATCGCCGAACAGAAGGAATGGCTAATGACGCAATTCAAACGAATTACTGAAGAGAAATGAAAAAGATTGAAATTGACAACGGGTCGGGATTCTGTTTCGGGGTGACCACAGCCATCAGAAAGGCCGAAGAAGAACTGGCCAAAGGAGCTCCCCTGTACTGTCTGGGAGACATCGTGCACAACGGCCGTGAGTGTGAGCGTCTGAAACAGATGGGGCTCATCACTATCAACCACGACGAGTTTAAGGAGCTGCACGATGTAAAGGTGTTGCTCCGTGCACACGGTGAGCCGCCCGAAACTTACGAGACGGCACGGAAGAACAACATTGAAATCATTGACGCCACATGTCCCGTAGTACTGCAATTGCAGAAAAGAATCAAAAAAGAATATGACACGCCCGCAAAGAACGAAAAACAAATCGTCATCTACGGAAAGAACGGACATGCCGAAGTGCTGGGTCTGGTAGGACAGACCGAGGGGAAGGCCATTGTCATCGAATCGTTGGAAGAAGCCCGACGACTTGATTTCAGCAAAGACATCCGTCTGTACTCACAGACCACCAAGTCGCTCGACGAGTTTTACCGTATCACGGAATACATACGCCAGCACATCTCTCCCGATGCTACCTTCCAGTCGTTCGACACGATATGCCGCCAGGTGGCCAACCGCATGCCCAACATACGCGAGTTTGCCCGCCTGCATGACCTGATATTCTTTGTATGCGGCAAGAAAAGCTCCAACGGAAAGATTCTCTTTGGCGAATGCAAGAAAGTGAATCCGAACTCATACCTGATAGACGACCCTGCAGACATTGACTATTCTCTGCTTGAAAACGCACAGACTATCGGTATTTGCGGAGCCACATCCACCCCCAAGTGGCTGATGGAGGCATGCCGGAAAGAACTGGAAAAACATTTGTAATCCGTCTATCCTTATTAAGGAAATACAAGAATATCCTCAACAATGGCACAAGAGCCTTGTTGGGGATGTTTTTTGTTCTAACTGCAGTAAATTTTAATGAATTTAGAGATTCTATATTTTCAGATTATATATGTGCATCAAAGATGGACCAGATGTAAAGTTTGACAGCACATTCATTTTGGAATATACTGCCAAACTTTTCTTGGCTTATTGTTTATGGCTCATAATCAAAAAAGCACTTATTATGAAAGCTGTTATACATACACGAGTTAGTCCTATCACAAAACACCAAAATATAGAAAGATAAGTAGGGAACTTAAAAGCCTATGCAGAATACAGAAAACTAGAAATTGCCGGTATCTTTGAGGAAAAATAAGCGGAGCAAAGAAAAACTCAGAGCGTCCTATTTTGGTTGAGAATTTGAAATACTGCGAAGCAAACTCAATAGACATACTACTCGTATCAGAACTCAGCCGTTTGGGTAGAAATGCCTTTGAAATGCTGGAAGTAGTAAAAAGACTTGTAGATAATAAGATTAACCTATTCATGCAAAAAGAGCAGTTTACCTTGTTGGAGGGAAATAAGCAACCATCGACTTTCCCCCCAATCATGATACAACTTTTTCTACTTGTGCGCAACAGGAAAGAGGAAACATTAAATTCTGACTTAATAGTGGTAGAGCACAGTATATCGCAAAAGGCGGTAAACTCAATAGAAAAGTCGGAAGCTCCAAAACAAAAGAAAGAAAAATACAAAGAAATTATAGTTTTATTAAAAAAGGGTATTCAATCCGCAATATAGCTCAACTATGTAATATCGGTATTAGTACAGTTCAAAGGTTAAAGAAAGATTTTGATATTCTATGAGTTATTTAATATTGCAAAGAATGCAAACAACGCAAAAATCAATAAATAAAAAATAAACTCAATACCAAAGATAATTATTCCTAATACAAACAAAACCATAAGTGCAATTATAATTTGTCTTTTATGAGTTTTGAAAAATTTTATGTCTTCATCATTACATTCATAAATATTTCTATTTGTTTTTCTTCTCCTTGGTGTAGACTCAGAAATGATTGAAAAAGGTGCAGAAATTAAAGACGATATAATCTTACTTCCTTTTTTAGTATGAGATTTCTTGAACATGCTACTTCTCAGCCTACGATTATTACCATTATACCCCATAAAAATTAATCTTAAAGTTCACAGGTCAAATATACGAAAAGTATTCAGTCTTTGCAATATAATATATAATATTGATTGACACCAGTATAGATAATATGTGAGTAGAAAATACAGTTAAAATTCTAATAATAAACATAATACATTTAACTATAGAAACAATAAAATAATCGAGGGGAATAGTTGCAGCAAAGCTTCTTTTCAGGAATTCAAAATCCACATCTGCAATATTTCCAGTATCCGGATTGATGTATAGGGTAAAGATGAAACTTTGTCTTCTCTGTCTCATTTGATTTTGTTGGTCTGTCGTGAGGTGCTCTTCGATTGCGGTTTTAGCTTTTTCATAAATCTCGCGAGGTGATTCCACGATAGGGTCTACTCTAAGTTCTGCTTCCGATAGTGCCTTATTGGTGTATCGGTTGACACGGTTTACATGGATGTATGAATTATCCTTGTTGTAGAGCTTAACGTAGATGTCAACTGGGGCAGCGTCGCACTGGTAAGTATAACCATTTTCCACAAAGGTTTTCGTGTCATTGTAGTAACGTTCTTGCGCATATGCCGACAGGCTTGCCAGGCATAACAGGATGAGTGATAGAATTTGTTTCATAAATAGTACAATTTATTAAATATTATGGATGTTGTTCCCACCAAAAGAATATGTAATTGAGCTTCTTTCCTTCAGATGTAGGTGTTATCTGGATTTTTTCCTTTAATTCTTGTTCTACCCATATGAAATCTTCTATGGGTATTAGACCAAAAGATTCATCACGATGGAAAGAGAATTCGACTTCACGAACCTTACCAATTTGAGAATCTAGAAATAAGGTTATGATTAAACTATCATCGGATTCTAATTTACCGTGATGCTTATTAAATAATTCTCGTATAATAGCTTTATATTTGGGCGCATTGGACTTATAGCTACTGCGTTCAATTACCGGAATATCTTCATTCTCAGGGGTTCCATAAACTTCTGTGGTTCCTTTATAAAGCATGGGAATGTCTCTAAATGGATTGTCCTTTTTGTAAATATAGACCATTCCATACGATGGAACATCGCATTGATAAGTACATCCATCTACTTCAAAAGTACGGGTGGCTGTATAATAATTAGTGGTTTGTGCTATAACAATTGAAATATCAACTAACAAGTAAAGGAAAAATAGAAAGCGTTTCATATATTGATAATATTTAGACAATTTAGCAACTTCTTGAAATTTTCTTGGTTCCCTCTAGAAAAATCAAATTCATATTTAGCTTTAATGTTCTAAGGTAAGACAAAGCTGATAGGTCTCATGTGAACCGTGTTTTTCATTCTCAGATTTAAATAGCTAAATATAAGCTAATTGCAAATATATAATTTCTTTTTACAATTGCAAATTATTTACAGTACATTTTAAATAAAACGTTACAAACGGAATCAAAGGCAACCAGAATCAAAGTTTTTAGAACAAAAAAACTCCCGGCAGCATGACAGTTTCCTGCCATCCTGCCGGGAGTTGTCTTATCAGTGATAATTTCTTACTTCTTCTCTTTCAGAGCCAGCTCCGTCTTGTCGGACAGGCGGGTAAGCACGGCTTCAGTACCTTTTCCACGAAGGTCATATACCGGATTGGAATATCCATAACCCGATGCAGTGCGATATTGTTTCAGCAAGATAGATTCACCGTCGAGCGTCAGCTGAGCCACTCCCGAATTCTGATAAAACACGGCCGGTACTTCCTTGTTGTCGGGTGTTACGAACGCTGTCTGCAAAGCATCCTCCATGCCCGAAGTGGCATAGAGCAAACGGCCGCGACGCGATACCAGCCAGTTGCCTTCCGACTGCTCTACCGTATAAGTATCATCATCCTCCACATTCCATACGGCAGTACCGTCGGGACGCTGACGGCGGTCGAGCACCGTTTTTGCTTCCGGCAGGAAAAGCTCTACTTTCGATGAATCGGTAGCAAACACCAGATATCCGGCCATCGTGGCATCCTTGTCGGTAGCAGAAAGCACACGGGTGCCTTCTTCAAAAATTCTTATTTTCTTGTTCAGTACTTCCGACTCGGTATAGCCCATGGCGGCGTCGCTTCCTCCAATCGGCATCTTCCGGTCGGCCTGTTTCACGTATTGAATGCGATACATGTCTCCCTTTCCCAGCGTAAGCGTATCATTGCTCAACGATATGAATGAAAGGGTATCGGCAAAAGCGATGGTCTGTCCGTTTCCGATGCTCTTCCCTTCAAGAATAAGTTTTTCCCCATCGAGAAGTTTCCACGACTCATATTGCAAGGTAGCCATACCGATGGAGGTTGCTTCGCCTCCTTCACTTAAAGTTATGCCCTGCACGAAGTTCCGGTTGACGGGCATTACTTCTATCCATTGTCCCAGAAGGTCGTTCTCGGCAATTCCTTTTACAGACGTACATGCAGAGGCTGCCAGTAAAATAGCAGACAAAGCCAGCATAGTTTCTTTGTGTTTCATGATGAATTAAGTTTTTTCTCTTGATTGGTTATTGGTTTATTTATGAATCTATATGTATCTGCGACCAAAGATAAGAATAAAAAGTTTTCTACCATAAAAAAGCACGTGTGGTTTTTCAAAAAGCATACGTGCTTATAAACAAAAGCACACGTCGTTTTCCAAAAAGCACACGTGCTTTTTGGAAAGGAAAACCGCAGAGATTTATTTCAATATTAACGCACTCATTTTAAACGCATTGACCAACAACCAAGAGAGCAGTTATTGAGCCTTGACCGCCAGCATGCTGAGCCTTGGTCGCCACCGTACTGGGGCTTGGTCGCCAGCACGCTGAGCCTTAACTGCCAGCAAAGCGGTTACCGGGATACAAAAAAACAGGATATGCCCGAAGGCATATCCTGCACAAATTTTCTTAACAACTAATATCTCGAGTAAAAGATATTACAAATTAGCCAGCTCAACAAGCTTGTCGACAGCGGCATTCAGTCCGTCAACGTTCTTTCCTCCCGCTGTAGCAAAGTGAGCCTGTCCGCCACCGCCACCCTGAATCAGTTTGGCAGCCTCACGAACCATTTTTCCGGCATTCATACCCGATGCAACCAGGTCATCGCTAATCATTACCGTAAGCATTGGCTTGTCATTTTCACGACTTCCTATCGCAACAAACAGGTTTGAAGTGATTTCTCCCTTCAGCTGGAATGCAATATTCTTAACCGCATCGGCCGATAAAGGAAGTACGGCTTTTACTACCTTCACTCCGTTTACCTCCTTGATGTTTTCAACCAGTTTTGCCTTTACCTGAGCCTGCTTTTCTTTCATGAATTCTTCCATCTGCTTCTTGAGGCCGGCATTTTCTTCGATATACTTACGGATAGCCACCTTCAAGTCGGGAGCATTGTTAAACAGATGTTTCAGCTCGTTCAGAGTATCTTCAAGCAAATAAACAGCTTCCTCTACCTTGGCACCTGTAATAGCCTCGATACGGCGTACGCCGGCAGCTACCGAGCTCTCGGAAAGAATCTTCACCATACCTATTTTTCCGGTAGCCGATACGTGTGTACCACCACAGAATTCAATAGACGAACCGAACTGTACTACGCGCACCTCGTCACCGTATTTCTCGCCAAACAAGGCAATGGCACCGAGTTCTCTTGCCTTCTCAATAGGCAGATTGCGGTATTCGGTCAAAGGTACATTTTCACGAATCTTGGCATTGACCAGGCGCTCTACTTCTCTCAACTGCTCGGGAGTTACTTTCTGGAAGTGTGAGAAGTCAAAACGAAGGCTGTCGGGAGTAACCAACGAACCCTTCTGCTCAACGTGAGTACCCAATACCTGACGCAAAGCCTCATCGAGCAGGTGAGTACATGAGTGGTTGGCCGCACAAGCTGCACGCTTGTCTGTATCGACACATGCCATCATCGGAGCATCCAGATGCTCGGGAAGTTTCTTGGCTATATGGATAGGAAGATTGTTTTCTTTCTTGGTATCGACAATCTCTATGGTCTCAAATTCGCTCACCAATACACCGGTATCACCTACCTGACCTCCGCTTTCGGCATAGAACGGGGTTTTCTCAAGAACAATCTGATAGAAGGTCTGATTTTTCTGTTTTACCTGACGGTAACGCAGAATGGCTGTTTCATATTCGGTATAGTCATAACCTACAAACTCGGTTTCACCCTCTTTCAAGGTAATCCAGTCACCGGTCTCAACGGCAGCCGCATTGCGCGCACGCTGTTTCTGTTTCTGCATTTCTACGTCAAACTCCTCAGTATTGACAGTCAGGCCGTTCTCACGCAGAATCAGTTCGGTCAAATCGAGCGGGAATCCGAATGTATCATAAAGCGTAAAGGCATCCACACCGCTGATTTCAGTCTTTCCAGCAGCCTTGGCATCGCTCATGGTCTTGTCGAGCAAACGGATACCGGTTTCAAGTGTACGCAGGAAGGCTTCTTCCTCTTCCTTGATAACTTTCTCTATCAAAGCCTGCTGTGCCTTCAGTTCGGGATAGGCGTCGCCCATGGTGTCAATCAGCACCGGAAGCAGACGATACATGAAGGCTTGCTTCTGACCCAGGAATGTATATCCGTAACGAACGGCACGACGCAAGATACGGCGAATCACATAACCGGCCTTGGCATTCGACGGCAACTGTCCGTCAGTAATGGAGAAGGCTATGGTACGGATATGGTCGGCAATCACACGCATGGCCACATCGGTCTGTGCGTTCTGTCCGTATGTCACACCAGCCATATCGCCGATAACGCGGATAATCGGCTGGAACACGTCGGTATCATAGTTGGATGTCTTTCCCTGCATGGCCATACACAGACGTTCGAATCCCATACCGGTATCGATTACGCGTGCAGGAAGGGGTTCCAGCTGTCCGTCAGCCTTACGGTTATATTGCATGAACACAAGGTTCCAGATTTCAATTACTTGCGGATGGTCATGGTTTACCAGTTCGCGTCCGGGAATCTTGGCACGTTCTTCGGCCGGACGGAGGTCGATATGGATTTCAGAACAGGGACCACAGGGACCGGTATCACCCATTTCCCAGAAATTATCATGCTTGTTTCCGTTGATGATATGGTCTTTCGGCAAATGTTCTTCCCAGTATCCGGCTGCTTCATTATCACGGTCAAGACCTTCTTCCTTGCTGCCCTCAAATACTGTAGCATAAAGATTGGATGGGTCAATTTTCAACACATCTACCAGGTATTCCCATGCCCAGTTGATGGCTTCTTTCTTGAAATAGTCTCCAAACGACCAGTTACCGAGCATCTCAAACATGGTATGGTGGTAAGTGTCATGACCCACTTCTTCAAGGTCATTGTGCTTTCCGCTCACACGCAGACACTTCTGAGAATCGGCCACTCTTTTGTTCTTGGCCGGATGATTGCCCAGAATAATATCTTTGAACTGATTCATACCAGCATTGGTAAACATCAATGTAGGATCATCCTTAATCACCATAGGAGCCGACGGTACAATGACATGGCCCTTCGACTCGAAGAAACTTTTAAACGAATCTCTAATTTCTTTTGAGCTTAACATATATTTGTGTTATGTAGTTAATATTCCAAAAAACGATTTGCAAAGATAACTGGTTTTATTATTTTTGCCTTAACTATTTGTGCTAAATATTCATTATAAGAAGCCTTTTGTTTGCTTCGCGCTTAAAAGAACATGCGAAAAGTCTATTACATATATAATCCGAAGACCCGCACTTACGACAGAATATACCCTACTACAAGACAACGTATGCTGAGCATCGTAAGACAGCTTTTTGTAGGAATGGGACTGGGAGCCGGATGCTTCCTGATATTCTTTTTCCTGTTCGGCACTCCTTCGGAAAAAGAACTCCGTATAGAAAATGCACGTATGGAGGCACAATACCAGGTGTTGTCAAAACGGCTCGATGATGCCCTTACCATACTGAAAGACATACAGCAACGTGATGACAACCTGTACCGGGTAGTGCTTCAGGCCGACCCGATAGCCGACGGTATCAGAACTGCCGGTTATGGCGGTACCAACCGCTATGAACAGTTTATGAACATGGCCAATGCCGAACTGGTAATCAATACTACCAAAAAACTCGACCTGCTGACCCGACAGCTTTACGTGCAGTCAAAATCATTCGATGAGGTGGTAGAACTCTGCAAGAATCATGACAAGATGCTGCAATGCATCCCGGCCATTCAGCCGATAGCCAACAAAGACCTTAAAAAAACGGCTTCTGGTTATGGTGTGCGTATTGACCCGATATACAATACCAAGAAATTTCATTCGGGCATGGACTTCTCTGCCAATTATGGAACAGACGTTTATGCCACCGGCGACGGCACCGTAGTATCGGCCGGATGGGAAACCGGATACGGACACACCATCGAAATAGACCACGGATTCGGTTACCGCACACGGTATGCACACCTGCAAAGCATGAAGGTGAAACGCGGACAGAAAGTGGTGCGCGGTGAAACCATCGGCGGAGTGGGTTCTTCGGGAAAGAGTACCGGACCGCACCTGCATTACGAAGTGGTGGTAAAGGGACAGAAAGTAAATCCGGTAAACTATTATTTCATGGATCTGACAGCCGAAGAGTATGACCAGATGATACAAATGGCAGCCAACCATGGTAAGGTATATGATTGATAAAAAAGCAGAAGATATGGCATATAACTCCAATAAGAATCTGAAACTGTATTATTCGATAGGCGAAGTGGCTGAAATGTTCAACGTATCAGAGACCTTGCTGCGCTACTGGGAAAAGGAGTTTCCCAACTTTATAACCCCCCGCAAAAGCGGAAGACAAATCAGACAGTATACCGAAGACAATATAGAACAGGTGCGACTGGTTTATCATCTGGTAAAAGAAAAGGGAATGACCCTGCAAGGGGCACGACAGGTTCTCAAGAACAACAAGACTGCTACCGTACAGACCATGGAAGTAATCAATACGCTGAAAAGCATCCGCGAAGAATTACTGACCATGAAAAAGGAACTGGAACAGACTATCTACTAAAAAGAGAACAGACTGTCATCATGCGGATATAAGGTCTGAAAGAATTATAACTGAAAAGCCCGAAACAGGAGAACGGAATGTCTTTTTCCTGTTTCGGGCTTCATTATTATTTCATATCTTCAAAATAAGCGTCAAGCAGTTGTTTGGCCGCAACGAACGAGGTCAGGCCTCCTGTGAGAACAGCTTTTTCCTTCAACGGAATAAGCTCTGCTATTTTCTCATTGTGATAAAAACTGTCACGCAAGTGTTCGTTGATAGTCTCATACATCCAGTATTTGGCCTGCTCATTACGACGGTACTCGAAATAACCGTTCTTTTTCACAAAGGCGATATAATCGTAAATCATCTTCCAGATTTCTTCAATACCCAATCCGTAAAAGCCTGAATAGGTCAAGACCTGAGGTGTCCAGCCGCTTTCGGGGGCCGGGAATAGATGCAGTGCATTACGGAAATGAGATGCTGCCAGTTTGGCCTTCTCAATGTTGTTTCCGTCGGCCTTGTTGATAACGATTCCATCGGCCATCTCCATGATACCGCGCTTGATACCTTGCAGTTCATCGCCCGTACCGGCCAACTGAATCAGCAAAAAGAAATCGACCATGGAATGTACGGCCGTTTCACTCTGCCCCACTCCCACCGTCTCTACAAATATCTTGTCATATCCGGCTGCTTCGCAGAGGATGATGGTCTCACGTGTTTTGCGCGCAACTCCACCCAGCGAACCGGCCGATGGGCTGGGACGTATAAACGAGTTTGGATGCACAGACAATTTTTCCATTCGTGTCTTGTCGCCCAATATACTTCCCTTGCTGCGCTCACTGCTGGGGTCTATGGCCAATACTGCCAGTTTTCCGCCCTTCTCCAACACATGCAAACCAAAGACATCAATGGATGTACTCTTTCCGGCTCCGGGCACGCCACTGATACCGATGCGGATGGAGTTTCCGGAATACGGCAAACACTTTTCAAGAACTTCCTGTGCCAAAGCCTGATGTTCGGGTCGCAGACTCTCGACCAGTGTCACTGCACGGCTCAGTATCATTACATCGCCTTTCAATATACCCTCTACGTAATCGTTGGCTGTAAGCTCTCTACGACGCACTCTCGGACGATTTTTCAAATACGGATTAATCATCGAAGGCTGCTCTATGCCTTTATTTACGGTTAATCCTTTATAGGCTGTGTCATTTTCAGGATGTTCCATACTCGTGATATTTAAAGAGGTTAGGTTTATATTACTTCTTGACTTTTATCGTTATCTCATTTTTCGGATGTTTAGGATCATTGGTTATCATCAATACACGCGGAGTTCTCTTTGCATTGCTCCTCAAATATTTTGCATTGACGGAAATATACATCTTCGTAGACTTTCCGGGAGCCAGAACCTGCTTCTTCAACGAAACATTCAGCGCCGGACTCGTCACCTGTATATCTTCCATCTTGAGGTCTGAACGGCCGGTATTGGTAATGGTTATATGCTTTTTCAAGGTTTTCTTGTTACCCATCTCGCCAAAATCTATCTCCGTTGCAGACAACTGGACTACCGGAGCCATCGCCCTTTGGGCCGTTGTCAGTTTTGAGAAATCAGGCAACAATACAGAGATGACATCCAACTGGTTGTCCTCACCTACCTTATCTCCCGGATAACGTGCCAGATAAACATTCGTGCGGTTTATTCCGAGGAAAGGATATTTCTCACTATGGAATGTCAGACGTATTATTCCCGTTTCCTTCGGTGCCAGTTTTTCAGGAATAGCCTTTGCCTCAATATATGAAGGAAGGTGCATCAGTACCGGAGCGTAGTCTTTTGATGAACCGTTTGCCACTTTCAGCTCAAAGGTGGGCTGATCTCCTTTATTGGCATCCGCAAACTCAATGTGATCCGTATCCAGATGAATGTTGCCTATCTGTATCGGGTAATTGTGAGAATAGTCTACTACATCGGCGCTCACCACTCCCGTCATGGACAAATCAAACGGTCTGGTGGTAGCGTTGGAATAAACCCGCACAAACTTATGGAAATGTCCCAGCATCTTGGCATCAAAAACAGCTTCAATGACTCCTTTATGGTGCGGACGAACCGGCTTTTTAGTCCATGAAGCCACAATACAACCACAAGAAGACTCCACATTATGAATAACAAGAGCCTTGTTTCCCGTATTTGTAAACTCAAACTTAGCCGTTATCGGCTGTTTCCACATAATTGCACCAAAATCGTAGGTTTCTCTTTCGAAAGAGATTTTAGGCTGTGCTTTTACTCCCATAAAAGCAGACATTACGAGGCTGATTACCAACAGAATATATTTCATAGGACAAAATCTTTCATTAATAATATAAGACAAAGATAAGTATTTTAGGGGCATAAGCCTGCTTTTATCTATAAATCTTTTGCTTAAGTATGGTTTTTTATTTTAACTTTGCTCAAAACATTTAATTTTAAACACAATGAAAACTAATTTAAAGTTTTATTGGCTGCTTGTATTGACAACTTTCATGATGGTCAGCTTCACGTCTTGTGAAGATGACGAAGAGATAGGTTATGACTTATCGGGAGTCTGCGGCCAAACCTGGTATGGTGATTTCGGAGCATCAGATATAGACGGATACCCATTATACAGTGAAATCATGTTTGTAGCCGGACAATCAAACAGCCATGGCAGCGGATGGGAAAAGACCTATTATCAGGATAATCTTGAGCCGTGTTATCAGGATACTTTCGACTGGGTTGTAGACAACGGCATACTGTATATTTACTACAGGAATCAGTCTCCGCTGGTAATCCACGACTTCTATGTGAGCCACCGTACTTTCAAAGGTTACTTTGAAAACGGATTGGAATTTTATCTGTATCTGGACAGACGATGGTAAACATGCAGGCCGGTAATATGCAACAAATGCTTGCAATTGGCAACTTTTCAAGACCGGCCTGACAACATTTCTTTAAACAATATTTGGAATTAAAGAAATAAATATTACCTTTGCACCCGCTTTCCAAAAGCAAAGAGGGCGTTTAGCTCAGCTGGTTCAGAGCATCTGCCTTACAAGCAGAGGGTCGGCGGTTCGAATCCGTCAACGCCCACACCATTGTATAACAACGACGAATGACACTTTAATCTGCGGAAATAGCTCAGTTGGTAGAGCATAACCTTGCCAAGGTTAGGGTCGCGAGTTCGAGCCTCGTTTTCCGCTCAGAATTTGCTGTTATAGCTCAGTGGTAGAGCACTTCCTTGGTAAGGAAGAGGTCACGAGTTCAAGTCTCGTTAACAGCTCTTTATATAGCATATCAAACGGGAATAGCTCAGTTGGTAGAGCATCGGTCTCCAAAACCGAGTGTCGGGAGTTCGAGCCTCTCTTCCCGTGCCCGACATAAGAAAGCTGTAATGAAAATTACAGCTTTTATTGTTGGTAAACAAACCTAAGCACAATACTCACATAAGAAGAGACTCAATTTTATAATCTATGGAAATCAAGAGTGCAGAATTCATTATCAGCAATACGCGGATAGACAAATGTCCTAAAAACAATTTACCGGAATACGCCTTTATCGGACGCTCCAACGTGGGTAAATCTAGTTTGATAAACATGCTCACCAACCGCCCCAAACTGGCAATGACTTCGGCTACTCCCGGAAAGACGCTGCTCATCAACCATTTTCTGATAAACAAGGAATGGTATCTGGTTGACCTCCCCGGATATGGATATGCCAAAAGAGGAAAAAAACAACAGGAAAAAATACAGCAGATTATTGAGCAGTATATATTGCAACGCGAACAGTTGACCAATCTTTTTCTTCTCATAGACTGCCGTCTGGAACCTCAACGGATAGACCTGGAATTTATAGAATGGCTGGGCGAAAACGGCGTTCCGTTTGCCATCATCTTTACAAAAGCGGACAAGCTGAGCAACAAGAAAGTTCTTGAAAACGTAAACAGCTATCTGGAGCATTTAAAGGAGCAATGGGAAGAACTTCCTCCCCATTTCATTACATCTTCCGAGAAGAAAATCGGAAGAGCTGAAGTGCTCAACTACATCGAATCAATAAACCGGCAATTATAATTGATGACCGGAATCTCCCCTCTTTCTTTTCAGGAAGTCGGTAGGATTCTCTCCAAAATAATCTTTGTAACATTTGGTAAAATATGAAGGAGAACTAAAACCTACTTCATAAGTGACTTCCGCAATAGTCTTTTCGGTTGAAGCCAACAGCGAAGCCGCACGTTTCAACCGGGCTATACGCAACAGTTCATTGGGAGCATAGCCGCAAAGGGCCTTTGTCTTACGATAAAGCTGAACCCGGCTTAAACCTATCTGCTCTCCCAGCATCTCTACACTAAGGTCGGGATCGGTTAAATGCTCTTCTATAAGATGATGAAGCTTCTCCATAAAGCCTTTATCCACATCGGTCAACAATGCTTTCTGTGAAGAAGGGACTGTTCCATCGGCAAAGGCATTCTGCAGCCGGTGACGGTTTTCAATAAGGTTGCTCAAACGCACAGTCAGCATCTGCGCGCTGAAAGGTTTTGAGATATATGAGTCTGCCCCGCATTCATATCCTTTTATTTTTTGCTCATCGGCAGCATATGCAGTCAGCATCATGACCGGAATATGTGAGGTCTGGAGTTCAGACTTCAAACGGTGACAACACTCCATACCGTCCATGACCGGCATCATCACATCACAGATAATGGCATCGGGTATGTATTTCATTGCCTGCGTAATCCCTTCCTGCCCGTTGGCTGCCTCTATAACATTATATTTCTCACTTAAAACAGAACGTACATAGTCACGAATGTCCTGATTATCGTCTATTATGAGTACGGTTTCCTTATTTTCCGGCAACACATCGCAATCGGCCGTATGTACCGTTTCCTGATCGGCTGCCATAACAGCTCCTTCCTTCAAATTGGCCAGCACTGCGCTACGGGTAGTATCGGTATCTATTGTACCTTCCTGACGTACAGGTATCTCTATACAGAAACGAGTACCCTTTCCTTCTGCCGTATCTACATGAATCTGTCCATGATGCATTTCCACAAATGCCTTGACAAGAGCCAGACCGATTCCCGAACCGGCATAGTGAACATCTATCTGATAAAAGCTGTCAAATACATGCTGTACATGTTCGGCAGACATACCTACACCGGTATCGGTTACCTGCAACCGGAAATACGGCTCACCGTTCTTATCAAACAGACCCAGCTCAACGGTAACACTTCCGTTTTCCGGAGTAAACTTAAAGGCATTGGACAACAGATTGTACACAATACGCTCCATCTTTTCCGCATCGGCCACAACCGTATAATCAGCATCCTCATCCACATGAATACTGAAGCGGATATGTTTGCGGAAAGAAAGTGTACGGAAAGCGTCACTCCATTCTATCAGAGAGGTCCGTAAATCAAACTGATTCAGACGAAGCTGAAGTTTACCGCTTTCAAACTTACGGAAATCGAGTATCTGATTTACAAGCCGTAACAACACGGCAACATTCTTGTGGATAATGTTCAAAAGGAATCGCTCCTGAGAATTAAAGTTATTGCTCTTCTGCAACTGATCTACCGGATCTGCAATCAAAGTAAGCGGAGTACGAAAATCGTGTGATACGTTTGTGAAGAAAGCCAGTTTGGCATGGGTGGCATCTTCCAGCTGACGGGAAAGAGTAATAAGCTGGTCACGCTGCTCTTCCAGTTTCTGTTTCTGCCTGGACAATTCTGCATTGAGCCTGTTTTTTGTCCAAAAGGCCCGCACGACAAAGACCAGCAATGTTCCCACAAGTATCAGAATGACTATACAGGCATACAAGAACATACGTTGGGAAGAATAACGCAACAAAAAAGCATCAAGCTGACTGTTAAGCCGCTCTATCTTTTCATCGAGAGAAGTAATGTGTGCCGTCTGCATCTGCATGATACGTGCATTCTGCTTATTGACCAATGCAGTAGACAGCATTGTCTCGCGCGAATAACTTCGTCCTTCAAGGATATCCATGGCAATCTGCATTACACGGTCTCCTCCTGTAGGGTAAATAAATGTAGCATCCAAGGTTCCATCGACAACCAGCTCTACTCCCAGGCCTTTTCCTGACAGTGCATCTACTCCCACAAAAAGCATATCGTTACTGCGATGACAGTCAGCCGCCGCACGATAAGCTCCAAGTGCCATCGGATCATTATGGGCAAAAACAAGGTCTATACGGGGATGGCACTTCAGGATTGAATCGAAAGCCTGTTCGGCAGAGTTCTGAAACCATCCGGCATCTGCGCTCGCCACTATATGAATATCGGGAAAATCAACCAATGTATCAAGCAATCCACGATGACGGTCGCGCGCTGGCGTAGACCCCCGAAGCCCTGTAAGTTCTACAATATTCCCCTTACCCTGCAAACGGCTGGCGATATAAGTACCTATCTGACGTCCCATTTCATAGTTGTCAGCACCAATATAGGCCGTATACTTGTCGGAATTTACCTTCCGGTCGACCAATACCACCGGGATTCCCTTAAGATAAGCCTTTTCCACGATGGGAGTAATCGCGTCTGCTTCATTAGGTGCCACAATTATCAAATCGACATTCTGACTGATAAAATACTCGATATCTGAAATTTGCTGCTGATTATCATCATTGGCAGAACGAATATCCACTTTCACATCCGGATAAAAAAGAGACTCTCTACATATTTCTTTATTCATTCGTGTACGCCAATCATCATTACTGCACTGTGAAACACCAATAACATAACGAGGCGACTGGTGACGACAAGCAGTAAAAAACTGGCAGATAATACACAAAGCAACAAGCACAAAAAAACAGCGGCTTTTCATGGCTTCTCATTATTTATTAAGATGGACAAAGATAAAATAAATAATTAAAGTTGCCATCAGAATAAATACATTTTCCGGAATCCAAGACACAAAGAGTCAGTGTTCTATACAAAACTGGAGATTATAAAGGAAGGAATACTGACAAAAAGAATCATATAACACACTATAAAACGACTTGAATATAACATCACCGCTAAAGGTAACTGTATCTTGCAGTTCTCTACCCATACAAAAAACGGCGGTCAGAACGACCGCCGTCACTTTATGCCAATCTTTTTTTCAACTCATCAGGCAGTTCCGGCATTGCTCCCTGCTGCGTACATACATAAGCCGACGTATCGACAGCCAGTCTGTGTGCTTCCTGTACAGGTCTTCCCATAAGGATTGCAGCCGTAAAAGCTGCCGTAAACGAATCTCCTGCTCCAACCGTATCAGCAACATCCACTTTCGGAGTTTCAACAAACGACACATGGCCGGGAGTAAATACATAGCTGCCATTTACTCCACAAGTGAGGATAAGCATCTTCAAATCATATTTTGCCAACAATATCCAGCACTTATCCTGTAAGTCGATGCCCGGATAACCGAACATACGGCTTACCGTAACCAGTTCTTCATCATTTATCTTCAATACATTGCAACGGTGGAAGGAATCACACAGGATTTCCTTTGTATAAAAACTCTGCCGCAAATTGATATCGAATATCTTCAAAGTGTCTGGACGATCGGGCATAGCGTCCAAAAAACGGTGAATGGTCAACCGTGAGATAATGCTGCGCTGAGCCAACGAACCGAAACAAACCGCACGTGTATGCATGGCCAGTTCATTAAGAGCTTGTGTATAAGGTATATTATCCCAAGCGACACCTTCTTTTATATCATAACAGGGAACTCCTTGAGAATCAAGTTCTACCTGTACGGTTCCTGTCGGATACGGCACACACTCTATCATCGTATGTAACTGTTTCTGACGGAAATTCTCCAGAATTTCCATGCCCAGTTTATCCTGTCCCACAGCACTGACCACACGGCTGTCCATCCCAAACTGCGACACATGATAAGCGAAGTTTGCAGGCGCGCCACCCAGTTTCTTGCCTTCGGGCAGCACATCCCACAGTGCCTCACCCATTCCTACTACTATATTGTTCATGGTTATTGGTTATTTTTCAATTTAAAAGTATACAAAATAAGATATATCACTCCTACTGTCATTACAGCTACGGCACCGCTCTGTCCGACCGCGTCACTCGCAACTCCCATCAGCAATGGGAATACAGTACCACCGAAAAGTCCCATAATCATCAGTCCGGATACTTCGTTCTTCTTGTCCGGCAATGCGGTCAATGCCTGTGCAAATATAATCGGAAATATGTTTGAATTACCAAAACCTATCAGAGCAATACAAACATAAATAACATAATGTGCTTCTGATACGAGCAGACCAGCCATGGCTATCAACATAAAAATTACGCTGATGGCAAAAAAACGGCGCGATGAGATGTGTTGCAGAATAAATGTTCCCAACAGACAACCTGCCGTGCGGAAGATAAAATAAAGACTGGTGGCAAAGCCTGCTTCTTCAAGAGTCAGTCCCACACGCTCCATCAGTAATTTGGGTGCCGTAGTATTGGTTCCGACATCAATACCCACATGACATATGATACCAATGAAACAGAGCAAAATAAACGGATGTCCCAACAAGCGCAGACAAGCGGTAAAACCGGATGCACGGTCTGGCTTCTCCTCTTCAATGGGAGTAGAAGACAACCACAGAATTGCGATAACTGCCACAATCATATAAACGGGAAAAAGCACACGCCATCCAAGTCCGAATGTGGGAATTGTCTGTGTTGCGCCCCACATTGCGATATAGGGAGCCAGAAAAGAAGCAATGGCTTTTACAAACTGGCCGAAAGTCAGTGAACTAGCCAAACGTTTGCCCGAAATAACATTGCTCAACAACGGATTAAGAGATGTCTGCATCAGGGCATTACCAATACCCAGCAGAGAAAATGAAGCAAGCATCAGGCCGTATCCATCGCCAAACAATGGCAATAACAATGAAATGGCCGTTACTACAAGACTCAGCAACACCGTACGCTTTCTTCCTATACGATTCATCAGAATTCCTGTAGGTACAGAAAATATAAGGAACCAGAAAAAGACAAGTGACGGGAATATATTAGCCTCTGAGTCTGTCAAATTCAAATCCGCCTTTACATAATTCGAAGCTATACCTACCAAATCGACAAAGCCCATGGCAAAGAAGCAAAGCATCACAGGTATCAGTCTTCCATATTTCATTTGTTGTTTATCAGTCATAATATAAGAGATATTTTTAGTTACTAATCATTCATTCTACACTGGTCAGTTCTATCACATGGCTTTGCATCGAATTGAATCCGAACACATGAAGCCCTACCTTCATCAGATAATCACCGGAGAACACCTTTCCGTTACCTGCCAAAACGGACTTACCGTTCGGCATCAGGTTTATTTCTTCCACCTTATAGTGCTTATAAGGATCAATCCCCTGCAACTTCACTGGCATCAGTTTCTCCTGAAAACGCGGATGAATATCATAAGCGAACAACACTGCTTTTTTGCTGTCAGTACTTACATAGTTCACAGCCATATGATTGCTTTCGTAAGGTGAAACCAGACGATATTGGGTTCCATCAAGAATTACCGGAGACAAGCGCTTCCAGTTGGCAACAGCTGTCTGACAATACAGAAGCTCATCGGCTGTCAGTTCCTTCAAACCCAGGTCAAAGCCCAACTTGCACATGGAGGCTACATCGGTCCTGAACTTTATTGAAGCATTCTTATTCCAACTGGTTACATGGGCACACATTGCCTTGGCCGGAAAGAAGTGAGAGAAGCCCCACTGGATGTATATGCGTTCTACCGGATCGGTATTGTCACTGCACCAGAACTCTGTAAAATATTTCAAGGCTTCATAGTCACAGCGTGCACCACCACCGGAACACAACATCATGGGAACCTCCGGATAATTCTCTTTTACCCGTTTCAGCACATTGTATACTCCACGCACATGATCAATATAAAGTCTACCCTGCTCTGACTTGAGATAAGGTGAATAGATATTGGTTATAGGGCTGTTACAGTCCCATTTAAAATAAGCGATATCCGGATTTTCCTTCAGAAGATTATCTACAACTCCGTAAACATAGTCCTGCACAACAGGGTTACTCAAATCAAGTACCAGTTGATTACGGTAATAATAAACATCACGGTTAGGATAATGAATGGCCCAATCCGGATGCTTTTCGAAAAGCTCACTTTTCGGATTAACCATTTCAGGTTCTATCCATAAGCCAAACTTCACTCCTGCTTCACGGGCGGCATCGGTCAAAGCATGAATACCACCGGGCAACTTATCATGCGTTACTTCCCAGTCTCCCAATCCGGCTTTATCATCTTTACGAGGATATTTGTTACCAAACCATCCGTCATCCAGCAAGAACATATCCACTCCCAGATCTTTAGCCTCTTTCATCAGCTCAGTCAGAATTTCCTGATTGAAATCAAAACCGGTATTTTCCCAATTGTTCAGCAATGTCAAACGCGAGCCGTTGCCGTCTTTCAGCTGATACTTCCGTGCCCACTCCTGCAAATCACGGCTTCCTTTTCCTGTTCCTTCAGAAGACAGAGTGAAAATGAATTCCGGAGTAACAAATACTTCTCCGCGTTTCAGAGTGTATTCTGAAGCTGTAGGATTAATACCCGGAATAATACGCAGATTACCCACATTGTCTACTTCAAACGTAAAACGGAAATTTCCCGTCCATCCCAATGTTCCCATCAAGACTTCACCCTGACGTTCACATGCGGGCTGCTCCAGACCTACAATGAAGAACGGATGCGTATGCATGGCAGCACGACTGCCCAGTTTGGTATCTATTACCTTTTTGCCGAACAACAACTGCTGTGTGCTCATCTGCGCTTCCTTAGCCCAGTCACTGCTGAACTCTGTCAGATAATATGAAGGCCGACTGAAATAGAGCATGGTAGAAGCATAAGCAGAAAGAGTTACCGGTTTCTTTTCCTGATGAGAAATCTCACTCCAGGTTTTTATTACATTCTCCTTAACATAAGCAACATAATGCAATGTCACATTTACCGGATATTTATCATCGCGCAATACAATATCGGTCTGTACACCTCCGTCAACGGGATGTGAAGAAGATGACACATAATAAAGCCATGTTGAAGGATTCCCGTCATTATGGGTAATTGCTACTGCCGGTTCAAAAAAGTCCTCATTTCCAGAACCGCTGTACACTTCCCATCCACGCCGGCTTACACTGGCATCCGATGCCGGATGTATACTCCAGTCCAGTTCATCCAGATCAGCATCATTGAGGAGTCTTTCTCCCAGATAGCTCTGGTAAAGACGTCCGTTTTCAGCAACCTGAAGTACAAGGTCTGTACGTTCTGTAGAAATCCGGATTATTTTCTTATCCATGGAGTTTACGGTTATGGTGGCAAACAAAATGAATGCCACCGTTATCATAAAGTGTTTCATGAGACTGTCGGGATATTATTCGGTTACATACCTAATTTGTGTATCTTCATATTTGAAATCTCTGCATTTCCGCCTTGCGCATAACAACGCAATGAGTTATAAGGAGCTGTAGGGAATACCAGATTAGTCATGGCGATACGGCCGCCATCAACGAATATCTCAACAGAACACTTGTCAATAAATATATCAAGATGATAAGTCTTTCCTTCACATAGTGAAAGAGGAGCCCATGTGCCCAACGCAAAATCATTAATATAGTTTACAGATTCAGTTTTGCGATGCTCATCAGTTTCCTTGGCATGAGGCTCAGCCTTTTCGCCAAAAGCTATCAGACCACTCTTTGTACGATCCATTACCAGGCGTGCAGCTTTCATGTCCAAGTAAATATCCGTTTTTTCACCTTTCTCGTTCATCAGCTGGAAACCTACGACGCTGGCTTTGTCTGGAGTAACATCCATCTCTATCTCACAAGCACCGTCCTGACCTGTTTCCATACTGATAACCTTCTCGTCTGCCAGGCTGAAATTGTCTATTGAAGAAGTACCTTTACGCAGTCCCTCGGTTTCCTTTACAGCATTGGCTGCCATGTAAACTTCACCGTTTCTGGTGTAAAGAGACAATTCGCGCGGAAGAGCATTCGCACCACGATACTGACGGATAGGGGTAACATTCGCATATTGCCAGTTACTCATCCAGGGCACGGCTATAACACGATTTTCCGTATTGGAGAAGCAAACAGTAGCATAATGGTCTTTACCGAAATCAAGCCTTTTGGTAACCTTCTTGTCTGTATCACAATGGAATTCCTTACCATCGAAATCTCCGACAAAATATTCCGTTGCACTACCACCGAAAGGACATCCCGGGTTGATATTGACTATCATCACCCATTTCATATTATCCTTGTTTCCGTCTACAGGCAACTGAATGAAATCAGGACATTCAAACTGGTTCGGTTGAGCACCATAACCTTCACCGAACTGGCTTAAATATTCCCAGTTCTTCATATCAGACGATGAATAGAAACGCATATTCTTGTCTGCCGAAACAATCATATACCATTTCTGTGCCGGCTCATACCAGAATACTTTCGGGTCACGGAAGTCTTTCAGTCCGTCAAACGGAGTAAGAACAGGATTCTTTTCATACTTGGTATATGTGCGACCATTGTCTGTACTATAAGCCATACACTGAATCTGTCCGTGTTCATCACTGGCCGAAGTATAAAAAGCAATCATGGCATCCTGACCATAACCGGCACTGTTATTCTTGTCGATTACCGTACTTCCTGAAAAGATATGTCCCAAGGTATCACGTGCGATAGCCGGATCAAGATGTTCCCAGTGAATCAAATCACGACTGACCGAATGTCCCCAATGCATGTTACCCCATTTGGAGCCGTAAGGATTATACTGAAAATAAAGATGATATTCACCATCCTTGTAAACCAGTCCGTTGGCATCGTTCATCCAGCCATAAAGCGGAGTATGGTGATATACTGGGCGATAATAATCCGTATTGGCTGTATTGAATGTATCGGCCAACTGGATACTATCCCAGCAAATGGCATCGGCCGCTACACGACCAATGGTTACAACAGCTTCCTTTTCTCCTTTTGGCAATGCAAACGGAACGTAATACTCTACGCTGTCTACAGCCAGACGTATATCCATGGCCATATCGGCAGGACTGCCTGTATCAAGCTTTACTTTTCCTTCGTTGCAAGATTCCTGAATAGGAAGAATCAGATATTTGGTAGGATTGGTAATATGAACAATTGTCAATGTATCTCCCTGATGTTCAAAACTGAGAACTGGTTTCTGAGGAGCACATGCTGTAAAGGCAACCGTTGTTGCCATAGCCATTGTAAGGCGAATAATATTCTTTTTCATGGTTCTGACTTTTATCTGCATATTAAAAAAACAGTAATTTATTCTTTCAGAAGACTGATAAGATATCAGCCTCCCGAAAGATGGTATTTATTAGAATTTCAGACTGGCACTGAATTCCACGGTGAACGGACGAATGTAACTGCCTGCCATAACATGTCCGGCATATTGTTTGGCGTCTTCCTTCTCAACCAGTTCGGCTCCGGCAATACTGCCCTTTGCTCCGGTCTGATTCAGGAAGTTTACAACTGAACATCCGAGTGAGAGTTTATCATTTACCTGCCAGTTCAATCCGCCAAAGGTTTCCCAATGTCCGTTGAAGTAATAGGCATCGTTGATATTTGCATATGTCTTGCTGAAGTAACGGAAGCTGGTCCATATCTTCAAATCTTTGGTAATCATGTAGCTGGGATCTATTTCAATAAGTATTTCCGGAATCTCGGCTACAATATTTCCCGTAGCATCTATACTGCCTACATATCCGTCTGAGAATGTAACAGAAGTTTCATATTTCTTGTAGGTCGGTTTCTGATAAGTGAAAAGGAAATGGAAATCAAATCCCTTGAACGGACGTGCCACAACATCGGTAGTCCATCCCAATGTCTGAATATCATAGGTAAGAGGAGCTGCCATAATCTGAGTTTGTCCATTCTCCATCTTGTGCTGCAGGTTCAAGGTTGAATTGTTGTTCGTCTTGGATATATAAGAGAACAGTGAAGTTACACTCAACCAATCATTATTGTAGTAGATACCGGCACGGCCCAGAGGCACAGAGATAACATCCGTATTCGGCAATGTAGCCGGAGCAAAATTCTCAATTCGCGGATGCTGGGTTATGTAAGTAAAGTCACCGGTCAGTCCAAAAGACGAAGTCAGCTTATAAGTAAGCGATGCCGTCAATGCGTAATTGAGCCAATCATAACTGATAGGTGTAGGTTCTATTTTAGTTCCGTCAGAAGCGGTCGTTCCAATGAAATAGTTTGCAAAACGGCCTACATACTCACCGTTTGCATTTTTTACGGCAGCATTGTCACCGCGCAGAGACTGATACTCAAAACGTGCTCCATAGTAAGCATTCAAACGGTCGGTAATGTCCCAGTCATGTGTAAAATAAAGAGCCAGTTTGTTTTCATGACCTTTATAATATTCTGATGCATTCTTATTGAAGTCGTAATAATATCCGCCGGCATATGTGCGTCCTTCATAATCGGCATAATCTGCATTGTAAAGACGTACGGGATAGCTTCCGTCCGTTGCTACAGACTGATCATACATGGTTGTAGCCGAAGCATAATCCACATCATAATACCATTCGTTCAGTCCCAAACGCCATGTACTGTTTCCAACCTTACGTGAAAGTTCTGTCGTAAACATGAAAGAGTCAATAAAGCCACGATTCAGACATGACATGCGGCTTTGCACATACTCGCCGGTATAATCTTCCATCTTACCTTCGGGAGTCTCATACTGATAATTGATTCCGGCTTCATTCTGGTCAAGAGACATTGGTGTCTGATAAACGCAGGAGCCCATCGAATGGTCATATTTCATGACTGTTTTCCAATTCAATCCGTTATCCCATGTATAGTTATTCATCAATACAAATTCACTGCCCTTGTTCTGCACTGCGTCATAAAGATTGGTTTTCTTCAATTCTCCTGTACGCATATCACGATATACCATTTCGTTATCTACAGGCAGATAAGAAGTTGTACCCAATGAAAAATCGCCCAGTTCTTTCACACTGCCATCGCCCACATAAATGAAAGGAGCCGATTGTGTGGCATACATGTAAACAGGGTGACTGTTGCTGTAATGATAAATGGCAGTCAGCTCACCCCTATTATCATTATAACGTTTGGTAAGAGCAAACTTGTAAATCTGAGTACGGTCCTGAAAAGGAGTAGATTTGATTTTAAATGTTCCCGGGTCAAAATCCTGATAAATGCTTCCGCTGTAAAACCAGTCTTTTGCGATATCACCATTGGCATTGAATGAGATTTCCTGCATTCCGAAATGATTGGTCTTATAATTCAGCGTACCATGAAACCCTTTTCCGCCCAATTGTGTAAAAGAATTGACCGCGTATCCAATATTGCCCGTAGTAATGGCCGTTTCTGAGATTTTCAGCAATCCTACATGGCTGAGGCTTGCATCAGCACGCCACAAGGAGTTTACAGAATGAGGATTGGTAGCATAAGTCACGGGAATACCGTTTTCCAGAACATTGACATCGGCCGACGGTAATCCGATTTGAATTTCACGAGGTCCATTGGCACTTGCAGCATTTAACATCACATTACGGTTTCCTTCCTCCTTACTGGAACTTTCCGTTTGTGATTGAGCCGTTTTCTTTTCATCTTGTGCAAAACTGTTTTCACAAGTCAAACCGAGCAACAACAATGCTGCGGCTGTACGATAACATACAAAATGGTTCATACCTGTTCTCATGGCATTTTTGTTATTTGAAGTAATAAATTAAATTTTTCATGATCATTGAGAGATTGTTTGTTTGAATGACCTGCGGCAAAAGTAGATACTTCTCTTATAATGCAATACCATATCTGTTTCATTCAATGACAATTAGGTTACATGAAACATTTTTGCTACAAAATGAAACATTTCTGACAGCATTCCTGCAGACATGAAAAAGGCGGCGAAAGAGACAGACTGCCGTTCTGCTAACTTTTGTAAATGTTTTCCAAATTGAGTCAACTGACCACCGAATGGATTTCAGCATATCAAACATTTTTGCGTGCTTTGCAGCGTAATTATAAAAACAAAGAAATATGATGCAACAAAAACGTAATTCCTATCTATTTGTTCTGATTCTGGTTGGTATTGTTTCAGCTTTTGGCCCTTTTGTGACCGATTTTTATCTTCCTGCCTTACCGGAACTGACTACATACTTTAATACTACGGCTTCTATGGCACAGCTCAGTCTTACATTCAGTATGATTGGACTCGGAGCAGGCCAACTGTTCATCGGGCCACTGAGTGACAAGTATGGACGCCGTAGCTTACTGCTCATATCGATGGTCTTCTTCCTTATAGCTACCGTGGGATGCATCGTCGTACCCGATGTAGAGACATTCCTTCTGTGCCGTCTGTTGCAAGGACTGGCCGGAGCCGGTGGAGTAGTTATCTCCAAATCAATCGCCACCGACCTGTATGAAGGAAAAGAACTGGCACGTTTCTTTTCGATGCTCAGCGCAGTGCAGGGACTGGCTCCGATATGCGCTCCCGTATTGGGAGGTGTACTGCTTGAGGTAACCGATTGGCGCGGCATCTTCGGTGTATTATTGATTATTGGGGTACTGCTGATTGTCATGCTGCTATTTTTCCGTGAATCATTATCACCGCAATACCGCATAAACACCCCCATATGGAGTGTATTCAAAGGATACCGTCCGGTTCTGCAAAACCGACAGTTCATTTATTACGTGCTTATCCAGGCTTTTGCCATGGGAGTCATGTTTACTTACATAGCAGCTTCACCTTTTATTTTTCAGGAACATTATGGCATATCATCGCTTTCATACAGTGTCTGTTTTGGAATCAACGCACTGGCCATCATGATGGGCAGCTTCTTTGTCATGCGCTTCCGCAGTGTACGACGCGGACTGGGAACCGGTTCTGTAGCTTTCCTGGTCATGAGCGTCATAACAGCAATGCTTCTCGTAAACAATGCTAATGTAATAATGCTCGAAATATCGCTCGTGCTGTTACTGTTCTGCCTGGGTATGATTTTACCGACAAGTACAACCTTGGCACTGGAACTTGAACGCAGCAACTCCGGCAGCGCATCTGCAGTATTGGGCTTTCTGATGTTTTTGTTCGGAGGTATCGTTTCCCCGTTAGCCGGATTGGGAAACATGCTTGTATCTACAGCATTGCTCATCGTCATAGGCGGAAGTTGTACATTAGTCTTTGCCGTTACGGCTTGCGGACGCCAGAAACTGGCTATCGTACTCAGCCGAATAAAATAAATATATACAAGCACAATTTATAATAAGAGAGCTGTCCTCATTCCGACAGGCTCTCTTGTTTTTTTTATAATCTCCAGACAAGCAACAGTTATCTCCTTGTTCCTAAAATCAGACATAGCCTTTCAGAAAACAGTTTGTACCTGTCTGAAAGTTTATCCTCAGCCTGAGGATATATATCCTTAAGCTAAGGATATGTATCTCCAGCCTAGAGATATGTATCCTTAGGCTAAGGATAAACTTTTCTCTTGTTCTCTACTGCTTATGACAAATACTGATTTTGAATTTTCCATAAGGAATCAACATAAAAAACAACCCGGATTCCGAGAGGTGGAAACCGGGTTGTTTAATTGAAGCCATTATCGGACTGCATCCGGTAATCGCCGTTATTTCTTGGTTTGTTCACGATACTCCGTCGGCGTCATTCCGGTCATCTTTTTAAAACAACGTGCAAAATACTTGGGGTCACTGAATCCGGTCATATATGCCAACTCTGACACCGTAAATGAATTATCCTTAATTAGCTGAATGGCGCGTTTCAACCGGATTACGCGTACAAACTCTACAGGAGTATATCCGGTAATGGATTTCAGTTTCCGATAGAATACGGCCCTGCTGACACAAAGTTTCTCAGCAAACGATTCTATCTCCAAATCTTCATTGCTCATGTTAGCTTCCATGAAATCCATAACCTGCTGCATGAACGATTCGTCTATAGCCGATATCTTAGGTTCCTCCTCAACGCTGTCTGCATTCTCCGCAGGAACAGTGGCCGGAAGCTTTTGAGCAAAGCGTTCCATAAAATACTGTTGCAGTTCCTTACGCTTCTTCAGCAATGCGGCAATTCGAACCCGCAAATAAGTTGCGCTGAAGGGTTTGGTTATATAGTCGTCCACTCCCTGTTCTATACCCGAAATCTTATCATCGAGCGAAGAGCGTGCCGACAATATTATAATAGGTATATGGCATATCATGTTATCCTCCTTTATCCGCTTTATCATTTCCATTCCATCCATTACCGGCATCATCAAATCCGAAACAATAATATCCGGAACAAAATCTTTTGCCATATCCAGTCCCTGCTGCCCGTTCTCTGCCTGAAGGACCTTATAACAGGAAGCCAGACTATTATAGAGGAATGAGCGAAGCTCTACATTATCTTCTACAATAAGTACAGAGGTTTCATTTTCACTTTCATCCTCGTCTCTAAAACCTGTTGAGCTATCTGCCGCATCTTTCTTTTCGGCCTTACGTGTATCATCCAATATAAATTCTACCTGAGTATCACCTTCATAAACAGCCTTATTCAAAGGTATATCCACATAAAATCTACTGCCTTCGCCCAATTTGCTGTCTACACTGATGCGCCCATGATGAATATCGACCATTTCCTTGACCAGTGACAGTCCTATACCCGAAGAAGGCTGTGTAGTATCATAATGGATGAAGTTCTCAAAACGCTCGAAGAGATGCTTCTGGTTTTCCAGTTCTATGCCTGCTCCGGTATCAACTACGGCAAAACGTACATACTCCGACAGTACGGATATCTCTACCTTTACGCTTTTACCTTCGGGCGTATACTTGAATGCATTCGACAGCAGATTGAAAAATATCTTTTCAAACTTATCGCGGTCTATCCATGCATACAGCTCATCCTTTGATGAGGACAAAGAAAACTGGATATGCTTTTCATAGGCCACCGAATTGAAACTGTTCATCACGGTACGCATGGCGGCAACCACATCCAGATATTCAAGCAATACTTTCATCCGCTTATTCTGTATCTTCCTGAAGTCCAATATCTGATTCATCAGCCTCAACATACGTTTCGAGTTCGAGGATACCAGATTCAGATTATTGCGTGCCGTTTCTGACAGTTTCTCGTTTTCCAACACTTCTGCCACCGGACCGGCTATCAACGTAAGCGGAGTACGAAGCTCATGAGATATATCGGTAAAGAAACGCAGCTTGATTTCCGACATCTGCTTTTCAATTCCAATACGTGCACGCAACTTATATATATACAACAGTACATATACGGTTGCCGCTATCATGAGAAGAATCAAAAATATATAGAGAATGCTGGCCCATACCGTCTCATTGAAAGTAGGCTCAATTATCAAAGTCAGACTTCTGATATTGTCCATCCAGACACCGTCACTGTTTGTCGACTTTATTTCAAGGACATAAGTACCTGCCGGCAGATTCATATAACTGGCCGAACGGGAATTTTCAACTTCATTCCACTCATCTTCCAGTCCTTTCAATCTATATGCATACTGTATGTACTGTGCTCCGATGTAATCAATGCCGCAAAAACGGAACGAAATATTCCGCTGGTCAGAATTCAGGAACAGCGTATCCACATAGTTTACATTTTGTTCCCATGGTTTGCTTTCCACCCTAAAATCAGTAAACAGAATCTTGGGCACATTCTTGTCGCGATGTAGTTTCTGCGGGAACAATTCCAACAATCCCTTATTGGTGCCTAACAGCAAACAGTCGTTATATAAAAGAGGTATTGCTTCGGAGAACTTAAGATTGGCATGAAACAAATCACTGTGATAATTGGTAAAATTACCATGCCTGTAATTGAACTGTGCAATCCCGTTGTCCATGATAATCCAATAATCACCCTGATTGTCACGAATCATTGATTTTACCAGATTAGACAATAAACCGTTGGCCGTAGTATAATATTCAAATTCAATATGCTCATCCAACAAATCAGAAGATATAACTCTATTGATACCTCCCGAAAAGGCCATTAAACATGTTCCGATAACAGAATCGGAATATACATGCATGATATCATTCGAGTTAAGTGATTTATTGTCATTCTCCCTATGTGAATTATAATAGAACTTCACTTCCTCCGGATGCTCAAAAGCAGAGGAGTATGTTACCAGTCCGTTAGTCGTTCCCAACATCAGCACACCGTCTGCAGTTTCGTTCATGGAGCGTATCTTCAAGGCCTTGTCCATCGGATAGTTCTTCAATTTATTATTGTAATTGATAAAACGAACAGCACCTTTCTCGTCTTTCTCCACCAGATTCAATCCTCCTCCAAAGGTCGCAACCCATATTCTGTTCTTGCAGTCCTGAAAGATTGAATAAACCGCATTGTGGCTTAAACTGTAAACGTCGTCTTCATTATACTTGTAATTGGTTACCTTATAACGGTCATTACCTGCAGGTTCCAATACATACAGGCCATCAAATCTGGTGCCCAACCATATTTTTCCGTCTATATCCTGCAACATGCTGTATACGGCAGCATCAAAGGAAGTCTTCTGATTACCCCAACTACCGTTCTTTGACAAATATCCGTTCAGCTTCAACTTCTTATCATACATACGGATATATTCAGCCTTTGATGACATCCATAAACGATTCTGCTCATCACACAGGAAAGAACGTATATCCTGCTCCTTATCCATCTCTATAAAATTAAAGAAGTCTGGAAGGAATATAATTTTGGTAACTCCGTCGTCTGACGTAAACCATAAGTTTTTCTGACTATCAAACAACCGTCCGCGGACAAAAGGAACGCGAAATATGAATCCGGGTCCGAATCGTTTAACAAATAAGGCTCAAGCTTGTCTTCTTCCGCATTATAAAAATACATACCTAGCCTGGAAATCATTATCCACAAATTGCCGTTTTTATCCTCAAACGCAAAAGAGCGTCCCCTACGTTTATCTCCTCTTTCTACATAATGTGTAGTGGCAAAATTATAAACCTTTGTTTCCAAAGTCTTTGTATCTACTCTTACGACCTTGTTTTCCGAAGACTGTATCATCCAGCAAAAGCCCTTTTTATCAATGTAATAATATTCTACGGATGTTACATCTATTTTCCGGAAGCTGTCTTTTGGTATCGAATATATGTAAAAGCCGTCGGTTGTAGAAATACCCAGCTCATCTTCATCCTTCCATCCAGACAAATTGATTATATCTCCGGATAAAGAGGGCATCTCAATAAAATGAATATCATTACTCTGCCTGTCATATTTTGCAAATTTATCTGAGGCTGATATCAGATAAATATCTTTATTTCTTTCTTTTATACGTCTGAACGGGAGATCACTCTTGACATTTTTCTTGCCAACGACCGTAATACCCCGGTCTGTAAGGACCCATTCATCGCCATCAATATCCTGATATACCGTAAATATCTTATCACCTTTCAGGTTCTTATTGTCTGAGTTGTATAAAGTAATCCCCTTTCCCTCTTTACACAATACATCATCTATTCTCAGATTATACCCATCGGCATCAATCACCCATGTAACTCCTTTATGCAAAGGAATAACCGCAACAACATGAATCTTATGTTTTATTTCTTTTTCAACCTTTGTCAGGATATCGATAAAACATTTTTTCCGGATATCAAACAGATAGATATTTCCGTCGTATGTCCAGCACCAGATATCACCGCACTTGGTCTGATATATATTGGTAATACGATTGGTACTCAATATACCTCCATGTTTTGTAGACTGATTGTTATAGTTGGTAAAAGAATACCCATCATAACAATCCAGACCATTCCATGTAGCAAACCAGAACAGTCCGTTTCTGTCCTGCAGCATCGATTCAACAAAACCTTGTGACAAGCCGCTTGAAGTTGAATAATGCTCTATATTACATATAGGCTGCGCCAAGGAACGTCCTTGAAGCACAAACAAGAATAATATAATGTATAAGTATCTCATGTCCTGTTTTTTGAAGCAAATATAGAAAAAGACAAGTGCTGCGGCAAATGAAAACGCTGTTTTCAAATTTATCGATGCCGAGCCGCATCCTATATTCTGAAACACATAAAGAACCGGTATCCTTCTCCACCAATCTTTTCGGTATCAGATAAAGACAATGCAGAATCAACCGGTTCAAAATTCTTAATTAATCTACAGTAACCACAACTCTTTGATAATGTTTCAATGATGGAGTCCCGTCATCGGAAACTTCACATATTATATGCAAGGTTTGTCCTTTCTTTGCATTGAGTGGAACTTTAAATGATGCCGTACTCTGATTTTCATTTGTTATTGATACACGGCCCTTATATGTACAGGCCTCAGCATACTGCCACCATTTAAAAGTCAGCTCATCGCCATCAGGATCGGCAGATGCCGATGCGTCCAATGTAACCAACTGTCCGGGTTTTGCAACAATATCCAGAGGGGTATTCAGGGAAACAACCGGGTGATGATTGGCCTCTTCATACGATTTTACGCACCAGTCGGCACGTGCAGCAAAATCATTCTGCAAATCAGCAATCCAGTACCATGTCGGTTTCAGATAAGCAATCAGAAGTGAATCGTTTGGTATCTCTTTTTTCATACGGGTTCTTCCCCATGCATTACTGGTATACCATCTTCCTTCCGGATACTTGTATCCTTTTTCCGGAACCGGATCGAGCCATGTATTTTCCCGAATCCTGACATAACGGCCACCCCAACCGCCCCAATCGGGATGTTCCTGATTTCTCAGTCCTGCAGGTATTACATGAAAATATGCCGGCGAATCACCTTCCGAACGGAAATCTCCATTATCATGCGCCTTATACATGGAACAAAGAGGGCCGTGATTTTCCAGAATATGCGACTTCATCCAATCACCCAACAAATACTTCTGCTGTTCCTGCGGAAGGTATTTTTTCCAGTGATAGAAGTACGTAACAAACTGATCAGAAATAACAGTCAGAATATTGTATTTTCCCCAATGTGGGCGAATATAATTCTGATAAGTCTCGTCCTGTTCCCATATGAGAAAAAGACGCAGCTTGTTTGCCACATATTCCATCTTTTCCGGATATTTTTCTTCTATCGTTTTCAAGGCTCTGGCTATGGTATTGGTTCCTCCCCAGGCTTGAAGCCACACCGGACAACTGTCTGTCTCATCCAGCAAGACCTTAACTATCAGTTCTGAGCCGGGTGTAACCTCATCCATTTCTCCTTCGGCCTTTACGTTGCCCAATACCGTACGTTCACGCAGATAATCAGGTGACGGATAATCCTTATCATGCCTTATCAGATTCGGATATACTTTTTCATAAGCATCCAGATACGGAAAGGCCCAATCATCGCCGGCCCATTTATGTCCCGGCCAATGATATTGGGAACTTGAAGTGATTATTCCCTCCACATCCCATTCATTCGTATACAATAGGAAACGGACCAATGAACATTCGTCATCAATCTCACCGTCACTGGTTACAATAACACGAGTCTTATCATTTGTTTCTCTGATTTCTGCACTGGTTGTCAATGTCATTATTGACAACAGGCACAAACCAATCACTTTCTTCAACATAAGCTATTCAGATATTTTTCAAGATTAGTATATCCGTCTTCATTAACAGTATTTCCATCAGCAGGATCATTGGGATTCAATCCGTTTTTCTTTTCCCATTCATCGGGCATTCCGTCATGATCACTGTCAGCCGGTGCCGGAGCACTCTTCAACAATGGCCATCCGCCTACATCTTCCTGACTGTCAATAATACCTGTTTTTTTAGATGCATCCTTTACTTTCTTGAGTTTTTTATAAGAAGCTCCTTCATACGTTGCATACCCGTTACGAACTTCATCAACAATACGGTTATCTATAACATCACGTTTAGGCAATGTACATCCCGCATTGGCAAGCACAGTCTTATATGCCTCTTCCGGACTCTGTTCGTTTATCTTCATTGAATTCCAGGGAGCATCAAGACGGAATTTCTTCAGCATCTTTTCACCACCTTTGGGCTGTACACCACCGTTCCAGTTGTCAGCAGATACTTTTTCATTGCCTTCCACAACATTATTGGCAACATACCACATTCCGTAATCATTTTCTCCACGATAACTTGGATTTACTATACGATAAGACACTTCTCCCGCCAGAGTAGCAGGTCCCGGTTTATAGTAATTGGATACAAAATTAATCTTGAACGAGCTGAACTTGGGATTGCCTACCTGCTGCTTTTCACCGCCATAACTGCTGTTATATCCCCAGTTATACAATACATTATTACGATAGTCATTGTTTCCGCCACCTGAAGCCCAACGGACATTACGACTGGAATGATGGGCTATCAGATTATGATGATATGAACTGTTGTTTGAACCCCAGATACCTCCAAATCCATGGGAACCTTTCACATGATTCGAATTGAACAGACTTTCGGTAATCATACACCATTGGATGGTCACGTTTTCGCAATGATAAACGGACATGGTTTCATCAATGCTCCAGCTGGCCGAGACATGGTCAAGAATAATATTCTTACGGTAACGACAACTGATAGCATCTGTATCATTACCCGTCTCATTGCCCAGACGAACACGGATGTAACGGATTATCACTTCATCCGCTCCGATGTTCAACGGATAACGCTTGATGCAGATACCGTCGCCCGGAGCAGTCTGTCCGGCTATCGTTATATACGGATTTTTAATGGATAAGGCACGCTTGAGATCTATTGTTCCGGAAACACGGAAAACTACCGTACGAGGTCCTTCAGCCTCTACGGCTGCGCGAAGGCTCCCCTCACCCGAATCGTTCAGATTTGTCACTTCATATACTTTTCCGCCTCGTCCGCCTACGGTATATTTTCCATATCCTTCGGCTGTCGGAAAGGCCAGAGGTTTATTATCCTGAGCCTGTATTGTACCTATAAACAAAGCCAATATGGCAAACATTGATTTTCTTCTTCCAAAATTCATAATCGAGCTTATTATTTTACAGTTATTACTACCCTTTGATAACGTGTCAATGCCGGCACTCCATCGTCTGTCACCTCACATATTATATGAATGGTTTCGCCTGATTCTGCATCTTTCGGTATCACTACAGAGGCTTGCACTTGTCTGTCATTCTGAATTTCAACAATTCCCTCATAGCTATCAGCTTCTGTATATTGCCACCATAGGAACGATAAGCGGTTTCCGTCCGGATCGGTCGTTCCTTCAGCACTTAACTTGATACTTTCTCCAGGAGAAGCCTGTATATCCAGTTCATTCACAAGCTTTACTACCGGCGGATGATTAGCGTCTTCATATTCGCTCACACACCAGTCTGCACGCGAAGCAAAATCATTCTGCATTGCCTTACTCCATCGCCACATCGGTTTAAAATAAGTCTTGCGCTGCTCTTCCGTAGAAGTACTGCCCGGACGCAGGCTACAACGTCCCCATCCATTACTGCCATACCAGCGGCCTTCAGGATATTCATATCCTTCTACCGGAACCGGATCGAGCCATGTATTTTCCCGAACAAGTACATATCGGCCTCCCCAGCCTCCCCATGAGGGATTTTCCAAATTACGCAATCCAACATTAATAGTATGCAAAAAGGCCGGTGAATCTCCTTCAGAACGGAAATCTCCATTCTCATGCGCTTTATATGAGCTGCATAAAGCACCGTGATTCTTCAGGATATTCTCGTTCATCCACTCACCCTCATAATATTTGCTCATTTCTTCCGGTTGTACCATTTTCCAGCGGTAAGCTATCGCCTCAAACTGATCAGAGATTACAGTCTTTATGTTGTACTTTCCCCAATGCGGACGAATGTATGCCTGATAAGTGCTGTCTTGTTCCCAAATAAAAAAGAAACGTAATTTCTCCGCTACCTGCTCCATCTTATCAGCATGGTTTTCTTCTATTGTTTTCAATGCACGGGCTATTGTATTGGTTCCTCCCCATGCCTGTATCCAAACCGGACGCTTGTCGGTCTCATCGAGCAAGACTTCAACAATACGTTGTGAACCTGCCGTTATCGAATCCATCTCACCTTCGGTTTCCACATTTCCCAGGTAAGTGTGCTGTCTCAAATATTCAGGTGACGGATAATTCTTATCATGCTTTATCAGATTCGGGTAAACCTCGGCATAAGCCTTTAAGGTTGGTTCCATCCAGTCGTCTCCAGCCCATTTATGACCGTGCCAATGATATTGGGAGCTTGAAGTTATAATACCTTCAATATCCCATTCGTTTGAATACAACAAGAAACGAACCAATGAACATTCATCATCTATTTCTCCGTCACTGGTAACAATAACCCTGGTACGGTTATCATCTTCCATCATGACCTTATCGGTTTTATTGCATCCAAACAGCAAACCGGCACAACCAA
This sequence comes from uncultured Phocaeicola sp., assembly GCA_944320885.1. Taxonomy (GTDB): domain Bacteria; phylum Bacteroidota; class Bacteroidia; order Bacteroidales; family Bacteroidaceae; genus Phocaeicola_A. The sequence goes on from CALUJE010000015.1 coordinate 38,856, forward strand.
TCCATCCCCAAAGACAAACCCTAAAAGAGCGCAACTTCGTATTTCTCATAATATTTTCTATTTTTTAGTTTTTATTTTAACCATCCCCATCTGATACTCCAATCAGAGAGAACCTCGTTTCTCCATTTTGAAACCGTTTTACTTCCTTGCCATGCACCTTCAAACAAGTCAGGATCTTGCTTGTCGGTATACCAGTTATCTCCAAGCTTATAACCGATTGAGGTTGATTTACCCGGCCATATTTTTCCAACAACAAAAGTACCCTTCTGTCCATTCAGTTCCTTGATGTCCGATACAGTTGTATAACTCAATACAGCCGGAGCTTTTGGTGAATATCTGACAGCATAAATTCCATCACCCAAATAAATGCCATCCCAATCCTGACGGTCTATATTAAAAGTAAAATATTTGTTACCTATCTCTTTCTTATCCAAGACTGGGCCTCTGAAATGAAATTCCAGAACAGAATATACGGCAACCGTATCCTTTTTGGTAGTATTTTTGGAGAATCTTACTCGCGGACTTTCCTTCATCTTTTCAAAACTGCCTCCCCAACTTTCCTTGAAAGGATTTTCCGGATCACCACTCATCATATAAAGCAATGAGGGAGTATCACCCATCTTTATCCGTCCATCATAATAACCAATGAAATCAGCACCCAAGACTCCTGCACCTTTAATATACTGATTATAATAATCTTTATCGCTACCTATAAAGCCACGATAAGAAGCATTGTTTTCTATCATCCATAAATCCGGAAAGTTTTCAGCTATATACGCATAGCTGTTTACGCCCCACTTTTTGTTGGGCCCGCCAATCCAATACACACGAATATTTGAAACTATATCGGGAGCATCGTGCAAAGCCTGAGCAACATCCTCCAAAGAGTCCCAAACCAATACATACAAAGGACGGTCACTCTTTTTGCGCGCACATTTTACAATCCATTCCGAACCTTCAGTAGGCTTATCATAACCTTTATAAGGAGACAAGCCATGACGTCCCTGCTTGCAAAGTTTGCGCAATTCATCAGGAGCCATCAATCCTTTCTGTTTTGCCTGCAGCTTTTTAAAATCCTTCTCATATAAATCTATCATACGGAGAATTTCTTCTTTTGAGCCTTTTCCAAATGAAGGCGAAGAGACCAATCCTTCTATCTCAAACATATCACTATACATTAACAGATAGGCCATCGACTGGTTGTCATCCGGATCTGTTCCTCCAATGTCCGTACTGAATAAAATGCGATGTTTTTCTACAGAGGTTGTCTGAGCATATACACACAAAGAATTCAGCAGCACACCTAAAAAAACAAACTGCTTTATCAAACTACTATTAATGCCAAATTTCATATAAGACCAATTTTATTTTATTCAACTATACAGTAAAAACATACCATTATCCAGTTCTCCAGCCTTCTATAATGACTATGCACAAAAAGGCTTCTCATTACAGGATATTGCACTCATCCTGAATGAATACAGAGACCTTATCAAATGCAAATATATTTATTCTGACCATACAGACAGAGGATATTTTTATCTATCAAGTGGATTTTTTAATCATTTCCAAATAAATCCACTATACTCAACATATTTACCCTTATCCTCATGCTATCTGATACTATCATAGAACAAACGTTGGTTTACAAAACGACTATATTCGGTATAGCTTCCCCATAATGTTAAATTATAAACAACTTTATATCAATAGCATTGCAATAGCCAATTAACAATTGTAACATACATTTCAATCGTTTGTAACACATTTGTCAAACGTTTACAACCGTCTTGTAATATCATATTCTCAATTTTGCATCGTCAAACAAAAAAGGAAATAACAATGAAAAAAAGATGGATGCTGACCGCTGCACTTGGAATGTTAATCATACCTTGTAAAGCTCAACAAAACACCAATGAAGAAAAGCCGGAAGGAAAAGCGATTATCGCAATATTCACAAATCTGCATTCCGGTTTCGGACATAACAACAATGACCGAGGTTTTGAACTTGACCGAAGTTATCTGGGCTACCAATATTCATTGCCTAATCAGGGACTGGAGTTCAAAGCTGTAATGGACGTAGGACAATCTGATGACGTAAACGACTACCATAGAATTGCATATATCAAGAATGCACAAGTAACATGGAAACATAAAAAGATGACCTTGAACGGAGGTTTGATTTCCACTACGCAATTCAAAACGCAAGAGTCTTTTTGGGGAAAGCGTTACGTAGCCAAGTCATTTCAGGACGAATATAAATTCGGAAGCAGTGCCGACCTTGGAGTGTCATTAGCATACGATTTCAACAACTGGATTGCAGCCGACGTAATTGTTGCAAACGGCGAAGGATACAAAAAACTACAGGTTAATGACGGACTCCAGTATGGTGCGGGAGTCACGCTAACTCCAATCAAGGGACTTATATGCAGGGTATATGCCTCATATAATGAAGCCGCCGAAAAAGAAATGGAAGACATTACCAATTTAAATGCCTTTCTCGGATATAAAAACCAGGCATTCCTGATTGGAGCCGAATGGAACTACCAAAGCAATGCAAAAAACATCAAAGATCAGAATCAAAACGGATATTCAGCCTATACAAGCATAAACCTGAACAAAAAAATCGGTCTGTTCGGACGTTATGACTACCTGTCTTCCAAGGATGACTGGAACGAGGCAAACGATGGATCGGCCGCACTGCTGGGAGCAGAATTCAAACTTGGAAAATACATCAAGCTTTCTCCCAACGTAAGAATGTGGGTTCCAAAAGCAGACAATGCAAAAAACAGCTATTATGCTTATCTGAATTGTTCATTTACCATTTAAACTGAATACAACGAAATAAAAAACAACTTTAAAACGTATATTATATGAAAAAGATGTATGCATTTGCTGCAGCTTTATTAGCTCTCACTTTGGGAGCCTGCAGCGGACAAAAAACAGCAAACGGACGTGAATCAGTGGAATTAACAGGAGCCGGAGCTACTTTTCCACTTCCTTTCTATACGATGACATTCGATAACTACAACGCAGCACACGGAGATAAAGTTTCTTACGGAGGCATCGGCAGTGGCGGTGGTGTACGTAACCTCAAAGACGGAATCGTTGACTTCTGTGGTAGCGATGCATTCTTGAGCGATGAAGAAATGAAAGAAATGAAACCGGTTGTACATGTTCCGACTTGTATGGGAGCAGTCGTATTGGCTTACAACCTTCCGGGAGTTGAGAAACTGAATCTTTCCGGTGATGTCATTGCAGATATCTTCGCAGGAAAAATCACAAAATGGGACGATGCCCGTCTTAAGGAATTGAATCCTGACGTAAAACTCCCCTCTCAAAACATCATGCCGGTTTATCGGTCAGACGGTAGCGGTACTACCTTTATCTTTACTGACTACCTGAGCAAGGTCAGTGAAAACTGGAAGACAAACTACGGAAGCGGAAAATCAGTCAACTTCCCGGTCGGTCAGGCCGCTAAAGGTAATCCTGGTGTTGCCGGTATCATTGGTAATACACAATATACCATCGGTTACATTGGCTCTGAATATGCCTTTGCACAAAAGATTGCATACGCAAACGTCAAGAACAAACGTGGCGAAATGATTACTCCTTCAACCGAAAGTATTTCTGCCGCTGCAGGAGAAATACCACAAGACACTCGTTGCTCTATTACTGATGCCGATGCTGCAGGAGCTTATCCTATCAGCTGCTTCACATGGTTGATTATCTATCAGGAACAAAACTATTCCAACCGCAGTCTTGAACAGGCTCAGGCTACCCTCGACCTCCTTCAATATATGCTTACCGACAGTGTTCAACAAACCACGGCAACCGTACACTATGCTCCACTGCCCAAGAAAGCTGTTGAATTAAGTCGTCAGAACTTAAAGACCGTAACATACAACGGACAAGCTATTTTGAAATAAAAAGGAACAATACTATGCAAGACAAAATATTTAGAACCATACTTATTCTGTCGGCAATTATCATACCCATCATCGGCGGGGGAATCATCTATTCCCTCACCGAAGATGCATCAAGTGCTTTCGAAGAGTTCGGGTTTTGGAACTTTATATTTTCTGATGACTGGAACTATACTCCGGGTAAAGAAAGTTATGGAGCTCTTCCATTCATCACAGGTACCCTACTTACTACCTTTCTGGCACTTATATTCTGCATTCCCTTCTCATTGCCGGTTGCTCTCTTCGTGGGAGAATACTTCAGAGGAACCAAAATTGCAACGGCATTAAGCACCGTAACCGATTTGCTGGCAGGTATTCCTTCAATCATTTACGGACTTTGGGGCTTCTACGCTCTCCGCCCCATTTTTATGGAACTGGAAATTTCTCCGCAAGGCTCGGGTATATTGACCGCTGCATTCGTTTTGGCCATTATGATTGTTCCATACGCAGCTTCCCTGAGTTCTGAATTTATCAAGATGGTTCCCTCCGAACTGAAAGAAGGCGCCTATGCCATGGGAGCAACAAGAGCCGAAGTGATAAGAAGAGTCGTATTTCCTATGGCCGGTTCCGGAGTTTTTTCGGCCTACATTCTGGCAATAGGCCGTGCATTGGGCGAGACTATGACCGTTACCATGCTTATCGGAAACACCAACCAGGTTCCCGACTCACTTACTACCACCGGCAACACCATGGCAAGTATCATTGCCAATCAGTTTGGAGAAGCCGACGGATTGAAACTTTCTTCATTGATTGCCATCGGACTGATACTGTTTCTTATCACTGCCATCATCAATATGATTGGCAAGATTCTGATCCGACGTGCCCAACACGTATAAGACGCTGTAAATATGACACACGACAAAAATCTACAAGTGCGCATCTTCAAGAACAAGATGCTATATTTATTGGTCTGCATCTTCTCAGGCCTCACAGCCATTCCTTTATTGGCTATCTTAGGCGAGGTTCTTATTAAAGGATGGAGACAACTAAGCTGGACATTCCTCACTGAAGCAACTCCCAACGCTTATAAGGCGATGATGGCCATGTCGGCTGGAGAACCTGTACCGGGAGGAATTGCCAACGGTATTATCGGAACATTTCTGATGCTAATTATGGCAGCAGTAATTGCCATTCCCGTCGGAATATTCTGTGGTATATGTCTTTCCGAATACAAAGGAAAATGGTTTGCCACCGTTGTCAGCTACCTTACAGACTTGTTGCAGGGAACCCCCTCGATCATTATCGGTATTATTACATATATCTGGGTTGTAGTCCCGATGAAAGGATACTCGGCCATTGCCGGAAGTGTGGCATTGTTTATCATGATGCTTCCACTTATCATCCGTTCTACCGAAGAGACCATGAAGATTCTTCCCGAAACACTGAAAGAAGCCGGTCTGGCTTTGGGAGGAAGCTATTGGAGAGTAATGTTGCAGGTTATGCTTCCGTCAGCATTCGGAAGTATCTTTACCGGTATACTGCTTGCCATTTCACGCGTAATCGGCGAAACAGCCCCACTTATGTTTACGGCACTTGGCGGAGCTGCCATCAGCTGGAACATCAATCGCCCTATGGCAGCCGTACCTCTTATGATTTGGGAATTCTTCAACGACCCCAATCTGCAAAGTCTTATCTGGGGAGCATCGCTCTTCCTGCTGACATTCGTTTTGTTCCTTAACTTATTAGCTAAAAGAATTCAAAAGAAATGGAAAGTATAAAAGATCCTATCCTTCAAATAAAAAACGTATCTATAGCATACGGTTCAAACAAACTGGCAGTAAAGAATGTTTCTGCCGATGTTGAAAGAAATACCATTACTGCCATTATGGGTCCTTCGGGGTGCGGAAAGAGTACTCTGCTCAGAGCCGTAAACCGCATGCATGAACTTTACAAATCAATCCATGTTACCGGAGAGATTCTGCTCAACGGCGTAAACATTATGGAAATGCATCCTACCGAAGAAAGAAGAAAAGTCGGAATGGTTTTCCAAAGACCGAACCCATTCCCTACCATGAACATCTACGACAATGTGCTGGCCGGATATAAACTGAACGGTATCAAGCTCAGCAAAACCGAAAAGGATGAAATCGTAGAAAAGACCCTGAGAGACGTAGCCTTGTGGGATGAAGTAAAAGACTCGCTCACCAAACGGGGAACTTTCCTTTCAGGAGGACAGCAGCAGCGTTTGTGCATTGCGCGTTCACTGGCTTTACGTCCGGACATTCTTCTGATGGACGAACCGACTTCGGCACTCGACCCTATTGCAACCAAATATATTGAAGAGTTGATTGTAGAACTGAAAAAGAGCGTTACCATCATGATTGTGACCCACAACATGTCACAGGCAAAACGTATTTCAGACTACTCCATGTTCATGTATATGGGTGAGCTGATAGAATATGATAATTCACACATCATGTTTACAGAACCGAAAGACGAACGTACAAGAGCTTACCTGACTGGAAAAATGGGATAAAAGATCTATTGTTATTTCTGAAAAGAAGGCTATAATTTTGAAATTCATAACCGGTAAATTTCAAAATTATAGCCTTCTTTTTTATTTTCATAAGTTATAAACCAAACGGTTCATAACTGTCTTTTTCAACGTTTCTTTATTTCAATTATTTTTTCACAGTAATCGGTTATACGCAGACGATGAGTAATGAATATCATCGTATGGCCAGTCAGCTTGTGCGTAAGGTTTTGCATCAGCCGTTCTTCGGTACGTTCATCGAGCGAAGCACTGAACTCATCCAACAACAGCACACTGCCCTTGCGCAACAGGGCACGGGCTATCGCAATGCGCTGTGCCTGCCCTTCACTCAAACCGCCACCAGCCTCGGAACATACCGTATCCAGTCCGTCGGGCAAAGTTTCTACAAACTCGGCCGCAGCCATGCGAAGGGCTTCTTTCATTTCTTCATCAGTAGCCTGCGGATTTCCCAACAGCAGATTGTCTCGAATGGTACCGCTCAGCAAACTGTTGCCCTGCGGAACATATACCATATTACAACGCGTAGAAGGACTGGCCTTCACCCTTCTGCCCTCATCGTATATCCATATGTCGCCCTGCTGAGGCTTAAGAAGCGCCAGCATCAGACGGATGAGCGTACTCTTTCCGGCACCCGTTTCTCCAAGAATGGCCGTATGTGAGCCCGGTTTGAAATCGTATGAGAAGTTCTCCACTACGTTCCGGTCGCCGTCAGGATATGCAAAAGTCACATTCTCCATACGTATACCGGCTGTAGTCTCAAGCCATACAGGAGCTCCGTGCTCCTCACGCTTGTCACCTTCCAGCTCTCTGAGGCGGTCGGCCGATGCTGTGGCATGTATCAATGACGGCAACTGCTGGCTCATCTCAAGCAACGGCCTCTGAATCTGTCCTACCAGTTGCAGAAATGCCGTCATCATTCCAAAACTTATGACTCCTTCATAAATACCATTCACTCCCCAAAGAAACGCAGTAGTATATCCGGCAGCAAAAGCAGCACTCACTATGGTACGTGACAAAATGGAGAAACGCGTACGCTTCATAACCTGTCCGTAAAGCTTTGTCTGCATGCTCTCCAAGGTTCCAATCACGCTATTTTCCCTTTCCAGAGTCTGCAACAAGGTTATGTGCTGCACACTCTCCTGAAGATGAGCCTGCACACTACTGTCTGTCTGGCGAATATCAAGTGTGAGATGACGCATCCGCTTCATTATGAATTTGCTAAGCAACAAGCTGAACGGCATGATGACAACCACCATCCATGCCAGCCTTACATCCAGAATAAGAAAGAATACAAAAGCTGCCAGAAACTGCAGCATGGTAGATATCAGGGTAGGAAATGCATTGCTCAGCGCATCGGAAATAACCCGCACGTCTTCTTCCAGACGGTTCAATATATCACCGGTATGTCTTCCCTTCCGTCCGTCATAACACACGCTCATCACGTGAGAAAAAAGACGGTAGCGCAAATTGTTCTTTAAAATAATGTCATTACGGGCTGCCAGACGGTTTTTCAAGGCAGAAAAGGTTATCTGCCCGAGAATGACAGCTATCAGAAGCAATGTGTATTCAAGCAGATTCTTGTCAGACACACCCGTAGCAATATCAACCAGTGTCTTGCATGCATACACAAACACCATTGATACCGCCACATGCGCTATTCCCGCCATTGCTCCCATTGCAATCTGAAAACGGGAGCCGCGTGAAGCTTGCCAGAACCACGACAGATAAGTAGACATTTCTTTCTATTTATTCAAGAACTCCAGCATCTTTCCATGCTTTACACAATGCTGTGGCATCGTCCAACGCACGTTTTTCATCAATCCGGTATTTTTTCACAAGCAGTGCAGCCAGTGTCTGTTCATCAAACTCCTTTCCTTCTACTTCATTCCATAAATACACAGCCGAACTGTTCAGGCTTATCAGTTTGTTGAAATTGACAAGCTCCAGACTTTCGGCGGTTACTATATATTCGCCGCACATCTCGCGTACTACAAATCCTTTCTTTATTTTCATCTTTATCTATCTTTTTAATGTATCATTCTATATAAAAACAACAAATAACGCCTTACTGGAAGCAAACGATGCCATATACGTGCCCTGGCACGATGCCCGTCGCTTTTACAGTCGGTCATCTTTCCCTTATGCAAAATGCACTTTGCGCGTGCCACCACATCAGCCGTCCGGCATGTTTCCGTTCCCTTTATATTTCCATCGCCCATCAGCAACAATCTTTCGCCATCCATACCGATAAGTCTGTGCAAGACATAATTGCCTCTGCCCACTTCACACAAAAGAATGTCACCGGGAACTATGTCTGCCGCCTTCTCTAGCACTACACTGTCTTCTCCTCCACGAATAAAAGGAAGCATGCTGCTACCTTTGGCCTTTAGCGTCACATTCCTGTTTTCGGCTATCAGCCTGCGCACTTCGGCAAACAGTATTTCATTGGGTATTTCCTTTACATTCATGGTCATTATCTGCTTACCGTATCAAAACAAAGATGGGCAGCTTCCGCATCCGGAAGACATTCCAGATGGTAGAAAGACACCACACGCAGTGATTTCTCAACCGAACGATGCACTCCATCTGCCATTTCACGGTTCCACTTCATGCACGAACAGGCCGGCATGAGCGAAGCATAGGCCTGCACATTCCGCAATGCGGTTATTTTGTTGAAAGGAGCCTGCGAAAGACGGACTACGGCACGAAGCGTAGCCTGTTCATTGCGGTAACAGGGAGTCTTTCCGCTCCACGGAGAACCGTATACTACAGCCTTGTCATCAAAAACACGTATTACCGGATTATCATCGTTCAGCAGTTCACAATCCTCAACATGCTGCAGCCACAATCTGCTATGCGTGCTCTTTCCCGTTCCGCTCTTTCCCAGAAACATATAAGCATAATCACCTTTCCGGATAACGGAGGCATGTACCAGCAGCGTATCTGAAGCCGCCGTGGTAAAGGCATACAGCAACATCAACGAATTGTTCAAGGCAAACTCTGCATTTCCCTGGCTGGGTATGTACAGAATATTCTGCGAATATCCGGATGACGTATGCAGCAGACATTCCGGATTTTTCCGGGTATTTGAAAAACCGAAATCGTAGGTATCGCCGTTCCTGTATACCCAGATATAAGGAGCTTCCTCATTCATACACTGCAACAAATCTCCGACATTGCAGTCAGACAAGTTATCTGCAAGCTTTACTTCCAATACAAAAAGCGGGGACGAAACACATTCACACAGAAAAGGTTCATATGGTTTCAACGGCATTGTATCCGCCAGTTCATCAGGCAAGACTACGGCAAAAGAATGTCCCGCTACTGTATAATAGATAGTATTCATTCTACAATATAGTTCAATTTAATATTAGTGTATCGCAAAGATAGCATTTTTATACTCATTTCATCAATTTGGATTAACAAAAAGTCCGTTCTTTCTTCAATATTGTCCATACCTACAAATGATTATTTTTATGCTCTTCAGCATATAAATATCTAATTTTTATACGAATTTATAAAGAAAAGATTGTACCTTTGCCGGCCCAAAAGGAAAGACATTTTTTAACCCACTAAAAATATATCAATTATGGAACCAAACAAAACCTTCATTGACGGGCTTTGGAACAAAGAAATCAACGTAAGTGATTTTGTGAGTAAAAATATCGCACCTTACACGGGAGACGCTTCGTTCCTGCAAGGACCTACAGAACGTACCCTGCGAATTTGGAAACTCTGCCTGCAAGCACTGGAAGAAGAACGCAACAACAACGGTGTCCGCTCACTGGACAACACCATCGTTTCAACAATCACTTCGCACAAAGCGGGTTATATCGACAAAGAAAATGAATTAATCGTCGGACTACAGACCGATGAACTCCTGAAACGTGCCATCAAACCGTTCGGAGGTATCAACGTAGTAGCCAAGGCTTGTCACGAAAACGGACAGGAAGTAGACGATAAAGTAAAAGATATCTTCACACATTACCGCAAGACACACAACGACGGTGTATTCGATGCATATACAGAGGAAATCCGTTCGTTCCGTTCACTGGGATTCCTTACCGGTCTGCCTGATAACTATGCACGCGGACGTATCATCGGTGACTACCGACGTCTGGCTCTTTACGGAATAGACCGCCTTATCGAGGCCAAACAGGAAGACAAGCGTAATCTTACCGGTCCGATGACCGATGCACGCATCCGCCTGCGCGAGGAAGTTTCCGAACAGATAAAGGCTTTGAAAGAAATAAAGGTTATGGGCGAATACTACGGTCTTGACCTCAGCCGTCCGGCAACTTCTGCCCAGGAAGCCGTACAATGGGTATACATGGCTTATCTGGCTGCCGTGAAAGAACAGGACGGTGCTGCCATGTCACTGGGTAACGTATCTTCATTCCTGGATATTTACATTGAATACGACCTGGCACACGGCAAAATCAACGAAACATTTGCACAGGAGCTGATTGACCAGTTCGTTATCAAACTGCGCATGATACGCCATCTGCGTATGCAATCTTACAACGATATCTTTGCCGGCGACCCGACATGGGTTACAGAGGCTATCGGCGGACGCTTCAATGACGGACGCACCAAGGTTACCAAGACATCGTTCCGCTTCCTGCAAACACTTTACAACCTGGGTCCTTCACCCGAGCCGAACATGACCGTTCTCTGGAGTCCGGACCTGCCCGAAGGCTTCAAGAAGTTCTGCGCTCAGGTATCTGTCGACACCAGCTCTATCCAATATGAAAACGATGACCTGATGCGTGAAGTAAGAGGTTGCGACGACTACGGAATCGCATGCTGCGTATCTTACCAGGCTATCGGAAAACAGATTCAGTTCTTCGGTGCCCGTGCCAATCTGGCCAAAGCGCTTCTGCTGGCCATCAACGGCGGACGCTGCGAAAATACGGGAACCGTAATGGTAAAGGGAATTCCTGTACTGACCAACGATACCCTCAAGTTTGAAGAGGTAATGGCCAACTACAAGAAGGTATTGACCGAAATTGCCCGTGTTTATAATGAAGCTATGAACATCATTCATTACATGCACGACAAGTACTACTACGAAAAAGCTCAGATGGCGTTTATCGACACAGATCCGCGCATCAATCTGGCATACGGTGTAGCAGGTCTTTCTATTGCCATCGACTCGCTTTCAGCCATCAAATATGCCAAAGTTACGGCACGCCGCAACGATATCGGTCTGACCGAAGGCTTCAACATCGAAGGCGAATTCCCATGTTTCGGTAACAACGATGACCGTGTAGACCATCTGGGAGTTGACCTGGTATACTATTTCAGCGAAGAACTGAAAAAGCTGCCGGTTTACAAGAACGCACATCCTACCCTTTCACTGCTTACCATTACCTCAAACGTAATGTACGGAAAGAAGACCGGTGCTACCCCCGACGGACGCGCCAAGGGAGTGGCTTTCGCACCAGGTGCGAACCCTATGCACGGACGTGACAAGAACGGTGCCATCGCATCACTCAGCTCGGTAGCCAAACTGCGTTACCGCGACTCACAGGACGGTATCAGCAATACATTCTCCATCATTCCGCGTTCACTGGGTCCTACTCCTGAAGAGCGTGTAGAGAACCTTGTTACCATGATGGACGGATACTTTACCAAAGGTGCACACCATCTGAACGTAAACGTACTGAACCGTGAAATGCTGGAAGATGCCATGGAACATCCTGAAAAATATCCGCAACTTACCATCCGCGTATCAGGATATGCAGTAAACTTCATTAAGCTGAGCCGCGAACATCAGCTGGAGGTTATCAGCCGTTCATTCCACGAAAGAATGTAATAAAACTCCATAAAAAAGAACCGGAACAGTCCTGCATACAGATGAAAGGACTGCTCCGGTTTATTCTAACCTACCAAAACCCACCGTATTTATATGGAAGACAATCAGCTTATCAAAGTTCACTCATATGAAAGCATGGGCACGTTCGACGGACCCGGTCTGCGCTTAGTAGTCTTTCTTCAGGGATGCCCGTTCCGCTGCCTGTATTGCGCCAACCCCGACACCATTGAGACACAGGGAGGAAAACCCACTCCTGTCCATGAAATCGTCCAGATGGCCGAAAGTCAGAAACCTTTCTTCGGAAAGCGGGGCGGAATCACTTTCTCAGGTGGAGAACCTACCATGCAGGCTCAAGCTCTTCTTCCGTTATTTGACGAGCTTAAATCGCACAACATACATATCTGCCTTGACAGCAACGGAGGCATATGGAACAACCATGTGGAGCAGTTGCTCGAAAAGACCGATCTGGTGCTTCTCGACGTAAAGCAAATCAATGCTGAACGACACAAGACACTGACCGGACGAAGCAATGAACAGACTCTGCTGACGGCCGAATGGCTGGAAACACACAAGCGACCTTTCTGGCTCCGCTATGTACTGGTACCGGGATACAGCGACGACGAGAAAGACATACGCCAGTTGGGTGAACACTTCAAACAATACACCATGATAGAAAGGGTCGAAATCCTGCCCTATCACCGGCTGGGAGTACACAAATATGAGGCGATGGGCCTGGATTATCAGTTGAAAGAGGTAAAGGAAAACACTCAAGAACAACTCGTGCGGGCCGAAAACCTTTTCAAGGAGTATTTCCCAACCGTAGTAGTGAACTGACATTCTTCTACAGATACCGACACATAGCATAAAATTTAAGATATAAACATTTTTCATCAGAGCGGAAAACACTGTTTCAGACTCATTGGGCCGAAACAGTCTTTCCGCTTTGTTTTTATGTCCATATTCTACCGTCTCATTCACTCTGTATATCAACAACTTACTCTTACCCGTAAAATAGCTTGTTGAGCCTTGACACTCAGCCTGCTGAGCCTTGGTCGCCAATACGCTGGGCCTTTGCCGCCAGCATGCTGAGCCTTAAGGGAGAATTCATAGTCAACGGGTAATGCACATCCGGCTATAGGACAGTTCCTTCATTTATAAATAAATATTACCACAATCTTTTGCAGTCGGTCAATCCGGACATATTGGATAAGACGAGACTGAAGCCCACAAATGCTAAAAAAAGCAAAAAAGACAATGCGTCATAAAAAATAACAACACGATTATCTATCTTTGTGTGAAATAAACAAAAAAGGGATAATTCCCTACAAAACAAATGTATTTAACTGCAATATACTATCCGTCAAAATCACATCTGATATCAGGCAATACGGTGATGAACCGTTCTGTTTTGTGCATTTACCTCCTTTAGTAAAAAAAGATTCTTCATCTTTATCAAAACAGGATATACTGCCTGTTGCTTATATGTTTAACGAATACCTTATTATATGGGACTATTATTCCTTTATTTAGCTTTAGCACTTTCCATATCATTTTTATGCTCCGTAATGGAAGCTGTTTTACTTTCAACCCCCATGTCTTTCATCACCATGAAAGAGCAGGCCGGCATAAAATCGGCCACATTACTGAAGAAACAAAAACAAGACATTGACAAGCCCATTGCGGCCATACTTTCTCTTAACACCATAGCCCACACGGTAGGTGCAGCCGGTGTGGGAGCCGAAGCCGTAAGAATTTTCGGAGAAGCCTACTTCGGCCTTATCTCAGCCATACTTACCATTCTGATACTGGTACTCTCTGAAATCATACCAAAAAGCATCGGTGCAAACTACTGGCGTTCGCTGGCCACAACTTCAGCTTCCATCATCCGCGTAATGATGTTCATATCCTATCCGCTGGTATTGCTGTCAGAACTGATAACCCGTGTGGTCTCTCCATCCAAACACGCACTGTCGGTAAGCCGTGAAGAGGTATCGGCAATGGTATCTATCGGAACGGAAGAAGGAGTATTCCAGAACAAGGAAAACAAGATGATACAGAATCTTATCAAGCTGGACGATGTAACGGCTCGGGATGTAATGACTCCAAGAGTGGTTGTGGCTTCTGCTCCCGAAAACCTCACCATGAAAGACTTTTATGCTCAAAAGCAATATTGCAACTATTCACGTATCCCGGTATACAACAACGACAGAGACAATATCACGGGATATGTGCTGAGGCAGACTATCCTGGAGAAACTGGCCGAAGACAAGTTCGACATGCAACTGAAGGAAATCATACGCCCTATTCTGGCTTTTCCCGAGACTAGCGAAGTTTCTGTATTATGGGAAAAAATGCTGGAACAGAAAGAACATATATCCGTAATCATTGACGAATACGGAAGCCTGCAAGGTATCGTCACGATGGAAGATATCATTGAGACCGCACTGGGATTTGAAATTGTAGACGAACGTGATACCGTAACCGATATGCAGACACTGGCCCGGGAAAGGTGGAAAAAAAGACAGGAAGAAACGCTGAGAAAATTCAAACAACAGGAAGAACTGAACTCAAAAGCATAATAAAAAACAAGTTGTCAGTCGGTTTGTACACGTTTGTAACAGACCGACTGACAATGTTAAACTATACGTTGATATCACGGATAAAGCGTGCCGGCACACCTCCTACGATGGTATTGGCTGCTACATCTTTTGTTACTACGGAACCGGCAGCTATAATGGCCCCATCGCCAATAGTGACTCCCTGCAGAATGGTTGAGTTGGAACCTATCCATACATTCTTTCCCAATACAATAGGAGCCGGATGCATAGAAGCCCTGTTTTCCGGATTCAAATCATGATTCAAAGTGGCAAATACCACATTATGCCCTATCAGGCAACCATCGCCCAATTCAATACCACCCTGATCCTGAAAATGACAACAGGCATTGATGAATACATCCTTACCTACCTGTATATTCTTTCCGAAATCTGTGTAGAAAGGAGGAAAAACACGGAACGACGAATCTACAGGCTTTCCGAACAAACGTGACAGCAAGGCTCTCACCTCATCCTGTGTATGATATGTATTGTTCAACTCAAAGGTTATACGGCGCGCCTCATCACTCATTCTGTTCATGAGTTCATAAATTTCAGGTGTATTCAAAGATTTACGTTCTTTTACATGCTCTAAAAAATCAGTAAGATTCATATTCATATATCATTAAATAAACATACTCATGCAAGGAAGTACAAAGTTCTTCAAAATAACAGAATAATCCATTACACAAATTACATTTTATGTTACCCGCTTTACTGATTTTGGGAAATACCTTCTCATAATCTTCACCGGCTTTTGCCATGGTCTTTTCATTTCCTAAAATCTAAAGCTGATTCCTGCATACGGCAGGCAGTTGTGCTCCAGATGAATGGAATAGTAATTCAGAATCTCCTCCTCCGAAGGATTTCCCCAGATATTATAGAATCCGAATTTAAAAGACAACAGGTATTTGCCAAAGTCTCTCCGATAAGTATAGCCGGCATCTATACGGTAATTCAATGCTTCACGCCCTGTTCGGAACTTGTCAGCAACCGGCGCCTCAAAATCATCATAATCATTGCTCACTTTACCAGAATGCAATATACCTCCTACTGAAACAACCGAACGGGAGGTCAGCTTATACGACAAAGCTGCATTCAACTGATGGGGAACGTCATACAATGAAGGTATCTTTTTTCTGTCTTTCACGTCTTTAAACCATTCAAGACTCCGGGCATAAGTGTAAGAGAACTGCATCATCAGTTTTGGCCAGTCATAATAGAAATAGAATTTCACCCCATGGCTCTCACCGTCGCCAACCATTACATAATTCTGCAACAGACCATCGTCAATAAAAGCATCCGGACGCAAAGCCATCAGATTACGCCTTATCTTATAATAGACAGAAAGCTCCAGCAAGCCGTTCCGTATGAAACGCTTCCACCCAATCTCATAATGCTCTGACGAACGGGGCTTGTATCCTTCTATACTGGGCATTCTGAAGTCGGTTGGCAAAGATATGTTCTCTAAACGCAGATAATGATAGAACTGCTCCATCTTTGAGAAATTAAGATACAGCAAGTCTGTTTCAGAAGGCGAATAACGTAATGACAGACGCGGCTGTATACTGTAATACGACTTATGATTGTGAGGCTTATAGGCAACGAAATGCGCTCCGACCTGCACGAATAAATTATGAGCCAGACGGACATGATTATCAAAAAATACCGAATACTGTGCAATGGGTTCCTCACGTGTATTATCTCCTTCCGAATAAGTAGTCCAGTCATAAGTCTCATACGAATACTTCAGTCCCCACCGGGCTTTATACATATTAGCCGGACTATAACTGAACTCCGTAACCCCATTGAAAGAATGGATTCCGCTGGACGCGTATCCCTCCTGGTCAAGCCCCAGCATATCGGCACGGGCCCTGTTGTAATATGAAGTATATGACAGCGAAGTGGTATTTCCTACTTTTCCGATAAGCGTATTGTAACGAAGCTGATAAAGCTGGTTTTCCCAACGCAACACGGAGATGTCATCATTCGCATTGTAAAATGGCATATGATAATCGTCACGTGCTCCATAAGCCAGAGCCTCCAGAGAACTTGCCGGAGATATCGCATAAGAGAGTTTCGCATTGTAATCATAGGTAGAATGATTCATACGCTCTTCGTCAGAAAGCAGATTGTCAAAAAAGTCGAGCCAGCTTCTTCGCATACCTACCGCATAAGAAAGCTTGTCCTTAACAATAGGACCTTCAAGCATTACCGAAGCAGCCGGCATATCAAGGGTCAATGTACGTGTATGTTCCTGCTTGTTACCTTCCTTCAGCTTTACATCGGTTACGGATGACAAACGGCCTTCAAACTGTGCCGGGAAGAAACCTTTATGAAAGAATATTCCTTTTATGGCATCACCGTTAAACATCGGAAAAAGAGAATTGATATGTCCGGAATGAAACAGAGGCACTCCGTCGAGCAATATCTGGTTTTCATCATACCCGCCTCCATCTACCTGAAAATCCGTTCCGGTAGGAATTCCTGCCACTCCCGGCAATATCCATATTTGAGAAAACAAATCATTACTGTTGAAAGACAACTGATTGGAAGGCGACAATTCTCCCAATTCTTCCATGCGTCTGTGGGTATTTACCGTAACCTCATCGATTTCAAACGAGAGAGGTTCCAGACTCAGGTTCAAGAACGAATCCTTACTTACGGAGATTTTCCGGGTCAAGGGATTATAACCCATGTAAGAAACCTTCAGCACATAAGTACCCTCCTTAACATGTGTGGTAAACAATCCGTTCTCATCCGACGAAACATAGCTACGCCCCTCTTCTCCCTCAAGAAGAATCATCGCACCATACAGTTTTTCTCCACTGCCGGCTTCAGTTATCTTTCCGGAAATCATATGCGTTACCGGAGTGATGACCTGAATAACCAGTTTACGTTCCGGCATCATAACCAGTCTTACATTATAAGGCCTCAGCACCTCACGCAAAAGTTCTCCTATCGTCATACTCCCAGAACGGTCTATCCTGCAAACACGCGCCAAATCTATTTGAGATGCATTATACGAAAGAAAAATATTCTTCTCGGCCGCTATTTTATTGAACCATTGCAACACACTGGCGGAAGAAGCATCCACCCGGATACTTTCTTCCGCCAATGTGTTTGTCTCGTCCCTGTCCTGCCCCAACAAGGTGACAGAAAACATGCAAAAAACGGCAAGTAACAGAACAAACAGATTCTTATTCATAAAGTCTATAATGCTTTCCTACAATTACAGTATCACATTTACAACCACAGAGCAATGACAGTTCTGCTGCAAGACCATCAATATCAAGCATATCAATCCGTGTGGTAACCTTGTTCTTTCCAAGTCCATCCGACAGCTCTATGCGTACACCGGTTTGCTGATATACTTCATCTGTTATGTCTGTTACCGGAACATTGTCAAACTGTACCCAATGCCGGTAAGTGTCAAACAGCCGCTGCGGATTCTTTATTTCACCTTTATATACTTTTCCCTGCATGAGTTCTGCCTTTTCATTAGCCACCAGCATAGTTTCTTCTCCCAAAGCCGTTACCCTGACCTTTCCCGTGGCAACAAAAACACCTGGAGTAGCATTGGACGACGCGACATCTACAAGAAACGAGGTACCCAGAACTTCGACTGTAAGACAGTGTGTCGTTACCTGAAAACGTGTTCCGTTCTTCTTGACAGAAAAGAAAGCCCGTCCCTGCATTTCCACCTTTCTGCATTTGTCTGATGCATCTGCAATAAAAGTCAGACTTGCCTTCGGTGACAACGTAACCTCCGAACTGTCCGGCAAGACAATAAGTTGTTCGGTATCACCAGCATTCACATATCTCTGGGCATCGACCTCCGGTTCATAGAAATAATAAAAGCCTAAAGAAAACAGCAATATCAGCGAAGCGGCAACAGAACCGATATATAACATGCGGCGTCTGAAAGAGGTTCTCTCTGCATGCTCGGCCAATTGAGATTCAACCTTATCCCAAGCCCGCACTGCATCAAAGTGAATATCTGCCGGAGTATCACTCATACCTTGTATCAGTTTGCTCAGACTCTGAAACTCTTTTGAATTCTCTTTTATCCAAGTCTCCAGTTCGAGTTTCTGGTCATCACTCAGCTGTTCGTTGGCAAAATGCCGTGCCAACAGTTCATCTATATCATACTTATTCTTCATATTCTACAAATTTAGCAAGACCGATACAACAACAAAAATAACAGAAATCAACAATACTCCCTTCTGAGATACATATTCACGCAACAACCGAATAGCCTTTGTCATCTGGTTTTCTATGGTTTTCTCTGACAAATTCAATTCATGCGCTATCTCACGGTATTTCATATTACGCAACTTGGCCATCATAAATATCTCCTTACATTTCGGAGGCAAAGATGATAAAGCATCTTCCAATACTTCTTCTGGATGAGGACGGTTTTCATCGTGTTCTTCCGATGCAACAAGGCTTGTCTCATTCATGTGTTCGTCTATAGAAAGTGTTCCGTCCTGCTTTCCGCGCAAAAATGAGATACAGCTGTTTCTTACCGCCATATTCATGTAGGGAACAAATTCATTCTCGGGCAATTCATCCTTACCCTTATTCCACACATTTATAAACAGTTCCTGTACGATGTCTTCCGAATCATCCCGGTTGGCCACATATCCGTAAGCGATGTGACACAACCTGGAATAATGCTTCTGAAAACGTTCTTTAAACCTATCTTTTCTGTCTGTCCTCATATTCAGACTGGCAATGTTGCGATTATGATGTTCAACTATTAAAATCTTAAACTGATACCGGCTGTAAGAAAACCTTTATTTCCCAATCCGGCTTCCAGGAATCCACCGATACGGTCATTTCCTAAACGAAGAGCTATAGGATTTACCTGATAAGCAAATGAAGTTGACAAATCTGCCTTACGTGCAATCCGCTTTCCTGCTTCAGTCAATCCGGTTTCAGTATGACGGGTTAAATTCACACCGGCACCAGCACCACCGTACAGTTCCAGAATTCCTTTACGATAATATACAAACTCAGCTGTCGGCAAAACAAGGAAATTCAATTCGCGTTCCTTTACTGCAGGCGTCTTTTCACCAAACAGAACCAGTTTACTCTTCGACTGCGAGAATCCCAAGTCAGCTCCCACACGGAAACGATTCAAAGAATAACGGTATCCCAGACCATATACAAGACTATACTTATCATCAACTCTTTTGGTACCGGTCAATGCATCTGATATACCCATACCGAGAATGCTGACACTTCCCATCGTCAATCCGTCACTGGCAGATAAACGAACTTCATGTTTGGAAGTAGAAACTGCTCCTTTATCTGACTGACCATAAACCATATTAACTCCCAGAACCATGCACAAAGATAATGCTACTGCTTTAAAATTCATACTTTTCATATTATTTTGCTTTATAATGTTACAGACCGAAGATACGTTTACTGACTCATCTGATAACAGATTATCAAAGAAGAAAGGAAGTCTCGGTCATTACCTTCCTTAAATAGCTCTTAGCTAAGCTGCTTTCAACTGTATAACGCATCTCCCTGTAAAAACCCCTATCTGTTTTTGAAAGAAATTTTTCTTTATTTTACAACAGACAGATTTACAGCAATATAAATATTACAAAAAATATAAATTCAAATACATATCAACATGATATCAACCAATCAATTCGTTCATTAAAGAATAAAAATCTGAGGATGCCTCAATCTCAAGAAAGGGAGAATGACCGCAATGTGAGAGAAGATGAAACTGATAAGGTACCCCAGCTTCATGTAACGGAGTAAGAACTCCAGCCAAAGGATGTGGATCATAATCTCCGTGTATAACCGTTACCGGGCACTTAATATCAAAAAGCATTTTCTTTAAATCTCCTCTTCTACGCATAATCTCAGCTTCATCCCATACTGTTTCATACATCCTACGATCAACATTACTGTGTACTTCATCTGATATCAGATGATAATTATCTGTCTTCATCACATATTGTTCAAGCAGATGCAGTACATACTCTGTTACCTCTCTTTTCAGTTCCGCCATTATCTCCATAAAACGTATTTTATCACGTTCATGAAGATGACTCAATCTGTTTTCCAAAATAAGTGATACATATTTTTCCTCAAAAGGCGGACAACCAATCAATATCAATCTGTCTACCAACTCCGGATGTTCTACCGCTACCATCATAACAAGCCATGCACCCCACGAATGTCCGACAAGAGTAACAGAGGGCACAGGAAGTTTCCCCATCTGTGTTCTAAGTTCATCTTTCAGTTCCGTAACGGAATATTTCGTTTGAATGCATTCCAATACATTATGATATCTTGATAAATGAATTGCCATCGGGTGCAAACTTCCAATGGCTCCCGGACCACCGTGAACAAGAAGAACATCAGGAATATGTCTCATATACAAATATTTTTTCAATATACTTTTCAACTTACAAACTTATGCATCACAAATAAATTCAATCCACCCAATATTAATCCCAACAATGTATATATTACCCATTCACCCGAAGTAAAAGGAAGCGATACTTCACAGATAACTCCAATGCAATACGGAAGACATAACAAAGTAGTAACAATGGCCGGTATATATCCTCTCCATACCATAAACTGGACTATATGTATCAAAAGATAAACTGAGAATGCAGCCAGACAACAATACCATGCTATAAGATTCCCAGTATATGCACTCACTATAGTACAAACCACGACTACAAGAAACTCTTCGAAAGCTATCATTGCAACTTTCCGTCTAGTTACTTTTTGCATAACTTGTATAATACGCTCGAATCTTGGAAAACGTCCGTACATCGCAATACTGTTTTTTTCTATCCATGAACGCATCATGAGAAATTCTTCCAACTCATGAATCAGGAAGAAAAGAGGAAAAAGAAAAAGGATAATTGATGTATTCATTTGAAGTCGCTTATCAGTTTTTATTTTCAAGTTTCATTCTCAAGATTGGAAATAGATTGCCTTGCTCGTCAGTCTCTGTCCGTTCAAACGCACGGAAACCTAAATGACGGTAAAAACCTTCAGCCTGCGGATTCTGTTCGTTCACATCCACATAGATAACATGGAACTTTTCAACTGCCATACAGACAAGCAGCTTGCCCAATCCTCTACCAAAACAGGAAGGGGCTACGAATAACATTTCGATTTTTGCTCCTTCAATACCCATGAAAGCAACCGGGCATTTGCCTTGATACAATACAATCAGGTTGGTAATAGCCCGAATGGCCTCACCAACAAACGGAGTAAGCCGCAGGATATCTTCTTCGGTCAGGAAATGATGACTTGCCCGTACCGATGCATCCCATAATCCAACCAAAGTATGTATAAGGTCATCGGTTCGTTCAGAAAAAGAAAGGTTGTGAAATTTAATCAGGACTTTTCGCAAGTAAACCATATCCTTCAGTACCTTCCCGTCTTCTACAATCGGATGGTCGTAATTGCAAGTAAAGAAATCAGGGAGGATATGTGAATAAATAAAGCCACAACTTTCGTAAAAGGAAATTGTCTGTTTGCTTTCGCCCGTACCAACGAGTAGCGTATGGCATATGTCAGCATAGTACTGACAAAGGTATTCCACCATCTGTCGGCCGTACCCTTTCCGCTGGAAGGAAGGTGCAACAGCCAAATTCTTCAGTTCATAAATACCGTTTCCCTCGTTTGTCACAACAGCTACGGCAATGGCTTCCGTTTCCTGTTTGTCATACATGACGAACAGTTCTCCTCTTCCCAGATAACGGTCAATCATCGACTCCTGCTCGTCAGCAAGGAGAAGAAGGGGCAAGAAACGTTTCTTATCTGTAGTGATGGACTTTATCTTCATACAAATTCTTCTTTCTGCAACTCAAATTGACTGATGTTTACAATATTTCCTCATTTTATAATTGGTCAGACACAGATGGTTGGCTCGCGCACGTTGTTCCTGCTCTACGACGTATCCTTTCCGTTCAAAGAAAGGACGGGCTGTGATACTCACTTCCGAAGTGATTTCACGGATACCGTGCTCTGTAGCGTATGCTTCAATACGTTGCAGCAGTGCTGTAGCTATGCCTTCTCCCTGATGGTCCTTGTGGATAAACATGGAATGCAGATAACCATCATTCCGAATAGAAGAGAAACCAACAATACAACCTTCTGCATCACAGGTAACAATAAAATGCAACGTTGCCAACAGTTTTTCCCAATGACCGGGACGATTTCCACACGAAGCCCAGTCAGCCACTTCCTCCAAAGTATAATCACGGGCATTAACATTCAACACCGTATCGCAAAAAAGAGCTTTCATTTCGGGAATATCAGATACGGTAGCCGAACGAAAGGTAACTGCTAGTTCCAACCGACGAATTATCCGACACGGATTACCTACTGCTACGCTATTTGCAGGAATGGATTTATTTACCAAACTACCGGCACCGATTACACAATTATTACCAATGGTAACTCCTGGAAGAATAATTGTTCCTCCTCCTATCCAGACATCATTACCTATTGTTATTGGTAAAGAACGGGTACGGAAAAACAACTCTCCGGAACTCTCTTTCCAATTACTGACAAAGCGTTCGCAAGCATCTACCGGATGAATAGCCGTATATAACTGTACATTAGGAGCCACCAGTACTCTATTACCTATACGAATGTAATTTTCATCCATCAACGTACAATTCATATTAATTACAGTCTTTTCTCCAAGGAAAATATGCTTACCGCACTGACAAGTGAAATTATTCCCCACAGTTGTATGCCGACCTATATTTCCAAGCATTAGTTTCAATAAATCATGCTTTTCTTCTTCTGGTATTCCAGAAATATTAAAACGTGCCAACA
This sequence comes from uncultured Phocaeicola sp., assembly GCA_944320885.1. Lineage (GTDB taxonomy): Bacteria > Bacteroidota > Bacteroidia > Bacteroidales > Bacteroidaceae > Phocaeicola_A. The sequence continues at coordinate 62,568 of CALUJE010000015.1, forward strand.
ATTTACCGGTACGATTAATCATCTCCAGAACTTCAGCATCAAGCCTGTTACAATATTCACCTGAAAGAAATTGCTGATAATTGATCTCCATAAACAGTCAAAATTCATATATAAGATACATTGTTGTTTACAAATTCTTATGTCTACAAATGTAACTTGAAAACTCCAATCAAACAAAATCCCTTGCAAATAATAGAAAAGTATATAGCAATATCTGAATTGTCAATATCCCAATGAGTAATGATGAAAATATTCCTTAAAAGACTCCGTCAAACTAGAACTTTTACCTGAAAACATATTCGAGTCTTATCACAGAAAAAAACATATTCCAGCCAAACAAATCAGATATATGGCCGGAATATGTTTTTCCAAAAAGCAACAGACATCAGCCTATCACCACCTCTCCATCAGCAGTTACCTGGTCACCCCATCCGTTTATAGAGCCACCTTCTACCGTAATGCCTTCCTTACTTACCTTCAAAGTCAGCTTACAGCGTTTACCTCCTTCCAAGTTTGATTGAGGAGTGCCTAACTGTTCCAGCAATTTGTCTAATGTTATCGTCTTCTTATCACTACCTATACCAATATTCAAAATTATATCTCCAGTAGGCTGCGGCACAAGATAAAATGAAGTTTCCGTATCATCTGAAGAATATTCGGCAATATCATCTTTCACTTCTTTTATTTTCCCTTGATTTCCATCAACAACGCATGTCGTTTTAGCTTTAAGAGTCAGTGAAAAAGACTTCAAGTCATCTTCCGTATAATTATCTCCAGCTACAAAAGTCAACTCCAATAGATGCAATGCATGACTAAATTTAAGGTATACGGTTTCAGATGTACCTACCTTCACTGACTGAACTGGAGCAATCAGCAAGTCTTTATCTGAAGCTGTAAAGGTATTAAATTCAAACAAACCATTCTTTATTTCTTTTTGTTGTGGATAGCATGCTGCCAAAGTTACCGGAACATCACTTTCCGAAAACCCTAAACTTCCCCATGTCAGGAGACCTGAACCATATGCATAATCAACAGAAAATATATTCTTTTCATCATCTGTTACAAAGAGCGACATCTTATCTCCTTCTGAAAATGTTCCGCTTCCATCATCTGTCAATTGAGGAGCACGTGTCTGTGAGGCTATACTAGCCACTATTTTTACAGTTTTTTCAGCAACTGATATATTGTCAGAGCCATCTTTTGCACAAGATGCTGTTGTAAGTACCATCGCTATAAGCACATAAAATAAATTCTTTTTCATTACCAAATAGTTTTTTTATTATTGCTACTTTATCTCAGGAAAAGCTTTCTGCCAAAGATCTGTACGTAAATCGACCAATGTAAGAGAGGTAAACCGATAACGAACTGTTGAGGGAGTTCCGTCCGTATTATCCAATGGAGTCAAATAGGCATAATCACCTTTAAGCTCAGGTACATTCGACTTGTCATATATCACCTTATATCGTCCGAGTGAAGCGTGATTAGGTTCACTTCCTCCATAATTATTATCACAGAAATATACGTAAGCCACATTCCCTTCAGCATCAAATTCTGCCCCCCAAATAACCATGGAGTGACTTTTTGTATTTAAACCAGCAAAATCATAAACAGAAAAGCCAATAGCTTGATGATGTCTAAACGCATCTTTAAACCAAAGGTTAAAATTTTCTTTAGATGTATCTGTTGTCCCCTTTGCTATCGCATCTTCTTTTGAGAATACTTTACTGAAAAAACCATTAAAATCCGGTTTATGGCAATATATCAGATTTTTCCTGTTTCCATTTACAAACCAATTGACACCTCCTGTATCCCAACTTCCTCGATTATCAAAAGAAGATTTAAAGAAATTAAACACCTCACTATGCTGTTGGTTTTCCTTAGTCATTTTACTATACTTCTCAGGTCTTTGAAAATCCTTATATTCAGGACCATATTCCTTATCGTAAGCTTCAATATATTTTTTGTTTTGGGCCATCCACCAATGTATCAGGTTAGATGCAGCTGCAGCCCAACACATATTGCCATCTCCATTGTATTCGAAAGTTTTGTTGCAGTCAAACCATCCACAATCCTCTTTCCAGGTGAGAAATTGCTGTTCAAGAAATATGGGAGTAGACATATCCTCAAATGAATAACGAAACCATAATCCATCTTCCATTTCTTTTACCCACGACTCCTTGGACGGAATATTATCCTTCCCGGGAAAAACAGGAGAAGTTATACCATATACCCAATACGTCTGATTGGAAAAATCCAAATCAACATCACCTTCTGCTTTTAATGTCAGATTTATGGTAGTTTGCATGCCAGCATTGAATCTCTCTTCATTGGCATTAAATACATACGAAGCAGACTTTCCTCCACTGGTCAGTCTTATCAATCCTTCACCACTACAGAACTCTTTGGTCTCTTGTGGAAGCACAATTATGCTGTAAGAATCTTCACTCTTCTTATAAGGTTTCATCCATACATAATCTTGTGAGGCTTCTGTTGTCACCGTTCCATCTTCCAAAGAAATCTTTCCACCGGCAAGACTTTTTACTTCTATCATCAAATCGTCCGGAATAGAACCTTTCAGGTTTATGTTTATACGATGCAAGGCATGGTTAAACTGCAATGTGGCCGAAGTATTGGCAGCATCTACAGTAGTTTTCGCAAAAAGAATATCAGCTGCGGCATAATTATCAATATCATCCTGACCTACCGGTATACTAACCTCCCTACAATAAGGATAATCTACATTTTGTGTCAAGACCGGATAAAGTGCCGATAAAGTAAATCCTCCCGAAGCATAGTCACTGCGTTTCAAAGCCGGAGTCCATCGATTATCCATATATTCCAACTGAATAGTTTCAGTTTTCTTATCACCGGTTATCAAAACTTCAATCCGGTCTCCACTGGAAAAACTTCCTTGTCCATTGTCATTTGTTACGGCACGGGTGTCTTTCCAGGACAATTGGACACAAGTCAATAGAAAATCGGCATCATAAACCAAAAATTCTTCATCCGATTGTTTACACGATACAAAAAGTAGCGCACTACTTAAAAACACAGTAAGAACTGTCTGGAGTTTAGTTTTTGTCATAGAGATTTTGTGTACTTTGAATCATATATCCATTAACACGGCATATACATTCAACATGTTATAACATAAATATTTGTCGCAGAGGCAAAGATAATATTTTTAATGTTTCGGACAAACGACAAATATAATACTACAAAAAAAGAATGCGCAACCATATTCAGGCAGAGTCAACCAGCAAGTGCAACATTAGGAAATATTTTTGAAGAAACATTCAGCGGAGGTATGAAAATTGAGTT